>NZ_JFZC01000043.1 GCF_000648615.1 Sporolactobacillus terrae DSM 11697 | reverse complement strand
TCCCGAACACGGTCGTTAAGCTCTTCTGTGCCGATGGTAATTGGGGGCTGTCCCCCTGTGAGAGTAGGTCACTGCCAGGCAAAGCGATCAACACGCGTTTCTCAGAAATTGAGAGACGCGTGTTTTTTTTGCAGGATAAGAAAGTAGAGGAACCCCGGACCCAAAGCACTGCTTCAAAGCGATATAGGCACAAGAGGATCGAGGGTTTTTTTATAAAATTCGTTGGTGGGTTCACTCCAGGTTCATATTGAACGGTTAAACTGATATAGTATTGATTCAACGGTTTTAAATGATTGGAGTTGAGGCAATGATTCGTTTGGCAAAATATATGAAGCCCTATCTATGGCCGGCACTTTTCTCTGTATTCTTTGTCTTTTTGCAATCTTTGGCAAATTTGTATTTACCGACATTGATGGCGGATATCGTCGATACAGGTGTCGTTCAAGGAGATATGCCGTACATCTTTAAGATGGGCGGTTATATGCTGCTCGTCACACTGGCAGCCGGTGTGTTGACCGTTTTGGCAAACTATCTGGCGTCGAAGGCAGCTGCAGGATTCGGACGCGACCTGCGCAATAAGATGTTCGCACATGTTGAACGTTTTTCGTTGCAAGAATTCGATCAGGTGGGAACGAGCTCATTGATCACACGAACGACGAATGACATTGCTCAGATCGAACAAGTGTATATGATGGTTCTGAAAATGATGACGATGGCCCCGCTGATGTGCATCGGCGGCATTATTATGGCGGTATCCCAAGATGCGCCGCTGTCGCTAGTTCTTGTAGTCGCCCTGCCACTGCTCATTATTTCTGTTCTTATTCTAGCGAAAAAAGGGCTTCCTTACTTTAAAGCGATTCAAAAAAAGATGGATCGGCTTAATTTAGTTTTACGCGAAGAATTAACCGGTATCCGCGTGATTCGTTCGTTTAATCGCGCAAAGCATGAGATGCATCGCTTCGATGAGGCGAATCAGGATATCACGCTAACGTCCATCCGTATTAACCAAATTATGTCGGCTGCAATGCCGCTGATGATGCTAATCATGAATCTTGCAATGGTCGCTATTGTTTGGTTCGGCGGATTGCGTATCGGCGGTGGAGCGATGCAGGTTGGAGATTTGATGGCCTTCATCCAGTACGCGATGCAAATTATGTTTTCAATTCTCATGGGTGCGATGATGTTCATCATGATTCCGCGTGCACAAATATCTGCAAACCGGGTCAATGAAGTACTAACGATTGAACCGGTTATTCAAGATAGTGAATGCGCTGAATCTACTTTATCCACGCAAAACGAGGGTGTGACGTTCCAGAATGTCAGTTTCAGCTATCCTGGAGCAGAAAAGCCGGCGCTGTCACATCTATCTTTTACAGCGAAACGGGGTGAAACGACTGCAATCATTGGAGGTACGGGCGCTGGAAAATCAACGATTCTGAATCTGATTCCCCGTTATTTTGATGTAACCGGTGGCAGTGTGCGCGTCAATGGTGTTGATGTGAAAGATGTACCGTTAGAGGAGCTGCGCCGCAGGATCGGGTATGTCCCGCAAAAATCAGTGCTGTTTACTGGCACGGTGGCGGAAAACATTCGATACGGCAATGCGCAGGCAACGGATGCGGAAGTCAGAACTGCGGCACGAATTGCACAAGCGGATGCCTTCATCCAAGAGATGGCCCATGGTTATGATTCAATCATTGCGCAAGGTGGTAAAAATGTTTCGGGAGGACAAAAACAGCGTCTGGCGATTGCGCGTGCGTTGGCGAGAAAAGCAGATATTTACTTGCTCGACGATAGTTTTTCGGCACTGGATTACCGGACCGATGCGCGTCTGAGGGCTGAACTTGCACAAATGACGCATTCAGCAGCAGTCATTCTTGTGGCTCAACGCGTCAGCACCATACTTCATGCCGATAAAATTATCGTGCTGGATGAGGGAAGGATCGCAGGTATGGGCACGCATGATCAGCTGATGAAGTCCTGCGCTGTTTATCAGGAAATTGTGGCATCCCAGCTGAGCAAGGAGGAATTGGCATGAGCAATAAGAAAAGAATGCCGCAGCGTGGACCGGGTCATGGGCATATGGGGATGCCAGTACAAAAGCCAAAGCATTTCCGAAAAACGTTTCGAAGGCTGATGGGATATCTGAAGCCGCACTACCTGATGCTGCTTGCTGTGTTTGCAGCAGCGATCCTTAGTACGATTTTTACAATTATCGCACCGAAACTGATGGGAAATGCAACCACGAAGCTTTTTGAAGGTATGATGATGAAGATCAAAGGTGTCCCCGGTGCTCGGATTGATTTCGATTCTATTTGGGGCATTGTGGTTACATTGGTGGTTCTTTATATCCTAAGTGCTTTATTTACCTTTTTGATGCAGTATCTCATGAGCGGTGTGGCACAGAAGATGGTTTATACTTTGCGCAAACAGGTCAATGAAAAACTGGCGCGCATGCCGGTGGGCTACTATGATGCGCATCCTTATGGCGATGTACTCAGCCGCGCGGTTAACGATACGGAAAACATCAGCAACACATTACAGCAAAGTTTGACTGCATCAATCACGTCCATTGTGACGCTGATTGGTGTTGTCGTGATGATGCTGACCATCAGCCCGATTCTAACCTTGATTCTGCTGGTCACGATACCGCTCAGCTTTGTCGGTATTGCACAAATCACCAAACGGTCCCAAGGCCATTTTAAAGGACAACAGGCACAGATCGGCCAACTCAACGGTCATGTCGAAGAAATGTTTACCGGACATCAGGTCATCAAGGCTTTTGGAAAAGAACGTGAATCCGTAAATAAATTTGAAGGGATTAACGAAAAGCTCTATCAATCGGCGTGGAAGGCTCAATTCTTGTCAGGTATTATGATGCCGCTGATGATGTTCGTTGGGAATATTGGTTATGTGCTGATTTCTGTAGTCGGCGGGATCTTGGTTGTGAAGCGTTCGATTGAAATTGGCGATATTCAGGCGTTTATTCAGTACGCACGACAGTTCGGACAGCCGCTCAATCAGATTGCCAACATTTCGAACATTATTCAGTCAACGGTTGCGTCTGCAGAACGAATTTTTGAGGTTCTCGATGAGGACGAGATGATGGCCGATGCCGATCATGCTCAGCAACTGACGGATCCGAAGGGCACGGTTGTCTTTGATCACGTTGCTTTCCGTTATAAGGAAGACCAGCCGCTGATCGACAATCTGTCGCTTCATGTGAACGCCGGCCAATCGGTTGCGATTGTCGGTCCCACCGGCGCGGGCAAGACGACGCTGATTAACCTGCTGATGCGCTTCTATGAAATTCAGCAAGGGAAAATTACGGTGGACGGTCTGGATACACAAGAGATGAAGCGTGAACAGCTGCACAGTCTTTTTGGTATGGTGCTTCAGGATACTTGGCTGTTTAAAGGAACAATTCGTGAAAATATCGCTTACGGTCGTGAAAAAGCTACAGAAGAAGAAATCATAAGGGCTGCCGAAGCAGCGCATGCGGATCATTTTATCCGTACGCTTCCTGATGGCTACGACACTATTTTAAATGAAGAAGGCACCAATATTTCTCAAGGGCAAAAGCAGCTTTTGACGATCGCCCGTGCAATTCTTGCTGATCCCGTCATACTGATTTTGGATGAGGCAACCAGCAATGTAGATACACGAACTGAGGTGCATATCCAAGAAGCTATGGATAAACTGATGGAGAATCGGACGAGTTTTGTGATCGCTCACCGTCTGTCAACGATCCGTCATGCCGATCTGATTCTGGTCATGAATCACGGACAGGTGATCGAACAAGGCACGCATCAGCAATTGCTGGAGCAAAAAGGCTTTTATGCGGAACTCTACAACAGTCAATTTGCTGAGAAACGAAACGGTCAGAAAACCGGTTGAACATAAAAATAAAGGCAGTCGGATAAAATGTTCGGCTGCCTTTTAACATACTTTTTTGTCCGGATTTTCTCCTGTTCTTGATCTTTTTTTAACTTTTTGTTTTACTTTGCCGGCAAGTATATTAAACTTTTTAGAAGTGGAATGAAAAAAGTGAGGCAGAAGCAATGGCGAAAAAAATCGTATTTACCGGCGGCGGATCGGCGGGGCATGTGACGCCGAACCTAGCGCTGATTGATGAATTAAAGGACTGCAAAGTGACCTATATCGGGTCGAAAAACGGCATAGAAAAAAATCTAGTTACCGCACACGGAATTGAGTATCATAGCATATCAAGCGGCAAGCTGCGCCGCTATTTCGACATGAAAAACTTTGGCGATCCATTTAAGGTTCTGGCAGGTGTGATGCAGGCGTACTGGCTGCTAAAGAAAATCAAACCGGATGTGATTTTCTCTAAGGGAGGATTTGTATCCGTGCCGGTAGTGATCGGCGGATGGCTGAACCGGATTCCGGTGTACATTCACGAGTCCGATATCACGCCCGGGCTGGCGAATAAAATTGCGATCCGGTTTGCGACGAAACTGTTTGTCACCTTCGAGGAAGCGGGAAAGCAGCTGCCAAAGGAAAAGGTCGTTTATACCGGCGCGCCGATCCGAGATGTGCTGCTGAAGGGTGAACGAAAAAAGGGACTCGATTTTCTTGGCTTCAGTGGTTCCAAACCGGTTCTCCTCATCATGGGTGGCAGTCTTGGAGCGAAAAAAATTAATGATGTGGTTCGTGCCTCAATCACGGATCTGCTCAAAAAATATCAGATTGTTCACTTGTGCGGCAAAGGATTTCTTGACCAAAAACTGGCAGAAACGCCCGGCTATAAGCAATTTGAATTTATCGACAAAGCGCTTCCTGATGTGATGGCTGCATCAACGCTCATTGTCTCGCGCGCCGGATCGAATGCTATTTTTGAATTTTTGGCCTTGAAGAAGCCAATGGTGCTTATTCCGCTGCCGCTTCACCAAAGCCGTGGCGATCAGATTCTCAATGCGGATTCGTTTAAGAAAAAAGGACTGTGTGAAGTGCTCGACAATGATACACTGACGTCTGATGCGCTGCTGCAAACCCTTGATCAGGTTTATGTCAACCGCTATGATTATCGGGAACGCATGGTAAAGGCACAAGGCGCCACGCACGGCATTGAAAACATCTTAACTGAATTGAATAAGTAAGCTCTTAAAAAGCGGACCGGGATCATACTCGGTCCGTTTTTTGGTGCAATTCAATGAGTATTGAGATGATTTTAACAATTATAGGTGCTGTTTTCGTAAACGGTCAATAGTTGGTGAGATCCCGGACATCATGCACTGTTTCATTCGAGACACCGCCCGAGCCTAGAAATCATACACTGGAAAAGTCGAATGACTCGCGTGGAAAAATAGTTTGCTAGCAGTAAAATGAATAGGTTTTTAATTTTCGGGAGAAACTAAAGCAGGAGGTGATCATATGGCGCTAAAGGAACAAACTCAAGAGGTGTGCCTTGTCTGCGGTCGGCATAAGACTGAAGGGATTCACATCTTCAATCAATTAATCTGTAACTCTTGCCAAAAGAAAATCGTCGAGACGGATGTGACGGACTGGAAATACAAATATTATATGGATAAGTTAGCAAAACTGCGAATCGGTAAGTACAAAAAGGGTTTGGAAACAGCAGTTGTCCACGCTGGAACGGGAGGAGAGGCAGAGAAACAATGATGCTTCTCCTTTTGTTTGTGCATCGTTTACGAGGCTCATCGGATTTGTTACACTGAGAGCAAAGAGAGCGGCTGCTGAGCTATGCGATGATCCGCTTTCAAATCGATGGGCGGGAGGCGGCTGTAATGACGGCCACATCAATGCATGAGTGGAATCGAAGGCTGCTCCTCGGCTGCCTATGTCTTTCGCTGGCCGCATCCGTTCGTTTATCCGTGATGAGCCATTCGGGCGGCTTGATCACTGCAACTGTGCTTCCTGCTGTTTCGTTCGTGGTTTGTTTTGGCTTAGCCCTCTCTTTGTGGTTAGCGAATTGTTCGAAAAAAGGCGAACAGCTGCTTATTTGTTTCTTATGTCTGGTCGGCCTATTGTGGCAGTTGGCAGAAGCTGGTGATACATCCGCAGCGCGCAATGGTTTTCAAACGGCTGCTTTTGTTGGGGACGTTTTGAGTCTGCTGCTTCTGATGCATATTCTGGAACACTATTTATCTTACTGGGGGCTCGTTTGGCTGCCCCAATCGGTCAAATGGATTGTATCTGCTCCTGCTTTAGGTTTACTCGGTACGGCGGCCGGACTGCAGATTGCCGGATTCCCAGCGCTGAGACCGGCAGCGCTACTGCTTATGGCAGCATTAATGGCGCTGGCTCTTGCCGCGTCCGCTCACGTCATGATCGTCAGTCGTGAAGCGGCGTATCGGCCGATGCTGCACGTTCTGCTGTTCGGACTGCTGTTTTCTTGTGCACCGGCGCTCATTGGGGTGGTATGTACGCTGAACGGTGTCTCATCGATACCGATGCCGGTTCTTTTCCCTGGTCTTTTGCCGCTTCTTCTTGCTTATCTTGTATGCTCTGAGCGATTCATGGATCTCTCTTTTACATTGAAGCACGCATCCTACTGTGCGTTGATTGCCGCTCTTCCCTCCGTTTTCATCAGTATTGTATTCTATCATGTGTCCGCATGGGGAAATTTGGTTGCGGATCGCTCTGATGTTTTTGTTACCGGAATTTTGATGTTCCTTGTTTTATTTTTCATGCTGTACATAAAGCAGTATCTTGATTACTCATTAAGGAAGCGGCTAAATGCGAAGCAACAAGATGTGCAAATCGCCTTGAACCGTTTCCTGCAGTGGATTGAAAATGATGATGATTTAGAAAACATCGGACCGATCATCGAACGGGAAGTGGAGAACTGTTTGCCGGTTGAACGCGCACAGCTGCTTGTGTTGGGCAAGGAAGACGAGACAAATCCGTACTTCAGCTATGCATCACGTGGCGACCCGGGCGAAATAACCGCAACACAAGAAGGGTTCCGAATTCTATTATCTGAAAGTGCACTGGGGAAAATTGTGCTGGTTGCAAAATGGACACGACCGCGCCGACGATTGAATCCTGACGAACGGGTGTGGCTTGCCGCGCTGATCAGTTATGCGCAAATCGTGATTGAAAACAGGGCAAATATCAACGACTTGATGAAGAATCTGGAAGAAAGCGCGGCTCAGCGTGCTTTCGTGCCAATGACGATTAAGAAAATGATGTTGCGCATTTCAGAGCGAGAACGCTTTAAATGGTCGCGCCGATTACATGACCAAAACATGCAGGATCAGCTTGACATTGCCCGACAGCTTGATGCCTGGGGGAAAGAGAGCCGAGATCCACAGACTAAAGCGCTGATGGTGGGCTTTCGTGAACAAGTGTTGGACGGCGTCTATGTGCTGCGCCAGGTCATTAATGATCTGCATCCAGAATTTATCTATCGGACAGGACTGAAAAAAGCACTTTTGGAGCTCTTTGATAAAGTCAACTTGCGTGCTGACTTTAAGCTTTATGGTCATGTCGATGATCGGCTGGATGGGTTCCAAAATGAATGGGACATGGCGGTCTACCGTGTGGTACAAGAACTGCTGAATAATGCACAAAAACATGCGCAGGCACATTGTGTTCACTTGAATCTGATGAAAAAGAATGATCGGTTCATGCTCACTTATAGCGATGACGGGATCGGATTGAATGTGTCGGCCATTGGGAAATCCTTCGGTACGATGGGTCTCCCAGGTATGATCGGACGTGTTGAGGGAATGGGTGGACACCTTGCGATTGATTCACAGCCCGGGAGCGGTTTGAGAATCAGCATTCAATGGACTAAAAAAGGAGCTTATGCCTGATGTTCAAGGGAACAGCGGAAGCTATGATCCGAGCCAATGGAAAAAGGTGGGTTCACTCGGGTTTTCTGCTTGTCGTTATGGGTTACTCATTAACGCTGGCCATTCATTTTATGCTGGTGATTTTAAATCAGCCATATGTGGGCGTATACACGCTTCAAGATGGAAATAAGGTGACCGTATCTCAGGTTGCTCCATACAGTTGGGGAGAATCTGCGCGCATTCATCCGGGAGATACAATGCTCAGCATCGACGGACAACCAGCCTTTGAGAACAGAAATGTAAGAACATTCAATATGATCGGTCTTGCGCATGAGATGACCTTGGAGCGCGACGGAGCAGCGCGGTCTCTGGTTGTGGACAATAATTCGTCGCAATGGGCGCTGCTTTTTTATTTGGTTATTCCACTTGGATTTTTTGTTACCTGTTTTGTTGAAGTGCTTTTTTTATACTTGCGCAAAGAGAGCAAACCGGTTGTTCATGTGTTGATCGCTTTACTGGTTACATTGAGTCCGCTTTTATTTGAAATGGCGGCCAATGCACGGCATGACAGCTGGAGCCTCAGGCTGACCAGTTTCTCGATCCTGTTTACGCTTGTTTTCCTTGTTCATTTTCTTAGGGATTATTTCTTGCCTTGTGGGTTCCATCTGATTTCCAATTGGATGCTCGGCTGCCTGTATCTTTGTGCATCGATGATCTTCATCAACAGCTGTTTCTTTGTCTCACGCGAGGTCAATGCGTATTATCAGCAGGAGTTAGTTTTCTCTGTTTTCGTTTTCGGGTTATTGTGTATCCAGTTAGCGCGGTTGTATACACAAATTAAAGCATCGGAATATGGACGCGTGATTCATCTGTTGATTGTTGGTTTTATACTTTCAACGCTTCCGTTCATTGCTTTGTATGCCGTACCAAACATGATTATTGGGACTTCACTTGTCCCAGTTGAGTGGACAACGCCGTTTGTTATTATTCTGCCGATCACCTTATGCTCGATGATTTTGTCATCCGCATTTATTGATATGTCATTTTATATTGGACAGTTCGGCTACTATTGTGCGTTGAGCTTTATCATTACGTTAATGATGATGCTCACTTTTCTTGGCATGACGCAGCGCCATTTTACAGAACGCCCGGAGGCTGTTGTCCGTTTCGGTCTGATCTGTTTTGTTACGGCCCTGCTTATTCTTTACGTGAAAGAATATATTGATTATCGGCTTAGGGACATGCTTCATCCGCATCGCGCGGCAAGACAGCGTGCCTTGAATCGTTTTTTGCAAACCTCAAAGACGGAATACACCTTGCGCCATGTAGCCTTGATGCTACGCCACACGGTTCAATCGGAGCTTCCTGTTGAGGATGCGGGGATCGTGATCATTAAAGCAGATGGGCAGATCCGCTCAATGAACGCGCATGTTCATCCTGATTTGCTGCGTTTTGCTCGCGCAGCAGATGCAGAGCTGGAGGTAAGAAAAGCAGTCCGGAAAGGATTCAGAGCGGTGTTGAGAGCGCGCGACGCCGAACAGGTAATTTTCGTTGGAAAATGGGTCAAGCCCGGGCGTGCGCTGAACTTGGACGAACGGATATGGCTGGAGACCTTGATTAATTATGCGCGCGTTGTTGTCGATAATCTATATAAAACGGAAGGCTTGATGCGCGCATTTAAGCATCTTGAAGATGACCGTGCCAAGATTCCTCATTCAATGAACCGCTGGCTGTTCTCTATTTCAGAAAATGAGCGGGCACATCTATCTCGCGACATCCATGATACGAACATTCAGGACCAACTGGCCATTGCTCGTGAAATGGATGCAGCAATGAAAACGATTGATGATCCGGAGACGCGCTCGCGCATCAATACGATCCGTGACCGCATTCTTGATAATGCGGATATGATGCGTAAACTGATTCGAGAAATGTACCCTGCGGATATCTTTCATGGTGAACTCAGCAAAGCGCTTGATGCATTGTTCCGTCGAGTAAACTTGTCTGCGGACTTCTATCTTGAAACAGCCATTAGCCGAACGCCATGTAATCTGTCCAAGCAAAGTGCCTTGTGCCTGTTTCGTGCGGTGCAGGAATTGCTGGGGAACGCGATGAAACACGCGCATTGTTCGCGGGTTTGGTTGGGACTTACTTTTGATGATGCGTGCGGCGTGCTCAACTATCGCGATAATGGCATTGGATTCGATCCAAAAGCACTTGACCCTTACTTCAGCACCATGGGCCTGACCGGTATCGTCAGCAGGGTACAAGGGATTGGTGGGACAGTGGAATTTGGGACTCAGGAACTTGGAAGCGTCAGCGGCGGCTTTGCCCTGTGTATTAAGCTTCCGATCACAAACCAAAGCAAACGAAAGGAGTTGCAGAGATGACATCCGTACTTGTTATTGATGACCATGCAGTGGTTGCCAGTGGAACAAGAGCTGTACTGCAGAATGCAGGCTTTGAGGTCGAATCGCAGCCCTCTGCAAAAAATATTGCGGCCTTATTAAAAGAGAGGCGCTTTGACCTTTTCCTCATCGATTTGAATATGCCCGATATGGACGGGATGGCCGCCTCGGATTTGATTTTGGACCTCGATCCTGATGCAAAAATCATTATTTATACAGGCTATGAAACCGAAATTGAGCCGCTGTTTGCGTCAATGATTGAGCGGGGCATTGCCGGCGTTGTGAGCAAATCGGCTTCGATTGATTCGCTAATTGCGGCACTGAATGCGGCGTTGCGCGACGAGGTTCTGCTGCCAATATGGCTGTTTCAACGCCTGCATGTGCGCGACACGGAACGGAAAAGTGGTACGAATGTACACTTGAATCAGACAGAGCGTGAGATTCTCACGGGTGTGATGCGTGGTGAGACCAATCGTGATATTGCACGTAAGCTGCTCATCGGACAGCGTACCGTTGAAAAACATTTGACTGGAATCTTTCAGAAATTAGGCGTCCATTCGCGAATTGAAGCGGTTGAGCGAGTGAACGAATTAGGATTGATCAGAGTCCCAAAGAGGAATGCTTAGTCATAGTCGGAGAAGGGCACAGCGAAGGATCATTAAACGTTTTCTTCTGTTTTGTGCGGGGTCCCGCACGAAAAAGTGCGTGCAACCGCATCAGAAATGCGGAGTGATGCGGTTCAACTTATATTATGATTGATATAAGAACAGAACACGCGAGGAGTGGTGTGATGACCGATTTATACAATCCGACGATTGCTGAGTTTTTTGTCACCTATTGTCTGTTGCTTGGCGCCACGTTGCTTTGGGAAAAATATTTACGGCGAACGCTCACTTATCATCGCGGGGTCTTCTATTCGCTGTTGATCGGCTACGCAATGATTGCGCTTCTGCTTATGATTCAGCCGATGGGCAGTGCAGAACGTTCTGTTATTGCGCCGGACAGCCCGCTTATCAATCTTGAACCCTTTCGAATTATCGCAGCACAACTTCAGAGTGTTCAAGGACACTGGCTGATCATGTGGCATATTTTCCTTCCAATTCCTTTTGTATTCTTTGTTGGTTTTATTGGGCGCGGACGCTTGTCTTGGTCAGGTTTTCTGATGGTTGGCTTTGCGGCCTCGTTTGCGTCAGCATTATGCCTTTTTCTCATGAATGCGATCCCTCAATTTCCAAAACACCTCTTTGATATTGACCGGCTGATTCTCAATGGAATCGGCATTAGTTTAGGTACTTTGCTGTTCTGCTGGCTGGAAACGAAGTCATGGATGCGAGAATGTATCGTAAACACGCTGTCGGCCAGATAGTACGTAACCTGTTTTTAATGATTACCCTTCACAGTTCCTCTAAGATGATGAAATTCCCCGTTTGGAGTTGATTCTTATGAAACGTTCTGCCGGATTTATCATTGGTATTCTTCTTTTTCTTTTTAGTCTTGTGATTTTAAATGATCAAACGGTTTCACATACCTCAGCAATGATCCTCTTTGCCCTGTCTCTGCTCATCCTTGGTGCCACGGAATTGTTTGTTAAATTAGGTAAGAAATAAATTGCTGAAGCTTGCCTGATTGTTCAAGTGAGCGGACTTCCTAAAGTTATTCATGGTTGAAAATGGCCGGTCTATGCTAAAATGAGTGTATCAACAGTCAAGGAAGTTCCAGTATGGATCAAACGAAAACGCCCGTCTTGGACGGATTAACGAACTATCATCGAACACAGGTCTGCTCGTTTCATGTCCCGGGTCATAAGGACGGCCTCATTTTTTCAAAAAAAGCGTTGCCTTATTTTTCATCGCTGCTTTCACTCGATGCAACAGAGGTTGCCGATCTGGATGATTTGTATCATCCGGAGGGTATACTTGATGAGGCGCAACAGCTGCTGACTGACTATTATGGGACACGGGAAAGCTTGTTTCTTGTTGGTGGTTCGACGGTAGGCAACTTAACAATGATACTGGCGGCTTGTGCGCCGGGAGATCGCGTGTTTGTCCAGCGCGATAGCCATAAGTCGGTATTTAACGCGTTGAAACTGGCGGGGGTGCGGCCGGTATTCTTGGCACCGGCTGTTGCTGAGGAATCAGGATTTGCGCAAGGCATCGATCCGCAGACGCTGGATGAGGCGCTTGGCCGCTATCCGCAGGCAACGGCACTTGTTTTGACGTACCCGACGTACTACGGCGTAGCCGCGCGCTCGCTCAGTCAATTAATTGACCGAGCGCACCAAGCAGGACTAGTGGTCTTAGTGGATGAGGCGCATGGGGCTCACTTTAAACTTGGCGCTCCTGTTCCACCGAGCAGCTTGGATTTGGGTGCCGATCTTGTGGTTCATTCGGCGCATAAAATGCTGCCGGCAATGACGATGGGCGCTTATCTCCACATCAATTCAAACCGGGTGGCAAGTGTTAAGGTAAAAGCGGTGCTGGCAATGCTGCAAAGCTCGAGTCCGTCTTATCCGATCATGGCTTCGCTAGATTTGGCACGCTGCTGGCTGGCAACATTGCGTGCAAACCGGTTTAAAAGAATGCTTGCACACCGTGATGAATTTGCGCAGCAGCTGCAGGAAATTGATGGTTTGTCTGTGGAGCACGAGCAGCCGAACGACTTCTTGATGGATCCGTTTAAACTTGTGCTGCGTCTGCATACAAGCGAAAGTGGTTTTGCCGTGCAGCGCAAATTGCTCGATGCCGGCGTGTATCCGGAGATGGCCGATCCGCATCACGTGCTGCTTGTGCTTGGACTGACCGATGAAATCAATTATGAGGATGCAGTTCGCCGCATTGAACGGGTCTTGCGGTCATGCACGAAAACGATTCAGTCGAAGCAACGGCAGCTGCCTCCTTTTCCAGAGTGCAGCATATTAATGGGTTCGTACCGAGATTTGGCAGCACTGCCCCACAAATCGGTTGTGCAAAGTGAGGCGGTCGGTCGGATCGCGGCGGAACAAGTGATTCCCTACCCGCCCGGCATTCCGATCGTTGTTGAAGGCGAGCGCATCACTGAACGAAGTCTAGCGCTGATCCGTTATTGGCAGCAGGCGGGGGCGGCCTTCCAAAATGCGAGCACGAATGAAGGAAGGATAATGATCTATCAGCATGAGGGAGAATGAAACGGATGACAGATAAAGGACTTTTTATTACATTTGAGGGGCCGGACGGATCAGGAAAAACGACGCAGATCCACCAGCTTGCCGAAGAACTGGAGCGGCGTGGACGCAGCTTTATCCTTACAAGAGAACCGGGTGGAACAACGATTGGCGATGCAATTCGTTCGATCATCTTGAATCCGGAGCATACGGAACTCGCCGATCATACGGAGATTTTGCTGTATGCTGCATCAAGAAGTCAGCATGTATCTGAGAAAATTCAACCGGCACTGAAGGCAGGCAAGATCGTTCTGTGCGACCGGTTCGTCGATGCCTCAATTGCCTATCAGGGGTACGGTCTGGGTGAGATGGTTGCAACCGTCAAACAGATCAATGATTTTGCAACTGGCGGACTGACTCCGGATCGTACCTACATGATCGATATTGCACCGGAGATCGGCAGACAGCGTATGAAACGGCGCAGTGGCGTGGCTGAGTTGGGCGCGATGAAGGATGCTGCCGACTTGGATCGAATTGAAATGCGGGCGCTTGCTTATCATCAGCGCGTGCGGGAAGGATTTCACGCTATCTATGAAGAAAATAAACAACGGATCCGTCTCATTGATGGTGCCCAAGACCAAAAGCAAGTACACCGTATGATTTGTGACGACTTCTTTCAGTTTATCCGTCGATTTGATTAATACGGTTTAAGACCATGCGAAAGGAATGATGCAGATGAAGCTGATTGTTGCAGTGGTTCAGGATAAGGATAGTGCAAATCTCCAGCAGGCGCTTGTTGCTGCGAAACTTCATGCGACGAAACTGGCAAGTACTGGAGGGTTCCTGCGTTCCGGCAATACGACCTTTTTGATTGGTACCGAAGACAGGCGTGTGGACGAATTACTGGATTTAATTAAGCAGCATTGTCACAGCCGTAATCAGGTGATTTCACCAATCTCTTCGCTAGACGCGAATACGGACGGTTACATGATGCATCCGGTTGAGGTTGAAGTTGGCGGTGCAACGGTTTTCGTTCTCGACGTCGATCAATTTAAACATTTTTAGGATGAAGTATCGGGAGGATATCATTCATGGCTATTAAAATCAACCAGTCTGCCGGAATCAGCGATCCGCGCGCGCCGCGGGAACGTGCGGCAGTCCAGCCGCAGATATCGTTTGCCCGCACATTAAATGCTCAGAAGGGCTCGATGCAAAGTGATGCGCTCAAAGCCTTGCTGGATCAGGTAGATCAGCAGGCAAAGCGAGTGTCGGTATCGCGCACGGTTCGCGATCTGCAGCTCTACAAGAAACACATTCAAGCATTCCTTCAGGAAGCAGTGCAGAGCGGGCTAAGCACGTCGCAGGCACATTCATGGCAGCAGGGCGGCACTAAACAAACGCTGGTTCGGACCGTCAATCAGAAATTGATTACGCTGACCAATGAGTTGTTGGAGAAACAAAAGGATGAAGTGGATTTGCTTGATCAGCTGGATGAGATACGCGGCATGCTGATTAATCTGTATGTTTAAAAAAGCAGGACGGGATTTCGATGAGCCGTACAACAATAAAGGGATGCCGGCGCAACACATAAGAATCAGATCAGAGAGTGAGCGTGCAAGATCATGGATTGGCAACAGTTAAGCAAAGAGCAGCAAACAGTGGCAAAAGTGCTTCGGCATGCGATTGATCGAAAAGAACTGGCACATGCCTACTTGCTTGAAGGCCCAGCGGGAACCGGAAAGCATGAGACGGCCATGCTTGTGACACAAACCTTGTTTTGCGAGCAGCCGACTGATCTAGGGCCGTGCCTGACATGCAGGAACTGCCGGCGGATTGCATCCGGCAACCATCCTGATGTGATCTGGGTGGCCCCGGAAGAAGGAGCCGCATCGATTAAAAAAGAGCAGATTGCTTATTTGATGAAGGAGTTCGCTTACCGCGGCGTTGAATCTGGGCGCAAAGTATTTATCATTGAGCAAGCGGAAAAGATGACGGCACAGGCTGAAAACAGCTTACTCAAGTTTATCGAAGAGCCGCATTCCGGGACACTTGCCCTTCTTATTACCGAACAGATTCACCAGCTGCTCGATACCATTATTTCCCGCTGCCAGGTGCTTGCCTTTGTGCCTTTATCTGATCACGCAATTAGTCGACGCATGGACGAACAAGGATTGCCGAAGCCGCTCCTCAAACCAGCAGTTGCGCTTACACATGATTATGAAGAAGCAGTACGTCTCTGCAAAGAGGAATGGTTTGCCGAGGCGCGTTCTCAAGTGTTACAATTACTAAAAGGATTGTGCGAGTCCTTGGAGGCGGCACAACTCTATATTTATGAAAAATTCGCTCCCAACTTTGATGATAATCAGAAAATGACGGTCGGTTTGGACTTGATGCTTTACTGGTACAGAGATTTGCTTTCGTTGCACTTAAATCGACGAGAAGAAATTGTCTATGAAGATCAGATGGATCGATTAAAAGAGCAAATGCTCTCGTTTTCATCGAATCAGGCCGTTCAAGCGATGTCGCTTATTCTTGACGCGCGTAAACAATTGGATGCGCATGTCAACGGTGTAAGTGTGATGGAACGGCTGGTAATCAGGTTAGGAGGTACCCGATAAATGAATTACGATATTGTCGGCATTCGATTTAAGAAAGCCGGTAAGATCTACTATTTCGATCCGGATCAACGAGACATTCCGGTTGATGCTCATGTTGTTGTCGAAACGACGCGCGGCATTGAATGCGGAACCGTTGTGATCGGAAGAAAAACAGTCGATGAAGAAGATGTCGTTCTGCCTTTGAAAAAGGTCGTGCGTATTGCAACGGCATCGGATGAACAGCAGGTGCAAAAGAATAGAGGAGACGCACAGGCTGCAATGGATATTTGTCTTCAGAAAATCTACAACCACCACCTAGAAATGAAGCTGGTGGATGTTGAATATACATTTGACCGCAACAAAATTATCTTTTACTTTACTGCCGATGGACGCGTTGATTTTCGCGAATTGGTCAAGGATCTGGCATCCGTGTTCAAGACAAGAATCGAGTTGCGTCAGATTGGCGTACGCGACGAGGCCAAAATGCTGGGGGGGATTGGTCCCTGCGGACGCATGCTTTGCTGCTCGACTTTTTTGGGGGACTTTGAACCTGTATCCATTAAAATGGCGAAAGACCAAAACTTGTCTTTGAACCCTGCGAAAATCTCCGGGGTGTGTGGACGGCTGATGTGTTGCCTAAAGTATGAAAATGATCAATACGAATCTGCGAAAAAAGCGTTGCCGGATATTGGTTCTGTAATTAAAGTCAGTTACGGAGCCGGTCGAGTGGTTGGTTTAAATATTCTGCAGCATTTGGTTCAAGTTGAACTGAAAGAGCAGAAAAAAGTTGTTGAGTATACATTGGATGAGCTTATTGAAGAAGGGGTTATTTCTTCGCAAGCCACTAAATAAGAGGGTGGATGAACTTGGAGAAGAAGGACATTTTCTCACAAGTCAGTCATTTGGAAGAGCAGCTGGGGCAAATCTATGTTGACTTCGGAAATCTGAAGGCACAGCTTGCTTCGGTACTTGAAGAAAACCAGAATCTCACGCTTGAAAATGAGAATCTGAGAAAGCGCCTTGAGGACGGAAAGGCGCATTTTCAAGATGCACAGAATCAGGCGAAACTGAAAGGCACCGTTTCCGAGCCGGATATCGGCGAAGGATACGACAACCTGGCGCGACTCTATCAAGAAGGCTTTCATATCTGCAATTTGCATTATGGCAGCGTGCGCAAAGATGGTGACTGCTTGTTTTGCCTTTCCTTTCTCAATAAAAAATGAAAGAGGAACAAGAACGGAATTAGGGTGAAATGAATGAACGAACAGCAGGAACAGAACCATGAGCGGGTTGATTGCCTTTTCGATACCGATCTAAAGATTATTCAATCGAGCGAGCTTTTTCCTTTTTCGTTGGATTCTGTACTGCTGGCTCGCTTTGCCTATGTTCCCATTCAAAAAGGGCGGCTCGTGGATCTTTGTGCCGGGGGTGGTGTGATTCCCTTTTTATTATCACAGCGGACAAAGGGACGCATTATCGGCATTGAAATTCAGCCGGAAGTTTGCGCGTTGGCCCGCCGAGGCGCGGTTTTAAATCATTTAGAGGACCGAGTCACTTTTTTATGTGCAGATGCTAAGGATAGCGATGCACACATTGGGCGCGGCAGCTGTGATGTGGTTACTTGTAATCCGCCATATTTTACGGTTGATGCGGCGCGCGATATGAAGCTGAACCGGCATTTGGCGATTGCACGGCACGAATTGCTGATCACACTTGCCGATGTTCTCGAAATCAGTGCGCGTCTTCTGAAACCCGGTGGGAAGCTGGCGCTCGTACATCGTCCGGAGCGGCTGGTTGAGCTCATGTCCGGTATGCGCGCGCAAGGCATCGAACCGAAACGAATGCAATGGGTACATCCGCACAGACAGAAACCGGCCAACATGGTGCTGCTGGAAGGAACGAAGGGCGGGAAGCCCGGGCTTACGGTACTGAAACCGATTGTTGTTTATGATGCAGCAGGTCAATATACAGAGGATGTGCGGCAGAAGCAATGAACCATTACAGTGTTTATATTCTAGAATGTGCGGACGGCAGCCTTTACACAGGCTATGCGGCTGATGTTGCCAAGCGCTTTTCCCTGCATTGCAGCGGCAGAGGGGCGCGCTATACACGCAGTCATAAGCCCTTGCGCATCGTTTATCAGGAAGAACTGGAGAATAAATCGGCGGCCCTGCGTCGCGAATGGTCGATCAAACAGTTAACGCGCCAAGAGAAGTTGGCACTTATTCAAAGGAGCGGACATGATGTGGGAGCAGCGCAGTTTTCAAAGCGATAATGGAAAAGGATGTTTGTTTCTTGTCCCGACGCCGATTGGCAATCTGGAGGATATCACTTACCGAGCGCTTGATGTACTGAAAACAGCAGATCTTCTTGCTGCCGAGGATACACGGCACACCATGAAACTGTGTACCCATTTCAACATCCATACGCCGCTTGTAAGCTATCATGAGCACAATAAAAAAGCAAGTGGGGACAAGCTGCTTGCCGAGCTTGAAGATGGGAAAAATGTTGCCCTTGTAACGGATGCCGGGACACCGGGAATTTCCGATCCAGGAGCAGATCTTGCCGCTGCCTGCATCGCGCATCAGATTCGCGTCATCCCGCTTCCTGGTGCAAATGCAGCACTGAGCGGACTGATTGCGTCCGGGCTGTCCACCGATCACTTTTTATTTTACGGTTTTCTCCCGCGAGCGGGCAAAGCGCGTGCGCAGGTACTCGATGCGCTGCGGATGGTGCCTTATACGCTGATCTTCTATGAATCGCCGTTTCGCGTGAAGGATACGTTGAACGATCTTCGCCAAGTGTTCGGGAACCGGCAGATCTCAATTTCTCGCGAGCTGACGAAGCGTTATGAAACGTTTATCCGCGGGACGCTTGAGGAAGCGATCAACTTCTTTACGGGCGGTGATGCGCCAAAAGGTGAATTTTGCCTTGTTGTTGACGGCAGCGGTGATGATGAGACGCGTGAGGAAGAACTTTGGTGGTCGGCGCTGACGATTCAGGACCATGTGGACCACTATATTCGCGAAAAAGGCTGGCGCGCCAAAGAGGCGATTAAGCAGGTGGCGATCGATCGCGCACAGCCGAAGCGGGATATTTATCGCATTTACCATCAAATTGAATCGCAATGAACGGGGATGCGCAGACGGATGCGGATCCTTTTTGAATAGACTTTTGCTACTTGGAAAGGCTTGGAATAAGCACAGCCAAACGCATTCTTTAATATATGAGGGCAAGGCATTCACTTTCTTGACATTCATACATGCGAAACGTATAGTTTTTAAAGATAGGGATCATTTGGAAACGGAAAGAAATAAGGAGGCTGCACGGGCTAATGACGGAGGAACGTAAATCTTTTTATCTGACAACGCCTATATACTATCCAAGCGGTAGACTACATATCGGTCATGCGTACACAACGGTGGCCGGAGACGCGATGTGCCGGTATAAACGGCTGCGCGGTTATGATGTCATGTTCTTGACCGGAACGGATGAACATGGACAGAAGATCGAGGAGAAAGCTAAAGCAAAAGGCGTAACGCCGATCAAATACGTCGATGGTATGGTTGCCCAAATCAAGCAGCTTTGGAAAAAACTCGACATCTCCTATGATGACTTCATTCGCACGACTGAAGAACGTCATACAAAGGTTGTTCAGAAAATCTTTGCACAGCTGGAACGCCAAGGCGATATTTATCTTGGTCAATACGAAGGTTGGTACAGCATTCCTGACGAAACTTATTATACCGAGTCGCAGCTGGTCGATATTGAAAAGAACGCAAAAGGCGAAGTTATCGGCGGAAAAAGCCCGGACAGCGGCCACAAAGTTGAAAAGGTTAAGGAAGAATGCTACTTCTTTAAGATGAGCAAATACGCGGATCGCCTGCTTCAATACTATGAAGAACACCCGGATTTTATTCAGCCGGAATCGCGTAAAAATGAAATGATTAACAACTTTATCAAGCCGGGGCTGGAGGATCTTGCGGTATCACGTACCTCTTTCTCATGGGGCATCCCGGTGCCGAACAATCCGAAACATGTGGTCTATGTATGGCTGGATGCACTGACCAACTATATTACGGCGCTTGGCTACGGTTCAGAAGACGACACCAATTATAAGAAGTTCTGGCCGGCCGATGTGCACCTTGTGGGTAAAGAAATTGTTCGCTTCCATACGATTTACTGGCCGATCATGCTGATGGCACTTGGTCTTCCGCTGCCTAAGAAAGTATACGGACACGGCTGGTTGTTGATGAAGGACGGAAAAATGTCTAAATCGAAGGGGAATGTTGTCGATCCGGAACCTTTGATTGATCGTTATGGGCTGGACGCGCTGCGTTACTATCTGCTGCGCGAAGTACCGTTCGGCTCCGATGGTATGTTCACACCGGAAGCTTTTGTCGAACGTATTAATTTTGATCTTGCAAACGATCTCGGCAACCTGTTGAACCGAACGGTTGCAATGTGCGGTCAATACTTTGACGGGAAAGTACCTGCCTATGCGGGTCATGTCACCGACTTTGATGCAGCCCTTGAGGATGCACTGGAGACAACGCTTGCGACCGTTGAAGAACAGATGGAAAATCTGCAGTTCTCGGTTGCGCTTTCGGCAATCTGGAAACTCGTCGGACAAACGAATAAATACATCGATGATACGCAACCTTGGGTACTTGCTAAGGATGAAGCGAAGAAAGAGGCGCTGGGTTCGGTGATCGGGCATCTTGTGAACACGATTCGCGCGGTCGCAATTATGATTCAGCCGTTCTTCACGTCGACCCCGAAGAAAATGTTTACGCAGCTCGGCGTGACTCAAGCTGAAGATCAGGCGTGGGATTCAATCCGTGATCTGAGCGCAAACAAGGGCCAGTGGACGGTGCAAAAGGGAGAACCGATCTTCCCGCGTCTTGATCTGAAGGAAGAGGTTGCTTATATCAAGTCGCAAATGCGCGGCGCATCCGATACAAAACCGAACGGCAACAAAGAAAGCAAATCAAAGGCGAAAAAGAATGCCGAAGCACCGGCGCAAATTAATCTGGATGATTTTCAAAAGATTGACCTGAGGGTCGCTGAAGTCTTGCAGGTGGATAAAGTTAAGGGCGCCGACAAGCTGTTGAAACTACAGCTTGATCTTGGCTATGAAAAGCGCCAGGTGGTTTCCGGTATTGCGGAATTCTACAAGCCGGAAGAGCTTGTTGGTTTAAAGATCATTGTGATCGCCAACTTGAAACCGGTCAAACTGAGAGGCGAGTTGTCTCAAGGCATGCTGCTTGCAGGCGATGCAAACGGGACGCTTAAGGTAGCAACGGTGTCCGGGCCGTTACCGAACGGAACGAAAATTCGCTAAGCTGTAATAAGGATACAAAAGCAAGCGGGAGATGAGCGAACACACGCGCAGATCCCGCTTTTTTGTAGAATCAGACGATTTAAAAGCACGGCAGAGACGCAGCTTTGGACGAAACGTGCTGGATTATTGCGGCGAATGATGCAAGTCAAGAAGCCCCCGCATGCCCCTGCGTGACTGAGGAAACGCCGGATGTCCACGGGGCGTGCCTTGTTGATGTGAGCAGCTGAAGCGCTGCTGCTTAAATGGATGAATTGGCCACATACACGAGTGGGAGTAAAGGATCAACCAGCCCGGTTTTTCTGAGCATAACCGTGCGTAAGCATAGAGGAGGATGCTTCATGCTCTTTGATACACATACACATATTAATGATGAATCGTTTGATGCAGATTTTTCAGAAGTCCTTGCGCGTGCCCAGCAAGCCGAAGTTGGCCGAATGATCGTTGTCGGTGTGGATCGGCCAACGATTGAACGCGTCTTTCCAATCATTGATCAGCATAAGTTTATCTATGGTGCGATCGGATGGAATCCGGAGGACGCAATCGATATGACTGATGCCGATTTCGCGATGATCAAACGAGGACTGACGCATCCGGGAATCGTTGCGCTCGGTGAAATTGGTCTTGACTATCATTGGGATAAATCACCGAAATCCGTGCAGCATGACGTCTTCCGCAGACAGATTCGGCTCGCAAAGGATGCCGGCCTGCCGCTTATCATTCACAGCCGCGAAGCGACAGAGGATGTGGCGCGGATTCTGAGTGAAGAGCATGCGGAAACCATTGGCGGCGTGATGCACTGCTACAGCGATGACTGGACATGGGCAGAACGGTTTATCGGCTTAAACTTTTACATTAGCTTTGGCGGGCCGGTCACGTTTAAAAATGCACAGCTGCAGCGCGAAACGGCAACTAAAGTACCGATCGAGCGTCTGCTGATTGAAACCGATTGTCCGTTTCTCAGTCCCCATCCGTTTCGCGGCAAACGTAATGAACCGGCGCGAGTACGGCTGGTTGCGGAAAAAATTGCCGAGTTGAAAGGCCTGTCACTTGAAGAAGTTGCAGAGCAAACGACGCAAAACGCATTGCGCTGCTTCCGAATTGATGAATCCTCTGAAAATGGTTAACCAAGGAGAAAACTTATGATTGTGAAAGAAATTATTGTCGTCGAAGGCCGAAGCGATACCGAAGCCATTCGCCGGGCGCTTGATGCCGACACGATTGAAACGAACGGCTCACGCGTCAGCAGACGGACGATCCGGGCGATTCAAAATGCGCAGAAGCGCCGCGGGGTCATCGTTTTTACTGATCCCGATTACCCCGGAGAACGGATTCGCAAGATAGTCAGTCAGGCGGTACCGGGCTGCAAGCATGCCTTCATTACTCGTGCCGAAGGACAAGGCGGGTCAAACGAGAGTCTGGGAATCGAGCATGCGACTCCGCGCACGATCCTTCGATCCTTAGCAAAGGTTTACACGCAATTCGAGGAACCGGAGGAACAGATCAGCATGCAAACACTGAGAAGCCTAGGCCTGCTTGGCAGCAAAGCATCGCGCAGGATCCGGGAGCAGCTCTGCGACCAACTGAACATCGGCTACGCCAACGGCAAGCAGCTCTACAAGCGGCTGCGTATGTTCCAAATCTCTGAACGTGACCTGAAGCAGGCAATGGATGCCATTGGAGCAAAGGAGCAATCATCATGAATAAAAGAATTTCCTCACCAAAAAGAATGCAGGACGTTATACGCAAGCATCAGTTTACGTTAAAGAAAAGTCTTGGTCAGAACTTTTTAATTGATGAGAACATCCTAAATAATATTGCATCCTCAGCTTCAATCGATGAAAACAGCTATGTCCTCGAAATTGGACCCGGAGCCGGGGCGCTGACGCAGGTCCTTGCCGGCCGTGCCAAAAAGGTCATCGCGGTGGAAATTGACCGTCGATTGGCGCCGGTCCTTAACGACACGCTGCAGGATTTCGATAATGTCTCGATCCATTTCGGTGATGTACTTGAGTTGGATGTCGCTCAAATCCTAGCACAGGAATGCCCGCCGGGAACGTCCGTAACAGTTGTTGCCAATCTGCCCTATTACGTCACGACCCCTATTCTGATGAAGCTGCTCACGGATGGTCTATCCATTAAAACGATTGTTGTAATGATTCAAAAAGAGGTCGCCAGTCGATTGCAGGCCGATCCGGGCGAAAAGAGCTATGGTTCATTGTCTATTGCCGTTCAGTATCTTGCTGAGGCGAAAATCGTGATGACGGTTCCGAAGACGGTGTTCGTACCACAACCGAATGTTGATTCAGCGGTGATTCGCTTGGACGTCCGTCCGCAGAAAAAAATTCGCGTCGATGATGAAGCATTCTTTTTTAGAGTGGTGCGTGCCAGCTTTGCGCAGCGCAGGAAGACGCTGCTCAACAACTTGATGAACAATCTTTGGTCCAAAGAACGAAAAAACGATCTGCTTACGGCAATGGAGGCGGCACGGATTGATCCGCGCCGGCGAGGCGAGACGCTGTCGATTGAAGAGTTTGCGGCGCTCAGCAGTCAATTGCAGAAGCTGAAAGGATAACCGCTATACCCCATTTGCAGCGGGTGATTTAAAAGACGTCTCAAAGTCAAAAGTAGACTTTGAGACGTCTTTTTTGCAGGAAAATAAAGTATAGATTTTGCCCCGTTTTCAGACCGCTAGAGCCGTGTCTTGACCGAGCATCAAAGCGGAGGTGCTCTGGCGCCTGCGGGATCGCGCCTTGTTGATGCGCGCGAGGAAGACCCCACAGGAATTTGTGTGTTCGAGGAGGCTCGCGGTGCGCCCGCGGCAAGCGAGTAATCGGAGCGTACACAAAAACCAGGATGGTTTAAGGACCAAGCACAGCCTAGTTTTTCTCACGGCAGCCTTGTCCATGAATATTCATAGACGATCGATCATAGCATGAAAAGGATGACTCTGATGGAGTATGCAGTGCCGGATGCGCGTGGAAAGAGGGAGTAGAACATGACGGTTCAAGTTGGAGATCTTGTGGCACGGACTTCGTACCATTGCGACCTTCCTTTTCGTGTGGTGGCGATTCACGAAGAAACAAAAAGCGCCGAACTGAACGGCCATGACGTGCGTCTCTATGCAGATGCACCCCTGGACGATTTAGTACCAGTGACCGAGGATGAACGGGAACAGTATGAAAAAATGACGAGCTCGAAGGAGGATGAATCCTACAAGCTGTTCAGGCAGGATTACAAGCAAATGAAAATGAAACACGGTTACACGGCCACCAACGGTTATCGTGACCAAACCTCATACTTTGAAATGCCGGGGCGTGTGCTTCATATTGACGGTGATCCTTATTATTTGAAAAAATGCCTTACCTTTTACAAAAAACTGCATGTACCGGTGATTGGTAAATATATACCTGAATCAGAGATGCCTGATCTGGCTCCAAGGCTGGTGGCTCAAATCAGACCCGATATTCTCGTCCTAACGGGTCACGACGCATTTATGAAAAACAAAGGAACGGCAAGCGATCTTAAAGCGTATCGCAACTCCAGCTTTTTTATTCGAACAGTCAAAGAAATCCGCTATCATTGGCCGAGCCTTGATCAAATGGTTATTTTCTCCGGCGCCTGTCAATCACATTTTGAATATTTGATTCGGGCAGGGGCGAACTTTGCTAGTTCACCTGATCGCATCAACATTCACGCGCTTGATCCGGTCTATCTGGCAGCTCGAATCAGTTTCACATCATTTATGGATCGTGTCAACGTCTGGGATGTTCTGAAAAATACATTGACCGGCGCAGGCGGCTTAGGTGGGGTGGAGAGCCGTGGCATGCTGCGTACCGGACTGCCGTTTCCATCGGAATAAAGCCATGGTTTCGAGCAAAAAGTCGAATGATGAAGAAAAAAATATCTGTCGTTTGCCACAAATATATTGACAGCTGTAAGGGTTTCCTGCTATAGTTAATTCTATTTGATTTTTTGACGTCCATTGTGGTATACTTATAATTAAGCGAGGTGGATTGTCGAGATGGGAAAAACCATTGATGATATCAAAGGCGTCCTTGATGAACGTGTCGGCGAACGTTTGACATTGAAAGCAAACGGTGGAAGACGCAAAACCATTCAACGCATCGGTGTTTTGGAAGGAACCTATCCGTCTGTTTTCACGGTCAGGCTGGATAAGGAGTCAAGCGCATATGATCGTGTGTCCTACAGCTACACAGATGTATTGACGGACGCAGTAGAACTCACCTTTTTGGAGGAGATGGCGAGCGGTCAATGATGACCGGCTGTCTGATTTTGATGACAAACATTATAAATAACAGCGGATACGCGCACCCTTTTTGTTCATGATCGGCAACAAAATTGTGATGCGCGTTTATGCTGCCTGAATCTTTTGCCAAAATTTATTTTAACACGATTTTCGAATAGAAGGAAGTCAATCGGTATAACCTAATTTCTGCTCGACCATTGAAAGGAGTTGTACCGATCATGTCCAGACGAAGAGGCATTATGTCTGAGTCATTTAAAGAGGAACTTGCCAAAGAGCTGGGGTTTTATGATACGGTGAAATCTGAAGGATGGGGTGGCATCAAAGCCCGCGATGCGGGGAATATGGTGCGCCTTGCCATCGAGAAAGCTGAAACAACAATGAACGGAACGAAAAATCAGCACGATGATTGAGCGTGAAAGAGGGGATTCTGTCCGTCAAACGGATAGGACCCCTTTTTCTTCTGGTTCGTTTCCTTTATAGTGTAAATAGTTAATGGGGGAAGTGGGGGAACCGTTTGAAAGTACTTGAAAAAGCGCCGGCGAAAATTAATCTTTCTTTGGACGTGCTCGGCAAGCGTGGCGATGGATACCATGAAGTAAGAATGATCATGACGTCGATTGACTTGGCCGATCGCGTGGAATGCGGCGATTTGCCCGAGAATCAAATCGAAGTACGCGCATCGGTACCGTACGTGCCTGAGGATGAGCGCAACTTCGCCTATCAAGCGGCACACTACATTAAAGCGAAGTATGGGATCCGCTGCGGCGTCGAGATTGCAATTACAAAGAATATCCCCGTCGCCGCAGGACTTGCAGGCGGCAGTACGGATGCTGCGGCAACGATCCGCGCATTGAATCGGCTGTGGAAGCTGGGCATGTCCTACCAAGAGATGCTGGCTGTTGCGGAGCAAATCGGATCCGATGTTGCCTTTTGTCTCAAAGGTGGAACGGCTCTAGCAACCGGTCGTGGCGAACAATTGGAGGCGCTCCCACCCTTGCCGCCTTGCTGGGTTGTGCTGGTCAAGCCGACGGTCTCCGTTTCGACAGCCCAGATCTATAAAGACCTAGACAGTCGTCCAATTGAACATCCGGATGTGGATGCGATGCTGCACGCGATTGATGCTGGTGATTTTGAATCGATTTGCCGCTTGCTTGGCAATTGTCTGGAACCGGTGACGATGCGTAAGGTTGCCGACATTACGAAGATCAAATCACATATGGAAGAAATCGGTGCTGAAGGCATTTTGATGAGCGGCAGCGGACCAACTGTATTTGCACTTACACAGCATGAGTCCCGGATGCAGCGTTTGATCAATGGAATGAGAGGATATTGCTCGCAAGTCTATGCTGTTCGCCTATGTAAACCGTTTCCTCTTGTTTAAATACGAATAATGGTGTAGAATTGCTTTAAAATATTCGGGTTTTGGAGGAACATGATGAAACTTAAGCGGAGCAGCAGACTTGTTGATATGACGGCGTATTTGTTGCGGCATCCTCAACAAGTGATCTCGCTTTCCTATTTTTCGGAACGGTATCAGTCGGCCAAATCCTCGATCAGCGAAGATCTGACGATTATTAAAGAGAATTTTGAGTCTCAGGAAATTGGTCGTCTTCAAACACAGGCAGGGGCTGCTGGAGGCGTCTGCTATATGCCGTATATGGGACTTGCGGAAGTTGAACGGCTGCTGGGCACTCTGCGCCAGCAAATGACGCAAAAGGATCGGCTTCTCCCGGGCGGCTATCTTTATATGACCGATTTGCTTGGCAAGCCGGCGTATATCAATGCGATTGGACGTCTGATTGCTTCGGTTTTTATTGATGAGAAACTGGACGCGGTCATGACGATGGAAACCAAAGGGATTCCGCTCGCCTATGCCGTTGCTTCGCAGCGCAGCATTCCTGTTGTGATCGTGCGGCGCAGCAGCAAGGTAACGGAAGGCTCTACGGTAAGTATTAACTACATATCCGGATCCTCAAAACGGATCCAAACGATGGTTCTGCCACGAAGAAGTCTGAAGGAACATGCACGTGTCCTCATTGTCGATGACTTTATGAAAGCGGGAGGAACGATGAAGGGCATGACAAGTATGATTCAGGAATTCGGTGCGGAAGTTGCCGGCATGGCGGTGTTGGTTGAAACAAAGGAAGAACAACCGAAACTGGTCGACCGTTATGTATCACTGCTTAAATTAGCCATCCCTGATCGTCAGGAAACGCCGATCATTGAAAACGGTAACGTATATGATTGGCTGCCGAAGCAGCACGTGAACCCAACAAACGTATAAACAAAAGATCGGGCATCAGAATCGCTATGATGTTCGGTGTGTGTCAAAATTGATTGAAAATATTCATATTTCTTTTTCCTATTAGCAGGATTTCCCACTTTTGTGTTGAAACAAGTAGTAAGAACCATGAGTTACGCATTAGGGAAAAGGGTGGTGTCTTACTAATGGAAATAACAGATGTCAGATTGCGACTTGTGCATACTGACGGGCGAATGAGGGCGATTGCTTCGATCACTTTTGACAAAGAATTTGTTGTTCACGATATTCGTGTGATCGATGGAAATAACGGAACCTTCGTAGCGATGCCAAGCAAACGGACACCGGACGGGGAATTTAGGGATATCTGCCACCCCATCACATCCGGAACTAGAGAGAAAATACAGTCCGCAATTCTGAATGAATATGAACACGCGTGTGAAGAGGATCCTTCTTTTGAGCAAGCAGGAGCTTCATAAAAACTGCAGAAGCAGCACTTCTAGGCAGCTTTTAAATCTTTTTGTTCTGTTGATCTGTATCATTCCACTTCATTTTATGAACACATCTGAGAAAAGAGAGCCGATTAGGTTCTTTTTTTCTTAGAATTAGAAACATTCATGATAGGATTTTCTGATCGGTTAACCGGCAAGACACATATGCAGACGGACGCTCATAAGTTTTAGAGAGATCCTGTAAAGACATGGCAAATTTACTCGTTGAGACGGGGGAAACGGCAAGATCGTACAGCAATTCGTTTTTCGTTTGGACGATCTTGAAAAAGGGCTGTTTTTAAGCTATAGTCTAAAATGGACGCTAAGGATCAGCAAATGCTATGGGGGTTCATTATGTCAAATCGCTTTGCGATCATTCTTGCTGCCGGAAAAGGAACAAGGATGAAGTCGAAGGTACACAAAGTACTTCACAAGGTTTGCGGGAAATCAATGATTCGCCATGTCGTGGACGAAGTGACTCAGGTGAATTTTTCCAAAACCTATGTGATTGTCGGTCACGGTGCCGATGCGGTCAAAGCCGAAGTGGGCAAAGATGCTGAATGTCTGTTTCAACGTCAGCAGCTGGGGACGGGTCACGCCGTGCTGCAAGCAGCTGAACAACTTGCCGACCTTGATGGAACGACGGTTGTGCTCTGCGGCGACACACCGCTCATCACACACCAGACGATCGAAAAACTGATTCAAATTCAGGAAAAGAAAAACGCGTCTGCTGCGGTGCTTACAGCGAACACGTTGCAGCCGACGGGCTATGGACGCGTGATACGGGATCGTTTTGGCAATGTAGCGAAAATTGTCGAAGAAAAGGATGCCACTTCTGAAGAAAAAAAAGTAACAGAAATTAATACAGGAATCTATAGTTTTGATAATCGACGGTTGTTCCAGTTGCTTGGCCAGGTAAAGAACAATAATGCTCAAGGCGAATACTATCTTCCTGATGTCATTGGTATGCTTGTCCGGGGATCTGAGAAAGTTATTGCTTATACCACGGAGCATTTTGAAGAGACGGTCGGTGTTAATGACCGAATTCAATTGTCGGCTGCGGGGAAATATATGCAGGCACGCATTAATTGCACCATGATGAAACAAGGTGTATCACTTATTGATCCGGAGCGCACCTATCTCGCGCCAACATGTACGATCGGAAAGGATACGGTCATCTATCCGGGAACAGTGATTTCAGGAAAAACGCAAATCGGCGAGAACTGTGTCATTGGAGCCAACACGCAAATTCGCGATTGCGTCATTGGCGATGAAACGACAATTGATCAATCCGTGCTTGAGCGAAGTACGATTGGCAATCGAGTACAGATTGGTCCGTTTGCCTACATTCGCCCGCTGTCCAAGATCCATGATCAGGCTAAAGTGGGCAGTTTTACTGACACGTTGAACACGGACATTGGAGAACGGAGCGGGCCAACCCCTTAAAGCGGCAAGGCTGCGGCAAGATCCCAACGCTCAAAAATAATAACTAAAAGATGCAGAAAAGCACTGGGTAAACCATTAACTGGAGGGAACCATTCGATGGTCAGCTATTTAGATCCAAATTTGAAAGTATTCAGTCTCAATTCCAATCCTGATCTTGCAAAGCAGATTGCAGAACATATCGGCATTAAATTGGGAAAATGTCTTGTTTCGTCCTTTAGCGACGGTGAAATTCAAATCAGTATCGAAGAAAGTATTCGCGGCAGCGAAGTATATGTTATTCAATCAACGAGTGACCCGGTTAACCAGCACTTGATGGAAATGCTGATTATGATCGATGCATTAAAACGGGCATCGGCTAAGACGATTAACTTGGTGATTCCGTACTACGGCTATGCGCGTCAAGATCGCAAAGCGCGTGCACGCGAACCGATCACTGCAAAGCTGGTTGCAAATCTTCTTGAGACTGCAGGGGCTACACGCGTTTTGACCCTTGACCTTCACGCACCGCAAATCCAAGGATTCTTTGATATCCCGGTTGACCAGCTGCTTGGTGTTCCGACGCTGTCGGAATACTTCATGAGTAAGCAGCTTGATGATATCGTTGTGGTTTCTCCAGATCATGGCGGCGTCACGCGCGCCCGCAAGATGGCTGATCGCTTGAAAGCGCCGATTGCCATCATTGACAAACGTCGCCCGCGTCCGAATGTTTCGGAAGTCATGAACATTATTGGCGATATTCAGGATAAAACGTGCATTATCATCGACGATATTATCGATACGGCGGGAACGATTACGCTTGCTGCAAACGCCTTAGTTGAGCGCGGCGCGAAAAAGGTGTATGCTTGCTGTACACACCCTGTGTTATCGGGTCCTGCTATTGAACGTATTCAGGGTTCTGCAATCAGCGAGCTTGTGGTAACGAATACCATTCCGTTGCCGGAAGAAAAGAAGATTGATAAGATTGTGCAATTGTCTGTTGCACCGTTGATTGGAGAAGCAATCATCCGAATTCATGAGAAACTTTCAGTCAGCCGGTTGTTTAACTAACCTAGGACTGAAGTAATGTGTTGATACAGGGTTAGATTTCTTATGCTTGGTAAAAATTCTAAAGATGGATGAGTTGAAAGGAAGTGCACGCGCGCATGGCAACATTAAATGCGGCAATTCGTAATAACTACAAGAAGTCATATACGAAGCAGTTAAGAAAAGAAGGTAAAGTTCCTTCCGTTGTTTACGGAAAAACCGTAGGAAATGAAGGACTAGCCGTTGATGCTCAAGCGATTGACAAGCTGTTCCGCGATGAAGGACGCAATGCCATCATCAACTTGGCTATCGAAGGAAAGAAGAAATATACCGTTATGGCGCACGATCTGCAATTTGACCCGCTCAAAGGCAACGTTCGCCATATTGACTTTCTCGAAATTAATATGAATGAAGAAATTGATGCCGTTGTTCCGGTTATCCTGAAGGGTGTCGAACAAGTTGAATCCGGCGATGCCGTATTGAACAATCAATTGTCTGAACTGACTGTTCGCGCGTTGCCGAACAAACTGCCAAGTGCGATTGAAGTCGATGTAACCAAATTAAGCGTTGGCGATTCAATCCGCATCAGTGACCTTGCTTCCACTGCTAAGGACTATACGATTCTCGGCGATGCTGAAGACGCAATTGTTTCTCTTTCTTATGGTTCTCAAGAAGCAGCTGCACCTGAAGAAGAAACTGCTGAGGATACGGCGGCTGAACCGACAAGTACCGACGCTGCAGAATAACGAAGCGTTTCTGATTTGATTAGGGAAAGAGAGGGTGTCTCAAAAGTCTGTTTTTAACTTTGAGACACCTTTTTTACAGATCAGGAAGTTTATGATCTTGAGCGTGCTGGATGAGGCAAGCGGTATAAAAGGGGAGTCTCGAAGATCATGCGCGCATACGAAAGCTCTCAGACTGCCCGCAGCAGCGAACAGCCGAAGCGCTGGGTTAGGCACTAAAAAAGCAGAACAACGGCATAGGGTTGTCGGTGGGTCATAAAGTAATGAACGAAAAACCCAGCTTCCATTGAAGGTGAGTGAATACTGTGAAAGTGATTGTTGGTTTGGGAAATCCAGGTTCTGAATATGCCCATACACGACATAATATAGGTTTTGAAGTGATTGACTATCTTTCCGAGCAGGAATCGATCCGCTTAACCAAGAATAAGTTTAATGCGTTGTTTGGCAAAGGGAAAATTGGTGAAACGGACGTTTTGCTTGTGAAGCCACTTACTTATATGAACGCATCCGGTGAAGCGGTTGGCCCGCTGCTGCGTTTTTTTAAATCGGATACCGATGATCTTTTGGTTATTCAAGATGACATGGATCTGCCGATTGGCAAGATTCGCTTGCGGCAAAAGGGAAGTGCTGGCGGTCATAACGGCATTAAATCTGTCATTCAGCACGTTGGCACTCAGGCGTTTGCACGTATTAAAGTAGGAATCGGACATCCGCAGCATACGCGCGAAGCGGTCGTTCGCTATGTATTGCAAGGTTTCCAAGGCGATGATCGGATAGCGATTGATGCTGCAATCGAACGCTCTGCTTCGGCGGCAAAAGCATGGCTGACGCAGCCTTTTTCACAGCTTATGAACATGTATAATTCGAATAAGTAATTTTCCCAAAGGGCATAATCATAGAAGTTATTTTTTATAGAATCAGGTTCTGATGTAACCGTACAGGGCTTTGGCATCTGCCAAAGCATTTTTCGGTTTCGTAACACAAAGGACAAAGAGATCGCCAACGTTTCCAATTCCACTCATTTTTCTGGCAAAATGATGCCGTGCAAAAAGAGCGAGGGAAGCGAAGGGGATTGTATACGCATGAACAGGGCTCAGCCTGCGCCGGTGGCTTTGCTGAGCCAAGTCCTAGAAAGTGAGGTTAGCCGATGCTTGGGCTGAGCCAATACTATCAGCAAAAGATTAACGAAATACAGACCGTTCTTGATGGTTATCGGCAGGGGATGAAACAGCAGCTCGTGTCCGGACTGTCGGGGGGGGCAAAAGCACTGTGGATCACAGCGCTTTATGAAAAGCGAAACCAAACAACGGTTGTGGTGACCCATAACTTGTTTCAAGGGCAGAAGCTCTATAACGATCTAGAGGGGCTCATCGACGCAGAGGAACTGTTCCTTTATCCTGCAAATGATTTAATTGCTTCTGAACTGGCGGTCGCCAGTCCTGAATTGCTGGCCCAGCGTATTGATGTGCTCAACCACCTGGCCCAGAAAAAAAAGGGATTAATCATCATACCGGCAGCTGGGCTGAAGAAACTGCTGGCCCCGCTTTATCTATGGAAAGCGAGCTTATTGCACTTTGAAAGCGGAAAAACGGTTCAATTGGATGAACTGCTGCGCAAGCTGACGGCAATCGGTTATGAGCGTGAATCGATGGTCACCGGACCCGGACAATTCAGTATTCGCGGCGGCATTATCGATATCTATCCCTTAACGGAAGAGCACCCGGTTCGTATTGAACTATTCGATGATGAGATCGACTCGGTTCGCTTCTTTGATAGTGAAACGCAGCGCTCGCTGGATATGATTCGCGGTCCCGTTTTGATTGGGCCTGCACGTGAATTGTTGCTCTACGATGAAAACTTTACGACAGCCGCAGAAGGCTTGGAAAGCGAACGGGCACGTGCCTTGAAAAAGATGTCCGACCAGAAGGTTAAGGAACTGATCAATGAACATACCGAAGCCGAACTTGAGGCGTTAAGGCAAAATCAGCCTTTTAACGGGATGATTAAATACGCGACGTTATTCTACAGCAAACAAACAACGTTTCATGACTATTTGCCCGAGGACGCATTGATCATTTTTGATGAGATCAGCCGCATTCAGGAAATGGCCGAACAACTGGACCATGAGGAAGCCGAATGGCGTGTTGATCTGCTGCAGCGCGGGGAGCTCGTCGGCGATCTGCCAATGACAATGGAATGGCATGAATTAACCGAACGGCTCAATCAGCCGTTGCTGCTGCTCTCATTGTTTCTTCGTTATCATGGCCAGTTCCAGCCGCAGAATGTCATCAACATGACGTGCCGCACGATGCAGAATTTTCATGGACAAATTCAGTTGCTTAAAACAGAGGCTGAGCGCTGGAAAAAAGGCGATTTTGCGGTCGTCTTCCTTGCTTCCGATTCGGAGCGAGCGAAACGATTGGAACGTGTGTTGTCGGATTATGGTGTGCCGGCAGAACTTGTCGCTCCGGATACACTTCCGGTTCATGGAATCAGTCAAATCACAGTCGGTCAGTTTGAAAACGGTTTTGAACTGCCGCTGAAGAAGATCGCGGTCATTACAGAGCGAGAAGTATTTACCAAAAAAACAGCAAAGCCTGCGAGACGTGGGAAGAAGCTATCCAATGCTGAGCGACTGAAGAGCTATAACGAATTGAACGTCGGCGATTATGTCGTGCATGTTGATCATGGGATCGGCCGCTACACCGGGATTGAAACACTGGAAGTAAACGGCATTCATAAAGATTATCTTGAAATTATCTATAAGGGAAATGATAAACTTTACGTCCCGATTGAACATATCGACCAAGTTCAAAAATACGTCAGTTCAGAAGGCAAAGAACCAAAAATTTATTCGCTTGGCGGAAGTGAATGGAAGAAGGTTAAGCGCAAGGCGCGCTCGTCTATTCAGGATATCGCTGATGACTTGATCAAGCTCTATGCAAAACGCGAAGCCAGCAAAGGATACGCATTCAGCAAGGATGGAGCAGAGCAGCATGATTTTGATGCGGCTTTCCCCTATCAGGAAACCGTTGACCAACTTCAGGCAATTGAGGAAATCAAACGCGATATGGAAAAAGAAAAGCCAATGGATCGATTGCTGTGCGGCGATGTCGGTTACGGAAAAACGGAGGTCGCTTTGCGTGCGGCATTTAAAGCCATTGCCGATGGGAAACAGGTGGCGTTCCTTGTGCCGACGACAATTCTTGCGCAGCAGCATTTCGAGACAGCAAGTGAACGTTTTGAAGATTTTCCAGTAACCATCGGTTTGCTTAGCCGTTTCCGTTCGCGAAAAGAACAATTGGAAACGCTTAAAGGTTTGAAAAACGGTACGGTTGATCTAGTCATCGGCACGCATCGCTTATTGTCTAAGGATGTTCAGTACAAAGATCTTGGTCTGCTGATTGTGGATGAAGAGCAACGGTTTGGCGTAACGCATAAAGAAAAAATTAAACAGCTAAAGGCCAATATCGATGTATTGACCTTGACTGCAACGCCGATTCCACGGACGCTGCATATGTCGATGCTTGGGGTACGCGATCTTTCAATTATTGAAACACCGCCGGAAAACCGTTTTCCGGTTCAGACCTTTGTTATGGAATACAATGCAGCGCTGATCCGCGAAGCCATTGAGCGGGAAATGGCACGCGGCGGCCAGGTATACTTCCTCTATAACCGCGTTGAGACGATTCAGAGAATGGCGGAGATGATCTCAACTCTGGTCCCGGATGCCTCGGTAACGTTTGCTCATGGCCAGATGAAAGAATCGGAACTTGAATCGGCAATGATTGATTTTCTTGATGGAAATGCGGATGTACTGGTCAGCACAACCATTATTGAGACTGGCGTTGATATTCCGAATGTGAACACATTGATCGTCTATGACGCTGATCGGATGGGGCTGTCGCAGCTGTATCAGCTGCGCGGTCGTGTCGGACGTTCAAACCGCGTTGCGTATGCCTATTTCACCTATCAGCGCGACAAGGTTATGAATGAAGTAGCCGAAAAGCGGCTGCAAGCCATTAAAGAGTTTACCGAGCTCGGCTCCGGCTTTAAGATCGCAATGCGTGATTTGTCAATTCGCGGCGCCGGCAATCTGCTCGGCGCGCAGCAACACGGATTCATCGATTCGGTCGGCTTTGATCTGTACTCGCAGATGCTTCAAGACGCGATCGCCGAGCGCAGCAGTAAAGATAAAACGCAGGCCGCCGCACCGCGTCCGCCTAAGGTCACGATTGAAATGGATACGGATGCTTATATTCCGGATGCGTATCTTGACGACTCGCTGCAGAAGATTGATATGTACAAACGGTTCAAATCGGCTGAATCATTGCAGGATATCGCCGAATTGCGCGATGAGATGATTGACCGCTTTGGCGATTACCCGCGCGAGGTTGCCGATCTGTTTAAAGTAGCTGAGATGCGTGTACGTGCGAATACTTTGATGATTGAGGAAATCAAACAGCAAGGCGCACAAACCACGATTATTTTTTCGGAGATGGGCTGGAAGGCGCTTGATCGTGAATCGCTATTTAAAGCGGTGAGCAAAATGGGCAACGGTGTTGCGCTCGGCAGCGAGGGTACAAAAATGAAAGTGACGATTAAACGTGATGCGCGTCATACCGAGCCGATGCTGAAGGAAGTCACGAAACTGCTTAGCGGTATTGAGCAGGTGAAGAGCCCTTCGGAGAAAGCAGGTTAAATTTGGTGAATGGTGCATAGTTCTGCCAGGAGCGCAGATAATAATTCAAGGAATCAATCATTTTTGCGGAAGCGGAAAGAGAGGACATCCTTGAAATGAAAGCAACTGGTATTGTCCGCCGGATTGATGATCTTGGGCGGGTAGTCATTCCCAAAGAAATACGGCGCACGCTTCGTATACGTGAAGGCGATCCATTAGAGATTTTTGTGGATCATGATGGTGAAGTCATTTTAAAGAAATACTCGCCAATGAGTGAGCTTAGTGATTTTGCGAAAGAGTATGCAGAGTCGTTAGCAGAGAATTCAGGCAAACTGACCTTGGTGAGCGATCGTGATACGGTGATCGCTGTCTCAGGAGGTTCGAAAAAAGATTTTTTAGAAAAGCGGCTGCTTTCTGTCCCGGAACGATCCATGGAGCAGCGGCAGACCATTTCTGAGCAGAAACGCGGTGAACCTTTGGTTGAAGGGCATGAAAATTTGTCCGGGCCTTACGTTGTAGCCCCAATTATTGCCGGGGGCGATCCGATTGGGACGATCATGTTGATTGACAAGGATCAGAAGGCTATAGGTGAAACCGAAGTGAAGCTTGCAGAGACAGCGGCTGGGTTCCTTGGCAGACAAATGGAACATTGAACAATAAAAAGAGGCGCGTCTGCGGCCTCTTTTTTTGCAGGTAAAGAAAGTTTATGATTTTGCCCCGTCTTCAAGCCAATCGACCCGTCTCTTGACCGAGAATCAAAGCGGAGGTACTCTGGCGCCAGCGGGATCGCGCTTTGTTGATACGTGCAGCGAGCAGCTGGAGGGTCATTCGTGAACAAGGTGATTAATCCATCCCAAGAGGAAAGATATGATATAATCCTATTTATAATTCTTGAGAAAAGCAGGAACATCTATGAATCAAGAGAACAAGGGAAGCCATCGCGTATGGAAGGGCGCACTGATTCTAACCGCCGCTGCATTATTGGTGAAGCTGATGAGCGCGCTGTACCGGCTTCCTTACCAAAACTTTGCTGGTGACGTCGGCTTCTATGTCTATCAGCAAGTCTATCCGTTTTACGCGCTCGCCGCGGCACTGGGGACAACCGGTTTCCCGATTGTGATTTCTAAATATATGGCAGAAGCATCCGGCCATCCAACAGAGAAGGCTGCAGTAGCGCGGCATGCCGGAATGGCCTTGCTGCTGCTTTGCACTTTTTTTTTCGTCGGGCTCTTTTTCTTCGCTGATTTCTTGACCGCAATCATGGGCGACCGCCATCTGACCGGATTGATCCGCGTTGCTTCCGCGGCTTATTTGTTTGTGCCGCTGGTTGCCCTTTTGCGCGGAACGTTTCAAGGAAATGAAGCAAATATGTTGCCGACCGCACTGTCTCAAATCGGCGAACAAACGGTACGGGTTTGTTTTATTCTCGGTGTATCTTGGTACTTGTTTGTTAATCATGGAGATCCCTACGCGTTTGGGTTTGCGGCAACCGCCGGCTCAGCTTTTGCGCCACTTGTGTCATTAGTGATTTTAATGCTCTTTGTGCCACACAAAAAGACTGCAGTCAAAAGGCTACTGTCCTTATCGGATCATCCTGTTCGATGGCGATGGGTAAAAAAATTGATGATCAGCGGCTGTTTGTTTTCCGTTCTCGCGGTGCCGCTGCTGTTCTTTCAGCTGATTGATTCGCTTACGGTACTGCGTCTGCTCGAACAGGGACAGGTTGCTGATGCGCGTGCGGTAAAAGGGATCTATGATCGTGCTTATATCTTGACTCAGTTCGGGATGATTGCGGCAGCCTCGCTGACCGCAGCAATCGTGCCGAGACTCTCACAGCTTGCGGTGCAGCGTCGGCATCATGATTTTCGTATTGAAGCGGCACTCGCGCTCAAAATCAGCCTTGCATTTGGTACGGCTGCAGCAGCTGGGCTTATGTCGATCAGTCGAGAAGTGAACATCATGCTTTTCAGAAACGCGAACGGAACGCTTGCATTCGCCCTTGCTGCGCTGACGATGCTCACCCTGTCGCTGATGCTGACCGCCTCAGGAATTTGGGAATCAGCCGGAAAGCCATGGATGCCTTTTTTAGGTTTGATTGTCGGTGCGTGCGCGAAAACGGCGGCTAACTTTCTGCTCATTCCCCGCTTTTCTATTGTCGGCGCAGCACTGGCAACGTGTACGGGTACACTTATTGCAGCCGGATTGAACGTTTTTTATTTACGGCGTGCCGGATTGACGCGTGCGTTTTCTTGGTTGACGCTGGTTAAGCTAGCGTCGGCAATTGCCGGGATGGCGACTTCTGTTTTTGTGTGGAAGCAAGTGATGCGCAGGGTTACCGAACCGCTTGCCTCGCGCCCGGCAGCAGCGTTATGCGCGCTGTCTGCTGCTATGGTCGGCGGTGTGGTTTTTGTCACACTGATCTGGTTTTTTCGTTTTCTTGATGCGCGTGACTTGGTACGCATTCCGTTTGCCGCGACACTGACGAAGCGCAGCGACCATACGGGACGTGAAGCAGAGGCGTCACATCGATCCTCGAAACTGTGAACCATGGGCTACATATGATAAAATGGGACAAATAAGGCGGAACAGCCAGGGACAGCGGGAATCACGATTAATGATTTGGAGGAATTTTTCATGAATAAGAATGAACTCATTAATAAAGTAGCAGACAAAACAGGCATTGCGAAAAAGGATACCGAGGCTATCGTGAATGAGACATTGAGCCAAGTGATCGAAGCGTTGAAACAAAATGAAAAAGTACAACTCGTCGGATTCGGTACATTTGAAGTACGCGAACGTGCCAGCAGATCAGGACGCAACCCACAGACGGGCGAAACCATTACGATTCCGGCGACATGCGTGCCCGGATTCAGAGCGGGAAATAAATTTAAGGATGCAGTGAAAAAATGAGATTAGATAAATTTTTAAAAGTTTCCCGTTTAATTAAACGGCGAACGGTGGCGAAAGAACTTGCGGATCAAGGACGGGTCGACATTAATGGGCAGCCGGGAAAGGCAAGCACGAATGTCGCGGTCGGCGATGTGCTGACGCTCCACTTTGGGCAAAGACCGATGACGGTTCGAATTCTGCAGCTTAAAGAGGTTGTTAAGAAAGAAGAAGCAGCTTCGCTCTATGAAGTGGTTCAAAAATAACAGCCCTTTCGCTTAAGTTCTAAATGGGACAGCTCCTTCATAATGTAAGAATTAGAGGAGGGGAGTCCATTGAGTCAATTCTATTCGTCGCCAATCCCTAATAAAGACAAGCCAATACAAAATCAGAACATTGTGGTGAAGGACCGAAAGTCGATTGAGATCACCGGTGTGAAACATGTAGAAAGCTTTGACCATGAAGAATTTCTACTTGAAACCGTGCTGGGGTATCTAGCCGTTCGGGGTTCGGGTCTGAAAATGCAGAATCTGAATGTTGAGCAGGGACAAGTTTTAATTGAGGGGCATATTATTGAAATCAGCTATTTGGATGATCAGGGCGGAGAAGCACACAAAGGCTTCTTCAGCAAGCTGTTTCGATGACACTGGAAGAACAATATGCGTCGCTCATGCTGATGATTGTCATGGGCATATGGTTTGGCGCCTCTTTTTCTGTCTATCAGCATTTTGTTCACCCGAGGAAAGAGCGCCGTTGGATTCTGCTCATTTCAGACCCTCTCTTTTGGATCGTACAAGCGCTGCTGCTCTTTTCATTTCTGTTGCCGATGAATGAAGGTCAGCTGCGTCTTTATTATTTCCTGGCCATTGCGCTTGGTTTTTCCTTTTATAAAGCACTCTTGGAGAAGCCTTTTATGCGTCTTTTCGGCAAAATAGTCTTTATGGCTGTCCGAACAGGGCGGTTTACGGCAAAATCTGTCTATCGTTTATTGATCTATCCGATCTTTTTCCTATTGATGCTTACGTATAGATTGTGTAGAATGACAGTAAACACTGCGATAAGAAGTGTGCTTTTTCTGCTTGCTGTTCCTTTGAAGCTGCTAAGAGGCATCATCCGGATGATTCTTCCGGACCGTTTTCTCCTATTTGTAACAAAGAAACAAATACAGATCCGGCAAAAAATTGGGCAGTGGGTATCACTTCTTGTGAAGCGGAAATGATCGGGGGGAATAAAATGGAACGTGCGGGCGTTGAGCGGGTTACTCGGCTGCAAAATAATTATCTGCAGTCACATGAGTTGAATGAAAAAAGAAAAAGGAAACGACAAAAAGGATTAATGCGGCGTTTGCTTGCTTTCTTTGTGGTTTTCGCTCTGCTTAGCACCTTCATGATTTCCTCATTGATTTCACAATCTCACCAAATTAACGAAGCGACGCAGACCAAAAAAAGTTTGCAAAAGCAGCTGAGCCAATCGAAACATGAGGCATCCGACGTGAAGAAGCGAATCAAGCTGCTTCATGATAAAGACTATATTGGCGAAATCGCCAGACGTGATTATCTATTATCGAACAAGGGTGAGATTATTTTTTCAAAACCCGCTCAGACCAAGGATTGACAGGCACTTTTTTTGCTATGTATAATAATATAATTATTGATACCATTTTAGGAGGAAGCTTTTCTTTATGTCAATTGAAGCAGGCAGCAAGCTGAAGGGTAAAGTATCAGGAATTACTAACTTCGGAGCCTTCGTTGATTTACCCGGTGGGAAAACAGGGCTGGTTCATATCAGTGAAGTTGCGGATCGTTATGTAAAAGACATTCATGATGTTCTGTCGGTCGGTGATGAGGTAACGGTTAAGGTGTTGCAGGTTGCTCCCGACGGAAAAATCGGTCTGTCTATTCGGAAAGCTGTCGACAAACCCAAGGTCGCATCGTCGTCTCGCGGACCAAGACATGGCGGCGGCAAACGGTTTAATTCACATGCGCACACGTTAAGTTTTGAGGACAAAATTTCTCAATATTTAAAAGACAGTGAGGATCGTCTTTCGACAATTAAGCGTCAGACCGAATCCAAACGCGGAGGACGTGGCGCACGCAGAGGCTGAGTACCACCGGAATCGATATAAATAGATAGCAATGCAGCATCCAGGTTCAAGAGGGACTTGGATGCTTTTTTGTGCGTTCTGAGCGCATTTTGAGTGGTCACGGCGTACATGCTATTGTGCACAATGCGGAAATCACCGCATCCTGAAGAAGTAAGGGCCAAGTTTGCCTGATTTTTCTTATCAAAGTACAGGAAAACAGAAGAAGCGTAATCATTGTCGATGAATTGAGAACAAACGACAGGACAATGGCGAAAAGTGAGAGCACTCGCCAAGACTCGCCGTTTGACAGAACCGCGAGCAGCCGTGACCATGCGAGCATTTGTCAAATATGGCTGAAGATCGAGAAAGCGGTCGAAGTTTTTTTCGAATAAGCCTTGTCATTCTGACAAATTATGAATGTCTTATATGCTTTAATGGATCATACAATCCTAAGTTAAAGGCGGCGAACGACATGATTCAAAAAATGGGCAGTGTAGCGGCAGAGACGGTTGATCCCTTTGTGCACAAGAAAAGATTGCAAGGACGAGCGCGATCCGGTCGTTCGATCCAGACGTTCTTGTTGGGTGTAGTATTCCGTACGGATTTCTTTTTCTTGGCGGCCGGTTTTCTCCTTGGACGTGCGGTAATCATTACCAGCTTAACTCCTTTTATCCTTCCGTTTTTTGCGACGGTTTTCTGGATGAAGCGCAAGCGCAAATATGCCGATTCACTTGCGGTATTGGTTGGTGCGGCGACCCTTTCGGCGGGACAAGCCTTTTATGCACTGCTCGGTTTGCTCGCATTTCTTATAGGATGGCGAATGATGAACGCGTTGAAGCGAGTGAAAATGGAACGGTGGCTGCCGGGACTCGTTTTTATCATGGGATTCACGGTACGTTTGGTGTACCAAGCGGCGTTTTCGCTGACCATTGTTTGGACGGATCTCTTGACCGCCGGCGCTGAAGCCTCCTTATCTGCTTTGGTCACATTGATTTTCATGCAGAGTGTGCCGCTGATCTCAACACATGTCAGTCATAAACTGTTTCGTAACGAGGAAATCATTTGCTTTGTGATTCTAATCTCTTCTGTGATCGCCGGAACGATCGGCTGGCATGTCTATGACGTGTCCATCGACCATGTACTCGCACGTTACGCGGTGCTGCTTTTTGCTTATGCCGGAGGTGCGGCAATCGGGTCAACTGTGGGCGTGGTGATTGGTCTGATTCTAGGTATGGCTAGTGTAACGAGCCTCTATCAAATGAGTTTGCTCGCCTTTACGGGTGTGCTCGGAGGTCTGCTGAAAGAGGCTGGAAAAGTGGGGGTGGCAGCCGGCCTTTTGATCGCAACCTTGCTGATCGGTGTTTATGGCAGCGGTTACGCCGGCTTAGGCAACGAAGTCATCGACTCCATTGCCGCTTTGGTTTTGTTCTTTCTAACGCCGAAAAGTTTTATCCGGCAAATGGCCTCATTTATCCCGGGAACGCGTGAATATCAGGCAGAACAACAGCAATATGTGCGCAAACTGCGCGATGTTACCGTGAGCCGTGTTGAACAATTTTCCGGCCTTTTTCAAACGCTTGCGAAAAGCTTCTCGCCGCCTGAAGACAATCATGAGTCGGCCAGTGATGATGATCTTTTCTTAAGCCGCGTTACGGCAAAAACTTGCCAGAATTGCTTTAAAAAAGAGTTTTGCTGGATTAATAATTTTGAGAAGACGCAGCGGATCATGCTTGAATTACGTGAGGAGGCACGCCACGGAAATCGGGACTCGGAAGCGCGTGTGCAGCGTCAGTGGCGCAGCCATTGTTCGAGACCGGAGCGTACGCTGGAGGCCATTCACCGCGAGCAGAGCCATGCCGAATTAAGTGAGAAAATGCGCCACAATGTTTTGGAAAGCCGCCGATTAGTGGCCGATCAATTGAAGGGGGTATCCCAGGTCATGGGCGACTTCGCACGTGAAATGAAGCGAGAGCGCGGGCTTCATGATTGGCAGGAAGAAATGATTTTGACGAAACTGAACGGGATTGGTGTTCGCGTCGAAAGCGTTGAAATCTACAATCTGGAATCTGGGGCAATCGATATCGAAGCTGTGCTTCCGGTTGATCACTACGGAGTGTGCGAGAAGGTCATCGCACCGCTTCTCTCAGATATTCTCGGTGAAAGTATCGTTGTGGAGAAGAAACAGTCGTCTGACCTTCCCGGAGGTCCGAGCCGAGTCGTCTTTGTTTCAGCACGTGCTTATGATTTGGAGACGGGTGTCGCAACGGCTGCACGCGGTGGCGGGGGGATCTCCGGCGATAATTACTCGCTGTTTGAAATTGGTTCCAAGAAATATGTGATGGCGATCAGCGATGGAATGGGCCATGGCGAGCGAGCGGATATGGAAAGCAAAGACACCTTGCAGCTGTTGAAAAAAGTGTTGAAATCGGGAATACATGAGACGCTGGCGATTAAGTCGATTAATTCGATCTTATCGCTGCGTTCGACAGAGGAAATTTATGCAACGCTGGATCTGGCATTAATTGATTTGCAAAATGCGACCTCTAAATTTCTGAAAATAGGATCAAATCCAAGTTTTATAAAACGAGGAAGCCGTGTTTTTATGCTTGACAGCGAAAATCTGCCTATTGGAATTATCCGTGATGTCTCAATTGATGTTCGCTCCGAACAGCTAAAGTCAGGGGATCTGCTGATTATGATGAGCGACGGAATTTTTGATGTTCCTCAGCACATTGAAAATAAGGAAGCATGGGTCAAGCGAAAAATAAAAGAGATGGAGACTGATGATCCACAGGAAATTGCCGATTTGCTGCTCGAGGAAGTGATTCGGGCAGGAAATGGAACGCTCAATGATGATATGACCGTCATCACGGCGCGAATAAGCCATCATATACCGGAGTGGTCGGCATTTTCATCGGATCAAACGGATAAGCGCATCAAACGCGCGTAAACCCATTTGCAGTTTGTGAGTTTTACTGTATCGACTATTGGAAAAGGGGTTGAAACGTATCCGTGCAACGAAGTGGCTGCCTTCCAAGGCTTGGCAAAGCAGAGGTACGAGACCCCGCAGATCCCTGCCTGTCCGAGGAGGCTCGTGGTGCGCCCGCGGCAAGCGAGCAACCGAAGCGACGATTCAGCACCGAAAAGACACGAATCCATCACACATGGCTGGAGATAGAGGACCAAGCACAGCTTGGTTTTTCTCACAGGAAAAGAAAGTATAAGATTTTGCCCCATCTTCAAACCAATAGCCCAGTGTCTTGGCCGAGAAACAAAGCGGAGGTGCGAGACGC
>NZ_JFZC01000042.1 GCF_000648615.1 Sporolactobacillus terrae DSM 11697 | reverse complement strand
TTTAAGAATATTAGGTTTCATAAATAAAAGGTATCACAGTCATATTCACTGCGATACCCCCAAAATCATATACTTTCTTTACCTGTAAGAAAAACCGGGCAAAAAGCGCCCGGTCCCTAATCTCCAACCATGTGTGATGGGCTCGTGTCTTTTCAGCGCTGAATCGCCGCTTCGGTTACTCGCTTGCCGCGGGCGCACCGCGAGCCTCCTCAGACAAACAGAAATCTGCGGGGTCTCGCTGGCACGCATCAACAACGCGCGATCCCGCAGGCGCCAGAGTACCTCCGCTTTCGGTCAAGACACTGTGTTATCAGTTTGACTACATAACTTTCTTCCCTTACAAAAAAGATACCGCTTGTTATGCGGTATCTCCCGATCGTATGTGAAAGTTAATTAATCAAATAAATGCAGCTTACCGATTCGTTCAACGGCTTCGGTCAAGCGTTCCGGTTCGCTGAGCAGACCAATGCGCACGTAGTTTTCGCCGCCTTTTCCAAATCCGACTCCCGGTGCAAGCACGACATGGGCTTTGTCCAGCACATACTCGAAAAACGATTCGGAGGTGAAGCCTTTTGCAACCGGAAGCCAGCCAAAGAACGAGCCTTGGGACGGTACCGCATCCCAACCGATTTTCTTTGCCGCATCAAAAAAAGCATTGCGGCGCGTTTCGTAACGTTGAACCAGTTCACGCACGCAGTCTTGAGGCCCAAGCAGCGCTTTGGCACTGGCTTCCTGAATCGCGCCGAACAGACTTACAAAATAATGGTCCTGAAAAAGTTCGATCGCTTCAATAATGCTCTTGTTTCCAAGCGCAAAACCAACACGCCATCCGGCCATATTATAGGTTTTCGACAATGTGTAGGTTTCGATGCCGACTTCTTTTGCTCCCGGTGTTTGCAAGAAGCTGCGCGGCTTTTTGCCGTCAAACCCGAGCGCACCGTAAGCAAAGTCGTGCAGCACGCAGATGTTGTACTTTTCAGCAACCTTGACCGTCTCTTCAAAAAAGTCGGCCGGTGCGGTCGCACTGGTTGGATTGTTCGGATAATTCAAGAACATCAGCTTCGCTTTATCGAGAAGCGGGTCAGGCATTGAGGCATAATCCGGCAGGAAGGCATTTTCCGCGCGCAACGGCATGGTTTCCATATTTAGATTAGCCAGCGCAAAACCGGACAGATAATCCGGATAACCCGGATCCGGCATCAGAACCGTGTCGCCACTGTTCAGCATACATTCGCCGATTTCAACCAGCCCCGTTTTCGATCCGAACAAGATCGCAACCTCTGTCTTCGGGTCAATGGAAACGTCATACTCGCGCTTGTAAAAAGTCGCAATCGCTTCCTTTAAAAAGTCGTAGCCGCGAAACGGCGAGTATTTATGATAAAGCGGATTGGCTGCCGCTTCCTGCAGCGACTTTACAATATGCGGCGGGGTCGGCTGATCCGGATTGCCCTGTCCTAAATTAATCACATCGTAGCCCTTGGCAATTGCCGCATTAGTTTTTACAACCAGATCAGCAAAAAACTGTTTCGGCAAACGTTTCAATGCATCGGATTTTTCAAAGTAAACCATCTATTGTCACTTCCAAATCTTAATAATAAATTTTTTGTATGTAGTGAAAAACCTGACTATTGCAGTATCTCTATTTTCATCGATATTGCTGCATTTGTAAAGGCTTCTCATTGCATCCTCGCGTCGAAAAACGTACGTCGCAAACCGCAGCGCTTCTTAAATTATGACAAAGTCGTGGCCGATTGCAATAAAACAGATTTTTTTCATGAACAAAAACGATTTGGAAACAGGTATACTTGTGTTTGGCGGAAATGTGTATGCCGCGGTCACTAAAAAAAAGAAGGACATCAGAGAATGAACACAACCTATCAGCGATTTCAATTTTCTTTGCTCATTATTTCAGTTTTTATTACGGGAGCGGCCGAAGGTATGCTGCTCCCGCTCGTTTCATCGCTATTAGAACGAAGCGGGGTTTCATCAATTTGGAACGGTTTGGGCTCAACATCGCTTTACATCGGCATGCTGATCGCCATTCCGCTTATGGAAAAACCGATGCGTAAAGTCGGATACAAAATTTTTCTGATCGGCGGGCTTGCACTGATCACCTTGCCGCTCTTCCTTTTTCCAATTTGGATGAATCTCTGGTTCTGGTTCATGCTTCGCCTGTGTGTCGGCTTGGGAGACAGTATGCTCCATTTTGCCGCGCAGACTTGGATTACGATTGACAGCCCACTCAACCACCGCGGTCGCAATATCTCTTTTTACGGACTTGCGTTTGGCATTGGGGTTGCCGTCGGCCCGATGCTCGTCCGCCTCGTGGATTATGGAACCGCCGTCCCCTTTCTGACGAGCGGCATCTTTTGCACACTGGTCCTTTTTCTGCTTTTTCTGCTGAAAAATGAGTATCCTGAATGCATGGAGGACAAGTCTACGTCAAACAGCACGCTGTTCTCGCGTTATAAACGTGTACTTACGGCCGCCTGGTCCGGATTCATGGTTACGTTCGCATTCGGATTTCTGGAGACTTCTTTGAACAACAGTTTTCCAATCTTCGCGCTCCGGCACGGCTACGATTTAAATGCATTGTCTGTGCTGCTCCCGGCATTCGTCACCGGCGGTTTGATTACGCAGCTTCCGCTCGGCATGCTTGGCGATCGGTTGGGACGCAATCGCTTGTTGCCGGTCATCACATGCGTTGGAACGCTTGCCCTTTTTCTCACCGGCGTCCTCTGCGACTATTTTTACGGAATCTACTTCACCTTGCTGGCAGCAGGGTTGATGGTCGGCTCGCTTTATTCGATGAGCATGGGCTTTGTCAGCGATCTGCTCGATAAAACACAAATTCCGCTTGGCAACATCATTATGACAATCTGTTACAGCATCGGATCAATGATCGGACCGATCAGCGGAAACCTGATGATTAATATCATGCCAAACGGCGGCCTCTTTTACGGTGTCTCTTTCCTCTTGTTCCTCACTTCGATCAGCTGCACCGTACAAGCGATTCAACTTCATAGAAAAGGTTCAAGCTTCCAAAAAACAGCCGGAGTCTCAAACAAATGAGACTCTTTTTTTAATAAAAAAATGTAGGATTTGGGGAGTACTAATCTGTGATAGTCGCCATTTCTTCAATCCGTCCGTTCGAGACACGGCGCGCGTGAATCGCTCGGAGCGTCTCGGTTGATCGCAAACAGACGATAGCCCTACGCGCTTGCATGAACCTCTCTCCTTGCTGTTGCATAATCTATCAGAGCAGCAAAACCATTTGACGAAATGGTTCTTTTAGGGGGAATCGCTTGTGAAAAAGCACTTTATTATGCCTAACCTCTCAGCGGCAACCCACTGGATGAATCAAAAAACAAGCCGCGAGCAGCTTCTCGGTGCCCCGACACTCATCCACTTCTGGTCAATTCGTTGCGCCAAGTGTAAAAAGTCGTTCCCGGTTGTCACATCCATTCGTGAAAAATACAAAGGAAGGCTAAACGTTGTCGCTGTCCATATGCCGCTTTCGCCTGCTGATCTAGATGTCCGTGACGTGGCGCAAACAGCGGCGCAATACGCGCTGACCGAACCGATGCTCATCGATAACACTCGTCAGATTGCCGATCAGTTCGCCAATCGTTTCGTACCCGCCTACTACTTGTTTGCTCCTGATGGTCATCTGATTGAATACCACATGGGGGAACGCGGCGTCTACCGTATTGCAAGAACGATTGATGACTTGTTTCATCTGTGACCATTAAAATACAAAACAACGCATTTGCGCTTTATAAACCGGAGAAGCAAAAAGATCACAAAGCCAAGCACACTGCCGCCCGTATTCAATAAAATATCATCGATGTCAAAAATGCGTGCCGCGAAAAAGTACTGGCATGCTTCAATGAGCGCACTAATACTGAAAGCAAACAGTATCTGCCAGCCGAAGCGTCTTTTTGATGGAATAATGATCGACATCAGAAAACCAAGGGGAAGAAAAAGCAAGACATTGCCGAAGATATTTTTAACAATTAAAACGCTGCTACCGCTCCGCAGCATCAAACGAATACTGCTAAAAATCAGCAAATTACGTGAACGTCCGTATGTATAGTAATTGTGTGTGAACAACGTCACAAAAATTAGAAAGGTCAAATAGGCAATAAAAAGCATCCAAATCAACTTTTGTTTGTGTGTTTGCGCACCTTGCATGGCTTTTCCTCCTCTACTCATCATTATGTCTATTGAAAATGATCTATGTCTAAAATCCATCTATAAAAAATACTAGACAAAGCAGATGATCATGGCTACAATTTAAGTGAGTTAAATTAAAATGATTATAAACACATCAAACAATGCTGTCGCCTGAATTGGCGGCAGCATTGCGTGCTATTAGGGTAATTAACGATGATTCTTATTCTCATTTAAAAATTTAACACCTGCAAACCTTCACCAAATGGTTGCATCTTAAATAATTAATATTATTTAGTATTTATTTTATTTAAAAATAAAAGTAGTTTTTAAAGGGGCTGTTTTTTTATGATGCAAGAGGCAAAGCTCACAACTGCGCCAAACGGGCCGACTTACTTTGAGCGTGTACAAAACATTTACAGAAAGCACGGGGAACTGATCGCAGCACTTGCCGGTGGCCTTTTGACACTGAGCGCCTATCTGCTGGGCCTGTTGCAGGTGCCGCTTAGCTGGCTGCTCTATCCGGCAGCTTATGTCATCGGCGGCTTTTACAAATCGAAAGAAGGGATCATCGCCACCATTCGCACACGTCAATTAAACGTCGAGTTGTTGATGGTTACCGCTGCCATCGGTGCCGCCTGCATCAATCACTGGCTTGAGGGTGCGATCCTGATCTTCATCTTCGCATTGAGCGGCGCACTTGAGACCTATTCCACAGCCAAAAGCACGAACGCTCTGGCTGCTCTGATGAAACTGCAGCCTGAAGTCGCCCGTCTCATTGCGAACGGTCAGGAATCCATCTTGCCTGTCACGAAGATTTGTCCTGGAGATCAAATTCTGATTAAACCCGGGGAACGGATTCCATGCGATGCAGTAATTGTTACCGGGGAAACAACCGCTGATGAAGCAACCATGACCGGTGAATCAGTACCGGTATATAAGCAGGCTGGTGCTACGCTCATGGCCGGAACCATGAATCTAGACGGCAGTGTGATTGCCCGCGTCACAAAACGGAGCGAGGACGCTTTGTTCAGCAAGATTCTCGACCTTGTTCAATCGGCGCAAACGACAAAAGCACCGACTCAGTTATTTATTGAACGATTCGAACGCAGCTATGTCAAAGCTGTCTTGATTGCTGCTGCATTAATGCTTTTCGCGCCGCACTTCCTATTTGGATGGTCATGGGGCGAGACCGTCTACCGTGCCATGGTTCTGCTCGTTGTGGCTTCACCATGTGCACTCGTCGCCTCCACAACACCGGCAATTCTTTCCTCTATCGCTTACGGCGCACGCCGCGGCATCTTAATCAAGGGCGGTGTTCATCTGGAGCAGTTGGCCTCTGTTAAAGCAATTGCCTTTGATAAAACCGGAACATTGACAAAGGGGAGGCCGGAGGTTGCACGCTTCATAAACACGAGTACTTTGGACGACGTCGCGCTGATCAAACGGATTGCAGCAATTGAGAATCATTCGTCGCATCCGCTTGGTAAAGCAATCGTTTCTTATTCTGCAAGACTTTCGGGTCAATCCATGCTTCCTGAGGCAGAACGCGTCAAGGTGAAGCCTGGCTTCGGTGTTGTTGGCTGGGTTCACGGCACTGAATACCTGATCGGGAAAAAAGAAATGATGGACACAGACGCTTTAAAAGCATTTCATCAACTCGAGCAGCCTGCCATTATGCCCGATGACGAAACCGTCGTTTATATCGCTTCTGAAGGAAGAGTGATCGGCTGCCTCTCCTTAGTCGACCAAATCCGTGATTCGGCAAAAGAAGCGATCCGTACGCTGAAAAAATACGGCATCAAAACAGTTATGATCACCGGTGACAATGAAAAAACAGCTGCAGCCGTGCAGAAGGCATCCGGCGTCAGCAGCTATATTGCCAACTGTCTTCCTGAAAACAAAGCGATGGAAATTCAGAAGATGAATCAGGCTTACGGTCACGTCGCAATGTGCGGCGACGGCATTAACGATACTCCTGCTCTAGCTCAAGCATCGGTCGGCATCGCTATGGGCGCGGGAAATGATGCTGCACTGGAGACCGCTGACATCGTTTTGATGAAAAATGATTTAACCCGAATCGCAGATAGCGTTCGGCTGTCGCGGAAGATGAGCCGGATTGTCAAGATGAATATTGCTTTTGCCTTGACGATAATCGTTTTTCTTCTGGCAACCAATTTCCTTCAGTTCCTGACCATGCCGTTCGGTGTTGTCGGCCATGAAGGCAGCACCATCTTGGTCATCCTAAACGGTTTGCGTCTGTTGCGCGGATAACCGGAAAGCCCAAATAACAAGCGGGTCCAACTTATTATCGGTTGGGTCCGTTTTTCGCTTGCTTTTTTAATTGATAAAGGATTGCGTTAATCTGTCCGCCAAGGATGATCGTAATCGCCGTCAGATAAAACCATAGCATCAAAATAATAATTCCGCCCAGTGTCCCGTAGGTTGACGAATAGTTGCCAAAAGAGCGGACATAAAATGAAAAAAAGTAGGAAACAACCTGCCAACTGACGCCGGCAATCACAGAGCCAACCATCGCTTCCCGCATTTCCAGCTTCATATTTGGGCCAAGCCGGTAAAGAAAAGCAAAAATAACAATGATAACGCAAAAGGTGATGAGTGTGCTCAGCACCGACCACATTTCCGCAAAGGTATGCGAAATCCCCAGATAACTAAATAAACTGCGTGCCACTCCTGCAGAAACAACGTTAACCGCAAGGGTCATCGCAATGGCGAAAAGCATGGAGACCGTAAACCCCATGGCCAGCAGCCGTGTCAGAAAGAAGGGCCGTGTTTCTTCAACCTGGTAAGCACGATTCAAGATCCGCATTAACGCATTTACCGCACTTGACGCCGGCCAAAGCGTTGCAATCACGCCAATGGACAGCAGGCCGCCGCTCTTGGTAAAGACTGTATCTAGATTTTGGTCGATTAAACTGACGACTTCCTGCGGCAGATACATGCCCGCCAGCTCGATCAGATGCTCCTGGCTGACCCCTAGGTACGGGATCAAAGCGAACAGAAAAATAAACAGCGGAAAAAGCGACAACAAAAAGTAGTACGCCAATGTTGCCGCTAAATCCACTGTATGGTCTTCAATAAACCGTCTGCCCAATAACCGTGCAAAAAGAAATAGATCTCTGAACTTTAGTTTCCCCACCGTTCTCCATCTCCGGTCTCGTTTCCTCAAGGAATGGTGTTATGCGCGATGATCCGGCTTTTTACTTGTTCCGTTCGGGGCTGCTGAGTGCTTGTACTCCGCAGCGGAAACGGATGACGTGCGTTTGGACACATGAGGTATCGTTCCCGGATTCGGTACGGATGTCTCATTTTCCAGTCTCTGAATGGCCTCTGTTTCAGCACTGATCAGTTCAGGTTCCTGGTAATTAACCATATTTCTCCCTGATTGTCTAATCTTGCCTGCCATCTCAGCCAGCTCGCCGCCGACCTCCATCACATATTGATACGTATCGCCTGTACTCGTTCTCGCTTTTTCCACTTGATCGATCATATGTTGAAAATCATCAGAGACTTCCCGAACCATGCCCTTAAGCCGTGTGCCGGTTACTTGCATGTACTTGCCGACTTGATCGGGATGCTGATACATCGCACGAATCAAATTTCCGCAGTTGCTCGCGCTTGTCGCTAAACGCTGGCCCCAGACCGATCGTGTCTCGCGGCCGATCAGCGACAAACCACAGCCAACCATACCACCGATCAGCATGAATTTGCCCATGTGGCTTTTGCCATAAACACTCATCAGATTCTGCCTCCTCGCAGTGCTGTAATCCTTATTGGGATCACAACTTTAGTCTGCACACACGCGGGCATTAATATGAGGCACTTTGGCAAATGCTAAATAGTGGTGAAGGGATGCCGCTTATTTAATCAGCGTCTCAAGAATCCGGTCTGTTCCTCGATTAATCCGGTCAAAGACTTCGTCAAAACAGCCGGTATAGTACGGATCAGGAACATCCGGCTCTGGCTGATCATTTAGATAGGTCATAAAGCGGCGAATCTTCGCTTTATGATTAGTATTAGCCGCCAAACGGTGCAAATCCTGCTCATTTTGACGATCCATTGCAATGATCAAGTCAAAGGTTTGAAAATCGTCTGTCGAGATCTGTCGCGCGCGAATCTGATGATAGGGGATTGCCGCTTTTTTCAGCTCGCGCTGCGTCCCCTGATGCGGCGGCTCGCCGACATGCCAGTTCCCGGTCCCTGCTGAATCCACCGTGACTTTTTGAGCAAGATCTGTTGCTGCAATCTTAGCGCGCATCACGGCCTCAGCCATTGGTGATCGGCAAATATTGCCCAAACATACAAAAAGCAGACGCATTCGTTTTCGCTCCTTATTGTGTCTCCTTATATCATATCAGTTAAGCCAAGAAACGCCAAAGATTAAACCGCTGTCACTTATGCTACAATGAGAAAGGATCTAGAAAGAGGGTAAAAGAATGAACACGCTCAGTCAACAATGGGAACTCGACTCAATTTTTGCAGGCGGATCCGGATCAAAGCGTTTTCAGATATTTTTGAATGAACTGGAACAAGCGATCCAAGCCGTACGGAAACAATTAGAAGCGCAAAAAACGCCGTTTACACGTCAGGATGTCCAACCCTTTACCACACTGGTTGAACGCTATGAATCGTTATGCAAACATTTTAACGAAGCGGCGGCGTTCATTGAATGTTTGACCGCGCAAAACATTAAAGACCAAGCGGCAGCACAAGCAAACAATCGCATGCACAGCCTTGGCGCAGAACTCGATGCAGTGAACAGCTTATTTGAAACGGTATTAAGGCAAATTGCCGATGATGAGTTTCAGACCCTTATAAACGCACCTCAGCTTCGCGCCATTTCCTTTTCACTGAACGAAAAGCGGACGTTGTCCCATAAGAAACTCGAAGCGAATCAAGAACAACTGATCAGCGCATTGGCTGTTGACGGCTACCACGCTTGGGAAGATCTGTACTACCAGTTAATCGGTAAAATGGAGATCACCGTTGTGCATCATGGTAAAAAGGAACCAATGTCGGTCAGCCAAGCAAACAATCTGCTCAATGATGCTGATCGCAGTGTACGTCAGGCCGCCTTTCAGGCGCTGGAGTCCGCATGGTCGGATAGCGCCGACCTGTTTGCCGCCGCATTGAACCACATCGCTGGATTTCGAATCGCTGAATACCAAGCGCGCGGCTGGGATGATGTCCTTGATGAACCCTTGGACTATAATCGCATATCGAAGCAAACCCTGAACACGATGTGGGAAACGGTTACAGCCTATAAGCCAAAGCTCAGCGCATTTTTGAAACGGAAAGCGGCATTGCTGCATTTAAACAAGCTTAGTTGGTATGATATTGATGCGCCGCTTCAAACAAGCAGCGAGAAAATCAGCTATGAAGAAGCGGCATCCTTTATCGTGAAGCATTTCGCTTCATTTAATCCCAACATGGCGTCCTTTGCGAGAAACGCATTGGAAAACCGTTGGATTGAAGCGGAGAACCGGCCGAACAAACGTCCCGGCGGATTCTGTACCAGTTTTCCACTCTCCGGACAGTCCCGTATTTTCATGACATTCAACGGCAGCACATCCAACCGGTCAACGCTTGCCCACGAGCTGGGCCATGCCTACCATCAATCGCTGATGAATGATCTGCCTTACCTATCTCAAGACTATGCGATGAATGTTGCCGAAACAGCCTCAACATTTTCCGAGATGATTGTCAGCGACGCAGGTCAAGCCGCGGCCAAGACCAAGCAAGAACGGATCGCCTTTCTGTCCGATAAACTTGGGCGTAGCATCGCCTTGCTGATGAACATTCATGCACGCCTTTTGTTTGAAACACGTTTTTATGAAGCACGCAAAGCCGGTTCCGTCAGCGTTGATCGCTTGAATCAACTGATGACTGAAGCGCAGCGCGAAGCCTTTTGCAACCAGCTGGACACATACCATCCGACATTTTGGGCGTCTAAGCTGCACTTCTACATCACAAACTGGCCATTTTACAATTTTCCATATACGTTCGGCTATTTATTCAGCACAGGCATCTACGTCCAGGCACTTCAGGAAGGACCGGCATTTGCCAAAAAATACGATGCCCTGCTGCGCGATACCGGCCGTATGACGACCGAAACCCTTGCCAAACGTCATCTTGGCGCCGACCTAACAAAGCCAAAATTCTGGAGTACAGCCCTTGACTACATCATACGTGATGTCGATGAATTTTTGGCGCTGACCTCCAGTAACAATTGAGGGTTTCGCTTTAACTTTTACGGGTTTCGTTGATCCGTGTCTTCATGGTTTTGCATCAACGCTTTTGATGCTCAGCCAAGGCACCATTTTATGTCGAATGTGTAAAATCATGGTTTCGCTTTAAATTCGGGTTTTCGCTTAACTTTTGCGTTTTGTGATGATCGTTTTCATGCTGTCACCCTCGCTGGCTGGCAGCATGTATTATTTTGCAGCTTTTTCAGTGTTAGCCATGTCTCAAAATGGATCGTTGGATGGACCAATGCTCGGGTAGCGGTTTGCTGTTTCTTCGCCGGTAAATTTACATTAATCATGTCCATTTCCCCATCCGCTTTCAATTCAGTTATAATGGTCTATATATTTGGACGTAATGAGAGAGGAGCTGGAACTTTTGACAGTTAATAAAGAAAATCTCGTTCGGCGGATCAAGGTCGCCGCGCATAACGAACCGGCGGATCTCGTCATTAAAAATGGAAAAGTGATCGATGTGTTCAGCGGTCAATTGTTGGAAACGGACGTGGCGATTGCAGACGGCATGATCGTCGGACTCGGCGATTACGCGGCAAATGAAATCCTTGACGCGCAAGGCTGTTACATCTGCCCGGCATTGATTGACGCGCATGTCCATATTGAATCATCACTGCTGACGCCAGGCGCTTTCTCCGATGTTCTAGCGGCACGCGGCGTGACGGCAGCAATTACCGATCCTCATGAAATCGCAAACGTTCTCGGTGCGGACGGGATTCGCTTTATGCTCGAGCGCGCGAAAGAAAGCAGCATTGATCTATATGTCATGCTGCCTTCGTCAGTACCGGCAACTGCATTTGAACATAACGGTGCGACGCTTGAAGCGAACGATTTGGAGCCCTTATTTAACCATACACAGGTCCTTGGTCTTGCAGAAGTCATGGATTTTCCAGCTGTGTTAAATGCTGAACCGGAAATGGTGGATAAACTGGCCATGACCTTAAAACACAGCTGGCGCATCGATGGTCATGCTGCCGGACTGGATGCACAAGGAGTGAATATATACAAGGCTGCCGGCATTCGTACCGATCACGAATGTGTCTCAATCGATGAAGCAAAAGATCGGCTCGCACGCGGCATGTATGTGATGATCCGCCAAGGCACAGTCGCCAAAGATCTGCCGCAGCTCATTTCTCTAGTGAATGAAACCAATAGTCGCCGATTCCTGTTCTGTACTGATGACAAGTATCCGGACGACCTCATCTCTGAAGGCAGTGTCGATCATAATGTACGCATGGCGATCAAAAGCGGCTTGGATCCGATTACCTGCATCAAAATGGCATCGCTCAATCCAGCCGAGTGCTACGGATTTAGGGAAAAAGGTGCAGTTGCGCCCGGTTATGAAGCCAATTTTCTATTGCTTGATGATTTGGAACAATTTTCCATATCAAAGGTCTATGCGCATGGCAAGCGGATTGCTGAAAACGGTCAATCGGTTCACCATCATACCCATTCAGCAATAAAACCGCAGGCTCACCCACTGAAATGGCCGGCACTTGCTGCAGATGTGCTGGCTGTTCCGCTTGGTCCGTCACATAAAGCACATGTGATTGGCATTATTCCCAACAGTCTCGTCACCCGTAATCTTGTTGAGCAAGTTCCGGAGCAGAATGATCATTTTGTTTACTCCCCCAATCGTGATTATGTAAAAATGGCTGTCATCGAGCGCCATAAAGGATTGGGGACAGTTGGAACGGCGATTGTCAAAGGCTTCGGCATAAAATCCGGTGCAATCGCAACAACCATTGCCCATGATTCCCACAACCTCGTTGTTGCTGGTTGCAGTGATTCCGATATGATCGCCGCAGCCGAACATTTGAAAGCAATTGATGGGGGCATGGTTGTTGTTAACGATGGCAACGTTCTTGCTGAACTTGCGCTGCCGATTGCCGGACTCATGACCGATTCGCCGGCGGCGGAAGCAGCTTCTGCATTAAAAGAATTAAATGAAGCCGCGATTTCGCTCGGTGCTTCAGATTCATTCAATCCATTTTTGACACTCTCATTCTTAAGCCTGCCGGTCATTCCCGACCTGAAGCTGACCGATACCGGGTTGTTTGATGTTCGTGCATTTCAGCACATCTCTGTGCCCATTGATTGAGGAGGTTTATTCTTGACTGCTTTGCCTGAAACGTTTATAAAAAAAATGACTGCGCTTATGGGCAAAGATGAAGCCCGCGCATTTTTTGCGACATACGACCAAGATCGAGCCCTGGGCCTGAGGGTCAATCCATTAAAGATCAAGCCGCAACAGCTTCGCGCGCGGAGTGGTTTTCATCTGCAGCCCATCCCGTTCTGTTCCAATGGCTTTTACTATCAAGAAGAGGATGCGCCGGGCAAGCACCCGTACCATCAAGCGGGGCTCTATTACATTCAAGAGCCAAGTGCAATGTTTGTTGCCGATACATTAGCGCCGCAGCCTGATGAACGCGTTCTCGATCTTTGCGCCGCACCAGGGGGAAAATCAACACAATTAGCCGCCCGGATGGCGAACAGCGGCTTGTTGATTGCCAATGAGCCTTACTCGAAAAGGGCCAAAGCGCTCTCTGAAAACATTGAACGAATGGGGATCACCAACGCAGTCGTCACGAACGAAATGCCTGAACGATTAGCCGATTATTTCCCGGGCTATTTTGACAAAGTTCTCGTTGACGCACCATGCTCCGGTGAAGGCATGTTTCGCAAGGATCCGGAAGCTGCAACCTATTGGAGTCCTGCGCATGTCGCAGAATGTGCTGCGCTGCAGGAACACATTTTAGAGCATGCCTACATGATGCTTCGTGCTGAAGGAACGCTCGTGTACTCCACCTGTACCTTTGCGCCCGAAGAAGATGAACGCATGATCCACGTTTTATTGAAAAAACATCCCGACCTTGAGCTTTTGCCGATTGAAAAATATGCGGGTGTGTCGGATGGCCGTCCACAATGGGCGGATGATGATCAAACATTAACAAAAACCGCACGACTCTGGCCGCATTTGCTGCGCGGGGAAGGCCATTTTGTGGCAAAGCTGCGCAAACACGGTTCCGCATCATCGCGAAAGCAAAAAAAAGCAGTACCGGCTAAAGAAAATACATTAAATGATTATCGCACATTCGAAGCACAAACCCTGCGCGAGAAGTTAGCGGGTACCTTCGATTGGATCGGCCATCAACTTTTCCTTCTTCCGACCGCTTGTCCCGACTTAGGCAAGTTAAAAGTGATTCGGACAGGGCTGCATCTTGGCGAACAAAAAAAGAATCGTTTCGAACCGAACCATGCCTTGGCCTTGGCGCTGCGTTCGGATCAGTTTCAAAATCGCTATGCATTGTCGGCTACTGATCAACTGTGGAACAGCTATTTGCGCGGAGAGACCTTACCGCTTACGCGTACACTCAAAGGATGGACCGTTGTTACGATCGATGGCTATCCGCTAGGCTGGGGCAAAGCTGCCAGTGGCCAGTTAAAAAACAGTTATCCCAAAGGATTGCGACGCAGAGGCCTTAAATAAAGGAGGAGACAGACATGTCGCTATTGAAAAAAGGAGACGCCGTCGGACTGATTTCCTGTTCGGACGGCCTTCGCCAAGAAGATGCAATCCAGCTGCAAATGATCAGGCAGCAACTGATCAGCCTCGGTTTAACACCTATCGAAGCGAAAACGATTTTTCGACAAAACGGATCACCCTTTAGTGGTTCAGCGAAAGCACGTGCTTCAGAATTGATGCGCCTTTACCAATCGAATAAAATCAAAGCTATTTTCGACATCTCCGGCGGTGACAGTGCCAATCAAATCCTGCCCGATCTTGATTTTGAGATAATTCGTCGCGCAGCGATTCCCTTCGTCGGCATCAGCGATCTGTCGGTCATCAATAATGCCGTCTACGCATGCACCGATCAGCCCGCGTACCATTACCGGATTAAAAACTTAGCTGGAGCTTTTGCTGACCAGCAAAAAGGCGTGTTCCAAAAATCCTTTATGAGCGCCCATTCATTTTCAGATATTCCGCTGCACTGGCTGCGTGGTCATTCAATGAACGGTATCGTGATCGGCGGCAATATCCGCTGCTTTTTAAAGCTGGCGGGTACGCACTATTTTCCAAATCCAACCGATAAAATTCTGTTTTTGGAAGCTTTAGGCGGCGGTCCGGCACGGATGGCTTCTTTACTCGCACAGCTGGATCAGTTATCGGTATTTAAGCAATGCAGCGGCATCCTGCTTGGCACCTTCTCAGAAATGCAAGCCAAACCGTACACCCCGTTGATTGAGACGCTCGTCCTTGAAATTACCGATCGCTATCATTTGCCAGTGGCAAAAACCGAACAACTTGGTCATGGCGAAGATGCTCGCTGTCTGCCAATCGGTTTACCGCTTACACTGTAATTTTGAGAAAAACCGGGCAAAAAAAAGCCCGGTTTTTACTTCCGCAAGATGCGGTGACTTTCGCGTTGATACAGGACGTATGCGTACTTAGCGAAAGATTCCTTACACTTAGCAAAAGTTCCTTTGCTCCAAATACCGTTTTGAATCATCAACCTTGTGCGCGAACAGACATTTCTGTTTCATAATCATTTGGATCCTTTTTTACACCCAATGCAAGCGCTTACCCTATAAGTGAATAACCCCCTTGCTTTTTACACTTATCGCAGCATGATTTTTTCGTGGTTGAAGCTGCACTGCGGCGAATGTTTCCTTTTTTCAAAAATTGCATTAAACTATAACTATATATGTAAACGGTTTATCTAAAATCATCGGTTTGATTCAATTGAGGAGTGCGTGTTCATGACTTTGTTGCATCAGCAAATTACTTTCTGCAATTTTGACGGAACTTATACACAGCAGCAGAAGCTGCTTACTCGGCTACCGCATCGTTGGATTGATTTTTCACAGCTGCGCGGTACCCATTTATATTGCTCACCCGAGGCTTTTGCTTCGATCTGCGAACAAATGAACAAGATTCCCGATTGCGGGCTGACCTTCTGGGGCAGCGGAAATTATCATTACGCCACATTGGCACAACTTAGAAAGATTCAGCATCCCTTCACGCTTGTTTTATTCGACCATCATACCGACCTGCAGGAAGGAAGCATCGGCTCACTGCTTTCATGCGGTTCATGGGTACGGCATGCATTGTCTGAACTCACCCATTTGAAAAAAGTGATGATCATCGGTCCCGAGCCGGTACGTTCACGGGATGTCTCTCTTTCTGAACGCCATCTTGTCACCATTTTTCCGGAACGGGGTTTGCCTTCTGCGCATCGGCTCGCTGCACTGATTCCAACAGAAGCGATTTATATCAGTGTTGATAAAGATCTTTTATCCGAACGCGATGCGAAAACCAATTGGAGCCAAGGGACGCTGCCGATCAAAACACTAGTGCATTTGCTCGATCAGCTGATTGAATGCAAACAAATCGAAGGGCTTGATGTATGCGGCGAGTGGCCGGTACGCCCGCATCAGCGCTATAATCAGCAAATGTGCTCATGGATTCATCGGAACGAACGCAGCAATTGGGCAATTGCACAAGCCTTTATCCGGCATCAAGCGTTGCGAAAGCCTGTGCCGGTGTATCCTGTCACGGATTCGTCCAAACATGTGATGTAGGCGGTTGATCCAAAAAAGAACCGTTTTTCCCTACACAAACAAACCCGCGTATATTCCGTAAGGTCGGAATATACGCGGGTTCTTCATCGCCACAAAGCAGTTAGGCTAATACGTTCAGGCTTTCCCGGTTAAACGCCGGGATATCGTCAGGCGTACGGCTTGTCACAAGATTATGGCAGACAACAACTTCTTCATCTTTATAGTTAGCGCCGGCATTTTTCAAATCAACGGCAATCGATTTGTATCCGGTAATGTTGCGGTCTTTCACAGCGTCAGCTGTAATCAGCAGCTGCGGACCATGGCAAATCGCAAAAACCGCTTTATCGTCATCCATAAATGCCTTGGTGAACGCCACAAAGCGGTCATCATCACGAAGGTTGTCCGGTGAATAGCCGCCGGCAATCAGCAGCGCATCAAAGTCGCTTGGCTTTACGTCATCAATTGAAGCATCCGCTGTAACCTTTGCGCCATGTTTTCCGTGTATTGTCGCCCCTTTTGTTTTTCCAATTACAGTCACCGTGTGCCCAGCTTCTTTGTACGCCTTTGCTGGTTCGGTAAATTCAACGTCCTCGAAATCATCAGCAAGTACTGCAGCAATCTTTTTTGTCATGTAAAATCCTCCTTACCTTTTTCTTCAAATACCTTTTCCGCACCACAGGTCATTTATACAGCTGGAAAAGTTTTTCTTCACCTTTTATTATAGAAACGATCGAAAAGCAGCTGCAACAAATCTGCTTGCTTAGTACTTGCGGTACGCGTACGGCGACTTCGGCTTCTGCACCTGATGCCATGCATTCACCTTCAACACTGGAATCGTTTGTTTAAACGGTGAATAATACGTTTCAGACAATGTTCCTTGCGCGCGAATCCATGTATCATCCTTATACGTGACAGCATGTGGAAATTGAACCATCAATCCGAACACACCAGCATCGGCAATACAGTGGATAATGCCAAATCGGAACAGAAACAGCTGATTCTTTTGCAACGCATCGCCATGATAGACAAATCCCATTATCGAAATATGCTTATTGGTAAAATTACCTGGATAATTGTAGATCGCCTCAAGCGCGCGCAAATAATTATCATCATTCAGATCCAGCTGATTCAGCTGACTGTACTTCTCCATATCCTGCCGCAGCATCTTTTTATACGTGCTGCTCTCATAATATTGACTCGTGTCCGGTTTCAGAATCTGATGATTGGCATATTGATCCTTGTCATTGTCAATTTCAGCAAAGTGAAAACCTTTTGCACGGACAATGTTCGAGTCCAAGGTTGCAACCGGCAGGAACAAACCCGTTAAAATGGGGAAAATAACAAGCACATAAGTGACCGTTTTTTTCCACCATGTGTTGTTCTCATGACTGTGGTCATGACCGAAAAGCGCTTTTTCCGAGGTATGATGCTGCTTGCTGCCTTCCATGTTCCACTTCACCAGTTGATAGACCGCCATGAATCCGATAATGAAAATCATTAAAAAAGACAGATACCCATAGCGCATATTGATGTATTTACTGATGTCGCCAGTTAAATGCAAGTGAAGGAAAAGATAGGCAAAACCAAAGAGTATCAGAAAACGAATCATAACCATCCTCCTGAAATCAGCAAGGCGCCGACAAAAACGCAGACAAAGATGCAGCCAATCAGTGCGGCGACGAACTTCTTTTTAAACGTGGAAAGCATCATGATCAGATTCTTAATGTCCACCATTGCACCAAAGACCAGAAATGCGGTCAGCGGTCCCGGCGGAAACATACTGCGAAATGATGAAGCGACAAATGCGTCTGCCTCGGAACAAAGTGACATGATAAACGCCAGCACCATCATAATCAGAATCGCAGTCACCGGCGTATTGGCAAACGACAGCAGTACACTCTGCTTAATATAGGTCTGCATCGCGGCAGCAATCAACGCGCCGAAAACAAGATACTTGCCCACCGAAAAGAACTCATCAACGGCATGATCCATCGTTCCTTTAAAGCGATCGAAAAAGGTAATGCGGCGCGCCGGCTGATTCGCTTCATGATGATGATAGTGGCTAACCTTCTTGTCCACATAGTCGCGGAGCTGATCTTCCGGGAACAAATAGGAGACAAGCAGACCAACGGCAATCGATACTGCAAATGCAAGTCCGGCGCGATAGAAGACCATTTGCCAACTGCTTCCGAAAGCAATATAGGTTGCAAACAGGACGACTGGATTGATAATCGGGCCGGCCAACATAAAGGCAATTGCTGCCTGCAGCGGCACCTTTTTCCGCACCAGCCGCTCGGTAATTGGTACAATACCGCATTCGCATGCCGGGAACAGCGAGCCCATACACGTCCCGAACACAACCGAACCGAAGCGGTTTTTCGGAATAATGCGTGCAAGCAGCGCTTCGGAAACAAACATTTGGATGATTGCCGAAATAAAAACACCAATAATAATGAAAGGAACCGCTTCAATAATAATGCTGATAAAAATCGTATTTAACTGCAAAAATGAATCCGTGAACACACGATCACTCCGATCACATTCCCATTGATAGAATAACTATTCGATAAAGTGGGGGCTAACACGACACATGCTTCAAGACCTCTTAAAGTCTACCACCACATTTTGGATCTGACAAAACACAGAGGCGCGCGAATCACGAAAAAATCATTGACTAAAAAAAATTCAAGAAAACACTTGAGATTGACGTAACGTTAAGGCGTAGTATAAACCCTGTCAGGAGGCATTCTTAAATGAACTATACAATTAAACAACTGAGCGATTTAGCCGGCGTTAGTACCCGTACACTGCGCTATTACGATCAAATTGATCTGCTGAAACCGGAGCGAATCAATCCATCCGGCTATCGGGTGTACGGGCCGAAACAAGTTGATCTGCTGCAGCAGATTCTCTTTTATCGCGAACTCGCGTTCAGTCTGAAAGAGATTCGTTCACTCTTGAAGTCGCCGAACTTTAATCTCAGAGATGCTCTCACTGATCATCACAAGAAACTGATTGCGAAGAAACAGCATCTGGAACAGCTGATCCGAACGGTTGAACAGACGCTTGCCGCACAAAAAGGAGCGATGCAGATGACCGATCAAGAAAAGTTTGAAGCGTTCAAGAAAGAAAAGTTAGCAGAAAATGAGCGTCAATATGGTAAAGAAATTCGTGAAAACTATGGTAAGAAGACGATTGAAAAAGCGAATAAACAATTTGCTGGTTTAAGCCAGACAGACTATGAAAAAACACAAGCGATTGAAAAAGAAATGTTCGAGAACTTGCGCGCAGCGATGCAGCTTAACGACCCAGCCAGCACGGCTGCGCAAAAGGCCGCAGCGCTTCATCGGCAGTGGCTGTTCTTTTTCTGGCCAGAGGGAACCTATTCAAAAGAAGCGCATGCAGGGCTCGCACAAATGTATGTGGATGATCCGCGTTTCACCAGTTATTACGACACCCGTCTTGCAAACGGAGCTGCAAAAATGCTGCGCGATGCAGTGAACATCTACACGCAACAAAACTAAAAAAGAGGCTTGGACACTCTAACGAGAGCCAAGCCTCTTTTTGCATTAGGGGTTAATCGGAGAAATCTTGAGTAAAGAATGCCCAACCGTCTGAGCTGCCATTCTTCTGACCATAAATGACACCAACACCAATGTATTTATAGTCAGGTTTTAAAATATTGGCACGATGCTCCGGCGAATTCATCCAGCCATCCATGGTCGCCTGTGCACTCCAAATCTGATCCCATCCGAATGTTGCTAAATCGCCTTTGGCATAGGCAACATTCTGTCCGGCAACCGTTGTCCGCGAAAAATTCATCATGCCATGGCTCATCGCACCGTTCGCGAATTGCCCTGAGCTCCACTGACGTGCAGCATTCGTCAATTCCGCTTTCACTTGCAAGCTGCCGAGGCCATTCTGCGTGCGCACTTGATTGACGAGACCTACAATCTGCTGTTCAACCGATGGGTTATCTTGTGCTGATGCAGGTTGCGCTTGAGGCTGGGGGTGAGGTTGAGCAGCAACAGGTTTTGCGGCCGCTGCTGCCTGGCTTGCAACTGGAGTAGGCTTGCTTTGCTGATGAACCGCGTGATGCGCTTGTTTTGCATTTGTCTTTTTTGGTTGATCGACCGTTTTCTTATTTATTCGTTTCGCTGTTTTTCTTGCAGCGCTCTGCTTCGGAGCGGTTTTCTTTTTCACTGTTTTCTTTGCAGCTTTTGGCGTTGCTTTCTTCTTTGCCACTTTTTTCACAGCCTTCGTTTTTTTCGCTGCTTTTTTTGTGGTTGCTTTCTTGGTTGCTTTCTTTGCAGGATCAGTCTTTTTTTCTGCTTTAGGCGACTGCTTCGTTTGCAGATGTGATTTGCTTATTGATGCATGGGCTGATTTTAAAGAAACGATGTCTGCATTTGACGAGATGAAAAAGATAAGAAAAAGGACGAGTAAACCCGATACAGCATACTTAAAAAAACGCATAAAAAAACCTCTCTTCATTTACGTTTGATCATCAAATACGGCAGCCCAGCCATCTTAGCGATTTCTCACCTTAGACCTGAAGCTTTGCGTCACTGCTTTTCAACAGTTTTGCCCTTTAGAAAACAGATGCATTTCTAAAGTATTCAATTGACATGATGCTCTCAAACTCTTTGTTTTTTAATTCAATCGGGTGTGTACGCGGACGCATCACGCTTTGTTTTCAATTTGCTGTTGCATTTTTTTACTGAGCGAACGCAACACGAGCGAATAGCTTTGATCAAGCATGCTTTTTAGAAGTTCCTCCGACACATCGGCATCCAAGTATAAGGAATTCCAGTGCGTTTTGTTCATGTAGTAGCCAGGAACAATCGCATCGTATTCCTCTCGAAGACGCGCGCCGAACTCAGGAAGCAGCTTCACCGTTATGATCGGCTGCCCGTTTTTATCTCCGCCACGCATGGCAAACATTTTGCCGCCGATCATCGCGCGCGTCGCTTGCCATTCCTGCTTATAGTCTTGTTTGGCCCCTTTTTTCCCTAGACAATAAGCATCAATCCAATCCGTTCTCATCGCGCGCCTCCGCTAGAAAATTTGTCCCTCATCATAAGTTATCGGCAATCTGCGTTATTTTTTCACACCATCAGGGCGCCAAGCAGATGATTATTCTCTTAATATTCTGGGTGCTATACTTACTGTGAATGAAATTTCGAGGAGGTCCTTTATGTGCAAAAATGGTTTCATGCAGCTAGTATCACTCCACTTCTCCTTCTCGCCGCTTGCGGCGGCGGACAAGCGGCTTCCGACAGCACGAGCTCATCCGCATCCAAGTCGCAGAATACAAAGGTTGTGCAGCAGGATCAATCATCAGGATCGCGTACGAAGGGTTCACAAAAATTTGTCAAGGTTCAGACCTTCACCTTCAAAGATGACGGAACGATTCCCAACAATCCCTATTTTCAAGTGCTGATTTATCCTGGCGCTTTCAAAGGTCGAACGGATCAGATCGTGAACACATTCAAAAAGAATAATTGGGGCAACAACTGGGTGGACGGCGTCTTTCCGTATCACCACTTTCACAGTACCTCGCATGAAGTCCTTGGTGTAATTTCCGGGGAGGCAACACTTAGACTCGGCGGTGAACAAGGGAAAGATTTCAAAGTGAAAGCCGGCGATGTCGTTGTGCTTCCGGCAGGCACTGGTCATAAGCGCCTTTCGGCAAGCAATGATTTTTCAATAGCCGGCGGCTACCCGGATGGGCGCGACTATGATCTGCAAACGAAGGAAAGTCCGCAATATAAAGAAAACATCAGTAAGGTGGGAAAAGCGAAACAGGACCCGGTTTATGGAGAACAAGGGCCGCTGCTGTCCATTTGGAAAAAGCGTTGAGGGTGAACGACCCCCACTTAATGCTTTAGAGCGTTTGAAGAAGTTAAAAGCGAAACTTATGGAAAATACGATCGCGATAGCGTCGAAACACGGATGAGTGCCGCAGAGTTCGTTTCTCCATTAACTGATTAAATTTAAGCCGCTTATAGCGAAGCTCCTGCGTAAGCTTCGCACGTTCTTTTTCGTCCTCACAGCATTTAAGCAGATCGCTAAGCGTCACCATTTCTTTTCTGATCTGCAGCTCTTCAGGCAGCATCCCCGCATTTTTCAGCAATGTATAACCGGCACGCAGTTCTTTAGGCACAGCCGACAGATCTTCAAGAAGCAGCGGCTTTCCTTTGCCGGGAAGATGATCGAAGGCCCCTTGCTTCAAGCCTTCTTGTATTTTTTCTTCGGCCATCGATTCAATAATGCCCATGAGCTTCACTCCTTATTTTCGGCCCTCTTTTCATGGCCTGCTTCTGAGAAAAATAGGGTTAGCGCGTCTTTTGCAGGACCGTCGATCACCTCGCCATTCGCCTTGAAGCGCGAGCCATGGCACGGACAATCCCAAGATTTCTCGCCTTGATTCCAGTTTACTTCGCACCCCAAATGCGGGCAAGTGGTATCAACAACGGTTAATTCACCCTTCCCGTTTCGATAGGCGCCAACGCGCTCCCCATGCAACTCGGCGATGACCGCTTGATCGTTTTGCAGGTGTTCATTCAACGGTGCGGGTCTGCTCAGCTTCCCTTTAATCAGTTGCCCGGCAACCTGCAGATTTTCCGCAAGAAAGCTTGCGAGCATTGGCGTTGCCTCAAATCGGGATGGGCTGAAGAGTGCTTCATAAGGATTTTCGCGTCCAAGTACGAGATCGGTAAGCAGTTGAGCAGCGAGGGTACCCGTTGTCATGCCCCACTTATGAAAACCTGCTGCAACAAGAATATGCGGGCTGTTTTTTGTAATCCGACCGATATAAGGGACTTGATCAAGGGTAGTAAAGTCTTGAGCCGACCAGTGGGCAACAATCTTTGTCTGCCCAAACTGCTGCTTGGCAAAAGAAGCGAGCTGTTCATAGTGATGTTCCATTGATTCGCCGCGGCCGGTTTTATGATTTTCACCGCCAATCAAGAGATAATTCTTTTGATTAAGATGCAGCCCGCGAATCGAACGTTTCGGATTTCCGGCGCTTAGATACATGCCGCCCGGCAGCGCGCGGTCTGTTTCGCAGGCAAGCAGATAGGAGCGCTCGGCGAACATACGTGCAAAATAGAAACGGTGATCGTAAAAAGGAAAGTGAGAACAAATCAGTACATCCCGGCAGTTGATCGTGAAACCTTGCTTTGTCTTCACGCGCCGTTCCTTTTCTGTTTCTTCGATTGTCTCTGCCAACGTCTCTTCAAAAATCGCCACATTCATTTTTACGAGTTCAGCAATCAATTCGTGCAGATACATAAGCGGATGGAACTGTGCCTGACCTGGCATAATCAGTGCATTTTTCACTTTAAAAGGAAGCGCGGCTGAATCCTTTAAGCTGCTGAGTATGCCAAGTCGATCATAGGCCTTCTTCTCCTTCTCAACCGCTTTCGCCTCTTGATCATTTGTCGCGTAAATCAGAGACGGTTGAATCTCAAAATCACAGTGCAGACCATTTTCCTTTATATGGCTGCCAATCCAATGCAGCCCTTCTTTGTTCGCTTGGTAATAGAGTGCTGCATTTTCTTCGCCAAGACTTCGAATGAGATGATCATAGATCAATCCGTGCTGTGCCGAAATTTTTGCTGTGGTGTAACCCGTTGTCCCGCTTGTCAGTTTATTGGCGTCAATCAAGGTTACCGAGACGCCGCGTTTGGCGAGCATATAGGCTGCAGTAATTCCTGTGATGCCCGCACCCACAACCAATACATCGGTTGTGTGATCCTCCTTAAGTGGATTGAAAGTTGGCAAGTGCACCGTATCACGCCAGATTGATAACGTCTCTTCTGAGAAGCTGCTGTTCTGCTGTTCTGTCATTCGGATCATCCATCCTTTATTTGAAGCATTATCCGTACACGTTCATTAATAAAGAGTTTCTCCGCAGATGAGGGAACTATGCACGATAATCCGGTCTTTCGCATAATTTTACAGATCTCATGTCAAGGATTGTTCAATTCCGCAAAACAAACAAGCCCCGAGCAGGACTGCGCCCGCCGGAGCTTGCTTATCCGGAATCAGATCCGGACTCCATTCTCTATTTTTAGCGCAACGCAAAATCGCCGAAACCTGTGCGCACATGGATGACCGGACTGCCATCGCTTTTTTGGTGATCCGGCGATCGATCGATCATCTGCGAACCTTTCTGAATTACCTTGGTGCATGGTCGCTTGGGAATAGCAGTCCGCATTGCTTTCGCGCCATCTCCATCGTTTTCAGAACGCTTCGGCTGAGCGCACGCAATTTTAAATACGCCTCACGATCGCTTTGTTCGATCAAATCAGCGAAATGACGGATTTCAAAAATTTTATCATCAGCCACAAAATGCTCGGCTACAGGCGTTACCTGTTTCTCATGGGCATCGATCCATTCAAGCCGCGCAATTGTCGATGGATTGTTGAATCGGAACGTTCCCTTCTCGCCATGAATTTCCGACGGCGCATCTGAATGCGCGATCTTGGAACAGAGCACGGTGCAGACGAAATCCGGATAGCGGAGCACCAGCGTACCACTGCCGTCGATACCGTTTGTAAGCCTTACCGGTTCGTAAACAGCATCCTGTGGTTCGCCAAATAAAGCAACAGCGACATAGGTCGGATAGATGCCAAGATCTTCTAACGCGCCTCCGGCAAACTGCGGAGAAAAAATATTCGTGATCTTGCCTTGCTTAAATTGATCATAGCGAGAAGAGTACTGAATGAGCTGCAGAACCGCTGAGCGCATTTGTCCGGCGCGTGGCAGTTCTTGCTTCAGTTTCTTAAATACCGGCGTCTGGATGTTACGAATTGCTTCAATTAAATAGACATGCTGTGCATCCGCAATCCGTACCGCTTCATCAAATTCCTTCAGGTTTACAAATATCGGTTTTTCGCAAAGGACATGCTTACCACCTTTAAGCAGCGTGACGACTTGTTCAAAATGAACGCTGTTTGGCGAAGCGCAATACACCACATCGACCGCTTGACTGCCCGCTAATTGCTCCAATGATGAGAAAGACAAATCGGCACCAAAGCGGTTGGCAAATTGCTTTGCTTTTTCCCCCGACCGAGAATAAGCGCCAACATAGTCAAAGCGCCCCGTCTTTTTTATCGCTGCCACAAATTGCTGTGTAATTTTACTCGTTCCTATCGTTGCTAGTCTCATCGGTATCCTCCGCCTTTTTTCATTCATTAACGTTTATTATAACGATCATTCCACGTTCATGACAGCCCTTTCATTACAAAATCTTAAAATATATAAATTTCCCCATAAATAACCTATTCGTGATTGTTTTACAGTATAAGTAATGATGCAGAAGAAACGAAAACACCGTTCGGAGGACGAATTTATGATGTACGCACTTGATAAAGTCAAACAACAACCAATCATTCTTGGGTTGATTTTACTCTATATACTCCCGCCAATTGGAATGGCATGGTTTGTCTGTCGTGCAGTTAAAATGTTGTACGATCAGTTCGCAGCAAAAAAAGCACTGCCTACTGATTTGATCAGCATCTTTCTGGCCATGACTGTCTTGGCTTCTCTCGGGTCTATTTTAATCAGCGGACGTTTTTTTGACTTGCTTTCAACAGCGATGCTGATTGGCTATTTTGGTATTTACTTATTCTTACTGCGCCGTCCTGAACAGCTCCGTTTGAGACAATTTGCATGGATCACGATTTGGGGCGGCGTCTATATTTTCTTTTCAGAAAAACTGCTCGTCTTGATTCCCGATGATTCATTGATCGGTACTGCCGTTTCATTTATGACCGGTCATTTTCTTTTTGGCTACAAAGGGATCCCGAGACTCTACGGCTCGACCTTCAATCCGAACTATGCGTGCTACCTGCTCATCCTGGCGGTTGCCTGCTTGTCGGTGGAGCTGCTCCGTGCCATTCAATTGAAAAAGAAAATGACCATCTTTTTGTCGCTTATGCTCATGCCTCTGCTTGATTTTGCAATCTATGAGACGGGCTCGCGTGCCGGTTTTGTGATCATGATTCTGCTGCATCTGCTGTTTGTTTATAAGCTGAGCAAGCGTCTCTTCGTTCCTGCGGCATTATTTACCGTTGTCGGTGCGAAAGTGCTTTACAATTGGATGCCGCGATCAAGCGGTACGGAAACGTCGATGGCTAAGCGTCTTGAAATTTGGGGAAACAGCTGGCATATTTTCCAGCAGAATCCGTTTTTCGGCGCCACGAACTTTGGTTTTCTCAGGGTTTATTCCGCAAACAACGGTTCAATGATTCCGCATGCTCATGATCTATTTCTTTCGATTCTATCTTCATCAGGTATTTTTTGCGCACTGTTCTTTATCGCGATCCTGTTGATCGGCGGCTATCAGCTCTTTAAAGTGCAAAAAATCAGTATGAATACGAAATCAAACTATTCGGCAACACTGTTCCTGTTTGCGCTGCCGACGATCATTCTGTACGGAATTTTAGACTTTACGCTGTCATCGCCGCAAGTCATGATTATGGTGCTGATTCTTCTTTCGTACTGGACCCGATTTACAGCACAAATGAATCAAATGACGCGCCTGCACCGCACGTTAAGCGAAGCACTGCTTCAACGGCGGACATTGTTTCGAAAACGTCATGCCCATGAACCGGCGACGCTGCAGCCAGCAAAAGATGTCTCTAGCAGGTAACCTTCATAAATGTTATGATAGCGGTAATCTTTGTGAAAAATCGATTTCTACAGTGAAAACGCTGATTGAGAGGATGAGCTACTGTTGGTTGAAAAAGTCGCATTCATTGGTTCCGGCGAACTCGCGGAGTCATTGCTTAAAGGATTTTTAGATAAAAAGTTTATCGCAGCAGATCAGGTATGGATGAACAACCATACCAATAAAGAACGGTTAGCCGATCTTGAAAAAACGTATCATGTGCATACAACTCAGGATAAAGCCCTTGCCCTTAAAAATGCTGACCTGATCATCTTCGCATTCCGACCTGCCGATACAGGAGCAGCGGTCGCGGAAATGAAACCGTTTCTGAACCGCGATCAGCTGATCATTACGTTGATGGTCGGCGTCCCAACTGCATTCATTCAATCGGCAGCCGGCGTCGACCTGCCGATCGTGCGCGCCATGCCGAATACGTCCGCTTCGATTGGCCTTTCAGCAACTGGAATCGCTGCGGGCACATGCGTATCGGACACGCAGCTGAAGCTTGCAAAGCAGTTGTTTGAAACCGTCGGAACCGTCTCGGTTGTCACGGAAAACGACATTGATGTCATCGCAGGGGTCGCAGGAAGCGGTCCTGCTTATCTGTATTACCTCGCTCAGTCAATGCAAGAAGCCGGCGTTCGTGAAGGATTGTCTGAAGCATCCTCTGCTCTTCTCGTACAGCAAACTTTGCTTGGTGCAGCAAACCTTCTGAAGCGATCTGAGAAATCTGCATCTGATCTTTTGAATGCCGTTGCAACACCAGGGGGAACGACACAGGCTGGCATTGATACGCTGGACAATCATTCCGTTCGCGAAGCGGTCAATGCTTGTATTCATCAAGCAATCGTCCGTGCAAAAGAAATGAGCGCACCGTTTTCCAAATGATGATGTGAGATTTGCAAACACGAAAAGTTAAAAATAAACAGCAAGGATAAAATAGTAGGTCAGATTATATGACAAGAATGATTGATCAATGGCAAAACGATGCTATGATGATCTTGCAAGCTTTAACACACCTTCTGTTGCAGTTAACCTTAAGTTAAGATGTTCGATCTTGATTTAGGAAACCATCATTTACTCGTTTTGCGATAAAGTGCCTCTTGGCATTCTATCGCAAATTTTTTTTGCGCGGAGAATTAACCATCTGTTTTGCAGTTCTTTATTGCCTTGTCTTGTTCCGTTATAATGATGAGGACAATCGTTTCACGCTGATCCGAAATGATCTAGAAAATGAAGAGGGGCACCATCATGGGTTTACACTTAAGAAATAAAATAATGCTGAGCTGCATTTGTCTCGTACTAACCATCTCCTTGGTTCCCGTTCCGGTTGAGATAGTCAAGGCGGAGACAAACCAAGACCTCTTTTCGACTTCCTTTGAAAAAAAGGATTCCCAGCCAAGCTGGACAAGCAGCAGCGAACATTCTGAGGATCAAGATCGGCCAATGACAAACGGAATCAAACCCTTAGACGGTCATGGTCGGACCATGACTACTTCTGTAACGCGCGGCCCAAGCAGCTTGTACAACGCCGCAAGCAAAGCTGGCTGGTCAGGCAATCGCGTACTTACCTATTCAGGACAATCAGACCCGGACAAGAAAACGAGCGATGCATGCAACAAACTTTTCAAAGTAAATCTGCCTGTAGCAAAGCATACTCAGCTCTCATACATGGTTGCCCCGCAGCCGACGAAAAAGGACGTCAACGCACAGGCAGCAGCTTATGTCTCGATTGACCTTGCGTTCTCAGACGGCACATACTTGCATCAATTAGATATCAAAGATCAGGATGGGATCCGTATGACTCCAGCCGATCAAGGCAAGTCCGGGACACTGCTCATGAATCAATGGAATCAGAAAACCATCGATCTCGGCAAGGCAGCAAAAGGGAAAACCATTGTCCGCATTCTGATCGCTTACCAAGCCCCAAAAGCGGGCATCACCTTTCAGGGCGCGATTGATGACCTAAGAATTGGTCCACAACAAACATCGGGTGCTGCCAAGAGCCCGGTAGATCAAGTCAATATTCTTCGCGGTACCGCGTCGAGTCGCGCATTTCCCCGTGGAAACACGGCACCGGCGGTCGGCGTTCCAAACGGATTTGTCTACTGGTCTCCTGCCATTAACAGCAGTGCGAAGGAACAGCTCTATCCTTATAACCAGAACAACGATCCTGAAAACTTGCCTGAAATCCAATCCTTCTCATTGAGCCGCTCCGCGAATGATCAAAGCGGAAGTCATCAGACCTTTCAAGTGATGCCGTCCAGTTTTGTCGGTACGCCAAGTGCAAGTCGGATCGGGCGCGGCAAGGCATTTAAACGCACAGATGAAAGCGCGCATCCCTATCGATACAGCGTCACGTTTACCGATGGAATGCGCGCACAGATGGCCGCAACGAGTCACGCTTCGATCATGCGCTATACATTTCCGGGCACGCAGGGAAATCTGATTTTTGATAATCTGGATAAGCATGGCAGCCTGACCCTCCATCCGGAAAGTCAGTCTTTGGAGGGGTACTCCGATATTAAAGATTCTGCGACCGGCAATATGAACCGCATGTTTTTTTACGCAGAACTTGATCGGCCGATCATCTATTCTGGAAAATTGTCTGGTGAGAAACGGGATCAGAGTACTGCATTCTATAAATTCGATACATCAAAAGATAAGTCCGTAACAATGAAAATCGGCACTTCTTTGATCAGTCGAGATCAAGCAAAGAAAAATCTGAATCAGGAGATTGACAAGCGCTCATCACTGAAATCTGTTGCAAATAAAGCCAAACACTTGTGGAACAAACGCTTGGCCAAGGTCACGGTCAATGGCGCGAATCAAGATCAGCTCACGAGCTTGTACTCTAATCTATACCGTATGTACTTATCGCCTAATGACGGATCAGAAAATGTCGGTTCTATAAAAAAGCCCAACTACCGTTATGCAGACCTTAGTGTTCCTGCAAAATCCGAAAACACCACAACAAACACTGGAGCACCCATAAAAAAAGGCAAAGTCTATGTCAACAGTGATTTTGCTTATAGCGCTCAGACCGTTTGGCCAGCTTATACACTGCTTGAACCCAAGCTTACCGGAACCTTCATCAATGGTTTCTTAAAGGTTTATAAGAATGGCGGAACGCTTCGTGCCGATGCTGGACCCGCCTTTGCTGATGCAGTGCTAAAAGGGGCAAAGGGGGTCGATACTGAACTGCTCTATCAAGCAATGCTCTATCAAGCCTCAGCTGCACAGGAAGGGCACGCGCAGACTTTTATCGGTTATAGTCCGTCAAGTCAGAAGGATAGTGTGGGCAAAACACTGACGCAAGCAGAAAGCGATGCCGTCCTTGGAAACCTAGCCGCTTATCTTGCCAATAAGCATCCGAACGTATCGTCTTACGCTGATGATCGCGACTACTACCTAAGCCGTGCGCAAAACTATCTGCATCTTTTCAATCAGTCGCTGATGAACTTTGCACCAAAATCAGAAAATGAGGATACAAAAGCAAATGCTGCAGCCAAAAATTCAAAAAAAACATCTGAGAACTGGTTCCATACCTTCCAAGTGCCTCAAGATGGACAAGGACTGGCAAATTTATTTGGCGGAAAAATCGCTCTGAGCAAAACACTGGATCAATTTTTCACAACCGCGCCTTCAGATCCGGCCATTAAATCTTCTGCTGCTGACCGTCTGTCAAAAAGCGGCCAGCTTGGTATGTTTACTCTGGATCATCCCTTCTCGCCTTCCACAGCGTACATGTACCTGTTTGCCGGAACGCCTTGGGAGACGCAGCGGATCACCCGCTTTATGCTTCGTCATTTCTACACAGGCTCGGCAATTGGCGGAGGTTATCTGGGAACAGACAGTGGCGCCATGCTCTCAGGCTATTACCTTTTTGGCGCTGCCGGTTTCTACCCGCTCCAAAAAGGGAGCGCAAACTATGTGATCGGTGCTCCGTACTTTAAACAGATGATTCTGCATTTAGATAACGGAAACGATTTGATCATAAACGCGCCAAAGGTCAGCAATAAAAATCAATACATACAATCTGCTACTCTAAATGGACGTCCGATTGCTGCCAGCTCACTTTCAGCTGCCGATTTGCAGGCAGGCGGTACCTTGTCCTTTGAAATGGGCGCCCAGCCGTCCAGTTGGGGCACAGCAGCGCATGTGTTGCCGCATGCGCTGACGCCGCAATCAACAAACGGTTCCTCCTTTTATCCGCAGCCGCTTGACGACCTTTCTCAGAAGGCAGTCGTTCGTGCATCGGAGGGAACCGACAATTTGGAAGCGTTGACCGATAACAACGCCGAGACAAACGCCACTTTTGATCGAGAACGACCGTCTGCAAGTTTCCACTTCAAAACGGAGAGTCCACGGATCAAGCAGTACACGTTGACCTCTTCAGGTGCGAGAAATAGCAGCGATCCGAAAAGTTGGACACTTTGGGCGTCGGATGACGGGATTCATTGGGGACAAATTGACCGCCGAACCAATCAAACTTTTGCATGGCGTTCCATGACTCGTTCTTATACAATCAAGAATCCAAAGGCTTATGCCTACTACAAGGTTACAGTCGATCAGAAGAGCAGCACTCATCCGCTCGCGCTCAGCGAATTTCAGCTGCTTGGCTATTCAGGAATAACGAAGGGATTTACGTCCCTTAAGCGTGAACTGGAGCATCAATATGAATTGAAGAATGTGACAGAAGCAGAACGGGATCACTTAATCCGTATACTCGACCAAGCACAATCTGCTTATAAAGACGGCAATCTGTCTGCTTCAATTTCATCAATGCAAGCTGCGGTTCAACAAATGAATGCGTTACTTTACCAAACAAATGCTTCAGAAAAAAGCAGCGGGCTGCTCTTGGCAGATGCCCACGCAATCGTCAATTTACTCTCGGACTGATTGATCAATCCGATCACTAAACAAAAAGGATGTGTCCCCTGATGAAGAATTCGATTACGGTACGACAAGCAGTTGCTGCGGACTTGCCAGCGATTGTCGCTATCTACAACTCAACAATTTCAAGCCGAATGGTGACCGCAGATACCGAGCCGGTTACTATTGAAGAACGGCGTCCATGGTTTACAGAACATCAAACCATTGCCAATCGCCCGCTATGGGCAGCTGAAGATAACGGAACCCTGTGCGGCTGGCTCAGTCTCAGCAACTTTTACGGACGCCCTGCCTATCGAGGAACGGCAGAAATCAGCATCTATCTTGATCAAGCATTTCGCGGCAGAGGCATCGGTTCGTCTTTGCTGCAATATGCCCTCGACCAAGCAAACGATCTGGAGCTCAAAACGATTTTAGCGTTTATTTTTGGACAGAATAAACCAAGTTTGCATCTGTTTAAGCGCTTCGGCTTTGAAGCCTGGGGCACACTGCCGAAAGTGGCTGAACTCGACGGCAATGCATGTGACCTCATCATCATGGGCAAGCGGGTCAATCCCTAAGCGAAGGTGCGCTGAAACAAAACCCAAGAACATCCTTTCGCTTTTTTGTTAAAAAACACCTGAAACAGACCGTTCCGCATCAAAAGAAACCGGCAAACTGCTTTCTTGGCAGTTTGCCGGTTTCACTCATTCTTGTGATTCTTCACCGATAATTTTGACCTCAGTTTCTAAATTAACACCAAACTTCTTCTTCACCGTTTGTTGGACATGCTTAATTAAGCGGATATAATCGGAAGCCGTTCCATGATCGACATTAACCATGAATCCGGCATGCTTCTTTGAGACCTCGACGCCGCCAATCCGTGTTCCTTGCAAACCGCTGTCTTGAATAAGCTTTCCAGCAAAGTAACCGGGCGGACGCTTAAAAACACTGCCGCATGACGGATACTCAAGCGGTTGCTTTAACTCGCGCAACGCGGTGAGCCGATCCATCTCTGCTTTAATTTTTTGGGGATTCCCCTTCTTCAGATGAAAGGTTCCCTCTAATGCAATATAGTTCTTTTTTGAAATGGCACTGTGGCGATAACCCATGTCAAGTTCGTCCCCGCACAGGGTTAGAATCTTACCCTTTGCATCAACAACAACTGCTTGGCGGAGCACATCTGCCGTCTCGCCGCCGTATGCGCCAGCATTCATGTACAATGCGCCGCCAACCGATCCCGGAATACCGCAAGCAAATTCCAGCCCGGTCAGTTCATGTGCAAAGGCAAAACGAGAGACATCAATAATTGAAGCACCACTTTGAGCAGTGATTGACTCACCGGCGCCCGTGATTCGATTCATACGTCCACAATGAATCACCAGACCGCGAATGCCACCGTCACGTACAATGAGATTAGACCCTCTCCCTAGATACGTGACTGGTATCTTTTTTTTATGCGCATAAGCAAGCAGCTGTCCAACTTCTTCATAGGTAGATGGCGTCACAAACAGATCCGCCTTTCCACCTGTATGAGTAAATGTATATGTACTTAAATCTTCATCTATTTTTACTTGTTCTTTTCTCGAGACAATGTCCAACAGATCTTGTTCAACTGTTTTTTTATCCATGGTACGACTCATTCCTTCTTATAGCCATTTTGCCGACTCCTGCTTTATTATTTATGCCATTGCCTGCAAGGTATGTCAACCATGCTCGTTCTTTTTATGAGAAAAGTCGGGCTTCGCCTAGTCCTTTGCCATCAATTTTGTGCGTGTATGACACTTCAGCTGCTCGCTTGCCGCAGGCGTCTCGCGCTTTCGCGCCTGTAACGGACTTATTGATGAAAGGACACGAATCGTCGTCCCACAAGCAAAATCATAAACTTTCTTTACCTGCAAGAAAAGCCGAACTAGAATCATTATGATTCCGTTCGGCTTTGAAATAGCGCTCACCTGGAGTTTTGTTTGTCTGCGTACATGTACTCATCGGCCCGGCTAACCAATTCGCTGATTGTCAGACCATCGTCCGGATAAAAACTGATACCAATGCTGAGTGATACTGCGATCGAATAGCCGTCCTGGATAATCCTTCGCCTTTTATTCGCCTCAATACGCGAAGCGATCTGATAATAGTCATTCATTGTACGAATATCCGGGAGCAGCACAAGAAATTCGTCGCCCCCATAGCGGCAGACAATATCGTGCTTCCGTGTTGACTCTGTCAACAGACTCGCCACCCGGGTCATTACTTTGTCGCCGGTATTATGCCCATATGTGTCATTAATCATTTTAAATTCATTCACATCAACAAACATGAGCCCGAGCATCGTGTTCCTTCGTTTTGCCAAACTTAAATACTTATCAGCAAATTTTTCAAACAAGGCTCGATTTGCGACGCCCGTCAGCCGATCATAATAGGCCAGTTTTTCAATAACCTTCTCCTTCTGCTTCAGTTCAGTATTCAGATGAGACAGTTGACTGACGTAACAGCGCAGTTGATTGATGCGCTTAAACTGACCAGTCACATCGATAAATTCCAGCATCAGAATCAGCTCGTCACCAACCTGAATGCGGTTCATCTTCAGATTGACCTGATGCTGCCCGTTGATCAGATCACGATGCATTGCTGCTGAAAAAAACACCGGATTACCACTTGCCACCAGCTGTTCCATCGCTCGACTAAAGAAGGGCTGCTTCAATGAAGGCAAGACGTCCTCCAACTTCCGTCCGAGTACCTTACTGCTTTTCTCCCCATGGAGATTCTCCATAAAAGGATTCCAATAGGTGATCTCAAGATCCCTTTTAATCAGGACGATCCCTTCATTTATGCAATTAAGAATACCCGGCAGATGTGCATCATTCATTTGATTATACCCCGTTATACAATTTATTGATTTGATCCAGGATTTCTTCGAGCGAATTCAGCGCCATGTTAATCACGATGGCACCGGCGATTTCCGTGCCCTCAATATCAAAATCAAGGTACATGATCAACACCAGTTGGCTGTCACCGAAAACGACAAAATGATCCGCACATGCATGGTCCAATACATCAATTTCAGGCAGCGTATACTTCACAGGAATACTTACCGCGTTGCTCAGCTCGCCAATCATTGAATTGATAACAATATTGCCAATTTCCCTAATCGTATCATAGTCGATATCCGTAAATTCTTTAGTAACTGCTTCCTCATCCCATGTTTCATGAAGGCAAAGGGCAATAAACTGATGCATTTTGTCAGCTGGAAAAAGAAGACTAACGCGTCCTTCCAGTTGTTGATCGAAAGAAATAGAAGAAACCATAACCGTGCCTTCCGCAACCTGCGCCAAGTATTGATCAAGTACATGTTTGCCTTTTTCCGGATTTAAAATGCTTACATTCGGTATGGAAAGATCAATCCGTTTTCCGATAATATCGGAGAGTGTATTTGCCGCTTGACCGACACCAATGTTGAACAACTCGGTCATGATGTCTGAGCTATTCAGCTTATCAGCCACGGCTGCTCTTCCCAATCAGGGTGCCAAGTTCTCTCGCCTTCTTGTCGTCAAGCGGCTTATTGACGAAAGTGAGTACACCCAAACTTTCTACTTCTTCGCGGACATGATGCTGTACATCGGCAGACAGCACAATGACCCGGGCATCAGGATCGGACAACTTAACCTGTTTAATCATATCTTGGCCGCGCAGTTTCGGCATTAACAGATCAACAATAATGTAATCAGGATGCCAAGCGTCAAATTTCTCAAGACCAGCTTGTCCATCATCTGCAAAATCAAAAGTCACATCGTCCAAATAACGATCCAGAAAGGAACGCGTTATTTTTTGGGAAAACTTTGAATCGTCAACGATCAATAATTTGGTCATAAACCGGCCACCCCTTCTTAACCAGTCCTGCTATTCTAGCAAATTAGCGTGCTAACACACAATCATTGCATGGTTTCGCATGCGCTCAAGGATGCTCGTCCGCACAGAAACTAGGTCTTTATTCCCTTTTTATAACAATTAGACCGTTTTTACTTAAAATTATATCAAAAAACAGGACAAAAACACAAGATTAGCCTCCAGCCACTCTGATTTTTCTCGCGATGCGTTCTTTTTGTCTATGTCTATGGTACTATATCATTAACGATGCGGCACTTCTTATTAGGAACGCTTTTATGAAAGACAAAACCGAGCAAAGATTGCCCGGTTTCTAAAACCCTGATGTGTGGTGCATACGCGCCTGCCGCCCCTTGAAACAGGGATGGTGAAGAAACATCCGCTTTGAAAAAAATTTCATTTGTGACTATACACTTGATTTTGATCCGTTGCATGATACTTAATTAAAAGAATGACACCTTGACGTTTTACCGATTGAGCAATGAGATCCATCTCATGATACATTGCTTTAGATAAAAAACCGCTTTCAATATTCCTTTTTATTGAAAAGTATAACTCGATAAGATAGGTTGCTGAGTAATGATCGTATGAACTCATTTATCGTTCCCCCGCTCATTTTTTTCTATATAGCGACCGCCAACCGTCGATTCTTTAATGTTCGGCATGATACTCATTATTCAATATCTATCTGTTTATGGAATTTAATTGTAAGCAACTCCCCAATTACACTATACCCACTTTTCGATCAAATTTAATCCGTATTTCCCGCAATTTTTAAATTTTTGTTCATTATTTTTTGAGAACTCTATTTATTGGTGCAAAATTGATCTGATATACTATTAAATAACGCATCAAATCATGTCTGATTGCCTCTTATTCAGATACACTTCAAATGATTTCTCCATGATCTAAATCGCAAAAAAATTTCGTTCCTATGACAATGCAAATTCATTAAAATGATATACTAATTAAAAGAAAGTCTTACAATTTTTACCGAGTAAGTAAAAATAAACCTGAATTATTCACCGCTTGCCGTTTTTTCGGGATTTTGCTCACCAGGATGCAGCCAACCTGATTTCACTTGATTTTTTGAATG
>NZ_JFZC01000041.1 GCF_000648615.1 Sporolactobacillus terrae DSM 11697 | reverse complement strand
TTCTCGGCCAAGACACTGGGCTATTGGTTTGAAGACAGGTCAAAATCATATACTTTCTTATCCTGTAAGAAAAACCGGGCAAAAAGCGTCCGGTCCTTACTTCCGCAGGATGCGGTGGTTTTCGCGTTTCATACAGGACGTATGCGCACTTAGCGAAAGTTCCTTTAGGAAAGTTTCTTCATACATGTGTGATGGACTCGTGTCTTTTCGGTGCTGAATCGTCGCTTCGGTTACTCGCTGGCTCGCATCAACAAGGCGCGATCCCGCAGGCGCCAGAGCACCTCCGCTTTGACTCTTGGCCAAGACACTGGGCTATTGGTCTGAAGGGGGCAAAATCTTATACTTTCTTGTTCTGTGAGAAAAACCGGCTGTTCTTTGCTCGAACAGTCGATTTTTCATGGTGCAAAGGGTTCTTCGGGCACCCGCTCACGTGTGTCACATACAGTTTTATTCCTTTGAAAATGCGCAACTTATACAGCATGCGGGCTTTCATTGTATTCTATAACTGCTATAGCTGCGGCTTTCAAGATCTCATAGGCTTGATCACAGTCTTCTTTTGTGGCAATCAGCGGCGGCAAAAGGCGGATGATGCGATCACCGATTAAGGTCACGAGCATGTTCCGATCCAAACAGCCATGCTTGATGGCATAGCCTGCTGGCGCGTCAAATTCGATGCCAATCATCAATCCTTTTCCCCGAACTTCTTTCACGTGAGGGAGAGTCTTCAGTTTTTCAACCAGATAATTGCCGACTTTTTTTGCATTGCCAGCAAGATCTCTGTTGAGCAGTTCGTTTACTTCAGCATAGGCGGCCGCGCAGCACACCGGATTTCCGCCAAACGTCGTTCCGTGCGCGCCCATTGTGAACGCCTTGGAAACCTCTTCAGTTGCGCAAATCGCGGAAATGGGCATCCCGCCGCCAAGTGCCTTGGCCATCGAAACGATGTCTGGTTTGACCCCGTAATCCATGTAGGCCATAACGTTGCCGCTTCGGCACCAACCGGTCTGAATTTCATCGAGAAGCAGCAATAGACCTTTTTCCTTGCACAAGTCGGCGATCCCTTTCATAAATTCGGGCGTTGCAGGGTTCACCCCGCCTTCCCCCTGTATCGGTTCCAGCATAATCGCAATCGTATCATCGGTCACATGCGCCCGAAAATCATCGAGATTATTGAACTCGGCGTAGCTGAATCCGGGAACGACCGGCTTAAAGCCAACCTGGCAAGCGTTATCCGGCTGACCGGTCGCAGACATCGCCCCATATGTTCTGCCGTGAAAGCTCCCTTTCGCCGTGATGATGTGATATTTATTCGGTCCATAGTGATCTACGCCATACTTACGCGCCATTTTGATCATCGCTTCATTCGCTTCAGTACCGGTACTCTGATAAAAAATTTTATCCATCGCCAGCACTTTGCACACCCGTTCTGCAAGAAGGACTTGTGGAAGGGTATAGGGATAATTGAAGGTATGCATGAGGTCACCAACCTGATCTTGAACGGCGGCGACAACCTTTTCATTGCAGTTTCCTGCACTATTAACGGCAATCCCTCCGTAAAAATCAAGATAAGCATGGCCCTCCTCATCATAGAGATACATCCCCTTGGCCGTTTGAGCCACAAAATCATACCGTTCATACGTATCTATCATGTACTTTCTCGTGAGTGCCTTAATTTCACTGGCAGTTTTGTGCACGTCTGACAGTTTCATCGCCATACCTTCCTTTTTATAAATTTTGCTCGATTAAAAATCATCCGTATTTTTTCTAAACGGCTTCCCCTCGTCAGTGTTCCGGCTTAAACATTATGTCTGTATTCATAAGGCAGTGTTTTCATTTGTCCGAATGTCGTCATTTCCTCAATGGCCGTCAGCGTATCTTTGAGTATCGCGGTCTGCATCGCGACATTATGCGGTTCGCCTGCGTTGGAACCAATTGGTACATGGGGAGCGGTAATCCGGGGCGCCCCTTGCTGCTTGGCAATCGGTGGCAGAGCAGCTATAATCGCTGTGGAAATGCCGACGGATTCAACTGCACGTTCGACCAGGGTGGCCGAGCGATGACATGTGCCGCATCCACCTGTAAAGACCGCAATGTCGACCGCTTCCTCCTTCAAGATCTCAGCAATCGCAGGCCCCGTTTCCTGCTTAAACTTTTGAACGTTTCCGCCGCCGCCCATAAAACCAATTAAAACCGGCGCAACCTTTCCGATGAAACCTTCTTTTTCTAATTCATGAAGTCGATCAATTGGGAGCATTGAATTAATATCTTTGTTTACATCGCTATTGTCAAATCCACCATGGCTGACCATCAACTCAGAAGATGGCGTATCCGATGGAATTGTTCGAAACGAATAATCCCCCGAGAGATTAAAGCGCGGCTGCGATTTCAGATGGACACCGCCTGCAGTACAGAATGCAACCGTACACTCATGTAACGGTTTGGTTAACTCCGTCCATACCGGAGGCGGCGTGATCGGAACATAGATTTCGGACTTCAAGTGCTGAGCGGTTGTTAATTGCATGTTTTTTCCTTCCTTCTCTATAATGAATATCGAAAAAGTCACGATGAATCGCGTCACTCAAGAACGCATAACCCGAGCATCTTCATCAATTGCCAGAGTGAAAATAAATCCTGCACACCATTTAAATGACTTGAATATAGCTTAAATAGACTTGGATTTTCAGACCAACGTGAAGCGGTTGATCGGTAAGGACACAGCGAAGCGGCACGATAATGATCCCCATGCGTCCTTTCAAGGTCACTTTCACTTCACGTTCGGTTACCTCGAGAATCTTACCGGGCAAAAGTTTCGGTGTGAGTTCATAGTCCATCGGATCACATCCTTACCGGATCATCTGCTGATTTGCATCGATAACTGCCTGTTCCCATTGACGGTTGGCAGGTTCGATTGGAATGCCGGCCATTTTGGTTTTCAGCATCAGCAAAGCGCGCTTGGCGTCCTGCGGGCAGAGCGTGCTGTCGCCTAGAATCTCGTTTTCAAAGCCTTCCGGATCTTTATTGAGTTCGATCATTGCATCCATGTGTTTATTTCCTACGACCAGCTGTCCCTGATACGCGCAATAGGAAACACCGACGACATCGATGCCGCGGCGGCCGATCTGATCGATGTTTTCCGCAAAATCAATATGGTTGTTTCCAAATCCCTCTGTAGTAACAATGGCTCCTTCAACGTCTAGCGCTTCCGCCCAAGCACCGAGACGGGCAGAGACATAGGATTTTTCATCATTGACTTGCGGACTGCCGATAAAGACCACGCCAACCAAGTTAATTTCTTCATCCTCAGCCATTAGATTAACAAGCGGTTCGCGAAAATAATGACGCGTATCCTCCTTTGTCGACGGCCCAATGCAGGTCAGTGCATGAATTCCACCGTCGCGCACTTCATTTGGCGACAAGACGACCGGTACATTTCCGAGATCGACATTGCGCTGTCCGCCTTCAACACCTGCCGGTTCTGCAGGGAGCAGCACGTTATCATGCATCGCGCCTTGGCCCATAATTTCCTTTACAAGCATCACCCGCGGCTTACCCGGCCGCTTCCAATCATGGAACACATCCTGCTTCGTGCATGCTTCCGCAGGCGCGCGCTTCAGTACCTCGCGGATCTCTTGAATGATTGAATCACAAGCCTTATGCGCCGCATAAGGTCCGCGGCGTTCCATCCCGGTATTTTCCTGTATGGTGACATTGACACGGATGATGATATCTTCCGGATCCGGACAGCCCAGACGTCCAAATCGAATGTTTTCATCAAGATATCCTTCACAGGAGCCAAACTCATGCACTTGAACGCCTTTTTCATCGACCCCGGTCAGCATGATCACGACCCCGCTCATCACATGGGTCGCACCTTCGCCCAATAGGCCTTCTACTTTCGCCGCAATCGGCATGACATCCATAATCGTGTTGGCATACACATGCCGTTGATCCGGGGGGATAATGTCCATTTCCGCAGCTTTCACTAATGGATCCGCCTTGAGCGAATCCTCGCACAAGTCCTGACGAAGCGTCAGCGTTCCGTGTTTAAATGACGTCTCCGTCCCCATACAAACCTTCTGAACGGCAAATTCTTTTTGCGTCAGCGTACGAATGATTTTATCTTCCGGCTTTTGTTCAACGGGTGGCACCGTAAACGGCAAACCAATCGTACTTAACCCATCCGGCAATTCAATCTGGCCTTGCACGTTGCTGATGCTAAATTTTATGACGCCCGCAGGCTGCGATGTACCCGAATCCGTTGGCGCGGATAAGCGCTTATCTTCTGATTCACCTGCCTTATTTGAATAGCCATCGAGTAATTTCGCGGTCAATGACGTCATGGCATCTGTATCTTCTTTCAAGGTCGCGCCCAATACCTGACCGATCGTCAGCGCATCCTCGGGAATGGTCAGTAACCCGGATTCTTGCAGGTCGGGAACAATGGCAGGATCTTCAAGATCAGACGCAGAAATAATCGTTCCTTTGTTTCTCAGACAACAAAGTACCGCTGGATCGTTCTGATGCAGATTGGCTGTTTCATTTGTAATTGACATAGAAATGCTCCTTTACCAAAAAATAATTACATGCGTAATTTGAAATTGACCTCATGATTACGAAGCTTGCGGACAAGCGGCAGATTCATCGCGCGCAATGCACTGTCCGTGACATGGTGCACCGGAAGGTTTAATTTCGGTGCAAGAGCCATCACCGTATTGCTGCAATCGCTGCAATTGCCGATTAATAGTGCTTGGGCACCGGCTTTCTTCAGGCGCAGCACCCGATCAGCCTGTCCGGGACATATCCCTGGATTTCGGCATCGCAAAACGCCGTGAACCTCCACTGCATGTTTGCACCGTTCACTCGCCGCCACATCCGCTCCCATTTGATCTGCAATCTCTTTCATTCGGGCCTCACTCGCACTGCAGGCACAAACGAGCAGACCAAGGGGCGCTTTTGCTTTCAGAAAAGGCATCGTCACAATCATTGCACCGGTGGTTTTGGTCACCACATCGTCCAACGTCACACGTTGACTCATAAACGGTCCGCCGGTAATCACTTCACCGTAGTCCCGATCCATTCCACCGACACTTTCGATTAAGTCTCCGATACGCGTTCCGATTGGCACATCCATAAGCGTGACTGACTTGGGTCCTCTGCGCAGTTTTCCTGCAATCGTCAGATTTTTAGAAAGCACAGGTCGGCCGAGTTCCACGGCCTGGCTCACGCGGGAAAGCGTTTCTGAATTCAAGACAATCGCGTTAGCGTGAACCGTTCGTTCATCCGGAGCCAACAGCACGCCCAAAACATCACGGATCAGTGCACGCTTCTCACCAACCGGATACCGATCCTCTAATTGAAAAACGGACACACGGTCATCCTGAATGATCGTTTTCAAACGGGCGATGGCTTTCTTATGTTTCGCTTTGACAGCAATCACTCCATGCGCAGCGTCGACCGATTCCATCGCATAGAGCAGACCCCTGTAAACCTCATTCGGACCGCGTTCGATCTCAGCAATATTATGGGCGAGAATTGGCTCGCATTCAGCAGCATTTGCAATCACTGTTCCGCCAGGTATCTTTTGGGCCAGCTTTATCCAAGTGGGGAACCCCGCCCCTCCCATACCGACAATGCCCGCGGAACGAACACGTTCGCCGATGTTTCCCGGCGGAATTATTTCAAATTCACTATTTTCAGACTTTTCACCGCGTATAAAAATCGCTTCATCAGTCACCTGAATTACTGTTCCGGCTACACTCGCATGTAGGTCGGCACCTAGGCCATCGGCTGTTGCAATGCAATGGCCACGTTTTACAGACTCTCCTGCTTTAACACACGGAATCGCCGGTTTGCCCATGCCTTGTTTTAAAAGAAGTTTATACATTTCGCTCATGGTGAATCTTCCACCTTTCATCCGTCGTTACAACGCAAAGCCAAATTCAAAGGGATCTTCATCATCAAAGATGAGCCTAGATTCTCCGGTCGCATAGGCGCGACCTGTGATTTCCGGAATGACCGCCGGATAGTCGCCCACAGCGGTTTTTTCCAAAGCATGACCGGTGAAACGCGTCCCCATAATGCTCTCACAAACAAAATCTTCACCGAGCTTTAATTCCCCTCTAGCACAGAGCGAAGCAATCTTGGCACTGGTTCCTGTGCCGCATGGCGAGCGATCCACTTGCCTTTTCCCGAAGACAACGGTATTTCTAATCGTCCTCGGATCGTGCAGGGGTTCGAAAAACTCTACCAAATCAACCGAATGAATGTCGGAAAGCAGCGGATGTTGGATGACCGTCTGCTGATTCACCGATTCACGGATGTCAACGCCGATTTGTAAAAGTCTGTTCAGATTTTCCGGGATCAACGCTATGCCCAGGTTTTCAGCATTTACCAGTGCGAAGAAGTTGCCGCCAAACGCAACGTCTACCCGAATCTCTCCCCATTTAGGAACCTGAATCGCCACGTCTTTGCGATATAAGAAAGCAGGAACATTAATCATACAGGCTTCTTTTACGCGACCGTTTTCCACCTTCACCCTTGTGCGAATTAAACCTGCAGGCGTTTCCAATGCCACGTGCGTATACGGTTCAGTCACGGGAACCAAGCCTCGAATGACCGCTATGGTTGCGACACCAATGGACCCATGCCCGCACATATTCAAGTAACCGCCCCCGTCCATAAAAATAACCGCTAAATCGGCTTCTTTATGAATCGGTTTCATCAAGAGTGCGCCGAACATGTTCCGATGTCCCCGCGGCTCATTGATGATCGCGCGGCGAAGATGGTCATAATTCTTTTGCAGGCAGATTTTCTTTTCCATGATGGTGTTCCCATCGACTTCCGGAAATCCGTTCACAATAATTCTGGTCGGCTCGCCCATCGTATGCGAGTCAATGATAAAAAGGCTCTGATCATCGGCCATCACCGTCCTCCTTTCTAAAACGGAACGAAAATTCGATTAGTTTAGAATATATTCAAAATTATTCTAGCAAGAACCGTGCCAACTTTTTTCTTGGCTAAATCCACGAAAGTGTCTCAATCATTTGACAGTCATCGTCTAATTATTGAGACATGTTTCATTTAGTAGGCATATTTAATAACATCCAGTGTAATAAAATGAAATATTTATTGGCTCAATGTATTTTTTCGTGGAAAAAATTAGGGAGGTACGTCATATTGTGTTAGATTTTCTGTCAATCAAAGGATGTAGTGGTGTTTGTGGAAGTTCTCTCTTTCATGCGCGTTTCGCTTTAACTTTCGCGGAATTTGCTTTAACTTCGCGGTTTTGATTTAGCAGGCGATTCGGGAGCCTTCCCAGACTGCGGGAGCTGCCCTAGCTCACGACTCGCAAACCGTTCAAGGAGAAATACCCAGTTTATGCATTTTGTTATAAAGTGTTGCTCTTGAGATTCCTAAAATTTGGGCCGTTTTGTTTTTATTTTCATGCGTTTGTTCCAATACTTGCTGAATGGTTTTTGCTTCACATGCTTTCAACGTATCATTTAATGAAGAAAAAGTCTGCATTTCTTGTGAAGGGAACGTCCGGTGTCCTACTGTACGCTCCTCATGTTCACCCGCTTGAAGATTCACTGGCAAGTCGGTGAAATTTAATTTTCCGTCTTTCGAAAAGACGACTAAGTTTTCAATGACATTCCGCAACTCGCGGATATTCCCGGGCCAGCGATGGTTGACCAGCGCGAGCATAATTTCTTTCGGGATTTCTTTTACGTCTCGATTGTATTTCTTGGCGAATTCATAAAGAATTTGGTGACTTAATTCGACGACGTCCTCAATTCTGTCTCTTAATGGGGGGATGAGAATCGACACGATGTTGAGCCGGTAGTAGAGATCTTCTCTGAATTTGCCCTGTTTTACGCGTTCTCGCAAATCCTTATTTGTTGCAGCTATGATAAAACAATCGGCGTATTTAAGTCTTGTCCCGCCTACTGCGTAAAAGGTTCCCTCCTGAAGCACGCGCAACAGCTTCACCTGCATATCAAGCGGAAGTTCGCCAATTTCATCCAGAAACAGCGTCCCGCCTCTTGCCAGTTCAAGGGTTCCTTTCTTTCCGAGTGCACTCGCTCCGGAAAAGGCGCCTTTTTCATAGCCGAACAGTTCACTCTCAAACAGGGAGGGAGGAATTGCGCCGCAGTTAATGGCGATAAACGGCGCCTGATTCGATGTGCGCAGATCATGCAAGGCTTTCGCAAATAATTCCTTCCCGACCCCTGATTCTCCAAGAAATAAAACCCTTGCCTGTGTCGTTCCGATTTGCTTCACCCGGTCGATCGTTCGGCGAATGGACGGACTGGATCCCTGAATCGGGTAAAACGGATCAGCCGACGGCTTCAGCCGCGACACTTTCTTTTGCAATTGCTGGATCATTTCGTTCGCGCTGTTTAATTGTTGATTAAGATGGACTTGATGCGTCACATCAGATTCACAAGAAACGGCGCCAATGATCCGATCATGCACCCTTACAGGATTCGAATTGATTAATACAAACAAGTCCCCCCTTGGCTGATGCTGCTTATGATAAAAACGCTTACCTGAGTGAATGATACGCAAGTTATCCAAACGGCTCTCGGAGAAAAAGTCAGTCATCGGCTTTCCTAAAATCTCTTCTTTCTTTATTGAGTATAATCGTTCTGCACCACTCGTCCAAACAACCGTTTTCATCTGTTCGTCAATCACCGAAATGGTGCTATCTGTTGTTTCCAATATTGTATCGTTGTATGCCTTTAAATACGTATAGGCCTCTAAAATAATGGGAATAAGTTCACCTGTTTTTATATAACCGATTGGTTTTTTCGCTTTAACCACCAGTAAATAATCGTATTGATTTGCTTTTTTGCCGATCGTGTCCCACGAATCATCCAGTTGAACCAAACCAGCGCTTCTGGCCGGCAATGCTTCTAAAGGGATCCTATATTTATTGGCAAACGCATGGCATTGGGGCGAACAGGCAATGAGCTGAAGCGACTTTTGCACAAAAATGAGATCAAATGCATGTTCTAATGCATAGGTCTTCCACTGCGCTTCACTGAGCATGACAAAGCTTGTATGGAGCAGATCCTTAAGTTCCGGCAAAAGATGTTTCATTGACCTCTCCTCCTGGCGTACATGCATTCTGCAAGCTGATTCCCATTCAATCCATCGATTTATTATAAAGTTCACACTTTTAGATAAATTTAAACATATTATTTCCGCACTGTCCAGTATATAAAGCTTGATCACCAGGACGCTCATGCAGGGGTTTCTGATCGCCAATGAACACGTTACTCTGTCGCACGCTCTGATTAGATATAGTCGAGATCATGGGCAATCGGCGTCTGAATCATCTTTTTAACCGTTGCAGGATCCGAAGTCTGCGCGAGTACCCACATCAGCTTTGCAACAATGGCTTCCGTGTTCATGTCACCCGCAGTAATTCCACCGGCATCGGCCACACGTTTTCCTACTTCGTACAGCTCCATATTCTGCCCTTCCTCAAGACACTGGGTCGTGATAATGACCGGAATCCCCTGCCGCACCAGTTTTTCAACGCCGGTCACCAGATCTCTGTTCTCAAAAGGGAGACCGCCATTCCCGAAGCTTTCAATAATCAGTCCCTTGACATGGTTCTGCAGGAACGCAAAGAACGCCGGCGACAGTCCGGGAAATGCCCTTAATAAAAAGACATCCGGACAGATTCCGATATGCTTCGGCACTGCGGTCTTCTCCGCTTCCATTCTGAAATGAATCCGAACATGCTTGTCCGCAATATCAGCTATGTAGGGGTAATTGACACTCTCAAACGCATCGTAACTTTTTGTTCGCAGCTTAATCGCCCGCGTACCAAGGATTGCTTTTCCATCAAAAACAATAAAAACGCCGGGAAGATCCGCTCTCTGCGCAAAGGTAAGCGCATCTTTTATATTTTTCCTTGCATCGGTCCGTTTAAAGCTGACCGGAACTTGTGAACCCGTGATCACAATGGTCTTATTGAGACCATTTAATAAATAGGACAATGCAGCAGCCGTGTACGCCATCGTATCCGTACCATGTGTGATGATGAAGCTGTCGTATTGGCTCTGACTTTTATCAATCACCCGCGCCATCTTCAGCCAATCCTCCGGCTGCATGTTGGTGCTGTCCTTGTTCATGAGTACATGAAAATCAACCGATACATCCTGACTATGTTCAAAATAGCGCGCCAGCTGATCAATCGTCATGCCCGGCGCCAGTCCCTCCTGGTGCGGTGTTGACGCAATCGTTCCCCCGGTCGCCACCACTAAAATTTTCTTCATATGAATTTCCCCATTTTGTGTATTTATTACGCCCATTATAACTTTTTTCTCATATAATTCAATAAAATGTTTACTATGCGTGTACAAGCAGTGTAGACTGATCAAAGAGGTGATCTGATGCTCGCTCAATTAATTGCGTTAAGAAAGCAAAAAAATTTAACAATCCAGAACGTGGCTGATGCGCTCGGGATCGCTAAAAGTACCTATGCCAGCTATGAAAGCGGCTATCGTCAACCGCCAATTGACGCGTTGATCAAAATTGCCGATTTCTTTTCGCTATCGCTTGATCGATTAGTTGACCGCCCTTTTGAAGCCGTTATTCATCTCGATCATCCGCAAAATGAGTGCTGCCGTTTATTCATTGATGGGCAGGCGTTAACTGAAGCGGAGCGAAAAGAGATCATCGCATTTATAAAGGTGAAGCGGACACTTCACTAAAAACCGCCACATCAATTCCCCCTATTCCGACGCTACCCGCTACCGATAAACGATCAGACAAACCAAGCGGTGCCCGGTCCTTCTTTCACGTGATGACGTCCGCGTTGCATACAGGACATATGCGCACTTAGCGAAAGTTCCTTTTACTCTGAATGCCGTTTTAAACCATCAATTTTGTACCTAACGGGCACTCCAGTTGCTCGCTTGCCGCGGACGTCCCCGAACCTGCTCTTTCACTGTTCTCGCTAAGCCTTGCTGCGTCTGCCTGTACTTTTTTACGTGCATCGAGAAAAAATATTTTTTCGTTTCTATTGAATGATGAAAACAATCGTGGTAAAGTGACTAATGCACTCAATTAGTTAACAAAGTTAATAATTAACTTAATTAATCTTTTTTTTAAGAACGAAAGGGGATTCGTCGATGAACAACTTTACTCGTCTGCTCATCATTAATATCATTGTGATCGTAGCTTTGATCGGTGGCGGCGCAGCAGGCTACTACTATTATGATCAAGCAACCAACTACGTCAAAACCGATAACGCCGCAGTCAGCGGCCAAGCCATTTCCATTGCCGCACCGGCTTCTGGAAAACTCGTGAACTGGGATGCTTCAGAAGGGAAAACCTTTGATGCTAATGATACGATCGGCAATGTGGAAACAATCGGTGCTGATGGCAAGAGTGCTAAAGTTGCAGTAAAGATGCCGCAAAAGGCGACGATTGCGTTAAACAACACGACAAAGAATGCGTTTGCCGCTGCGGGCGCACAACTTGCTCAAGCCTATAATCTAAATGAGCTGTACATTACCGCCAATGTCGATGAAAATGCCATTGAAAATGTAAAAGTAGGACAAAAAGTTGATCTCAAACTTGACGCGTTCCCAGGTACGCATTTCACGGGAAAAGTTGAGAAGATCGGAACAGCGACCGCCTCAACCTTCTCGTTGATTCCAAGCTCGAATAGTAACGGCAACTACACAAAAGTTACGCAAGTCGTGCCTGTAAAAATTTCAATTGACGACTACAAGGGCAATGACCTGCTTCCCGGCATGAATGTTACGGTGAAAATTCATATCTAATTTGAGAGGAGGGATTTGATGACATCGTTCCTTTCTGTGTATATCGGTTGTGCGATCATTTTTCTCGTGATTTTCAACTTCATTTTGCATCGCCGCCGCAAAAGCAAACTTGCGGCAGATGATCGGCCGCGCACGCAAGAAGCTTCCATGCACGCCCCCGTCGAAACACAAGACAGGGAGCCGCATGCTCCGCATCAGCTAAGCGCGCAGAACGCTCCGCATTCTGCTGAGGTAACCCCTGCAGCGCACGCGGAAAAGCATGAATCCGGCACGCAAGACACTTCCGGTCATCACCTGTCGATTATTCTGGTGCTGATTCTCGGCGCTTTTGTTGCGCTGCTGAACCAGACGCTCATGAACGTGGCTCTGCCTAAGATGATGACTGATTTGAATATTTCGACCAACACGGCGCAATGGATCACCACCGGGTATATGCTGGTCAATGGGGTTTTGATCCCAATTACCGCCTATTTAATGGAAACTTTTACGACGCGAAAGCTCTTTATTTCAGCAATGGTCCTGTTCTCGCTGGGAACACTTGTCTGTGCCTTGTCGCCTAACTTCATCATTTTGATGGGCGGGCGCGTGATTCAGGCAACCGGTGCCGGGATCATCATGCCGCTGATGACCAATGTCTTCTTGACCATTTTTCCGCCTGAAAAACGTGGCGGGGCAATGGGTCTGATGGGTGTGGCAATGATCTTCGCGCCTGCCGTTGGGCCGACGCTTTCCGGCTATATTGTGGAACACTTTACATGGCGACTCTTATTCTGGATCGTGCTCCCGCTTGGCATTGTCGATGTCTTCCTGGCGATCACATTTCTTAGAAATGTCGGCCGCCGCTCATTTCCGAAGCTGGATCTTCTGGGCATTATCCTGTCGACGATTGGCTTCGGCGGCATCCTGTACGCGTTCAGTGAAGCCGGAAACAACGGGTGGGATGACGCCGCCGTACTGGTGACACTTATCGTTGGGATCATCTCACTGATTCTATTTGTCTGGCGCGAACTGCATTTGGATACGCCACTGCTTAACCTGCGCGTTTTTCAATACAAAATATTTACTTTCACGACAATCGTTAATATACTAGTGACAATGGCGATGTTTGCCGCAATGATTCTGCTTCCGATCTACTTGCAGAACATCCGCGGATTTACACCACTTCAATCCGGACTGCTCTTACTGCCGGGCGCGCTGCTCATGGGTGTCATGTCGCCGATTACCGGCATGCTCTTTGACCGAATCGGCTCGCGGCCGCTCGCGGTAGCAGGGCTCGCTGTGACAATCATTACGACGTGGGGCTTTGCACATTTGAGCGATGCAACCACATACGGCTGGATTATGTTTCTCTACACCGCGCGAATGTTCGGTATGTCGCTATTGATGATGCCGATTATGACTGAAGGGCTGAATAATCTGCCCCGCGAGTTGAACAGTCACGGGACGGCAATGTCCAATACGATGCGTCAGGTTGCCGGTTCACTCGGTACCGCTTTCCTTGTTACCGTTATGTCGAACCGAACCACATTTCATATTGGCGACTATGCCAATCAGGTTGCTTCAAGCAATCATCCGTTTATGCAGCAACTGCAGAGTTCCAGTCTTTCACTGGCTGCAAGCGGTCACGTTTCCGCGGTACAGGGGCAGCAAACCGTCATGCAGCTGCTTGAGATGAAGGTGCAGCAATTGGCGACGATTCAAGGCATTAATGATGCCTTTATCGTTGCGACCTTGCTGACGATCGTTGCTTGGGTGCTCTCCTTCTTTATTAAACGCGCGACCCCGCCGCAACAGAACACGGATCTGAAAAAGACACAGACGAATCTGACAACGGCCAAAGAATAAGGGAAGCAGGTGTCTCTTACGGACAGAGAAGCCAAGATCCATGAAATCGAAAACAGCTTTGCAATTGTTATTCGCCGCTTTCGGCGGACAATCAATGAACTTCAGGGCAGTGAACTGACTGCTCATGAATTCTCGTTCCTGTCCCATCTTTACCGACATGATCGGGAAACCTCATCACGAATTGCAAAGAAATTCGATGTATCTCCAAGTTACGCGACGACGGTCATCGATAAACTGATTCGTTGCGGCTATGTGATGCGTCAGCGATCTAAAACAGATCGGAGAAAAGTTCGGTTAACGGTCACTGAAAAAGGCATTGCGCTCTATCACCAATTGATCTGCATCCGCGAGAACTACATGCGTCAGGTTTTCAGTGATTTTGATGATCAGGAGCTTAATCAGTTGTCCGAGCTGATTGCTAAATTGGTTGACTAATCGCTGACGTTTCAGCTTAGGCTCCAATTCATTTATGACTCACAAAAAGCAGCACCGCAATCATTGCGGTGCTGCTTTTTAATGCGTTTCATTGATTTTCTGCAGCTGAGCATCACAGGGCGCACATCAAAGGTATCGTTCCGCATAGGCAAGGAGTTCACGAATTTCAATCTTTGCTGATTTAGTGAGTGCTTTGTTGTCGCGAAGCATTTGCTCGCCACGTGCTTTGATAAAGCGCAAATAGTCTTTGTTTCTGGTTTGCCCATAACCTTTCTTGGCATGATGCAGGTCGCGAAAATCATTGGTGGCCTGCTTGACAAGCAGATGACGACCGATCATTAAACCAATCGCAAGCGCGAGACAAGCAATCGTCCCCCAGCCGCCGGTAATCGTGTAAAGCAGGAGGCCGAGTACCATTAATCCGGTTACTAATTTCGCCGAACTGAAGATGTAGCCTTCCGGTTTATGATTAGGTTCCAAAAATGCGATGATACTTTTTAACATGAAAATCTCCTCCTAGCCTTTTTTGCAAAATCGTATACGCTGCGCGCGTGATGCCTCGCCAAACGACTCAATTTACAGTCCGAAAATCCCTGCCCAGTATCCGAGAATACCAATCGCAAACATGCCGAAGATGATCCAGATTGCATTGACTTTCCGTTTCAGAAGCCACATGCAAGCGAAGGTCATCAGCAAAGCAACGAGGCCAGGAAGCAGTTGGTCGAGAATCATTTGCAGCGTTGTGTTGACCGTCTTTCCCGCTTGTTCATAGGACACAAGGACAAAGGGCATTTTGATACTGGTCCATTTCGAAACAAGTGAACCCATGACGAACAGTCCGAGCACCGAAGCCATTTGCGTCAATTTCTTGAGACGGTTGCCGGCGACATCCTGCACAATATCCGTACCTTGGCTGTAGCCAAATTTAAACCCATACCATCTGGTCAGCATGCGGATGATGTTGATCCCGAAGAAGAAGAGCAGTGGCCCTAGAATACTTCCGCTCAGTGCCAGCGACGCGCCGAGTGCGGCTAAAATTGGACGTGCCGTTCCCCAATAAATCGGATCGCCGATACCGGCAAGCGGTCCCATCAAACCGATTTTCACGTTCGTAATGGCGGCCTCATCAATTTCACCGTTTTCTGCTTTCTTTTGTTCCATCGCTGCGGTCACACCAAAGATCGCTGATGCTGGCCAAGGCGTTGTGTTAAAAAATTCCAAGTGGCGTTTCAATGCGGCTGCCTGATCTTCTTTTCGATGATAAAACCGTTTGATCGCCGGGATCATCGTAACGGCAACCCCAATTGCTTGCATCCGTTCGAAGTTAAAGGAGCCGAGCATGAATGTACTTCGAAAATAGGTATTGATAATGTCTCTTTTCGTTAACGGCTGTACTTTTTTCGTTTCACTCATTTCATTCACCCTCCTTATCCTAATACATCGTCATCATCGGATCCGACGTTCGTTGCAGCTGTTGGCGCTTTAATCGCGTCATGGAAATCTGGATTCAATTGAACATAGACAACGGCAGCACAAGCACCGAGAATACCAAGACCAACAAGGTTGATTCCACTCATAAAGGTGGCAAGCGTGAATCCAATGAAGAAGAACGGCATCAACGCACGCGCTTTCATCATGTTAATAACCATGGCATACCCAACAACCACGATGAACCCACCCGAAACTTGCAGACCATGGGTGATGACCGGCGGAATCGCATCCAGCCACTGGCTGACAAGGCTCGTTCCGGCAATGGCGGCAACGGCTCCGGTAGGAATCGCCACACGCAGGCCTTGTAGCAACAGCCCTCCTATATGACACCACTCGACCCCTCGGAAATTCGCATTCGCAGCAAAATGGTCCGCTTGGTGCTGAAAGAATACTGTAATCGTTCGAACAAAAATGGTCAGTACTTGACCGGCGGCAGCAAGTGGAATCGCAATCGCAATCCCTTCACCGATTGATTGATGCCCGACAATAACGATAATCGCTGAAATCGTTGAAGCGAGGGCCGAGTCAGGTGCCATCGCTGCACCAACGTTCATCCAGCCGAGCGCAATCAATTCAAGTTGACCGCCAAGAATAATACCGGTGTGCAAATCACCAAGAACAAGACCGATAAGCGTACACGCCACAAGCGGACGGTGAAATTGGCGTTCATCCAAAACACTCGCCATCCCGCAAACCAGCGCAACCAAGATAACTAAAATAAATTGCATGGCATTCATGTTTGAAGACCTCCCTTTTTGTCTGCTAATCTTTTTATTTATACAAGATTTTTGCTTTTCAGCCGGTTCATAAAATCAGACGCTTGCGTGTTGGGAAGCTGTTGCAGAATCAGCTTGATGCCGCGCTTGTCAAGCTCCTTAAATGCCTCGACATCTTCTCGGCTGACCGATACGGCTTCGGAGATTAGTGTCATGCCTTCTTTAAAGGTAATGCCGCCGACATTGACCTGAGTCACGTCAACGCCCTGATCCATCAAACGAAGAACGTCTTTGGGCGATTCAACCACCATCAGGACGTCCAAGTCTTTATAGGTCGGGTTTTTATAGCAGCGCGCCGTTTTATCGACGGTCATCACATAGGACTTTGTGCGTCCCGGGGCAACCTGAAGCAGCAGTGTTTTTCTCAAATCATCCTTGGCAGCGCTGTCATTTGTGGCAATAATTGTTCCGGCCCCCACATGGTTCACCCAGTTGTTTGCCACCTGTCCGTGAATTAATCGAGAATCAATACGTAACCATTTAATGTTCATCCCAACTCATCTCCTTCGTCTTCTTGTGCACTATTGGCAATTTTTTGATGCGAAAAAACGTCTTTGAATGACTTAATGCCGTCTGTTCCGGCGGCTGTTGCAGTTTGTACCAGTTCCTCAAGTGAGGCTCCCGCAAGACGCTTGCCAAGGACTTCAATCAGCATCGGCAAATTGACGCCGCTGACCACATCCATGGACGGTTTACGCGCAACAAAACGGCTGGCGGCATTGTATGGGCTGCCTCCAAACAAATCCACTAGGAACAGAACCTGATCATCTCCTAACCCATCGCTCGCTTTCTGATATTTATCGAGCAAATGCTCGATCCCCTCACCGGGTTTAAAGGTAACTTCAGCAATATGTTCCATTGTTCCGAAAATCATCTTGGCCGTTCCAATCAGCGCTTCCGAGAGATTTCCGTGTGTAGCAATAACAATCGCGACCACTTTTCTCTCCTCCTCTCTCTGTGCACTTTTTACTAAGCAACTTTTATGCCAACACGGTGTGTTAAAAAAAAGAGCCTCGAGAAGGCCCTTTTGTAAGCGCTATTATTATTGATCTGTTTTTAGTCAACACACTATTTATGAAAAACGAAACACTAAACCTTCGAATAACGCACTAATAGGTTTTCTGTTTTAAACTAAAACACTAACCCATTCGTATTCAAAAAAAAGAACACACTAGTTTTGAAGTGCGCGCCGATAAATGACTTCTTTGCCAAATTCATCGATCACCATATCAATAAAATAGTACAATTCATCCTCGCTGAGCGAGAGGTTCAGCTTGTCTTTTAGCACGGCCATTGTCGGATCAAGCTGCTTGGCTAAACGCTTTTTTTCCGAACTGCGCGCGCCTTCGTAAGTCAGTGGCATGCGGACAATTTCCCGTTCAAGAGCAAATGCAAGATGCATGACGATTCGAATCTGGGTCGCATTTTTAAAATGAAGGTGCAGCGCTTTTTGAACGGCTTCATTAAATTCAAGAATTGCGGCGACCGCTCGTTTCGGGTTTAGGTACATCAGCATATCCTGCAAGCTGTCCACGCAGACTCCTTTTACGATAACATGAGAGGGGTTGTCTTTCATCGGCAAGGTTTTGCCCGCAAGAACGGATTGCAGAATCTCTTGACCTTCGCCGCCGACAAATTGAGAAAGCGTGATGTACGGTACGCCCTCAAGTTTCGGGTTCTTTGCGCCAATGCTGGCGACAACCTCATATTTACATTGCATTTTTCGTGCGACATCATATAGGTCCTCGATTGATACCGGTATAACAAGGATTTCTTCATCGGTAAGGTTGCGCAGATACATGCTGACAATATTTTTAATACGTTTGGCAATGCCGCTTCCAGTTGTGCAAATGGTTAGAATCGCTTTCTGACGTTCACTGCGCGCGCTGCGCGTCTCCATACCAACCGTCCGGCGCAATGTATCGAGGGAATCAACCATTCCATTCAAATCCATATGCAAATAATTGGCATTTTTCACCGCATCGAGCACCATCGGCGTTGATACCATGTCGATGGCCTTGACTCGCACTTTGGCACCCTGCGCGATCTTTTCTTCAAAATAGTAGAGCGACCCCATATCGACCATCATCAGCACGCCGGCACCCTGATCAACGGAACGAACCGCTGCTACGATATTTTCAAAGATATCGCCGAAATTGAGACTGAGCGGCATATCGACGGCCGCAATCGGATAATCGCCCATTAATTCCTTGACAACGCTGACCATGGAGCTTGCGGTTTGCGGACCATGTGCCGCAACAACAATGCCAACGTTGCGCTGCTGAGAAAGTTCAACAAACGAACCGATCAGAAAAGCAATGTAGACCATCTCTACCTCTGGCAACGCTACACCAAGCCTGCGATCAATTAAATCAGCCACCTGAACCGCTGCTTCATAATCTTTCTGTGCAAAAGGAAACATCGCCTTATCCGGCGCTCCATTCATTCTGCGCAGCGGATGTTCCAGAAACGCGGACAGATGCACATTAAGCAGCGAAACAAATTGATGGCTCAAATGCTGACCTAATACGCGGGCGCAGATGACCTCCAAATCTTCGGAAAGGCGGGCGACGCGCTGATCCACAACTGTATTTGACGAATCACTCGACGTTTTTTGGTAAAATTGTTTCACTTGATTCTTAATATCTTCCATGACGAGTTTGCGAATATCCTGCATTGATAAACCTTCATGGATCAAAGCGTCGTATTTTCCCGAGATCATTTTGTAGAGATCAAATGGAGGTTCGTATTGATCCACATCGTTTAAGAGCGGGTCCTTGCTCCCGGTTACCACAAGGAAAAGCGGCAACCGTTTGCTTAGCTCCTGATTGACTTTGGGCTGATGCGAGATGCGGTGCAACCCTTCCTGCATTTCCGTGGGCAGCATTTTCGCATCAAGTTCAACATAATCTTGGTTCATGCTATCAAGGAATCCTTGCGCACAGACCAGCTGCACATTCGATTTCAGCTGGCCAATATTGCCAAAAGTAACACTGCCAATCAACGCTTTGATCACATCGGAACTCACGTGAAATTCATGATGCGTGCGATGTGCTTCCCGAGAGAGCAGAAATTTGCTCAACTCAATCTGCTCACTCACACTTCGGCTTTGGAAGTTGGGAACATTGATCATCACCGGAACACGCCGCAGAAAGGTCTGCAACAGTGCCGATTCCGGGTCGGCTGTCGTCGCACCGATGATCAGAACCCGAGCGCCGCGCTTGTTGCCGGTTTCGCCTAATTTGCTGTAGTGGCCGGTATCCATAAAATAGAACAGCATTTCCTGACCTTCCGGCGGCAGCCGATGAATTTCATCAAGAAACAGAATACCGCCATCCGCCTTTGCGACCAATCCGTCCTGATCGTGAGCAGCCCCGGTAAATGCGCCTTTTATATAGCCAAACAGCTGTCCAATCAACAGCTGCGGATTGTTGTAATAATCCGCGCAGTTGAAATCAATGAACGGCGCGTGTTCCTTGATGCGCTTGATTGCAATTGCATAGTGATGCATCATATGCGCAAATAATGTTTTCCCTGAACCGGTTGGCCCGAGGATTAGCGTGTGCAACCCTCTTGGCGGATAAACAATCGCTGATTTGGCTTGCTTGACGCTTTTTTTCAAACTTTTATCTGAACCGATCAGATGGGAAAATGGATCTTCATTCTTCTCGCGCGTCCGCTCTTGATTGAACCATTCCTTCAACGATGCACACTTAAGCGCATACGTATCGACCGCATCGCCGAATTGTTCGTGAATCAGCGCGGCCGGTGCATAGAGCACCGGCCGCGTCACGAACTTGATCACGCGCTTCTCGCGGACCAGTTCATTGAGCTCTGCGCTGACATTACTGCGCAGGATGCCCAGCGCATCAGCCAAGTCCGATGCTGACACGCCCGAAAGATCAAGCAGCTTTTTCTTATCTAATTGCGCACATTGCCGCGTTAATTCCTCAAAAATCTTTTCACGTCGCCGTCCCATTACGTTCACCTCTATAATCCCATTCTCCATGTTGTCTGCTATATCCTCTATTACAATCGAAAGCGTTTTCTTTTCGGGCGTTTCACTCCCTTTCATCAAAAAACTTCTATTCGGGAATTGATCGGGAGAAATGCGTTTCGATGTCCGGCTTGAGACTAACGAAAGCTTGATTCGGGAATCCGCCATTGATTCGGCGGCTAAGGAGAACGTATTTGACTTTACATCGATAATCATTTTACTTTCCAACTGTTCTGCATGACCGACCACCCTGCCGATTTCATTGTTTTTCGAAGATGTGGATGAGAGTTTAGATATTTACGATTGAGATGCACTTGCTGCTTGAGAAAAACCAGGCAAAATACGCCCGATCCTTACTTCCGCCTTCCATCCGGGCTTTGTTCATCACCTTGTGCACAAACGACACTCCAGCTGCTCGCCTGCCGCGGACGTTCCGGAAGCCTCCTCGGACACGCAATTGATCTGCGGGGTCTTCCTTGGCTCGCTGTTCCCGCTGACGCCAGAGCATCTGCGCATTTGATGCACTGTCTTTTGCGGGACCAAAAATCATATACTTTCTTTTCCTGTAAAAAAGGACACCCAATGCTGTCGCAAAGGATGTCTTTTTTAGCAAAAGAGTGCCCCAAATGAAAGCTCCCTTTGAATATGACAGTCTTATATCGAAACTGTCATTTCAGTACATAATTTTCGAAGCCTGTTCGACTAAGCTCCAAGATTTCACTATAAATTACTATTCTCTATTTTTTTTAAATCTTCTTTTAAGAACTCTACATCCTTCTTATATTTGTGAATCGTTTCTTCGATTGCATCCTTAACAATTGCAGGATAGTCATTTTCATATTCTTTTTTTAATTGGTCTATATCCTTAATAGCTAAATCTATCGCCTTTTTCTTCTCTCCAACATCCATAAATCTATAAATTCTTCTCATAATCTAGCCTCCTTAAAATTTTTTAGATAATAAATATAATATTAATATAACGAAATTTTCCATACAAAATAAAATTCATAATAGTATAATTTCCCCTTAGGAGGGGATAAAAATGAAACTATCATTTTTTAGAAAACTAGCTTTATTATCTTTGGTAGCTATCATGCCATCGTCAATCATACTTCCTACGATATCACATGCTGCTACTGAAGATATTGCAAACACCTCTAAGAATAACATCATAGAAAAACCAGAGACTGATAAGCCGATACCACAAAGTGAGTTTACAGAAGCCCACCAATTCGGCGTCAACGAATACGTCACCGTCATGGCCGGTTCCTTAAATGTGGCGGTAGGCGGCGAAACCTACCCTCTTCATGCGTACGATTCGATCAAGTTTAAAGGAGATCTCGATCATAAATACATCAACCCCTCCGGCGAGCTTGCCATTTTACATTTCGTGATTGCTTATCATTCCATGTAGCCTTACTTTCGCCATCGATTGGCTCATTCGTGAACCTGCTTTGATTGAAAACAGCTCTTCAGCGAAGTCTCCTGAAGAGCTGTTTCTTAAGCATATTCGGAAAGTGCTTCACCAAGTGCTTCGCCAAGCCGTTTCATTCCCTCTTTAATCCGTTCTTCACTCATGTTTGAGTAATTCAATCGAAAAGCGTTTTGTTTCACATCATTAGGATAGAAGGAATCGCCCGATACAAACGCAACATTATTTTTAAGGCATCGCTCAAATAGTGCTTGAACATTGACCGATTCAGGCAGCTCAACCCAGATAAACAAACCGCCTTCCGGAGCGCTGTGCTTAAGATGACCCGGCAAACAGGTTTCAATACAACGCATCATTGTTTCGCGCCGGGCACGGTAAACTGCTTTGATCTTTTGAATATGCGCGTCAAGGTCATTCAGCTCCAAGTACTTCGCCGTAACGCGCTGGGCAAACACATCCGAATGAAGATCGGTTGCCTGCTTGAAAGAAACATAACGGTTCATGAAATCAGACGCTGCACAGATCCAGCCAAGGCGAAAACCCGGTGCAAAGATTTTCGAGAACGTGCTGAGGTAGATGACGCGCCCTTCTGTATCAAAGCTTTTAACCGGCGGCAGTGCTTCACCGGCAAACCGAATTGCGCCATACGGATTATCTTCAAGTATGACGACATCGTATTGATTGGCAAGCGCCACCATCTGCTTGCGACGTTCCAGTGCCATGGTCCGTCCGGTTGGATTTTGAAAATCAGGAATCGTATAGATAAATTTCGCTTTGGGGTTCTGCTGAAGCGTTCGCTCAAGCTCGTCCATCCTCATGCCAGAGTCGTCCATGGCCACCTCTGCAAATTGCGGCTCATAGGCCTTGAACGCTTGAATCGCCGCAAGGTAGGTTGGACTTTCGCAAATGACGGTATCTCCTTTATCAAGAAAAATTTTCCCCGTCAGATCAAGGCCTTGCTGAGATCCCGTAAGAATAAGCAGATGATCTGCATTTGCACGCACACCAATCGCTTCCATACGTGTGCTAATCGCTTTTCGCAATGGAAGAAATCCCTCAGTTGTGCTGTACTGAAGTGCCTGTTCCCCCGCTTCATCAAGCACGGCCGAACAGGCCTCTTTAATCGCTTCTACAGGAAATAGTTCTGGTGCCGGCAGTCCGCCGGCAAATGAAATGATTTCCGGTCGGCCGAGCACTTTTAGAATTTCACGTGTTGCCGAACGCGCGACATGCTCGGCGCGCTTTGCATACTTAACTGTCATTGATCAATCCGCTCCTCGTTTATACAATTGGGGGGGCGCCCGTGGGTGCGTCTCTTGTCCCATTCCATTCATTCAGTTTCTTAACGGACTTAATAAATACCATTAATCCTTGCTTGAGCCGATCCATTCGCTCATAGGTAAAATTCAGCCGTACCCAATGCTCGCCATCACTTTCTTGCGGGTAGAATACATTGCCCGGTGTGTAGATCATGCCTTGTTCCCCGCATAGCGCCAGTAATTTTTTCTGCGGTACTGCATAAGGGAGACGACACCAGAAATAAAAGCCGCCGGCGGGCAAATCAAACGGTATGGCCGATTGCTCCTGCCGTAATAATTCTGCAGCGGCATCCCTTTTCTTTCTGTATAATGGCAGAATTTTCTTAAGGTGTTCCTCATAGCATCCGTCCCGCAAATAGCGATCCACAAGGATTTGGCTGTCTGTATTCACATGAAGATCGGTGATTTGCTTTAACAGCAAAAATTTCTTCATCACTGCCTCAGGAGCGATGGTCCAACCGATTCTTAATCCTGGAAAAAGTGCCTTTGACAACGTACTGAGATAAATCACATAGCCATAAGCATCAAGCGCTTTAATCGGAAGCGGATGTTCCTGATCAAACGTGATATCTCCATAAGGATCATCCTCTAAAATCGGAACCTGGAAGCGATAGGCGAGTTTCAGCAACGCCTTCCTTCTCGCCATGCTCATCGTAATGCCCGTCGGATTATGAAAGTTGGGAATGGTATAGATGAACTTCGGTTTATAACGAGAAATTTGCGCTTCAAGTACATCCAGCCGCATGCCTTCCCGATCCATGGGAATGCCGATAATTTTAGCGCCCATTGCCCGAAAACACTTAATCGCCTGTAAAAAAGTCGGTTCCTCAACAATCACAGCGTCGCCGGCAGACAGGAATGCGCGTGCGGCAAAATCAATGCCTTGCATCGAACCGGATAAAATCATTGTTTCCTTTGCAGTCACAGTAAGATTGCGACCTTCCATTAATTGGCTGATGCTTTCGCGAAGCGGGTAATAGCCTTCGACCGGACTAAAATTAAGATGAGCACTGGTGATTGGCAGTTCCCGCTGAATGCGCTGGAAATCAGCAATTGGATACAAATCCGGATCACCAATCCCTGCCGCAAGCGAGATGACGCGATTTTGATTCCCCATATACATAATCTCGCCCACCGCATCATTTAAGTTCGCCATGCGCTTATCAAACAGGGGATACCATGACATCGGCAGCACTGCCGGCTGTAACGGGACGGGATCGGGAACCTTCTGTTCGGTAACAACCGTTCCCCTGCCGGTCTGTGCATCAACCAGACCAAGCGCTTTTAATTCCTCATAGGCCTTAATGACGGTCGTCCGGCTGATCTTTTTAAGCTCAGCTAATTTGCGTTCCGGAGGAAGAATAAACCCTGCCGGCAGGTTTCCAGACAGAATCTGTCCTTTTATCTGACTGGCAATTTGAAGATAGACCGGTGTTGCCGCTTCACGGTTAATCGTTACGTTCATTACATTCCTCCTTCTGCTGATTCAAATTATTCTTATCATATCCATACCAATACCTTATGAAAAGATCCAATTGGATCGATCCTGAGCAGTCCAATTTTGGCCACAATGATTCGTTTATTTTCTAAAACATTCGTAGGACCTTTACAATGAAAATCATTGTCGTTTATAATTAGGCTAACAATGTTTCTCAAAAGAAACATTTTGTCTTTTGACTACTAATTTTTCTAAGGAGAATGATATGGAGATCTCAAATTTATCGGTCTACTACGGCAAGCGGCGTGTCCTAAACGATGTCTCAGTGTCCATTCGTTCCGGCAAAGTTACCGGGATCATTGGCCCAAACGGGGCGGGAAAGTCAACATTTATGAAAGCTGTGCTTGGATTGATTCCAATGTCGACGGGAACGATTACGTTGGACAGCGGCGAAACCAATCCGAAAAAGTGGCATCAAACGATCGCTTATGTACCGCAACGACAGTCGATTGATCTGACCTTTCCCATCACGGTTTTTGACATGGTACGGATGGGTACCTATCCATCTCTGGGGCTATTTAAACGACCGGGAAAAGCTGAGAAAGCCCGTACGCAGAAATGGCTTGAAGCTGTCAAACTGGGCGATTTAGGCCACCGGCAGATTGCCGCATTATCCGGCGGTCAGTTGCAGCGTGCGATTATCGCCCGTGCGCTGGTTCAAGAAACAGACCGCTTTTTTCTTGATGAACCGTTCGCCGGTGTCGATGTCGTCAGTGAAAAAATCATTATGGACTTAGTCCGTGAGATGAATGCTCAAGGAAAAACCTTTGTCATCGTCCATCATGACCTCAGTACAGTTAAGGATTACTTTGACGATGTGGTGATGCTTCATTCGGATCATATTGTCTGTGGTGAAGTGGCGCATGTGTTTACCGGTGAGCAGCTCAAACATTTCTACGGTGCGGAAATCAATTTTTAAGGGAGGTTAAATCATTTGGAATTTTTCTCAGACATCATGAACTATCGTTTTCTTCAGCAAGCGCTCATTACCTCAATCTTGGTAGGGATCGGATCAGGCGTTATCGGATCGTTTGTCATTCTTAGAGGGATGTCACTTATGGGCGACGCCATCTCTCATGCCGTCCTTCCAGGCGTGGCTATTTCATTCATGCTGGGCATTGATTATTTTATCGGTGCAACGCTCTGCGGTGTTTTCGCTGCCCTCTGTATGGGGTTTATCAGCAGAAAGAGCCCGATTAAAAGCGATACATCAATCGGGATTATCCTCAGTTCCTTTTTAGCGCTGGGCATGATTTTGATCACGGTGGTACAAAGTTCAACCAATCTCTATCATATTCTATTCGGCAATATTCTCGCAGTAACAATGCATGATCTCATGCTTACCCTAATCGTCACGCTTCTCGTTATTATTCTGGTCTCACTCTTTTACAAGCAACTGCTGGTCAGCTCATTTGATGAAACCATTGCCCAGACCTATGGAATCAACACGCAAGTGATTCACTATTTCTTAATGGTGTTACTGACGCTGATGACGGTGGTCTCCCTGCAAACGGTTGGTGTCATTCTGATTGTGGCGATGTTGATTACGCCTGCCGCCACGGCTTACCTGCTCACCGATAAGATGAGTCGCATGATTGTTCTTGCAGCCGTGTTCGGCGTCATCAGTTCCGTCATTGGCCTCTACTTCAGCTTCACGTACAATCTGGCCTCCGGTGCAACGATTGTCGTCAGTGCAACGGTGATGTTCGGCATTGCTTTCCTCTTTTCGAAAAAAAACCAATTTATCTTTAAAAAGGAGCAGTGATTCATTTGCATACGACCAGCCGCTATTTTACCCTCGCCTTAGGTCTCATCATGGTATTCGCTCTTTCCGCCTGTGGCAGTTCGTCAGGATCTACAAACAACAAATTGAAAGTTGTTGTCACGAACTCCATTCTTTACGACATGGCTAAGGAGATCGGAAAAGATCATGTCGACGTTCATAGCATCGTACCGATTGGCACGGACCCGCATGAATATGAACCACTGCCAACAGACGCGAAAAGTGTCGCTAAAGCCAACCTCATCTTCTATAATGGGCTGAATCTCGAAGTCGGCAATGGCTGGTTCAAGAAAATGATTGACAGTGCCGGGCGAAGCAGCGATTATAATAAAAACATCTTTGCCGTAAGCAAAGGCGTTACAGCCATTCATCTAAACTCAGAGGGTCAGGAAAAACAGATCGATCCGCACGCATGGCTTGATATTCAAAACGGGATCAAATACATCCGCAACATGGAGAAACAAATGGCGAAGCAAGACCCGAACCACGGCGATGCCTATCATAAAAATGCAGATGCTTATGTAAAGAAACTTGAGGATCTCGACAAAGAAGCCAAGGAAAAAATGGCGGCAATACCGGAACAACAAAGCTATCTAATCACTAGTGAAGGTGCATTTAAGTACTTCTCACGTGCGTATGGACTTCACCCGGAATACATTTGGGAAATCAATACTGAAGAACAAGGGACGCCTGATCAGATGAAACGGATCATTGGTATTATAAAAAAACACAAGGTCCCGCACCTCTTCGTGGAAACCAGTGTTAATCCGAAAAGCATGGACACATTGTCCAAAGAAACGGGTATTAAGATTTACAGCAAAATCTTCACCGACTCCTTGGCTAAAAAAGGTAAGGATGGTGACACCTACTACGGCATGATGAAATGGAATCTTGACCATATCTATGACGGACTAAGCAACTAATTTCCCCTTTAAAACAGCCGTTCTCAATTTGAGAGCGGCTGTTTTTTCCAGAATATGATTTTGTCCCATCTTCAAACCCATAGCCCAGTATCTGGACCGAGAATCAAATGCGCAGATACGCGAGACGCCTGCGGCAAGCGAGCAATCGGAGCGATGATTCAGCACTGAAAAGACACGAATCCATCACACATGGCTGAAGATGAGGGACCGGGCGCTTTTTGCTAGGTTTTTCTCATTTTATCCGCCAAAAGTTTAAACAAAGGAACTTTTGTTTCTTATTGACATTAATGTTTCCTTAGTGCAAAATAGAGTTAGCGAATCTCTGCATCTGACCTTGAAGTTTATTTTATGGAGGTTGTTGGTTGTGCTGGAAAGTAAAGTTAAAGCATTGTCATTGCATTACGGAGCGCAAGCACATGTCCCTGTCGATCCATTTCTGATCGCTTCTAAAGCGCACATCACCGTCTATCATACCGACTGTGAATTTTCCGATCGCTTCGGCATCATCCGAACGAAAAATGAAGGGCAAACGTTATTCTATTTGGCAAGCAACTGGGACCAAGCACATCAGCGTTTCTTTCTCGCGCATCTGCTTGGTCACTATTTTCTTCATCTCAATCAGGAACAGCACGCAGACCGTTATTGCCGTATTCGCTACAACAGCGATCCATCAGCAGGGTATCCTGAAGAACAAGAGGCCGATGAATTTGCCCGCTTCCTTTTAATTCCGAGTCATGCATTGAGTGATTGTTTGAATCAGCGGTTGTCGGTGGAAGAAATCGCCACGCATTTAATGGTTCCGAGCGCCCAAGTTAAAGCGCGACTAAATGAGCTCAAGCGTGCGCAGAACCCGTCCGCAGATCCATCGATCCGTGGGCAAGTCAGCTAATGGAGCAAGAGACTGATCATACTAAGGGGGAAAGGCTGCGCCTATGTCTTACAAAGAGGATGAAAAAGCAATGAATGAAGCTGTTGATCGGCATTTTCAAGAAATGATTGAAAAAAGCGGTTATCCATACGAAGACGTTCACAAAGAATCAACCTGCGCTAAACGCCCTTGGCAATGGATTCACCGTTTGCTCGTAAAACTGTAAGTTGCTTAAGCATTTTCATATCTTAGCTTCTCTAATTGAGCAATACTAAGCCTCTCAGACTTCAAATTAAGTCTGTTCTTTTTTTTTCTTTAAATACTGTTCAATCCCATCCAAAATACGCTTCAGCCCAAACTCAATATCGTCGCCGGCATCTTCAGAGGACTGGTTTTCATCTGTATAAGCACCCGATGCAACAACGCTGTGCAAGTAGGGAAAACGTTCCGGGGTCACTAGACTTGCCAGTGTATCGGCATATCCTTTTCCGCTAAACGCATCCGGAGGACTGCCTAACTGCATCGCACGTGCCATGTCCTTCTGAAGAATGCCGCACGCACGCGCGTAACTACTGAGCAGCAAAATCACGGCCATCTTCTCAGAATCTTCAAGCGGTACATGCTGCAGCCCACCAAGCGCCCAGTCTACTACTTTCAGTGCATTCGGCGTCATCGGCACACCATAAATTGGTGTCTCTAGAAACCACGGATGTTCTTTATAGACGTCAATGGTCGCTTGAACAAATGCTTCCATCGCTTCTCTCCACCCATGTTCCGCCTTCTCCAATGGAATAGAAAGATCAGAAATCGCATCCTGCATCAAAATGATGAGATCATCCTTACTTGGTATGTATCGATAAAGCGACATCGCTGTAAATCCGAGTGATTTTGCTACCCGATTCATGGAAACCGCTGCAAGTCCATCCTTATCGGCAATCGAAACCGCTGTATCCACAATCTGTTTCAGACTCATTTCTCGCTTTGGGCCCCGGCTCGACGGTTTTCCTAATCCCCAGCTGAGCGCAATACCGTTTGGAAGCTGCTTGTCCATAGTCCATCCTCCTGATCTCGCATCTGGTCGACGTTTCCGCCGATTTAGATCATAAAAACTTGCACATTAATTGTATACGTTATATACTGTGTACGCAATAAACCGTTTATATCATACACAGAAGGGGATGTATGCATTTGACACGTTACGCGATTGATGTCCATGGTCTGTCAAAATCTTTTAATGGCACGCGAGTCCTTAAACAGATCGATTTTTCCGTCTCTTCCGGAAGTATCTTTGCATTGCTCGGGCCTAATGGAGCGGGAAAAACAACCATTATTCATATTCTTTCCACCTTATTGAACGCGGATGCGGGTTCGGTTTTTATTGATGGGCATGATGTTTCCGCCAGTAAAGAAGAAGTGAAACAATTGATCAGCCTCACCGGTCAGTATGCTGCGGTTGACGAATTGTTGACTGCCCAGGAAAATCTGATCATGATGGGCCGGCTCTTTGGGCTGAAAGCTGTTGTAGCTAAGCAACGTGCGCTTACCTTGCTCCAACAATTCGATTTAGTCGATGCTGCCCATAAAACAGTCAGAACTTTTTCCGGAGGCATGCGACGTCGTCTTGATCTGGCCGTCAGCATCATCGTCAAAAAACCAATCTTGTTTCTTGATGAACCGACAACCGGACTCGATACGGTAAGTCGGCGAGCCTTGTGGGCAATGATCTGCGCATTAAAAGCACAAGGCACAACCATTTTTCTGACCACACAATATTTGGAAGAAGCCGACCAGCTTGCTGACCATATTGCCTTTATTTCCAATGGACGGATTGTTGCGCAAGGAACCGCTGATGAATTAAAAGCGCAAATTAATCAGGATATCATTGAATTACGAAATGAACACAATGAAATGCTTCAGGAAATTCCGACAGACGGAACAATCCAGCAGCTTAAACAGCGGATCGATGAACTCATCGACCACGTCCCTGCGCAAACCCGTATTCGTATTCGCCGGCCAAGTATGGATGACGTTTTCCTGTCTGTAACCGATCGGCGAAAGGAGGAAATCAATCATGAACAATGAGTCACTTAAATCCAGCGTTTGGGTTGCGCAGCTCATCTTCATTCAGCGCAGCATTCGCCACAGCATCAGAAACACGGATGCAATGATTATGGCCATTGCTCTACCCATTCTCTTAATGCTTCTGTTTACTTATGTTTTCGGTGGTGCCATTGACCCAAGCGGAAATTATGTGACCTACGTGGTTCCCGGCACCATCCTCTTATGTGCCGGCTTTGGCTCATCCAGTGTAGCCGTTGATGTTGCTCAAGATATGACCAATGGCATCATTGACCGCTTTCGCACGATGTCCGTAAGAAGCCTTGATGTGATCAATGGTCATGTGGTGGCCAGTGTTTTACGTAATTTGCTCGCTACGACGCTTGTAATCGGTGTTGCGCTACTGATCGGCTTTCGTACGGAAGCCAGTTTCTTGCAATGGCTTGGCGCCATTGGGATCATTACATTATTTATTTTTACCTTCACTTGGCTTTTCGCTGCAATTGGGATGATGGCATCCGGACCGTCTGCTGCCGGAGGATATGGCTTTGTCTTACTTTTTCTTCCTTATTTATCCAGTGCATTTGTTCCGACAAACACCATGCCCGGCTGGCTTCGCGGGATTGCCGACCATCAACCGATCACGCCGATCACCGAAACGATCCGCTCGCTACTCAATGATTCCCCGCTGCATACCAACGGATGGTGGTCCCTCGGCTGGTGCGGCGGCTTACTGCTCGTCGCATTTGTTCTGAGTGCTTGGTCCTTTCAACGGAAATCCGGACGTCGATAAATCATTTTTCATAGATCACGATAAATTTATAGTCAAATCCTTCAATATATGTTAACCTATTATTCGATATAGTTAACTTATAAACAAGGAGATCTATTAAAATGAATCATACACGTCTGAAAAATTTAATTCTATGTGCACTGTTTGCCGCCATTACTGCAATTCTTGCTCAAGTGACGATTCCGCTGCCGATTATTCCGATCAGCGGTCAAACCTTAGCTGTCGGCCTTACCGCCACAATTCTAGGAAGCCGCTACGGAACCGGCTCGATGCTCGTCTATGCCGGTCTTGGCGCAATCGGCCTACCCGTATTTGCTGAAATGAGTGGGGGATTCGGCATTATCCTCGGACCGACCGGCGGTTATATTATCGGTTTTATTTTCGCCGCTTTTGTGACCGGATGGCTTCTTGAACACACGAAATTCAATACGCCAATGGCGATCGTTGCCAACGTTGTCGGCATGTTCGTCACACTTGCGATTGGCACGATCCAGCTGAAATTTGTGCTCGATCTGTCATGGGCCAAAGCAATGGCTGCCGGCGTCTACCCCTTCCTGCTTGTTGGCGTCGTGAAAGCGGCCATCGCCAGCGTTGTCGGTATTCAAGTACGCTCACGCCTGACAAAGTTTGGCTTGTTGACTGCTAAGAACAAGCAACCTGCAGCATAAAAAAATAGTGAACAGCCCTCCGTAATTACAGGGGGCTGTTTTTCATTTAATACGATAAGATTATCGATTAGAGTATTAGGGCAACGAACGCTTAGCCGGCGCTAGAAGCTTGGCTTCGCCAAATTTATTTATAGGAACCAAGCGCAGCCTTATGCCGCTCTTCTGATTAGTTTTCGACCGCCACTTTGTTCACTTGGTGCTCGCTTGTGCCCGTCTTCACAATCGTCAGGACATCATTCAGGCTGATTTCAACCATATTTTTCACTGCATTATTGGTGTAGAAGCCGATATGCGGTGTGATCAGTACATTCGGCAGCGTGCGCAACGTCTTCAGCTGCTCACTCGGTAGTGCTTTGCCGCGCAGATCCTGATTGAAAACGCATTCTTCGCCGTCCAAAGTATCCAGTGCTGCACCGGCAAGTTGCTTGTTTTGCAAAGCGGCGATCAACGCATCGGTGTCGACAACCGGACCGCGTGATGCGTTGATGAGTACAGCGTCATTCTTCATCAAGGCAAGTGCGTTCGCATCAATCAGGTGTGTCGTTGATTCCATAAGCGGCACATGCAGTGTCACAACATCTGCCGTTCGAAGCAGTTCTTCTTTGGACACATACGTGACGCTGTCCTTGAGTTCATCGCGTTCAACAATGTCGTTGGCAATGACTGTGGCGCCAAGCGCTTTGAACAAACGAGCAGCCGTCCCGCCGATCCGCCCCGCACCAATGATTCCGACGGTCAGTGTGCGAATCTCGCGTGCCATCAGTCCTGCCCAGCGGAAATCCTGCTCGGCACCGCGCGCATCAAACAAAGGCAAGTTGCGAATCAAGCGCATCGTTTGTGTCAGTGCCAGTTCGGCGACTGAGTTCGGCGAATAAGCCGGCACATTGGTGACAACGAGTCCGTGCGCGCTCGCTTGCTCAAGGTCAACCATATCATAGCCGGCTGTGCGTGAGGACAGCTGCTTCAGTCCATTTTTCTCAAGTTTTTCGTATACAACTGGATCACTGATGCGACTGCGCTGTTGAATCACAATCCCGTCATAGCCCTGCGTTTGATCTGCCGTATCCGCATTTAATTCAAGCTGGTTGATGTCCACTCGGACCCCTGTTTTCTTCTCCCATTTCCTGATTGCCGCTTCCTCATCATCGCGAACGGAAAACATGATAATCTTCATTGTTGCACGCTCCTTTGTTCTTTTAGCGTTTCCACATAGTGTGCGATCCGGCGCATCGCCTCTTGCAGCTGTTCCATGCTGGCCGCATAACTGATGCGAATATAGCCTTCACCGCCGGGGCCGAACGATCCGCCTGGAATTACCGCCACCTTCGCTTTATGTGCCAAATCGCGGCTGAAATCCATGCTGTTTTGAATCATATGAGCCGGAATCTTAGCAAATAGATAGAACGCACCTTGTGGTTTGACGCAATCGAAGCCATTTTTACTCATCGCCTCATAGACAAAATCACGCCGCTTCTGATATTCCGCGCGCATGTGAACCCCGTCATCTATCCCGTTTTCAAAGGCTTCCAGTGCCGCATCCTGAGCGACCGTAGCCGTCGAGGTAATCGTGAATTGATGAATCTTTCCCAGTTCCGTTGCAATCGCAGCCGGAGCACAGATGAAGCCGATCCGCCATCCGGTCATCGCGTGTGATTTTGACGCACCATTGATCACGATCGCCTGATTTGGAAGGTACTCAGCCATTGAAATATGACGCTCACCATAGGTCAGTTCGCTGTAAATATCATCACAGATGACGAAGATGTCGTGCTTTTTCAATACATTTGCCAGTGCCTCAATCTGATCACGCCGGTACGTCACACCGGTCGGGTTACATGGGAAATTGAAGATTACTGCTTTCACGGCATCGCCATGCTCGGCAAGTGTCTTCTCCAGCAGCTCCGGTGAAAGCACAAAGCCATTATCAGACGTATCCATGAATACCGGTTCTGCTTTGGCAAGCAGCGTGTCCGGGATATAGAGCGGGAAGATCGGTGTCGGCATCAGCACCTTGTCTCCAGGATTCAAAATTGAGGTGAGTACCGTATAGATTGCTTCGGTTGCTCCGGCAGTGACAAGAATTTCATGATCCGCATTGTAGAACAGACCGTACTTTTTCTCGAGAAAACGGCTGATTGCCTGGCGAAGCTCAGGCGTTCCGTTCGGCGGCGCATAGTGGCTGCGATTATGGTCGATGCTCCGTTTTCCGGCCTCTTTCACATGTTCCGGTGTATTGAAATCCGGTTCTCCAATGGTTAACTTAATAATCCCTGGAATTGCTGAAGCTTCCTGATCAAACTTCAGGATGTCAGACGGCTGAATTAAACTTAATTCCTTTTTCATCTTGCTGACTAATGAATGGGTCATGATGATTTCTCCTTTTCCAAAGTGTGAAAAAAACACCCACGGTTTCAATAAACCGTGGGTGCTCAGGAATTCTTCGCGATAAAACAAAAACCACACGGATTATTGATTCTTTATCCATGTGGTTATTTTTCCAAGTTTAATCGTACCACCTTGGCTCCCGCATGGATGCAAGCTTCTGTTGAAGAAGTGTTTGCATCCAGCGAAGCAAATGCAAACACTAACGAAAGAAGCCAAAGTAGTAATAAAAGCTATTCAATTGGAGTTTTCCTGCTCGTTTCATGACCAAGGACTCCTTTTGAGTTGGTGATCTATTTATATCAAATTTTTTAAAAAGTGTCAAACTTTTATTTTTTCAAGGCGCTGGGAAAACGAATGAAGCTTCGTTCCATCGACGCCGAAGCTGGATCAATCAAACAAGCCGATCTGCTCGGTTTCGCCAAGGCGTTCAAGGCTTTGCGGAGCGTGGTCTTCAAAGTACGCTTTGCGGATTCGTTTTTCCTTGGTCATGACTTGTTTGCCGGAGTCAGACGCGCCTCGCAGGCGGCAACTGTAAATGACAGGGAAATAGTCTTGCAGAAATTTGCCTTCGGCAAGAGCCGTGAGCGCAATCATCTGGAAGCCAAGTTGCTGGGCGACAAAAAATACTGGACTTAGCACATGGTCACTGGATGCCTGACCGAACGGGTTGTCGAGAATGACGGCCCGATGCAAGTGTCCATTCGATTTAAGATGCTTCTTTTTCTCCGCAACATAGTTGAGGATACCGAGAAAAAGCGTCATGTTTTTGCTCCAGCGCTCGCCTCCGGACCAAATATTGCTCGTCTCCCATGTGTAAAAGCGTGTGGACACCGTACTGTCGCTCGCTACCTTTCGCAGCGTCACTTTTAAAACATCGCTGCCGATGATCTCGCGGAGTAGTTGCTTCGACTGCAGCCAAGTATCCAGCGCTTTGCGTACTTTTCCGCTGTCCTGCCTGCCCTCCTCATTGAAGAAGCTCGGCTCATCCAACTTATCTAAAATCCATTCAACATGATTGCGAATCCGCGCTTTTCCGTCTTCTTCTTTCCACTCTGGAATCGTAAACGAATAAATTTGCTTCCAATCGTCTTTGACCTTGACCTTGGTTTTCTTTGGAATCTGCCGCAACTCTTCCGCCAATGTACGGAGATGGGTTTGAATTTGGTCAATGAACAGCTGCAAGTCCTTGTCGCTCTGGCGGATATGCTCACGGGCATAATGAGAAATGCGCGCGATACGCAGTGACATATTCTTCTTGAAGGCAATGATCGCCTCAAAGCTTTGCTTTGTTTCGATGCCGCTGATTGCCATTTGTCTGAGCTTAACATCGGAAATTTGAGTTCGGCAAAAGTTCTTAAATGTCTGCTGAGCACGTCCGACTTCACTTTTCCCGGCCATCACAGTGGCTTGATTTTCTTCTAGCGCATCGGTAATCGCCGACACCGATTTTTTACGGTTATAGGTCAGATCATTGATTTCTTCGCGGGTTAACGGAATCGCTTTGAGATCCGGAGCCGTAAAATGATGGGCGATCTCAAATTTATCGAGCTGCGTGCTCGCCTGATTAAGCGCCGTCAGCTCTTTTTCAATGCGTCCGGCTGCCTGATCAAGATAGCGTTTGCGTTCGTTCAGCCGCTTTTTCTCGCCCTGAAGCGCCTGCTTTGCATCGCCCGTATCCTTATGAAAATCAACAACTTCTTCATTCGGGAAATGCTGCTGGAATTGTTGCAGGCTGCTGCGCACACTCCCTTTTTGTTCCGCTGCTTTCAATTGAGCCGTCTGCGCGGCATCGGCACGCTGCTGCTGCTCCTTTTCACGTTCCTTAATGCGTACCCGGAGTGTTTCAATTTGCTGATCGCCATCGCCCGGGAACCTTTGCGTTTCGTCAATGGAGTCGTACGTGCGGCGCAGGCGGTTCATGGCTTCATCAAGATGGTTAATTTCGCTCGCCGCACCCTTGCGTTTTTCATCCCATTCGCCGCGCGTTTTGTTGATTTGATTTAAGCGCATTTCCAAATTCTTGATCTGTTCCTTGATTACCGCTTTGCTTTTGTCTGTCCTTTCCGGAGTCAAGTCGCGCAGAGCAATATAGTCGTCATCTCGCCGCAAAATACGAAGTTCGGCAGAAATGGCGTTCAGGCGCTCATCAATGCGCTTCTTTTCATCATTTAAGAGACTGAGCTTGTCGAGCACCGCTGCAAGCGCCTGCTCGGCTGCGCGTACATGCGCTTTCGCTTGTGTTAATCGCTCTTTTTCTTCTTCAATCGTTTTCTCAATCCGCAACGCACGACGCGCCTTTTCCATATACAGCGCCAGTCCGTTTCGTTCTTCTCGATACTGGTCGATCGCTGCCTTGCCCTTCATTCGCTCCGTTTCCAAATCAGCTGCTTCCTGCTCCGTTTCGCGCATCGACAAGGTAAGCGTCTCGAGCGCGTTTTGCAGCTCGTTCTTTTTGGCACGCTGCGCTTCGACCGTTTGATAGGCATAGTCGCTGAAAAAGCTGTTGAATGCATGGAGCGTCTGCTGCCAGCGAGCGGATTCGCGTTCATTGGCCGCGCGTCGTCCCGTCGCTTGATCGGCTTCATCCCCCAGCCGCTGTTTCCATTCTGCAAACGAATCGGGGTTCGTATTGCCCTGCCAATGCGCCGGAGCCACCCATTGGCCCGCATGTCGAGAATCCGCCGCCAGTGCTTCTTCCGTTGAAAGCACCGTGATCGGGTATTGCAGACGTGCCGCAACATGATCCAGTTTCTCCAGAAGCTGCCCCTTTTCCGAAGCCGTGGTCACAAGCGTAAGCGCCCATAGCGGGTAACCCAGCATCCGCCTTCGATCCGAGTCATCGACCATTTGCAGGTATTCCACACCTGTCGCAAGAAACCCAAATTGATTTTTCCATGCGGGGATGCGCTGATCCAAATAAGCATCGCCAAAAAATAGATCCTGATCGCCGTGATCATCGACAAATCGGCGGGCAACCCGTTCTTTATAGAGGAGCTCCTCGCGTTCTGCCGTGAAGCGATCGATCGTCTCGCCAAGCCGCTGCGTGATCGAGTCCTGATCAAGATACACGGTCTCAAGCCCGCTCCATTGCGGGCGCAGTGCCGCCAGCTGTTTGATGACACCGCGCTCTGCCTTCTCCATCTGTGCAAGCGCATTTTGCAGCTGATCGGATTCACGCATGGTCTCATTTTTCTCATTTTGTAACGCTGCTTTCTGTTCCTGAACTTCTGCCTGACGTGCACGCAGCTCCTTCTCCTGCTGCATCAAAGCAATGATTGCCTCGTCTAAAAATTGATCGCGCTGCGTCCATTTTCCGAGCTGCTCGGTCACCGTTTCTTGTTCCGAATGGATCGGCAGTTCGCGAATCAACTGTTCCAACGCTTCCCGATGTGTTTGCAAGCGTCCCTCAATTTTCGCGCACGAATCACGCCTCATTTTTTCTGTTTCGATGCAGGCTTTCTGCGCCGTTTCCTGCTCACTGATTTGCTGAACAAGCGGTTGCTGCGCCATTGTCAATTCCTGCCGCGTTGTTTCTAAGCTCTCGATCTCTTGCAGCAAACAGCCAAGCAGCTGGCGCTTGGCCAGTTCATACTCGCTGCGCAGCTCGCGCGCGTCCGCACGCCGATCCATCGCCTCCAACTGCCGTTCGCACTCCTGCAACAGCTCCATCTGTACGTTGCGTCGCTCAATTACTTTAGCCCATTGCAGCGAGGCATAGGCATGCCGGTCCTTTTGCAGCCGTTCTTCCGTTTCCGTTTGCAACGCGCGCGCCTTTTTATAGGCTTTGTCCAAATCGGCAAGCGCAATCTTTTCGGTGAAAATTTTGTAGGATTCGGCCTTAACCGCGTGCGTATAACGATCGTTTTTCCATTCTTGAAGCTTTGCATCGTTTGCCTCTTGCTCTGCCTGCTGTTTGCGCTGCTGATCCGTCAGCTGCTTCCAGACCCCTTTGGCATGCTGCTTTGTTTTCGTATACGTCACTTCGTGTTCATGCAGCCCTTCACTGGTTTTGCTGTATTCCTCAAGCGCGCTGCTGATCTGTTCGTTTTCTTCGATTGTCGCTTTCAGCTTCTGATAATTTTTCAGACTTTCAAGCTGTTTTTCAAACAAATCGGCGAAAAGATGGCGGTCATGTCCGACCATCGAATCCTCCACGGTTGGGATCAAGAGACGATCAAACAGTTGACTTGTATTCTTGCATTCATCAAAGAAGGCTTCAACGCCGCCTTCAGAACCGTTAATTTTGACAATGCTCTCCCATTCACTGGAGATAATGTTGTATTGCTCCTCCAGAAACGCTTTATAGTCCTTAATCGTCTTAAAGGTTTGTGCGCTGAGCGTCTTCTCATGCATGCCGCTGTAATAATCCTGCATTTCACCGCGGTCAGCGGGACGTTTGCCGCCTTTAGTGGCTCGGACAAACGGAATCCCCTCAATACCGTTCAGATCGTTCTCGTGGTATTCATAAACATAGCGCAGTGAATCGAGTGTGTTCTTCGTTGTAAACAGTGACACCGCCGTCACTACATAACGTCTCGGCTGCTCGTTGATGATCCATTCGATTGCAATATGCGCCGGCGCGCCGTCAAGCATCAAGGTATTCTTTATTTTGCGATCGGCAAGGTCGGTATGCGGCAAAATGGCCTGAAGCGCGGTTTGGATAAAGACGGTCTTCCCGCCGCCGTTCTCAATCAAGATCGCGCCATTCTGTCCGTCAAAGAGAAACAGCTCGTCATTATAGCGTTTGTTGCCTTCCTCGTAGATGACATTCGTTAAGCGGATTTTACTGATCGTCGGCATGCGGTTCATCTCCTTCAAAACCATAGAGGAATTCAAAAATTCCTTTACTATATTCGACTTCCATGAAATAGCGCTGAATAATCGTCTTCGCTTTCTCGGTCAGCCGGATCTCTTCATTGCCAATGTCTTGCACCAACTTTTGATCGGCCAAGAATCGTTTGACCGTATTGATAAAACTCATACGGCTAATCGTGTTGCCGCTTTGCTTCTTGGCGGTTTCTTTAATGTCGTCCATATCGTCCCATTTTTCGATAATCAGCCGCCAGTTATAGGAAAACGCTTGCTCCAACTGTTTCAGTTCCTCTTCATCATGCGTTTTCAACTGATCGATACGTTCCTGAATAAAACGTACCCACTCATCGAGGCGCAAAAACAGCCGCGTCGGTTCCTGACTCTGGTAGGTATCGTAAAAACTACCAAACAGAATCATTGTGGCGAAGTAGAGCAGATAGAGGTCGCCATTGGTTGCTCCGGTACGCAGATAATTGCGTTTGATCCAGTCGTTGCTGACGTGGAAGGGAGAAAGCTTGGTTTCAGGAATGAGAAACAGCTGCTCGCTGGTACTGATGACGACACAATCCACCTCTCTTGCAAAGGTGTCCAGCAAGCCGCGGATCGCATCATCGGCACGATAATTTTGTACGGCGTCTTCCGCTGCAGCGCCGTCTCTAGCGAGAAGCGTATAAAGGCGAAACGCCTGGGTCACTTTTTGTTCAGGATAGTTCATTGTTGCCCTCCTCCATATGGATCAGCAGCTCCTGGATCGAGAAGCGCTTGGATTTTTTCAGGATACCGCTTCCTTCACGCACATGGAGCACTCGGTCGCCAAGCAGTGTCAGTGCATCATCGAGTACCGTTTTGCCCTCATCGTCACCCTCAGTTTCTCCATTAATAATTGGCGAACGTTGATGCAGAATGAGCCAAAACTGGTAAAAGTAACGCTGCTCAAACAAATCGGAACGATCGCTTTCTTCGAGAAAATTGATGAACTGAGACAGTTTTCGAACACCGCTCTGCTCGGAAGCGCCCAGAAACAGAGCCATTAATTCTCGATATTTTTCCGCCAAAAGGCGTCGATACGGCAACGCTTCATCATCTGAGTCGACATCGATAAAGCCTTGGTCATCCGCCGATGCACGTTCTTCACTGATTTTCTGATCGGCGAGGATAGTCAGCGGCGACCACCGCTTGTTCTCCTCTACCTTCAGAAAAGGCTGGAGCACGCCGGCCATCGCTTCAAGCGGCAAAGGAGTTGCAGTAATTTTTGCAGACAAGTCCTGATCGAAATTGAAGGCTTGAATACCTGTATAGTATAAGGACTCTTGTGCTGTCAGCAGCGTGGTATTCTTCAAGTCGCCGGTTTGTTCCAGCAGCCGTGTATGCTCGTAATGGACCGACTCCAGTTCACGCGCAATGCGCAGAACCAGGTCATAAGTACGCGATTCTTTCTTATGCATGTCCTTTGCATACAGGCGCTGGCGCGTCTCTTTCACAAACGCACGCAGCGCTTTGAATTCATCATTCTCCCGGTTCAGCCGCCCGTAGATATCCTCAAGCAGCTGCTTATAGCGCTCAAAGGTCTCTTCAGACACGATACTGCGCTGGATTTCGTGTTTGAGCCGCGTCATCCGCTCGACAAGGCTTTCCACATCAATGCGCATCTCATTGATCTGCCTAAGGGCGCCCTTGAATTCACCCTTGTCCAGCTGCTTGCGCAACATGAGCTGATTGATCGACAACTGAAATTCACTGTAAAATTCCTTCGTCGCAAAAACGAGTTCAAGCCCGTCCTCATCCAAAGTGTAGTACTGCTGATTTGTTTTCATGTCGAAACTGCTCGCCTTCAAAATCGAATAATCAATCCCATCATCCGCCCCGGTTTCCCAATTAAAAAAGCTATAGCACCGTTTTTTTCCGGTGGTTGGCCGGAAGGTCTGAATAATCGACCGGGCCAGACGCTCGTAATCTTCATGATCCAGCCGGTACTGCATCTCAGCCGTTTTTTCTAGAAAAGCAGCCAGTTGTTTCGCTCCCGCCTTATATTGGCGCATTAGCTTCTGCTCAAAGAAAAACAGCAGCGCAAGCAGCCCAAGGCCTTTCATGTCGATGTCTTTTTTCTCGTGGTCCTGTTCACGCTTGCGCTCCAGCTCATAAAGCGGATCAAACAAAGCAAGCCGGCGTATCCGCTCCTTATAGCCGCTGACGATCTCGCGCAGATCTAGTTCTTCCAATCGGCTTCCCTCCCTATCTGCTGCAATTCCTTAGTCTTCAAGATTTCCTGTGGATAATAGTTTCCATTTTGAAGTGCGCGTTGTATTTGCTGCGCTTCCGGTGCCGGGAAATGGGTGAGAAAAGCATCGATCGCCGTGCTGCGCGCCTGTTGGTACGCTTTCCCCGCCGCCGCCTTTTTCTTCAGACACGCCTCATAAAAAGGAAGTGCCGGCTCTGCTGCTTGCTTTTGATTGAGTGAATACCAGATTGATAGTCCTTCTCGATCCAGATCGCCGAAATACAGAAAGCGATGTGCTGCCCGAACCGGATACTGCATCGAAAACTGCTCGATACTTTTAATCACCGCTTTACCGCAGCCATAGATCAGTGTGGCAAAACGTGTCTGTTTTAATACCGGCAGCAAGCCTTGATAGGTCGTTTTATTTTCAACAATCAGATGTGTTTGTTCGGATTCATGAATGAATCGAGGATTGATCGCAAGCATCAGTGGATCAGAGACGGGAAGGATATTAAGGCGCGCATACAAGCCGGTCTTCTCAAGCAGTTCCCTTCCGCCTTTTTCATCAATCCATTTTTCGTCGGCAACGAGTTCAAAGCTGCGCTCCGGTGCTGGAACCGCTTCTTGCGGAAATCCATGGTTTTTAAGGTAGTGATCCACTTTGATGAGGTCAGGCAGATCGCGCGCCCACAATTCCGGATCGCTGCGATAATAGCTATCCAGACTGATCGCTTGGTGCAGCTTGCTCCGGTAGTGCTGGAGCTCTTTATGGTAGTCGCCGCTCAGCGCGCTTTTATTAATTCGGTAGCGATTGGCAAGCGCGGGTATGCGAATTGTTCGCCCCGAAGCACGGATCATCACCAGCACCTGATGCCGCTCAAATTCGCGCACAGTTTCAGCGAAATCCGTATAGGAGCTGAAAAAGGGGTTGAGCAGCTGTTGAAGCTCATCCAAAGTGATCGTTTTCTTTGCAAAGGTTGCAATACGCTTTGTTACGTCATCCATAAAATGCCCCCGAATTCCTGCTATAGTACTATTGTACTAAATTTTCGAAGTATTTTCCTCATGACCTGACAGATGATGAAATTTTCCAGTTGAACGGTTTATCAGGCAGTTTGAGCGGTTTATCAGGCAGTTTGCGAATTTTATCAACCAGTTTGGGCGGTTTATCAGGCAGTTTGCGAATTTTATCAGCCAGTTTAGGCAGTTTATCAGTCAGTTTGCGAATTTTATCAGCCAGTTTGGGCAGTTTATCAGTCAGTTTGCGAATTTTATCAGCCAGTTTGGGCAGTTTATCAGTCAGTTTTATTAGTGATTCTTCCCTTTTCCCCTCCATGCTATAATCATAGTAACTGTTAAACAAGATCTATTTATGAAAAAAGGAGTATCCATTGGCATGAATGAAACAATTAGAACCCTTTTAAATCACCGCAGCATACGCAGTTTTACCGATCAGAAGATTCCTGAAGAACAGATTGATCTGATGGTTCGCGCTGCGCAGCATGCATCAACGAGCAACTTTTTCCAACAATACTCGATGATCCGCGTCACCGATCCGGCAAAGAAACAGGCGCTAGCCGAGATTGGCAATCAGCACTATATCGCCGAAGCTGACGGCCTGTTTGTCCTTGTTATTGACTTGCATCGCAATGCCGCGATTGCCAAGGCGAAGGAGCAGCCGTCCGATGTACTCGGTTCGACCGACTTTTTCTTCCGTGCATTCAGTGATACGGTCATCGCTGCGCAGAACCTCGTAACTGCAGCAGAAAGTCTGGGGCTGGGCGCCGTTTATCTTGGCAGTATCTTAAACGATCCTCAAGCGGTGGTTGATTTATTAAAACTGCCAAAACTGACCTTTCCGGCGTTCGGCGTTGCCACCGGCTATCCAAACCAAGCGCCGCAGCTGAAGCCGCGCCTGCCAAAAGAAACCGTATATTTTGAAAATGAATACCATTCAATGGAGCAGCCGCTTGAGCAATTAAAGGACTATGATCATGTCGTCAATCAGTACTATGATCTGCGCGATGCCAACCGCCGCGTCGATACGTTTACAAATCAGATCGCAAAAGCTGTCACAGGAACCCAATCGGAAAACAAACAAAAAATGATGGAAACGTTGAAAGCGCAGGGATTGTTTCAGTATTGAGGGGATGATTCTGCAGGTGGATGAATGGCAGACTCGCGATCATGACTTGGATAAGGACGTGCAGCAAGAATGAATCATCGATAGATGAGCACTCATCCCAGTTATAACGGCCAGCGTTTTGGCCTTTCTTTGTGAGTGATTTTGGCGGTTCGATCACACTTGGATTTACTTGATTGCTTAATCCAGAGTTTGGAGATCCCTTTCCAGACTCATTTTTTATGTTCTCATTTGAGACACCCGCGCTAGTGAAGGACCTGCTTGCTTCTTTTAAGCAATGGCCATCGCGCAAATCAGTCATCTTTTATAAAAAGCGCAAGCTCACACAGTCGGTCATACTGCCACATGCGCTCCTGATCCACCGCTTTCAGATCACCGTCAGTCGCATGGAAGACGCTTTTGGCCGCATAGGTCGATGCATGGATTGCGTGCCCTGTCATATGTGCGGTAGCTGCCGCTTGGCCGGCAGCTCGAGCGGCGGCAATAGCCGCGTCGCTTTTGGCTGCGCGGGCGGCGGCATGCGCAGCAAAGGCTGTTTTTCGTGCGTCACCGATGCTAATGCGTCCGCGTGCCCACGCTCGTGCCGCATCCACTGCTTTTCTCGGGCGATTGTCTTTCGGACGTTCCTGATCAAAATAGCAAATAACATGTTCCGCGCATTGTACCGCCCACAGCGCAGCAATCTTTTGACTTACCGTTTGAAGCTTCTCATCAATTGCCTTCTTACGTTCTGATTCTATGAATTGCATAACATCCCTCCTTGGCAGGCGGTTATTTCCGTGGCGCAGGCGCTTCTGTTTACCGCTGTTTCTACACGATCTGCTCCAGAACAGGTTGCGCCTCTGTCCGCATGCTCAAAATCAGCACCTGTTTGTGCCTCCTTATTTTCTCCAATTTTTCAAAGATCATTGGTTTTTTCGTTTTCGGGAAGATCTAGATGTTCCTGACCCCCGAACCAATCATCATTCATCCCGCGAAGCGCCGTTTTTCATCGTTTAAAAACAAACCTCTCCCAGCATTTTGGAAGAGGTCTGCAGCAATCGCGCTTAATCGTCTAAATTGAACAAAACGTGAGATCATCGGTAACGCTCATGAATCGGCTGAAAGAGTGCTTCATCCGAATTCCGGACGAGCGAAAAATGGTCATCGTTGTCATAGCCATTCAACGTTTGATTATGATGTTTCACGATCTGTTCTGCCGACAAAACCGGGGTGTCCGCAGTTCCATGGGCGTCGCCGACCAAGGTAACATCAAAGCCGTTGACCGTTGCCATCCGAACGGCGGTATCAATACAATATTCAGTCTGACAACCGGCTATCACAAGATGCTCGATGGCGCGTTCTTTGAGGTAGTCCAATAACGATGTGTGATAAAAAGCGCTTGTCGCGCTCTTTTTGAAAAAGGCTGCGCCTTCCGGTCTACGGATCGCCGGATGCACCTCGAAGCCTGGTCCCTCTCCTCCGGCAACACTTGTGTCACGAACAAAGACGATGTTCACATTCTCTTGAACGGCTTTTTCGATCACTGCATTAATCTTTTGAAGCAGGATTTCTTTATTGCCAACGCCGGGTTCGCCGGCATCGCCGTCAATCAGCGCTTGCTGAGCATCAATAACAAGTAACGCTTGGTTCATCGGGGCACGCTCCTCTACTATTTTTTTCATTGTAGCATAGTCGATTGATGAACATGCGGCCTGAACCATTCTTTTCGAATTCTCTTTTTCCGCAAGCGAGCATGCGGGTTGGAGCCGTATAGATTTGATCAATACAGACAAGGCAGATGCCGAAATGTAAAGATTTTTAAAAATTTTTTCTAAAAAAACTGCCCCAGCGCCAATATGACGCGCGAGGCAGTTTTATCGAAGCGTTAGGCACGCGACCAATCGATCGGAATCGCATAGTCAATCGGATCGACGAGACCGGCTTCTTGAAACCCTTTAATGCGCAGCCGGCAGCTGTCGCAGGTTCCGCATGCTTTATCGCCACCATTATAGCACGAGGTCGTCCGTTCATAAGGGACGTGCAGCCGCGTGCCAAGGCGAATGGTTTCCGCTTTCGTCAAGTGCATCAGTGGTGTTTCAATAGAAATTTTGTGTTCGGTGACGCCGGCACGTGTAGCCAGATTGACGGTTTTGGCCATACTTTCAATAAATTCCGGCCGACAGTCGGGATAGCCGCTGTAGTCGACCGACGAAACACCGGTGAACACAGCCGATGCACCAATCACTTCGGCATATGCAGAAGCCAGCGCCAGAAAAATCATGTTGCGCGCCGGCACGTAAGTAATCGGGATGCCCGGATTTTCTTCATTTTGCGGCACATCCAGCTGTTGATCGGTTAATGCACTGCCGCCCAGCTGCTTGAAAAAGTCCAGATTAACAATGCGATGCGTGTTGACTTGAAAATAGTCGGCAATCTTTCGCGCCTGTTCCACTTCTCGATCGTGACGCTGCCCATAGCTGAACGTCATCGGCCAGAGCTCGTAACCTTGGTCTTTGGCGACGCCCATACAGGTGGTGCTGTCGAGACCGCCGCTTAAAACAACAACCGCTCTTTTTTTCATCGCCGGATGCCTCCTTTTTATCGGTTATCAATTTTTTCCGGATACATATCATGGCGGCTCAGCCGCTCAAAGGCGACCTGTTCCCAGCGCGTGCCCGGCTTGCCATAGTTGACATACGGGTCAATGCTGATGCCGCCGCGTGGCGTAAATTTCCCCCAGACTTCGAGATATTTCGGATCCATGAGGTGGATCAGGTCATCGGCAATTTTATTCATACAGTCTTCATGGAAATCGCCGTGATTGCGGAAACTGAACAGATACAGTTTCAGCGACTTGCTTTCCACCATCCGTACTGCCGGAACATAGCTGATATGAAGCGTTGCGAAATCCGGCTGATGGGTAATTGGGCAGAGACTGGTGAATTCCGGAAAATTAAATTTTACAAAGTAGTCCCGATCCGGGTGCGCATTCTGGAAGGTTTCCAGCAATCCCGGATCATAGTCAAAGCTGTATTTTGTCCCTTTATTGCCAAGCAGGGTTAAATCTTCCTTGGATCGGTCCATGGGATCGTCCCCTTTCATTCTTTGCTAAGCCCATAATCCGTATGAGCTGCTCTGCTGCGAATCCAGTGAACAATGAGGTAAATCAGCGGTACGCCAACAACCGCGTAACCGAATTTAAGCACGTATTCGCTACCGATCGTTGACAGAATCGCGGTAACGGGCAGAATGCCGGTAAACCCGACAAACATAAAAACGGTCGAGTCGGCCAGCTGGCTGATTGCTGTACTTAATAAACTGCGCAGCCAGAGCATTTTGCCCTGCGTGCGCTTTTTCAGTCCGGTAAAAATGGCAATATCCAGCGTTTGCGAAATGCTGTAGCCGCACAGCGAGGCAATGACGGTGCGCGGCATTGCACCGAGAATCTCAGAAAAAGCTGCCTCATTTTTCCAAAATGGCGCCGGTGGAAGATGAATCGCTGCCTGCAGCAAAACAATAAAAAGCAAATTGGCGAGCAACCCGATCCAGACGATTTTCTGAGCAATCGATTTGCCCCAACATTCGGTAATACTGTCAAGCACGAGAAAAGTCAGCGGATAGATGATAATACCCGAGGTCATGGAAAGGCCGCCAACAGAGAAAAGCTTTGCGGCCACAAGATTGGCTGCGATCAAGCAGGTGACAAACACCATCGCCAGAACGATCAGCTTAAAGGGGATAAAAACAGATGATTGAGTTGATACATGTTGCGGTGCGTTCATGGTTATCACTCCCGTAGTTTTTTTGGTAAGGCAGAGGAGGGTTTCGAACTCTGCCAAACGTGCAACTCCTTGATTATAGGCGCTGTTCTGGAATAATGGCAAGCACTTCATGAAAAAATGACGCATTTATTCGGGACGAAAAAGACGACCATCCCGAGGTTAAAGCGAAATCCGCCATAGTTAAAGCGAATCGCCCAATTCTTAAAGCGAATCTACTCAAAGTTAAAGCGAATTCCGCAAAAGTTAACGCCCTGTTAATCAGCATCGCTCCAAATCAATGTAAATTTTGCCGCGTCCGGCTGATTTGGCGCGTTTTTCACGATACAGCCGATTGAGCAGACGGCTGACGGTTTCAGGCGTTACGCCGAGATATCCGGCCATATCCTGCTCGGTCATCGCATGACGGATCAAGGTCCAGCCGCTGGAAGCCGGCGTTCCTGAGGTGCTTGCCAGACGTTTCAGTAGGGACAAAAGCTGATTCAGTGCTGGTTCAAGCACCGAATCGGCATAGCGATTCATCAGTTCCCGGCTTTTCTTTGCGAGAAATTCGGTCAGGCGACGTTCAAGCACGGGGTAACGAAGCATCAATTTTTGCATGTTCGTCCGACTGATGACGAGCAGCAGGCATGGCGTAATCGTTCCGCCATTAGCCGGATAATGACTTTCATCATCCGCCAAACCGACATGCGGGAACAAATCGCCGCTTGCAAACAGGCTGGCGATCCACCTTTTTCCTTCTTTATTCTGATGGTACGCATGGACCAGACCATCGACAACAAAAAAGTAATCGGTTAATGGTTCCCCTTGAACAAAGAGCAGTTTTTTATCCGCAATCCGTTTTATCCGTCCAAATGACGCGATCTCCCTCAGCTGCTCATCGGTAAAATTCTGAAACCAACCGGTTGCTTTTAAAACAGACATCAATGTCCCCCCCTTTTATCATTGACCCGCCGGCATGCGCCAAACGCGCGACCTGGCTCCCTCGCCTTGCCAGCACTTTAACCGCAAAACGAATCCGCCGCACTGCGGTCATTTGCTCTCCATTCACACAAACTTGATCTCGATCATGTTTCGTTTGCCAACATTATTATATAGTATAGGTGATACAAATTCTCAATTAAACAATAAACCATCCATTTAATGATAAAGGGGCGTTTTCAGTGCAACTGCTTACATGTGAAACTCATTCCGCTTTAAAAGAACGACTGTATCATGATGAATACCAGACCGTGATGCACCTCTCCTTGAAAAAAGGCCAAAGCATTCCCGAACACCATGGCGGTGACGCAGCCGTAACGGTCATCCCCGTTCGCGGCGCAATCGTCTTCACCGCTTCCGGACAATCGGAACATCTGGTACCGGGCAAGCTTGTCCATTTGAACGCGCAAGAGCTCCATTCGCTCAGTGCCGAAGAAGACAGTGATGTGGTACTCGTGAAATCCGCCGCCGGTCCGGTAGGCGGCTGCTAATTCGCATCAAGAACAAGGAAGTGACTGCTTTGGAAGAAAAACAACATCAATACACACGTGTCGATAAGGATACCTGCATTTCCTGCGGTGCGTGTGAGATGGCTGCTCCGGACATCTTCAACTACGATGATCAAGGGCTCGCTTTTTCAATCATTGACGGAAATAAAGGGATCCAGCCGGTTCCTGAAGAATTATTAATAGATTTAGAGGATGCCTATGAAGGATGTCCTACAGAATCGATACTTGTATCAGACAAACCCTTTTGACCCTACAGGTGATGCATGTGAAACGAAAAATTAAACGAATCTATGAATCCGTTCAGGATGACGATGGTTTGCGCGTTCTCATCGACCGTTTGTGGCCAAGAGGTGTATCGAAAGCCAAGGCGCAGCTCGATGAGTGGATGAAAAATGTCGCGCCAAGTCCCGAGCTTCGCACACAGTTCAATCACAAACCGGAGCGCTTTGCAGCATTTGCGCAAGCATACCGGCGCGAATTGTCTGAGGATGCGGAGAAACAGCAGGCCGTGCGCCAGCTGCTTGACTGGAACCGCACGCAAAATGTGACGCTGCTTTATGCGGCGAAGGATCCCAACTGCAACCATGCGCGCGTTTTGCTGCATTATCTTGACGAGAAAGAAGCACCTGAACAATCATGACACCAACAATAATCGGCATTCTCGGTACAGAGAATCGCAACGGCGTGACCGCGCAAATGCTGGATGCTGTTCTCGACGGTGCACGCCAGCGCGGCTGCCGCATCGATACAATCGATTTAAATGACTATCGGTTAAGCATGAATCCGGAAGATTCTGAGGCACGTGACGCCATGGCACAGCTGGACGCGCAGCTCAAGCAGGCAGATGGTCTCGTGCTCGCTTCACCCACTTACTGGGGCGACGTATCCGGGTTGATGAAGCATTTTCTTGACTGCTTCCGTCCTCAGCTCGTCCGCTTCACGAAAAAAGGGGAACCCATCCCTGGTGATTATCGTGGAAAAAGCTATGTACTCTTGACCAGCTGCTACACCAGCAAGAACGTCAACCGGTTCAGTGGCATCACGGATCAAACGTTTCTTACGATGGATCGGCCACTTCAGGCAGCCGGCATGCACCGGCTTGCCGAAGCGGTATGTACGGATACATTCGGGGTAACCACCTTGCCGGAAGCAAAACAGGTGGCCTGCAGAGCGATCGGTCAGGACATGCCGCTACGTATCCAAAAAGGAGGATTCACTTTGAAACGCTACATTCAGCTTTTCTTTATGCTGGCCTTCACCATTCTGATTGTTATGGGGATCCAGCAAGGATTGGCGGCGATGCATCTCATTCAATTGCACCGCTTTTGGATCAACTATCTCTCCTTTGTGATTCTGAGCTACCTTTTTCTTTCCTTAATGCTCCGCTATTTCGCCGTTCGCAAACACCGGCGCACCTAAAGCAAACGGTCGTCCGCTCATGATTGAGCGGGGCGACCGTTTTTTATTAATACTCAGTTGACGCTACGTGCTTTACGGGCATCGATGATCCAGAAGTACATGCTGATTAAGATCAGAACCATCATGAGTGCGCTATAAATGAATACGGCATTGTTCAAGCCGACCCAACGCGCGGCAAATCCGAGGCCAAGGATCGGCAGGCTAACGCCGAGATACGTGACGACGTAAAACGAAGCAATAATGTCGCCGCGCGAAGCATCCGGGGAAATATGATTGGTCAGCGCAAGGCTGCCGGCAAAGGTCGGACCATGGCCGAAACCAATCAACAGTGTCGTTAAAAAGAGAAAGACAAGCGATTTTGTTTCAAGCGTCACAATGAGCGAAGCAAGACCGAGCAGAGTCACTGCAAAACCGACAAGCGATAAGCGCTGAAGCGGTAAATTTTTCAAGACGATTTGACTGATCGTGGACACACTGAGCACAAGGGCAACAATTGCGCCGGCAACAGCCAGGTTGGCGCTGCCGACAAGCTGTTCGGTGTAACTGGGAATAATCGACAGCATCAAGCTCATCAGCGACCAAGCGATGAATGAAGTGATGCCGGAGAGATAAAAACGGCCGAAAAGTTCACGCGGTACCGCCGGACGATGGATCCGAATCGCCTCCGGCCGCCTTACTTTTTCACGCATATAGAAAAGGCCGAGAAAACCGGGAATGGCGAGGAACATATGCACAAAGTAAGCAAGCTTCATTGGATGCGGTGCATATTCGCCAAGTAACCCGGATAAAACCGGACCCAATGCGTTGCCGATCGTTACGGCCATCGAGCCGACAAATGCGGCTTTAATCCGGTTTTGTTTCGGATCGAGTTCGGTCAGAGCGGCAACGGCCACCCCGTTCAGCATGCCAACAGAAATCCCTTGAAAAATACGTGACACAAGCAGCAGCGCAAAATTTGTGGAAAAGGCAAAAAGAAGTGAACCGACAACGGTGAAGAACACGCCGGGGATCAGCAGTTTTTTGCGTCCGATTTGATCCGACAGTTGCCCGGAAAGAATGATCGTCGGGATGACCACAATGGCGTAACTGGCAAACAGCAACGTCACCATGCCGACGGATAAATGCCATTGGGCGCGATACAAGGCCAGCAGCGGTGATGGGATATTAGTGCCGAGCAGCGTGATAAACAAGCTGTAGGCCACCAGCCAAAAAGCGACTCCGCGTTTTGAAAGAACGGCACTCAGGCTGCTGCGGGCAGCATGTCGGGCAACGTTCACTTGAAGCACGTCAGCAAGACTGCTTAGTTGCTGGATCACGTGCTCAATGAGCGGTGGTTCCGATTGCAGCGTAATTTTCATTTTTGAGGTGCATACTTTTTTGTTGGCGTCAACGGTTAAGGCATCAATATTTAGTCCGAATTGGCCAAAGAGTTGCGATACCTTTGCCAGTATGCCCGGCTCGTTCTTAACCGTTACAAAGATGCGATGCTTTTCCATGCAGCGTCCCCCCTTCTCGATTCGTTTCTTTTATGATATCATTCGTTTAACCATACATTAACTATCTGTTTTATCTCGTTAACATACCTTTTAAGTATACATAAGAAGGTGAAGGAACATGGACTTGAGACAGCTCCGCTACTTTTTGGCGATTGCCAAAGAAGGACAAATTACGCGTGCCGCGAAAAAATTATCTATAGAACAGCCACCGCTCAGCAGGCAGCTGAAATTGATTGAAGAAGAGCTCGGCGTCGCCTTGTTTGACCGACAAGGCAAGCGGATGCGCCTGACTGAAGCCGGCGAAACCCTGCAGAAACATGCAAAAGATATGCTTCGGCAAATGGACGACACCATCACAGAAGTCAAAGAAATCGACATGGGCCTTCAAGGACGGCTCAATATCGGTTCTGTCTTTTCATGCGCCTCCCTTCTTCCTGAGAAAATCGCCTGTTTTCGAGACCGCTATCCGCACGTCACCTTCAAAATTCTCGAAGGAGACCATGTTGTTTTGGGCGACTATTTGGCCGACCGCAGTATTGAACTCGTCGTCACACGCCTGCCGTTTGAATCAAACGATGATCACGCCAAATACGAGACGTTGCATCTGCCGTCCGATCCGTTTGTGATGATCGTCCCTAAGAATCGAAAATGGCAGCAAGCCAAATCTCATTTTCGTCTGAAAGATTTGGCAGCGACACCACTGATCGCTCTAAAAAGCGATAAGACGGTTCAACTCAATGAAAAAATCGTAAACGAATGCCTCCGCCTCGGCTTTAAACCGAATATCATCTGTGAATGTTCCAGTGTATCGATAACCATTGCACTCGTCACAGCCGGAATCGGCGTCACGATTTTACCGAAATCTGTTCTGACCGCCTTTTCCATCGCCGACATCGACATGTTCGAGCTGCCGGATATCACGGCTCGGTCGGAGGTTGGCATCATCTGGCTGAAAGACAGCTACTTAACGAAAAAAGCAAAGCGATTTATTGATCTCTTTCGTCAAGAATCCGGCCATTAAACGTATGCCTGGTGACGGTTCGCCAATCGCCCTTGCGCATGCAGCACTTCCGAAAACACCTAAAGGAGACAAGAAACGTCATGAAGATCAGAAAAGTCCGCAAATCAGATTTAGCGCAGCTCATCGAACTGGAAAACAGCGGTTTTACTCCGGAAGAAGCCGCAACCAAGCAAGCATTCATCACCCGTATTGAAACCATCCCCGACACGTTCCTCGTCGCTGAAGAAATGAATCAAATCATTGGCTACGTCAACGGACCGGTCATTTCCATGCCGCATATTACCGATGACCTGTTTGAACAAACCATACCCAATCCGGATCGCGGCGGCTATCAGAGCATCCTCGGACTTGTCGTCGCGCCGAATTGCCAAGGAAAAGGCATTGCCTCCCAGCTCCTGCGCGCATTGGAGGATAAAGCCCGTGAAAAAGATCGCTTGACGGTGACCCTTACCTGCCGCCAATTTCTTATCCCTTTTTACGAGAAGAACGGCTACACCAACCAAGGCATCGCCGCATCCGAGCACGGCGGCATGAAGTGGTTCAATATGGATAAACCGTTAAACGAATGAGGCGAGAGCATCCGCGCTCCCGCCTCATTCAACATGCCATTAGTGATGAACTTTCGAGTGTTCCGGTTTAAACGTTTTGCAGTCGGTTTCTTCGGTTTTTGATGCTTGGTTTCCTTTGTGACTCACCACATAAATCGCGTTTGCGGAACAGTGGTTTCCTTCATCCCAGAACGTGCAGTTGTTTACTTCGCACAGTACATCTTTTGCCAAAGCGGATCACCTCCCACGATTATTATGATCACCCACCCGAAATACATGCAGCGGCCCCTTTTCCAGCAAGACAAGGGTGGGTAAATTCAATCTAAAGCCTCAACGAATGGCGTTAAAAAGACAATTCTCATAGGTATTCACGATTTTTTCACGCTCCCAAACCATTGATGTTTCACAGAAAATGACCAAGAATCGAAACTATTTCATTTCCATGCTTTTTGTTATAATTTTTTTAATTATTAGCAGGATTGAAAAGATGAATTTTATTCACAAGTGGTATGAACTGATATGGTGGATTCCCTCTATGTTGGTGTTTTTACTTATTTTAATTGACAGTTTTGTGTTTAAAAGTAGCAATTTTTCTTATTGGACAAGGTTTGAAGGTCGTTTTTGGTATTTCAAGTTTTAAGCATTAATAGGTGATGCATAATATGGCAGGCATAGACGTGTATGGACCCGCCTCATTCATTGAAAATAAGAGAAATGAATCTATTTTACTTGGATTCGTTGGGCGATCATCGGGAGTAATTAACGTGAAGTAATCTTTCTTGAGGAGTCAACAAAACACCAGTATGATGGATAAAAGCAAATAACAAATCCTTACTTGGAATGTTCATTAAATAATTCCACAATAGTCATGAACGCTTTCGTAGTCTTATCTTGAGCGGCTTCAATCTTTGATAGGCGGACATTCGTTTCAATTTGAGCCGTTTCCAAGTTTCCGATCCGGTGGTTCATAATCGATTGTCCGTCACTCAATTCACTTAGACGTTTGTCCATTGATTCAAAGTGTTTGTCCATTGATTCAAAGCGTTTGTCCATTGATTCAAAGCGTTGATCCATTGATTCAAAGTGTTTGTCCATTGATTCAAAGCGTTGATCCATTGATTCAAGGCGTTGATCCATTGATTCAAAGCGTTTGTCCATTGATTCAAAGCGTTGATCCATTGATTCAAAGCGTTTGTCCATTGATTCAAAGCGTTGATCTATCGCGTCAAACCGCTTGTCTACGCTTCCCTTAAAATCCAACATAATTTTTCTCGTGTCTGTGAGCACCTCAAAAAGTTGGTGAAATTCACTTTCCTTGTCAGTCATACCGTCCCTCCTTTTGTGTGATTTCTGTTATTATACATCCATTCGGCTATAACCAAAAGTGTTTTCGGAGTATTCCAACAACCGTTTCATTTAGAAATCGTTTACCATCACGAACCTTCCATTTTTTGTGCAGCTGCACTCTCGTGTATATTTTTTCAGGACTTGCAGATACATCGTCATAGGTGCCATCCTTACATGTACCAACGAAAAGCGTCGCAGATGTATTGTTTCCGCCTTGCGTCTCGTAATGATTCGGATGCTGCGCATAATCAACGGCATAAATTCAACAAACGAATACGTGGCAATCTCATGAATTAAAAATGGGTCTTGTTCTACAAATTCCTGTGCTTCATCCAATGCCGTATCCATTAAGATTACTCCTCCGATTCGGGGATTTCTTCTACCAGAAACGATGAATTTCTTTTTTTATAATAATGGTTCAGCTAGCTATTATGCTGTTGCAAGTGTTTCTCAACTTCTTCGATCGGTTTAAGTCCTTTTAATTGCACTTAAAGTGTAAATTCAAGCCTGAAAAAAACTGTTTCACTACTGACTAGTGAAACAGCTTTTTCCGATTCAGGGTCGTTTGCGTTTTCTCATGAATGCACGCGATCGTCATTCTTGGTTTCGCCGTGGTCAAGATTCTGATGTTTTAATGAAGGAAAAACAATCTTATCAAACACGCCAACAAGTGAACCTTGGAACAGCAATGCGAAAATTGTTCCGATATTTATCGCAAGCAGGTGCTGACCGATGATCCAGCAGATCACGGTGATGAGGATTGGCGGCATGAAGGTCACTAGCTGAGCAATTGTCGCGCTCCCTTTAAAATACTTAAAGCGGATGATCTGCATCAAGTCATCAACAGGATGAAGCATGAGATTCACACGTTGATAGATCGAAATGGCAAGTGAAATGAGGCAAACACCGAAACAATCCATCACCACTCGGACAATCAACGGAAGATCGTTTATCCCCCACAAGATCAAGTAATTACTGAGTATCCCGATTAAATAGCTGAACGGAACCATGAAGATGACGTTCCCTATGATGCGGTGCCAGTCCAGTTTGCCGATAATCACAGCATTGGCAATAATGACAGCCACACCGAATGCAAACAGTACGACAGCAAGCGGAATGCCTGTAATAAAAGTAAAATTCACTGCAGAAGCCGTCCACAGCGCACTGCCAAGATTAAGCGCAACGGTCAATGCATTGCCTAAAGAATTAAAAAGAATTGAAAGGGCAAAGTAAATCAGATTTTCACTTTGTCTTCTGGTACGTACAGGTACAGCATGATTGGCAACCACGAAAATGTTCCTTTCTTGTATCAATCTGATGCTTCGTTTCAAGCATCACTGGTTGAGTGACGTTGTCCGTGCCGGATCACTCCTCTTCATCCCAAGGACAAAAAGGTTTACCGACATACTTTAGCTAGCGTATTACTTTCTGCACGCGGGATCAATGGGAATGATGAAAAAATACTTTTTTATCGTAATTCTTTTTGCGCATCTTAAACGGTTGCCCCCCTTATCTAATAAAAAAAGTTGCGCTCGCCTAGCATTTAGCGGCTTCGCTTGTTTCGGTCAATCAGCAAAACGTCCGAAAACATGAAAAGACCGGGCAAAAAATGCCCGGTCTTTAATCCTCAATCCTGTTCTGTTCGGAGGATGGCTATATCACCAATGCTTTCCTTATTTGATCGTCAGGTGATCTTCCGGATAGATCAGATCCGAATCCAGATGATTTGCCGTCATTAACTGTTTGACGGTTGTGTCATGCTTATCGGCAATGGCCCAAAGCGAATCACCGGATTTAACGGTATAGGTTTGCTGCGGATCCTGCAGGTTGAGCTTCTGTCCCGGATGGATCATCGTGTCGGATAGGTCGTTCAAACGTTGCAGCTTTTGTACGGAGATGCCGTTTTGATTTGAGATTTCCCAAAGCGTATCGCCGACGCGTACGATGTAACTGCCATTTTTTACTGTTCCTTGTGAAGCTGAAGAAGCACTTGCACTTGGCTGCCGCACCGATGCGGATGGAGCCGACGGTGTTTTTTTAGAAACACTGCTCTTGGCTGTTTGGGTCGTCTGCTGCGCTGAGGAAGACGGCTGTGCGACCGGTGTCCTCTTCTGATCATCACTCGTTTGATTCTTCGCACCACTTGGCTGAGCCGATGCAGGCTGAGACACGTGAGTCGTTGAATCGGAAGCTGCAGAAGCTGCCTTATCTGAACTTGATTGTGCAGGCGCTGATGAAGCGGATGGCGCCGGCGCCGTTGATGATGCGGGCGTTGATTCTGCTGCCTGCTGCGAAACGGATTGGCCGGCGACAACTCTTCGCGCAGTCACAAAACGCGGCTCCCAATAGCTAGAGGCTCCTCCACCAAAGATTTGTGTTTCGCGAACCCCCGTTTTCTCCGTCTCCGCACTGATCATCCGATTATTGCCGACATAGATGCCAACATGAGAAATGCCGCTGCCTGACGTATTGAAGAAGACAAGATCACCCGGCTGCAGACCCCCACGGCTGACGGCTGTGCCGTAACCCGCTTGGCCGGCCGAGCTATGCGGCAGCTGCACGCCTAGTTTTGAAAATACGCGTTGCGTGAATCCGGAGCAGTCATTTTGCCCCCATGTATAAGATGAACCAACGCCCTGTTCAGCTACATTTACAACCGATGCTCCTGAAGCTGCTTGTGCCTGATGTGTTCCGAGACCTGTAACTGTCAACCCGCCGATTAGTGCTACGGAAAGGATGCTTTTTTTCATAAGTTGTCTACCTCCATTGCGAGCTCTAAAAGTATCTCTTTGTTTCTCAGTGTTTATGAACTTTTTCAACACCATTAATCATAGGCTCCGGACGTTGCATTCCAATAACATCCTATTGACAGCACCGATACAATCTGATTACAAAAAACGCCATCAAACTTCATATTTGCGCTATATATTCACATGGTTAACATTGGAAAACATTAATGGGTATTGTTGGTAAGACAAACCAAGCTGTACTTGGTCCTCAAACCATCCTGGTTTTTGTGTACGCTCCGATTGCTCGCTTGCCGCGGGCAGTCCAAGAGCCTCCTCAGACAGGCAGGAATCTGCGGGGTCTTGCTGGCACGCATCAACAACGCGCGATCCCGCAGGCGCCAGAGCATGAGGGGGTTCTTGGCCATTTGTGAGCGAATAAAAACGATCTCCATTTCATCTCACTTCCGTTTCATTAAGTATTCTGATCCTTCATTAAGTATCTCGTAAAATAAGCGGAGTTTTTTCGGTTATCTGCAGAATGGAGCGCGTTTCGGGGATAATAAGGGGAGGTTTTCCGTTTATGCAAAGCAAAATTCCCCATTTTCACGTCTTTTAAGTTGATAAGCGGAATCTCTCCGTCTATTAAGCTATTTTTTATTTTATTTTCTAATTAAGAGAACTTTTTCCGTCTATTCACTTTCACAGGACGCGGTTTTGAACCGTCAATGCTGTGCACGAACGACACTCAGGTTGCTCGCATCAACAGAGCGCGACCGCGGGCGATCCGAGCGTATCAAATGTATTGTGCCTGATGAAAAATGAAGAACGTTAATCAAAATGAACCAGAAATGAAATAATAACGATTTAGGAGCAATTGACGCGATCAATCACGGTAATCTTCATTCATCGGATCGGCTCATTTCTCGATAAGCGCATGCTTTCTATGATAAAATAATAAGAAAAAGGTGGTTTTGCCTGTTGCTTGGCACACTGTCCACATTGAACCCCGTTTTTCTCGCCCTGTTGGCCGGATTGTTTACCTGGGGCTGTACCGCTGCAGGTGCGGCGCTCGTGTTCTTCTTTAAAAATCTTGATAAAAAAATGGCGAATGTGATGCTCGGCTTCGCAGCCGGCGTCATGATTGCGGCCAGCTTCTGGTCGCTGATTGCACCGGCGATTGAGATGAGTGCCCACTTAGGCAAGCTCTCCTTTGTTCCTGCTTTAGTTGGCTTTCTGCTCGGAGGTGCCTTCTTGCGCCTCGTTGACCGGGTCACACCACATCTGCACCTTGGTATGCCGGTTACCGATAAAGAAGGCCCAAAAACACACCTGCGCAAAACCTTTCTGCTCGTGTTATCGATTACCATTCACAATATTCCGGAAGGTGCGGCGGTTGGTGTTGCCTTTGGTGCGGTTGTTGCCGGCCAACACGAATTGCTTATCGCCGCCATGGTTCTCGCTTTCGGGATCGGCATTCAGAATTTTCCTGAAGGCGCTGCTGTTTCTATCCCGTTGCGCGGTGAAGGCTTCTCCCGGACAAAGAGCTTCTGGTATGGACAAATGTCGGCAATTGTCGAACCGATCTTTGCGGTCATCGGTGCCTATCTCGTCATTCTTGTCACGCCGATTCTGCCCTATGCCCTGTCCTTTGCTGCCGGCGCCATGATTTTCGTTGTTATCGAAGAATTGATTCCCGAATCACAACGCGAAGGATCGACCGATCTGGCAACGGCAGCAACCATGGTCGGTTTTTCCGTCATGATGATGCTGGATGTCGCACTCGGATAATACCGGTATTAAACAAATGTTTATTTAGCGAAAAATCGGCGCGATCGGTGCGTAATCGACAAAGGCGCAGTCACTTAACCCGCTGCACAATCTGCATCGCCGCTTCCGCAGCACTGATTTCACTGACATCAATTTTAACTGTGCTCATTTTTTCATAGAGCGGCAGTCGCTCAATGCTTGCTTCAACGGAGCTGATCGAACGGATTCCTTTTTTCACATCGTGCAGGATATGCGCACGCAGCACCTCTTTCCTGCACATCAGTGTCATTTTATGCAGCTCATAGTCACCCTGGAGGCGTTTCAAAATTTCTTCAATGATCTGGTCTTGATGCATGACCCAGCAAAAAATAATGTAGTCGAAGCAGGAATTGGCGATATACGCATTCAACAGATAGGTAATATTACTGAGCACCATCCGTTTGTTCTCTTCACTGAACACCCATGGATTCATCTTCCAGCACCAATCTCCATCCAAGTAGACGCTTGGCTTCAGCTGTTTGCTCAGCTGCTCGGAGACGGTGCTTTTTCCAACTCCCATGGTTCCGTTAATCATAATTAGTTTTTTCATCGCCATTCCCCTTACCTTTTATGAAGCTGATCCATCGCCCTTGGGCCTTCAGACACCCGCCTGCGCCCGAGCGCTTATGTGCTCGTATTGATTTCAGGATCGGTCGCTTCTCCCCGTTCAACAAATCCTTCTCATTATAAACTTTTTTGATGCTTCAGCGGACAACTATTGGGGATCCTATCAATGCTTTTGGTACGGTTCTTCTCATGAATCGTGTTAAAATAGAGATCGAATGCATGATGCGTAAGCGGGGGATCAGTATGACAGCCAAACAGCGAATAATCATTGTCGGTGCCGGTATTTCAGGACTCGCGGCAGCCTTTTACATAAAACGTCACAAACCGAATGTCCATGTGACGGTACTGGAAGCAGCCGATCGAATCGGCGGAAAAATCAAAACGATTTATAAAGACGGCTTCACCATTGAATGCGGTCCTGAAGGGTATATGGCCCGTAGGAAGGGGTTGACCGATCTCATCAAAGCGATTGGCCTCGGCGATCAGCTTGTTCATTCCAAACTCGGCGGCTATTCGATTTATGTGAATCGCCGTCTGAGGAAAATGCCAAAAGGGGCCGTCATGGGTGTGCCGACAAAGCTGCTGCCAATGGTGACAACCGGACTTGTCAGTCCGTGGGGCAAATTGCGTGCGGCAATGGACTTGCTGATTCCGCATGTCTACCAAGACCGAGACCTGTCCGTCCGCACATTCTTTGAAAGGCGCCTTGGAAAAGAACTGGTCGCCAACATGATTGAACCGCTTCTTTCCGGTATCTATAACGGCGATCTTTCTGATATGAGTCTGGAGGAAACCCTGCCGCAGTTTGTTTCCATTGAGAAAAAACATCGCAGCCTGATTCTGGGTATGAAAACGCTACGCCCACCCAAACCGAAAGAGGCGATCACGAACAAGACCGGTGCCTTTGTCTCACTGTCAGGCGGACTAAGCACGCTGACCGAAAAACTTGCGGACTATGCCGACGAGGTCAGGCGGAACACAACGGTTTCGCAAATTAATGCTGGCTGTGTGACGCTCGAAGACGGTAGCGTTTTGAATGCCGATGCAATCCTTTTAGCTGCTTCTCCAAAACAATTTGGCCCACTGCTTCATTTTCCGGAAGCATGGGCACTTTCTAATGATAAACGTTCCTCAACCGCAACCGTTGCCTTTGCTTTTAAAAAAGAAGAAGTTGAAGCATTGGGTATCACGGGCTATGTGGTTTCGCGAAAAGAGCAGCTGCACATCACGGCCTGCAGCTTTATGGATCGAAAATGGCCGCATTTGGCACCAGACGGTTATGCGTTCGTACGTACCTATGTCGGCACACCTGAGGATCAAGCAATCGTTCAGCAAAGCGATGCGGCCATTGCGCAAGCAGCCCTTGCTGATTTGCGAATGATCAGTCGAATCGGCACACCGCTGTTCTCGATCGTCACGCGGCAAATCGACAACATGCCGCAATATACCGTCAATCACCAACAGCGCGTTCACGCGTTTGAAAACGCACTTAGCAAAATTGACGGCGTCTTCGCTTGTGGGGCCATGCTTCACGGAGTCGGGCTTCCGGATTGTACAGAAAATGCCCGACAGACTGCTGAACAAGTGGTTCATTATCTCAGCATTCTTGAGCATACACGCAGCTAATCGACTTAAAGCGTCAGACGTCGAACCAAAGCTGAAGCGCACATGCCTTCGCCTCAGCTTTGGTTCATTTTGAATGTATCCCGGTCTGTTTGTGCAGGCCTATTTTCTCTTGGACTCTAATAATTCTGCACGTGATAAGATTTCACGGACAATGCCTGCAGGCTTCCGATGATCCGTAATGACCGTCAAATCTGCTGCCTGCGCATAATACGCCTCGCGCTCCTCATGCAAGTGTACGAACTGCTGAGCAGACAGTTTACGCAGCAACGGCCGGTCCGATACTTCTTTCAGCCGAGCGCGAATGACTTCCGGTGAGGCTTTCAGGAAAATAACCGGAATACCTGATTGCACCAAAATCTTCCTGTTTTCTTCACGAACCGGTGTGCCTCCACCTGTCGATAGGATGCCCTCAGCCTGCATTGCCGAGCGCAGCACTTGCGATTCAAGATCGCGAAAGTATGCTTCGCCATGCGCGGCAAAAATTTGATTGATCGACTGGCCGGATTGAGCAACAATCAGCTCATCCAAATCCAAATGCGGCGTATGGGTCGTCTCCGCCATGAGACGACCGACCGTCGTTTTGCCGCTGCCCATGAAGCCGATTAAAATGCATTGCGCCATTATTGGTCACCTCGGATGGTTGGTAATCCGTGCCGGTCCAGTTCACATTTTGCCTGCAACCGGTCTTCCTGATTGGAAAATGACAACTGCAGCACCCCGGCCACGTCTTCACGGATTTCCAGAATATGAATATTTACTAAATTGATCTTTGCGTTCTCTAAAATCCGCGTTACGCGGGCTAGCGAACCAATGCAATCCGGGAGATTAAGAAATAAGTCGTAAAAGTTCGGTGCATGCGCGCCGGTCTGTGCATTAAGATTGTCGCGCGTGACTTTCGCTTCTTTAAAAAACGTCCGGATCGATTCACGGTCGGAAGCCGCTAGTGCTTGTCTAACCTCATCCAAACACTGGCTAAACCGATCAATTTTATCAATAAGCGTTTCGCGATTGCTGAGCAGAATGTCTGTCCACATCGTTGGATCAGACGAAGCGATCCGTGTAATGCTCTTGAATCCTCCTGCAGCCAATTTCAACGAAAGCGGCGAATTTCGAAATTCATTCTGGGACATGTTCACCAATCCGGAAGCCAAGATATGCGGGAGGTGACTGATCTGTGCCACGATCCGATCATGCCGGCTGGCGGAAACCGTCAGCCATTTGACGGACAATTCGGACAGCAGCTCTTGCAGCGCACGGGCAGCCGCTTGATGCCGCTCATCAATCAGCGTATCGTTGATCAGAAAATAATAGGCACTCTGAAACAAATCTGCACGGGCAGCACGTATCGTCGTCTTGTGCCAGCCGGCCATCGGATGCCCGCCGATAAAAATAACCTTTTTTTCCGTAAGTTTCTGTGCGTGCTGCATGATCGCTTGCTTCGTACTGCCGACGTCGGTCACAATGACTTCAGGTTTCAGGCTCAGTTCTGCAAGCGTTTTGATATGGTCAATAATAATCCCGACCGGTGCAGACAGCACGATCACATCGGCGTTGGCGGCAACTTCGTTAAGCTGCAGCGAACCCTCATCAATGATTCCGGACCGTTTTGCGTGCTCAAGCACATCGGGGCTGACATCGACAGCAACAATCCGCTCATCCGGCCATTTCTTGCGAATCGCCAGCGCAATCGATCCGCCGATAAGTCCCAAGCCATCGATTAAAATCGTTTTCATCGCTCCTCAGTCCCCTCTTCGCAGAGCAGCTGCTTAAGATCGTCAAAAAAGCCGGGATAAGAAATATTAATGGCCGCCTCGTTTTCCAAATAAAGCGAACGGTCGCAGAGCAGCGCCGCAACCGCCAGCATCATCCCGATTCGGTGATCGCCATGTGTATCGGCCCGATCACTCATCTGGGGGTTCAATGCGGTCTGTCCATGAATGATCAAACCATCAGGCAGTTCTTCGATGCGAGCGCCGAGCTTCGTCAGTTCTTCGGCAACAACTGCAATACGATCCGTTTCTTTGACGCGTAGCTCTTCCGCACCGGTAATGAGTGTTGTTCCTTTCGCCTGAGTGGCCAGCAGAGCAACCAAAGGCAGTTCATCAATAACGCTTGGAATATCTTCCTGTGACAGATGAATTGCTTTTAAATGGGAATGGCGCACCCGCAGATCACCGGACGGCTCCACCTGTTCCTTTTCGTTAAGCACGTCGACGGAAGCACCCATTCGATTTAATACATCCAGGAAACCGGTACGCGTTGGATTAAGTCCAACATTTTTCAACGTCACCTCGCTGCCCGGGAGCAGTGCCGCCGCAGTAAGAAAGAAAGCAGCCGAAGACAAATCACCCGGTACCGTAACATTTTGCCCGATCAGTTGCGGTTTCCCCATCACTTGAATTGTCCGTCCGTCCTGATAAATCTCACCGCCAAAAGCCTTGAGCATCCGTTCCGTATGATCGCGGGTTTGCAGTTTCTCAATGATGGTCGATTCACCGCGCGTCTGCAATGCGGCCAAAATCAGGGCGCTTTTCACTTGAGCGCTGGCGACCGGTAAACGGTAGTTGAGCGTTTTGAGATTTTGCTGCCCAAAAACGGTAATGGGCAGCGTCCCTTTTTCGCCGACTTTAAAACGTGCACCGGCTTGGGAAAGCGGCTCAGTGACCCGTCGCATTGGCCGCCTGCTTAGCGATGCGTCGCCAAATAGCTCCGTCGTAAAATGCTGCCCGCTCAGTAATCCGAGCAGAAGCCGGGTTGTTGTCCCGGAATTGCCCATGTTCAGCGGATGGCGCGGCGGCTTCAGACCATTCGGTGCTCCGTGTACACGAACATGATCACTGCTGCGTTCGATCACAACACCCATGTCCCGAAACGCCTGAATCGTTGTGATACAGTCATCAGACGGCAAAAAATTACTGACTTCAGTCGCACCGCTGCTGATCGCACCGAAAATGATACTTCGATGGGAAATGCTTTTATCTCCTGGAACATGGAGCTGACCATGAAGTCCCTTGCGAATCGTTGTTGTTAATTTTTTCATCTGACATTCACCTTGATTGCTTCAATATTTTGTACACGCACCAAACCATATCAACCGCATAGGTTTTTTCAATCGTTTCTTGCTCGCCAAGACTGATGATTTTCTTGTTGGTCACAACAAGTTGAGCGTGGTTTAACCGATAGTTCTGGTAAGCTAAATATTTGCTGTTCGTGTAACGAATTTCCACCGAGCGGTCACTGTTCTGCAAGTACTTCTTTAATAAGGCGACCGTTGCCGGATGTGTATAGGCAATGGCATGAGCCGCATCCTGCCTGCGGACTAATACAAGCGGATCAAGTTGAGCGTGAAAACAGTCGATCAGTTTCAACTGCTCCAAATAGCCGTAATGAACATCCGCCCAATCAATGTTTCTGCGCGAGGATTTAAATGCTGCCGGTATGAGCAGAAAATCGCCCACAAACGCATCCAAATGATTGATCACGGACTCGAAGCTGTCATGGAGTACGAGACGTCCATCGTCACACTGATGCCGAAGATAGTCCGACGCCGCTTCGCAGCTGTCCGTTTCTGCAGGTCCTAAAGTATGGATAATCACGCTCAGCACTCCTTCGTTCTGTCCCCAGTCTATAAAACTCGACGAGACAATGATTCATTAATAGTTTTTCAGTTCTTCGCAATAGTCGCTGTATTGCTTCTTCAAGCGATGAAAACGACTGCAGTCAAACGTATCGAGAATGACTTTGCACAGTTCAATGGCAACAACCGATTCGATAATGAGTGATGCTGGGACAATTGCCGTCACATCCGAGCGCTCGATGCTGGCTTTTTGTTCTTCTTTGCTGTCGATCGCCACGCTGTGCAGCGGCTTATAGAGTGTCGGGATCGGTTTCATCGCCGCATTGACAATAATCGGCATACCGTTGGTCATTCCACCTTCGAATCCGCCAAGATGGTCGCTGCTTCGGCACCAGCCTTGCTCCTTGTCCCAATAGATCTGATCCATCACATCACTGCCGGAGCGTCTGCTCAGCTCGAAACCATCGCCGAATGAGACCCCTTTAAAGGCATTGATCCCCAGCACTGCAGCAGCAATTTTGGCGTCCAATTTTTCATTCCAGCTGATGTAGCTGCCGAGACCGGCAGGTACGTTCGAGGCAACGACACGAACGACGCCTCCGAGGGTGTCCCCCGCTTTTTTCATTTGATCGATCAATTCATGGATCTGCTGAACCTTGTCCTGATCAACGATACGCAGATCGTTAAGGGCGAGCGCCTGTTCAATTTCGTCTGGAGAAAGCAAACGCTCACCATCGGCTTCGATTGGACCAATGCTACGCACATATCCGGCAATCGTTATCCCCAATTGATTGAGCAGCTGCGTGCAAACCGCACCGACAGCAACGCGCATTGCCGTTTCGCGTGCTGAAGACCGTTCCAGCACATTACGCAAATCGCGATGTCCGTATTTCATCCCGCCGACCAGATCGGCATGCCCGGGACGCGGCTTCTTGACTTCCCGCATCGCGACCTCAGGGTCCGGTGCACCGATTGGCTTCATGACCTCGCCCCAATGTTTGTGATCGATATTGGCAATGCGCAACGTAATCGGTGAGCCGAGCGTGACGCCGTGACGCACACCGGATGTGATTTTCACCTCGTCTTTTTCAATTTTTTGCCGATAGCCGCGGCCGTACCCACACTGGCGTGCATGCAATTTCTCATTTATTTTTTCAACCGACAAAGTTAATCCTGCCGGGAATCCTTCGATCACCCCGGTCAGTTCCGGCCCGTGTGATTCGCCGGCTGTTAAGTAGATCATTGAACTCTTCCTTTCTCTTGAATCTCGGATTGATAGTTTTTCGAGCTGGTCATAATACTCTTAAAAATGGATTGGTAGTATCTGCTGTTTTCTTTATCGCGGATCTTTTGTTCAATTTTATCAAGAATTTCTTTTTCCCGTGCCGAATCGAAAATCGTACCGTTTTGCTGGATTTTTTTCAAACCGATCGCCCGCACATGCTTAAAACGCCGCTGCAACAGCTTCAGAATGAAGAAATCAATGCTATTGATTTGCCTGCGTTCACGGCTAAGATCTGACGATTCAATGCTATCCATCAGACGATGTCCGATCACCCAGATGACTAGGGAAATGAGTGCGAGCACGATATCAAAACGCAAGGCGGCAGCCGTGCTGATTTTCGACAGCATGCCGGTAATGATCGGCACGGTAAATAATGCGATGCTGCCGAATGAGAAATAAATGCCGGTGACGCGCCCTTTTGCATGTGGGAACATGGCGCTGAAAATGTTCAGTCCAACCTGCATGACACCACCGGCTGCCGTGACTCCGAAAAGAAAAGAGGTGATACTGACGAGCAGCGGATGCGTTGAAAAGCAGATGACCAGCAGATTAAGCACAGATAAGCCGTTCAATCCCACAATTAAGCGGATGTCGCGAATCAACCCGCGTTGAAGAATGCTGAAAATCAAGAGTACGCCGATAATCGATCCCATACTGTATAGCGACAGCAGAAAATGCGCCTGAAGGTTGTTCATTCCCAAAAAATCGATCCCATAAAGGGTAATCCACTGAGTAAACAAAATCATCACGGCCATTGACGTGTAGCCATAGATTGACAGAATTATGAGCATGCCGATTTTCGGTGCGGTCAATCGTTCACTGAACAGACGCTGGCTGATTTGTTTTTCTGTTTTTGGCCGCTGCGGGAACTTGGTCCGACTGATCAAGATCAAATTGATAAGCAAAATCGCACCGGTGATGATAAAGCTCATGCCGTACCAGCCGCCTAGATTTTCATTAAGCCCAATATAGATGGGCAGAACAAATTCACCGAGCGACATGGCGGCCTTGATCAAGATATTGTAAGCCCCGTTATTACCGTTCATCTCAAGGAAAGTTGGATAGGTTCCCGAATCCAGCGCCGAATTTGCCATGCCGGCCAGAATGGTCAACAAATAGGCGATATGAAAATCATGCGTGAGCGTTATACCGAAAAAAAAGACCACATACAAGCCCATGCCGAAAACAACTAACGCCTTGCGGCCGTAACGATCCGATAAGCTGCCCAGTGCGTAATAGGCGATCAGCTTGCCGATGCCCATTCCAGAAATTGCAAAAGAAACGACGGCAAGCGGCGTGCCCCACTCACCACTCAATGTCTTCATATTCTGCGTCAAAATAATCAGCCCAATGCCGTGAACAAAGTAATTCAGATACAAAATAAGACTGAGTCTGACTTTGTTTGATCGATTCATTTCATTCATCCCTTCTGTTTCTCTGAAAAAAAAAATAAACCAGCCGGATCTATTGACCCAACTGGTTTTATAACAACGCCAAATAAAGATGCTCTTCCACTTGCAATGGCAACCAATTAGATCGAAGTTACTTCGCATCTAAGTTGGCCTGCCTATTACAGCTTCCCAACTTCAGACGCTCACGCAATCTTGCGTTCGCACCCGAAGCGGATACGAACGCTACCTAAAGTAGTAATAGAAGCCGTAATAGTCTTTTTCAAACCATTGCCAAGTCTGCATCATTTAACGTTCCCTTCAAATGAGATTACGTATAATTTAAACACCAACCGAAACGGTTGTCAATACCATTTTCAGATGTTTCGATTGAAACGATTGCCGCACGATTGATTAGGTCGTGATCCCCTTGGCAATTGCCCGAGCCAGCCCGCTTGGATTCTCCCAAGCCATGGAGTGCCCGGCATTTTTTACCACATCAACGCCAATGCCCTGCTGTCGAAGCATCTGTTCATCCGGGTCTGGAAGGGACTTCGCGCCAAAAAGAAATGTTTTTGGGCAATCCAGCGCATAGAATTGTTTTCGCCACGAAGGCTCGACTCCTTTTGCCGCCGACTTTGAAAGACGATAGGCCGCTTCGCGCGACCATAGGGACAAGGAGGCTGCCCACATTTGATTTCCGCTCGCGCGGCTGTCTTGAATTAACGTTTCAAATCCATTTTTCAGAAATTGATCTTCTTCATAATCAGCAATACATTTACTGGTTGATCCCTCACTGCTTTTGTCTAGATTTGCTTCACTCAAAAGGAGGCGATTCACCCGTTCCTGGCACTTGCCGGCAAGTGCGATTGCAATCGCTCCGCCTAAACTGTGCCCGAACAGCACGAAATCATGCAAATGAAGTGCAGCAACAAAGTCAGCCAGATATTCTGCATGTGCGCTTACGGTATAACTGAAATCCGGCGGTTTGTCACTGTAGCCGGCCCCTAGAAGGTCAACGATAATGCAGCGATGTTTTTGAAGTTCTGCCTGAGCCGCGACTTGAGGATAGTCAAATGATCCGGCACATCCGAGTCCATGAATAAAGACAATCGGTTGATCTCGCCCTGGAAAATCATTATAGCGCATGGTTGCATGTGCCTTTTCAATGTAAAATGCTTTCATGGAGTATCCCTCTTTGCAGATTCGTTTTATTCATTTTAACATGCCTTCTGCAAAGCATGCCTTGCGCAGCCGCCACGTTCCTTTATTTTTTCCTGGCCTTCATCCCCGCTTCAAACTTCCGTCCCGACTCAAGCGGACTCTCTTTTGCCGTCAGCACATCCGGAGTCAGGCAGTAAACAGTGGTCGGGCTGCCCAGTTTTGAACGATACTTCTCGACATGACTGCGTGCGAGCGGACGGTCAAAGTAACCCGGAACATATTTATCTAATAGCTTCTGCATGACCTCCGTCGCTTCATCCCAATCCGCGATCTGCTTCACTTGTCCAAAGATCATCACACTCATGTATGCGGTGCTCGTGTGTGCCGGCACTGGACTCGTCATGATGCCCAGTTCCTCGCAAACCGTGAAGGAAACCTTGGAATTCGCACGCATTAGCTCGGCCTTTTTCCCCGCATTCGCGCCATGAAAGTAGATTCTATCTTTGTGCCAGATATAATTAAGCGGAACCACATAAGGGTATTCCTCATCGGCAACGCCTAGAAACCCAATCTCGGAATTGATTAAAAATTGGTTAATTTTATCCGTATCCTTACATTCCAGCGCCTTTTTTCGCAATGCACGCATGTCAACCACCGCCTTTTTTATTCTGATCATTTATAATATTATATAAACCACTGTATCCTTTAAAAGATACAGATTAGCATAAATTAACCGGTACAGAGGAGAAAAGGTAATGGAAATTATTCCGAAACTTGATGATCACTTAAACGAACCGTTGTATCTGCAGCTCTACGCATACTTTAAGCGCGAGATTGAGTTGGCCGGCTTACCGGAACAGACGCGGCTTCCCTCGATCCGCTATCTGGCAGATCAGCTCGCACTCAGCAAAACCACTGTACAAATGGCCTACCAGCAGCTGCTCGCGGAAGGTTATCTTGAAAGCAGACCACGCAGCGGCTATTTTGTCGCAAAAATGGATCACCCGTTCCTGAACCGTTCCGCCGGTTCGATGCGCACAATCAAGCCTAAGCAGCTTAACCGGACAAGTGAAAAAGCGCCTGACATCGACTTCTTTATGTCCGCGATTGATGTCAGCCATTTTCCACTCAATGCATGGCGGAAATGTGAGCAGAGGCTGTTTGAAGATCCAAGTGTGATCGGATACGGCGCTTATCAAGGCGAAGCTAGCCTCAGAGAATTGCTTGCCGGCTACTTGCATCGCTCGCGCGGCGTCCAATGCATGCCGGAACAAATTGTCATCGCTGCTGGAACTCCGTCCATACTTGCGCTACTCTACCAGCTTATCGATTGGAAAACCGGTCGGATTGCAATGGAGGATCCTGGTTATCAAGGCGTGCGCCGCTCGCTTCAAAAACGACCGATCCAACTGGTACCGATCAGCGTTGAAAAGGAAGGTCTGTCCATCAACAAATTAACGCATGCACCCGTTGATGCGGTCTACATCACGCCATCACATCAGTATCCATTAGGCATGGTGATGCCGATCACAAACCGCATTCAGCTGCTCGACTGGGCCAACAAGCAGGCGCGATGGATCATTGAAGATGATTATGATGGCGAGTTTCGCTATCGAGGTAAACCGATCCCCTCACTTCAAGGCATTGATGAGCACAATCGGGTCATCTACATCGGCACGTTTTCTAAATCACTGATGCCGGCGATTCGAATCAGCTACATGGTCTTGCCGCCCGAACTTCTCGGCACCTATCAACAGCTAGAATGGCGGCAAAGTGCGTCGCGGCTGCATCAACAGACGCTTGCTCTATTTATGAGAAGTGGGAAATGGGAGCAGCATATCCGCAGGATGCGGACGCTGTACAAGAAAAAACAAGCGCTGCTCTTAAACGAAATTCAGTCGGTCATGGGTAACCATTGTGCAGTAAGCGGTCAGGACGCAGGGCTCCACATTGTCCTCCATGTGAAGAGTAAAGTCCCCGCCGCTGTGCTGATTGAGAAGGCGAAATCGGTCGGTGTTCTTGTGTACGAAGTCTCTGCCGTTCTTCACAAAAAGGAGCTTCAAACCTCCGTTCTGCTTGGCTACGGCGGATTGTCTCCAGAAGAAATCAAAAAGGGCATCCAACGCTTGCATCAAGCCTGGCTGCATGATTATCAATGAGTTCAATTAGAAAAGGGATTGTTTTATGCGAGACGCTCGAATGTACGCAGTACGATTTCTGAAGATAAAATAAGGACTTGAAGAGCGCACATCAAATGTGATTCTTATTGCAGAGGAAGGGTCGAGTAAATTAAAGAAATGGTGTGCTATTGCTATTCATGACGTTTAATACGCATGAGTTATTTTGCGTGTTCCCTTAGAACATCAGCAATAGCCGTCAGTGCCTGCGTTGTTTTGTGTTGACCTGCTTCGAGTTTTGAGAGACGTGCATTGGTTTCTAATTGAGCGGTTTCAAGGTTGCTCAATCGGCGATCAACAGTGTCAAAATGCTTGTCGATCTTGTCGAAACGTTCATCCACCGCTTCAAAACGTTTATCCATTTGATCAAAACGTTCATCCACCGCTTCAAAGCGCTTGTCCACTTGATCAAAACGTTCATCCACCGCTTCAAAACGTTTATCCATTTGATCAAAACGTTCATCCACCGCTTCAAAACGTTTGTCCACTTGATCGAAACGTTCATCCACCGCTTCAAAACGTTTGTCCACTTGATCAAAACGTTCATCCACCGCTTCAAAGCGCTTGTCCACTTGATCGAAACGTTCATCCACCGCTTCAAAGCGCTTGTCCACAGAATCTTTAAAATTCAAAATCACTTTTCGTGTATCGGTGACCAGTTCAAACAATTGATGAAAATCGCTGTCTTTTATTTGCATAGACTCACCTCCATTTATGTGGTTTCAGTTATTATACAATGAAATGCCGCTTAGCAAAAGTCCTCTCTACCCATACCACACGGCTTTTTCAACGACAAAGTTACAAATTTGCACCGGTTTGATTCAAAACGTTTTCCTATTCATCGCGTATCGTTTTCAAAAACAACATTAATGCTGTTTTCCTTTATTCCAGCAATCGATTACGTTAAGTACCTAAAATAAATGTAAACCGTTGAGATTACCAGTGACAAAATCATTACGGGTAATCCGATTTTCATAAATCTTAGAAAGGTGATTGGATAGCCCTCTTTCCCAGATAAACCGGCAACAATTAAATTTGCACTTGCTCCAATCAGCATTCCATTTCCTCCAAGACAGGCTCCCAGAGAAAGGCTCCACCAAATTGGTTCCAGATCATTGACTCCCATTTGGCCCATGTCCTGAATCAAGGGAATCATTGTCGCTACAAATGGAATATTATCGATAAATGCGGATGCAAAACCGCTCATCCACAAAATTAAAAAAGTTGCCGGTGCAAGATTGCCTCCGGTCAATTGGATCACTTGCTCTGCAAGCAAACGTATCATCCCGGTCTCCTCTAATCCGCCAACAAGAACAAATAACCCAACAAAGAAAAAAATTGTTGTCCATTCCACCTGATGGAACGCACGTTCAAGTTGCTTCTCTCCGGATAAAAGGAGCAGAAGAAAAGCACCCATCAGCGCCACAGTTGCCGTCTCCAACCCCAATGCCTGATGCAGAAAGAACCCTGAAATGGTCAGCAACAAGACAGCTAAAGATTTAATTAGCAATAGTCGATCCACAATCTCACTGCTCGGATCCAGAGCGGCAATCTGTTCCCGCGCTTCATCAGTTGTTGTTAATTGTTTACGATATATAAACCGAAGAATTAGCAAGGTGAGAACCATAATGATAATGATCACCGGTGCAAGATTCGTGATAAAATCCATAAAGCTAAGGCTTTTAACCGCACTACCGATCATGATGTTCGGAGGGTCGCCGATCATCGTTGCTGTTCCCCCGATATTCGACATAAGTATCTCTGAAATAAGAAACGGAATCGGAGAAACCTTAAGTGCTCTTGAAATACTGAAGGTCACCGGCACCATCAGCAAAACTGTAGTTACATTGTCCAGAAACGAAGAGCCCAGTGCAGTAATCAACGAAAAAACAACAAGAAGAGCGACCGGCCTGCCGCCTACTTTTTTTGCTGCCCAAAGTGCAATGAATTTAAATAATCCGGTTTCCGCTGTGATTGATACGATGATCATCATTCCGATCAGCAAGCCCAATGTATTAAAGTCAATATGTGCTAATGCCACGTGCTGACTGACGATCCCCAATACAATCATTAGTCCGCCGCCGATCATCGCGATGATCGTTCGATGAATTTTTTCAGCAATAATCAGTCCATAGGTCAGTACAAAGATACCAATTGCAAGTAACGATTCATTCCCCATGCTGCTCTGCCTCCTGTTGGTTTTCTCTTCTCTTTAGCCGTGTGCGGATCTTCATGCTATCCCGTTCCATTGAACTGTTTTCAGCAGCTGAAGTTGAAATAAGTGAACAATGAACGCAGTGTAAACTTCCTTTCGGACAATCACTTGATACACCTTGTCTTTTTGCGGATAAAACAAAATGTCTGTTGAGACTTTGTCGCTCTCAAAAAAAATCTTCATTTGACGCAAGCGATTCAGCGCATCATTGGTCTTTGCCTGAATCATAAATGCACAATCTCCTGCATCGTCTTGTTCTTTCAAATAAATTTGTGATTTGTTCACCTCATAGGTCAAGTTCTTCACTTTTTCATCACCCTTTATTTCTCAGTGGTATTCACTTGAGTGTGCTCATTTTCAAACAGGACCTTCAGTAAAGGCGGCGTGACAAGTGTGGTCACCATAACGACGACAATCAGCGGTGTGAAAAATTCTTCAGCGAGAAGCTTGGCGTCCAATCCTATTTTGGCTAGGATCAAGGCGACCTCACCTCTGGAAATCATCCCAGCGCCGACCCGCGCCGACCCATGGAAATCAAATCCAGTCAAATAAGCACCAATGCCAGAGCCGGCCAGTTTTGAAAAAACAGCCAAGAGCGAAATCGCCACAATAAACCAAATCTGCTCGTTAAGCCCTGAGAAAGAAACGTTTAGTCCGATACTGACGAAAAAAATGGGAACAAACACGCCGTAGGCAACCGGCTCAATTTTATGCTCGATTGTTTTACTGTACTGAGTTTGCGCAATTGCCGCACCGGCGATAAAAGCACCGATAATTCCCGCAACACCAAGTAGATCAGCGTAGTAGGCAAAAAGCAGGCAAAGAATGAGTGCACCGCTAAGTAACGGTTCACTGACTTTCATTTTACCGAACCAGCTCATCACCATCGGAAGTCCCTTCCAACTAATCAGAATAATAGAAGCGAAGAACAGTACTTTTTCACCAATCACAAGCAGTGTGCTTTGATCGGATTCCCCGAAGAAGCTCATGGCAAAAGCTAACAGAATAATGACTAGAATGTCATCGAGAACGGCCGCCCCTAGTATCGTGGTACTTTCTCTTGTTTGCAGCTTTCCCATTTCTTTCAATGACTGGACGGTAATACTCACGGAAGTTGCCGAAAGAATTAATCCTAAGAAAACAGCGTGAGCTAAATCCATGCCTAAGATCAGCCCTGCAAGATATCCGAAGCCAAGCGGGAAGATGATGCCACCAATCGCCGCAGCTGAAGAGGGTCTTGCATTTTGACGCAGACCATCCAAGTCGGTTTCGAGTCCTGCAATGAACATCAGTAGAATGACACCGACTTCGCTTAATAGATGGATGGTGTCCGAATTTGGAATCCAGCCAAGCAGCGCTGGACCAATCACGATACCAACCACAAGTTCGCCGAGAACAGCCGGCTGTTTTAACAAAACACTCACATGACCAGCTAATTTTGTTGCAATCAAAATAATCGCTAATTCTAAAATAAAATGCACGATTTTCCTCCTTACACAATTGGTTATTTTTGGAAAAAAGACAATTAAAAAAGGAGCCTATGTGACAGGCTCCTCCAAAACGCTCAATATAATACAGTTCTTAGTGTTAAGAGTAACGAAGTTCCCTTTTTCTGTCAAGATAAACCCTCGCCTGTTCAAGCGCTTTTGCCTGAGTATGCGCTAATTTATCGAAAACCTCCCATTAGCCTACCGTCTGCGATTAACCCGACAAAACCATCGACACATACACACCTATTAACGTCACGACGAGAACCGGTATCGTCATTACAATTCCGATTTTAAAGTACGAGCCCCAGCCAATTTTCACGCCTTTTCCTGAAAGGACGTGTAGCCAAAGCAACGTTGCGAGCGACCCGATCGGTGTCATCTTCGGTCCAAGATCGGCACCGACAACATTAGCATAGACGAGTGCCTGTTTCATCACTCCGGCAACCGGCAATGCATCAATCGACAGCGCATTGATCATGACGGTCGGCAAGTTGTTCATCAACGCCGACAGCACTGCTGAGAGAAATCCCATCACGATTGTTCCCGTCAGCAGGCCACCATCGACACCTGCCTCAATAACCCGAGCAAGTCGATGAATGATCCCAGCATTTCTTAAACCATAGACAACGACATACATGCCTAAAGAAAAAAATACAATACTCCACGGTGCACTTTTTATAATCGTTCTGGTATGAATCGCAGGGCTTCGGCCTCCAAGAAAAAGAAACACAAACGCAACCGCCAAAGCAATAAAGGATACTGGAATTTTAATGAAACTGCTGACAAAGTAGCCGGCCACAAGCGCGATCAGCACGAACCAGGAAATGTGAAACATACGACGATCCTTAAGTGCGGTAGCCGGCTTCTTCAAATTGGTTAATTGATAGGTACGTGGCCAGTCCTTCCGAAAATAGAAATAAAGGACGGCAATACTTGCAGCCAATGAGAAAAGTGTCGGGATCAGCATATGCATGGCATAGCGTCCAAAAGAAACGCTAAAGAAATCTGCTGAAACAATATTTACCAAGTTGCTTACAACCAGGGGCAAAGAGGTCGTGTCCGCAATAAACCCACTGGCGATCACAAAGGGAAACACCCGACGTTCATCAAAGTTCAAGGCACGCACCATCGCAAGCACAATCGGCGTCAGAATCAGCGCGCCGCCATCATTGGCAAACAGTGCCGAGATGAGCGCGCCGAGTACGGAAATCAAGATAAACATACGAATTCCGTGACCGTTCGCCAGACGCGCCATATGCAGCGCCGCCCACTCAAAGAAACCGATACGATCCAAGATCAATGAAATAATAATAATCGCTACAAAAGCAAGTGTCGCATTCCATATGATGCCTGCAACCGTCCAGACATCCTGAAACCGAACAACGCCGACGAGCAAAGCAAGCAGCGCTCCGCCGCATGCAGACCAACCGATCGATAGATTTTTCGGCTGCCAAATAACAAACGTCAATGTTAATAAAAAAACAAGAACAGCTAAGATTGCTGCCATTACGTTTCCCCTTTTCTCTATTATAACAAACTAAAAATGGAGTCAGGAAAGAAGCACCGACTCCTGTGTACATAGAAAGCATGTTCTAACAAAAATACTTGAATCCATTTTACCGTCCCTTAAAAATGGTCTTCATCCGTTTCTTGCCACGGGATAACCGTTAACCGATGGCCAGCATTTCGATCTACACGCTCGATCCATATGCGCTCGTTAACTGAACGTTTCTTTAGCAACGGATCATTGGTGCGGGTCCTCATCAAACTTTGGTTGACAACCCACCACGATGGCCGAATGCCGGCACGTTCTAAGTCAGCAGTCAGACGCTCTGCTTCAAACACAGGCGTTGGTTCCGGTAGCATCACGATTACTACTGCCGTCTCATCCGGATTGCGGAGCCGCGGGAGAAGCTGTTGGATGGATTTGGGTACTGTTCCTGCTGCATGTGCAATTTCACGATGATATTCCTCAGTTGCATCTAAAAGTAGTAGCGTATGACCGGACGGTGCCGTATCAATGACTACATACGTATCATCAGCCTTTTGAACCAACTCAGCAAATGCGCGAAAGACGGCGATTTCTTCCGTACACGGTGATTTCAGATCTTCTTCCAGATACGCGAGCCCTTCATCATCCAGCTGTTCACGAGAGCGTTCCAGAATCTTTTTTCGATAGTTTTTAACTTCTGTCTTCGGGTCAATCCGGCTCACGGTAATCCTTTGAGATTTTCCTGCGCTAACGAAGTCACATTGACCTGCAGGATCTGTCGTTGTTAAATGAACATTTTCTCCCTGGGCAGCAAGTTCCAAGGCAATGGTCCGGGCTAATGTTGTTTTGCCCACGCCGCCTTTTCCCATCGTGAAGACCACACGCTGCTTTCTTTCAATCAATTCATCGATGAATCGACTCAACTCAGGGTACTGCTTCGATTTCTTCGTTTCGAACGGGGACGCCCATTGATCACGTGTACCCATCACTTGATCGGACAAAAGCTTACGAATATTTCGTACGCCGGTCATGTTACAAGGTGCCAAAAACAGATGGTACACCGGAATCGTGCGAAGTTCCTGCGGCAGATTTGCGAGTGCTTCATGCTGACGAGTCACAAGCGCAGCAGCTAAAGCATCATCAGTCTTGCTTTGTTCAATCTGCCCATTGATCACTAAATGCTGATTATTCATGCCAATATTCGTTAATTCCCTAGATGCTCGAGCCGCTTCATTAATGGTCGAAAGTTCCGGTCTCGCGACTAGGATCAGCATCGTTCGCTTCTCATCCTCGAGTACCTGGACGGTTTCTAAGTATTGTTCTTTTTTATCATTTAAGCCGGCTAATGGACCAAGACATGATGTGCCTTGTGTGTTCTCATTCAGAAAGCCGCTCCATGCACCTGGCAGCTGCAAAAGGCGCAGCGTATGGCCGGTGGGCGCCGTATCAAAAAGAATGTGATCATAGCTTCGGTCGAGCGCTCGATTGGTCAGCAACGACGAAAAGACGTCAAATGCAGCGATTTCTACGGTGCAACTTCCAGAAAGCTGCTCTTCCATTTGCTTCACAGCCGCGTCCGGCAACAGACCTCGATATGGCGCGATCACTTTTTCTCTGTAGCGTGCAGCCGCTTCTTCCGGATTCAGATTGGATACGAACAGATTCGGAACTTCAGAGATTTCAGTGATCTCCATGGTGAGCACTGCATCAAAAACGTCCTGCAAATTCGATGCAGGATCCGTACTGACAAGCAGCACCCGCTTTCCCTGATCCGCAAGTGCAACCGCCGTCGCGCACGCAATCGATGTTTTTCCAACGCCGCCTTTGCCTGTAAAAAATAAGTAGCGGGGCAGCGCCATTGTTTGTGGCCGGAATAGGCGCGTCAAGAGATCTCCTTCTTTCCCTTATTGGTTCATATTCAGCTTGAATTGAAAGTGCTGCTTTTTATTGATCGCTTCAAGCGCAATTCCCGACCATTCTGCCAGTTCCTGGTTGGTCGGATAGCTTCCTTTTTTCACAAGCTTTCCGTCTGCGAGTGTTATCGGGAGAACCTCTGTACCTTCCTTTTTCAGCAAATCCCGAATGAGTGAATTCGCTACGAAGGCATCCGGATTACTGGTCAAATTCATGCGTACAATATCGAATTCCTTACGCCGGATATTCCGTACTGCACAAGTGATCCGAATCAACTCTGAATCAGTACTTGGTCCACAAACGCCCGTTGCACAGCACATCGCCGCCTCGAAAATTTGAATGGATTTCATCGCTGACATCTCCTTAGTGATTGGACTGCTTATCTTCCTCAGCAAACCGCTTAATCCGTGCACCGATTCCATCACGTACCCGCTGAAAAACCTGCCACTTTTCTTCATCCGTTCCTTCAGCTTTTGCCGGGTCATCAAAACCCCAATGTTCGCGCCGCACATTCGGCGGAGTCCTTGGGCACCGATCCTCAGCATCGCCGCACAGCGTCACAACAAGATAAGCACGGCTGAGCAGCTGCGGATCAATACGTTTCGATTTTTGATCAGAAATGTCGATACCGACTTCATTCATCGCCTTCACCGCTTTGGGATTCAAGCCGTGCGCTTCGATCCCGGCAGAATATACGTCAAAGTCGCTGGCTAAATACTTTTTGGCAAATCCTTCAGCCATCTGACTGCGGCAGGAGTTGCCGGTGCAGAGAAAATAAATGATTTTTTTGCTCATGGTCACTGTTCCTTCCCTTATTGGATTTACCTGTGCTCAGCTTCAACAGTCGTTTCATTCACAGCATTTCGGATTGTCGCAGCTTGGTAGCTGTTGATCCGGCAGAGCTTTGAGAATTACCGACACATAATCCGGCAGCTGCTGATTCAGGCTATAATAGACCCATGTCCCCTGCTTCCGTTCTTGAACGATACCCGCAAGCCGAAGCTTTTTAAGATGTTGGCTGATTGCCGGTTGTGAGACATTTAGGACATCCACAAGTTCACACACGCATAGTTCTCTTTGCTTCAAATAGGAAAGGAGAGTCAAGCGTGTTTGATCGCCAAGCAGTTTAAGCAACGCAGCAAGTTCCGAAACACGTGCATTTGTGCCGATCATCGATTCAACTCCTGTCTATATTCACTCACACTTATATTATTATACACTTATATTAAAAGATAACTGCTCTTCATGCAACAAAAATCATTTCCTTTACTTTTTTTGCGGATTGGCTTTACCCGGGATTTTTCACATAAGAAAAACCAATCTTATTTTTGTGTACGCTCCGATCGCTCGCTTGCCGCGGGCGCACCGCGAGCCCCCTCAGACAGGGCAGGAATCTGCGGGGTCTCGCTGGCACGCATCAACTAGGCGCGATCCCGCTGGCGCCAGGCACCTCCGCTTTAATTCTTGGCTAAGACACTGGTCCCATCCATTTCACTTCTTTTTCATTAAGCATTCTGGGTCTTAATTAAGTAACTCGTAAAATAAGCGGAGTTTCTTCGGTTATCTACAGAACGGAGCTCGTTTCGGGGGTACATAAGCGGAGGTTTTCCGCTTATGCAAAGCAAACCCCTCATTTTCGCGTTTTTCAAGTCGATAAGCGGAAGCTCTCCGTCTATTTAAGCTAATTTTTAGTTTTATTTTCAAATTAAAAGGATTTTTTCCGCCTATTTACTTCCGCAGGATGCGGTGACTTCTGCGTTGTGCACAGGACGTACTTTCACAGGATGTGATGACTTTCGCGTTGCATACAGGACGTACTTCCGCAGGATGCGGTGACTTCCGCGTTGTGCACAGGACGTACTTCCGCAGGATGCGGTGACTTCTGCGTTGTGCACAGGACGTACTTTCACAGGATGTGATGACTTTCGCGTTGCATACAGGACGTACTTCCGCAGGATGCGGTGACTTCCGCGTTGTGCACAGGACGTACTTCCGCAGGATGCGGTGACTTTCGCGTTGCATACAGGACGTATGCGTCCTTAGCGAAAGTTCCTTTATAATTAGCGGAAGTTCCCTTACAATTACGAAAGTTCCTTTATAATTAGCAGAAGTTCCTCTTACAATTAGCGAAAGTTCCACTTTTATGCCGTTATCATCGTCCCAGCAAGGCAAAATTATAAATTGTCTTTACCTATAAAAAAAAGCCCCGATCCGGAGCTTCTTCCATTGCTTATTCCGCTCATACTTTAGCAGTCGAAAAAAATTCTTCGTAAAGGGCCTGTACCGCCCGATCTTCAACCGCTTCCTTAACGCCGAACATCATGCTCGTTTCCGATGAACCTTGATTAATCATCTCAATGTTAATATGAGCATTGGCTAATGCCATTGATGCGCGTGCGTTTGTACCGACCTTTTGTCTCATCCCTTCGCCCACCATCATGATCAGCGCAAGGTCGTGTTCAACATGAACTTCATCGGCGTGAAGTTCCTCGATGAGACGCGCGGTAATCTCCTTTTCAAGCGTTTCATCAATCTGGCTTTGGCGAAGAATAACCGTCATATCATCAATCCCCGAGGGAATATGTTCAAAGGACAAGCCATAGTCTTCTAAAATACAGAGCACCTTGCGTCCGAATCCGATTTCCTTATTCATGAGGTATTTGCTGATGTATATGCTGCAGAAGCCGTCGTCACTAGCAATTCCGACAACCGGCCCGTTCGTATTTTTGCGTTCGCTCACAATTCTCGTTCCTGGAGCCTCCGGATTGTTGGTATTCTTCACGTTGACCGGAATGCCTACGCGGAAAGCCGGGATCAGTGCTTCATCATGAAAAACAGAAAAACCGCCATAAGAAAGTTCGCGCATTTCACGGTACGTCAGTTCGCAAATTTCTCTCGGATGAGAAACAAGATGCGGATTCACCGCATAAACGGCATCAACATCGGTGAAGTTCTCATAGAGATCCGCTTTTACCCCATTTGCCAAGATCGATCCGGTTATATCCGATCCGCTGCGCGAAAATGTAACCACTTCGCCGTCGGTATTATAGCCAAAGAAACCTGGAAATACGATAATTCCCGGCTGATCGCGCAATGCGTAAAGCCGTTCATACGATTCAGGGAGCACCTGCGCGTTGCCGGGCTCATTGCTGACAAGCAAACCTGCTTCTTTTGGTGAAACATAATGAGCATTCAAGCCTTTATGTTTAAAGCAGGCAGCAACAAGCTTGGCGTTATTATCCTCGCCGCTCGCCTTAACCGCTTCAATAAAGGCGGATGGGTTGGTCTTGTCGCTTGCAAGCAGACTGAGCAGATCATCTTTGACTTTTCTGATAATTGTATCGGCAAGATGAAGTTCTTCAGCAATGCTTTGGTATCTGCCGACAATCGTATCGACTAGATCATGCGTATCTTCACCTTTCAAACAGCGTTCAGCGCAGCTGATCAAAAGGTCGGTTACTTTTTCATCGTCCGCATAGCGTTTTCCAGGAGCGGATACGACGACGATTTTACGTTCAGGATCTGATGAAACAATTTGATATACTTTTTCGACTTGTACTCCGGAAGCCAGTGAGCTTCCTCCAAATTTAACTACTTTCATGAAGCAACAGCAACCCCTACTTATTTGATTCTTTCCGCAAATGTCTTTTCATTATTACTCTTTTCAGAAAAATTTTCAAACCCTTTTTCTACTTTTTCTCGAATAATCAGTGACAAAATTGGAAGAAGGGGTAAAAAAACGTCTGTCCATCCAATTATTCTGAGTGCGGACGCTCAGATGACTCACATCACAGAGCGGTTCGGTACCAGTAGGCAGCTGCTTCAACTTCCTCCGCGTCAGCCCTCTTGTCCTCTTTTCCTCGACATCTCTAGACTTTCTTACAATGAAATAAAGTCGTTCACATCATAAACTTTCCCATTCACTAACGGTTCATTTAATATCAAGTTGACTAACGTACCTGCAACCGTTGCAGGTGGACGCAGCTTACCGTTTTCTTTAAAGCCTACAAAAGTACTATGGTCGGCGAATGCTTCTGCTGCTGTACTTCGGATCGTTTCCTGCATCTCAGTATCCATAATTCCCGGACTGAAGGCGATCACTTTATGCGGCAACCCGGCCTGTTCCTGTTCCAGCCCTGCTGTTTTCGTATGCATATCAATCGCCGCTTTGGTCGTGCAGTAGACGCCCCAGCCATGGATCGCCCGTTCTGCGGCACCGGAAGTCACGTTGACAATCACTAGTTCCGTTTTTTCACCGTCCAGTTGCTGCAGTATGCGGTTATTGATTAACATCGGCGCAAGCATATTTAATTGAATGGCTTGCTGAATCGCTGGGGCATCTAAATAGCCCAACCGTTCAATCGGTTCCACAGTTCCCGCATTATTGACCACATATACTTTTTCGGGTTTCTCAGATGAGATCCGCGCACAGACCTGCTGCATGGCGGATGAAACATCGGATGCATCTGCAAGATTCGCTGCAACATGCACATAATGCCCGTTGCTCCCTTTAATGAGTGCATCAATGGTCGCGTTGATGCTGCGGGAGATGCCGATCACCCGAATCCCGCGCTCAAGCAGGATACGGCTCGTCTCATACCCGAGTCCGCGTGATCCGCCGGTAACTATTGCTAACTCCATCACGTATCCCTCCTAGTGATTCATTTCCACATCTTACAACCGATTGACAAACGCTTCGATTCGGTCCATACCCTCTTTAATCTTTTGCATCGACGTTGCATAGGAAATGCGGACGTATCCTGAAGCATGCGTCCCGAAATGGTCACCGGGAACGACCGCGACATGCGCTTCATCGAGCAGACGATCACAGAATTCCTTTGCGGCAAGTCCCGTCTTTGTAATGTTCGCAAAAAGGTAGAAGGCACCCATCGGTTTAATCGAAGACAGACGATCAATCGCATTAATCCGTTGATAAATATAATTACGCCTCTTTTCATATTCAGCGACCATCATTTCACGGTAATCCGTTCCGCGGGTGAACGCTTCGATCGCCGCGAATTGGGCAGAAGTATTCACGCAGCTCCAAACGTCCTCGGTAATCTTCGTCATCTCTCGAATCAAATTCAGCGGTCCGGTTGCAAAACCAACACGGAAACCGGTCATCGCATGGGTTTTCGAGCAACTGTCGATAATCAGCGTACGTTCCTTCATTCCAGGAAAAGAGGCGATACTTGTGTACGTTTCTCCATCAAAGAGAATGTGGCGATACACCTCATCACTGATCACAACAAGGTCATGTTTCACCGCAATCTCAGCAATCGCGCGCAGCGATGCTGCATCAATCACACTGCCGGTCGGATTGCTCGGTGAGTTTAGCAGAATTACTTTTGTCTTCGCAGTGATTGCCTTGTCAATGGCAACTGGATCAATCACGAAATCATGCGCTTCATCGACATCAACCGCAACAGGCTTGCCACCGCAAAGCACGATCTGCTGCCCATAATTGCTCCAGTACGGCGAACTGAAAATGACTTCATCCCCAGAATTCAAAAGTGTGGTCAAACCGAGAAAAAGCGCGCCCATGCCGCCCGTTGTCACGAGACAGTTTTCCGTCTCATAAGAAACACCGATGGCCTCTTTGAGGTAGGCTGCATAAACCTCCCGCAGCTTTGTCATTCCTGCGCCAGGCGCATATTTAGTTTCTCCATTATCGAGAGCGCTTTTTGCTGCCTCAATCACATTCGGTGCTGAATGAAAGTCCGGTTCACCAACCGCAAACGAAATGACATCATCAATACGCGCGGCACGCACCATCATATCCCGAATCGGCGATGGATGGATGGCGGCCACTTTCTTTGAAAATTCCACGTAACGCTCCTCCAATTCTTAATAACCTTTCTCTATACTATCAGTAAATCGATTCGAGCGGATAAGCAAAAGATGCTTTAAAATAAATTTTCACAGCCAATGCATCCCGGTGCTTTGGGAAAAACAAGCATTGTTTAAATAAAGCGCGTTGTTTTCCAGAATCCTAATTGCCGTGCGACAAAAAACGAGCGGTAGGGATTCACCCTCCCTCCGCTCGTTTTCTTGCGTTGCTCGCGCTGCGTTTTCGTATCTGCTTTGATTGGCCAGCTTTATCCTATTTAATGCATCATTGCCCGTTATCGTCTGCCTTTTCTCGCTTACTGTTCAAGCTCTTTCTTTTCTTTTAAAAGCTTCTGGAACGCTTCCTCCAATTCAGACGATGGTTCAATACTCAACCGGCTGAGCACCTCGGTCATCTTTGTATCAATAATCAGCCGCTGGTCCTGTTTCACGTCGTGTTTCTTTTTCGGTTTCCGGTTTCGGAACTGCCGATAGCTTCCTTCGAAAAGGGTGATTTTCTGATTACGGATCTCAAGCACCCGCGTCGCGACACGCTCAATAAAGCGACGATCATGGGAGATGAAGATCACGGTTCCTTCATAGTCCTTAAGCAGTGATTCAAGCGCTGAAGCGGCTTCCAAATCAAGATAGTTCGTCGGTTCATCCAGAATCAGTGTATTCATCTCGCTTAAAAAGAGTTTGGTTAGCGCGACTTTGACGCGTTCACCACCGCTAAGTACGTCAACCGGTTTTTCGACAGCATCGCGGTAAAAATGCATCCGTGCCAGTACCGTTCGAATCAAGGTTTCACTCTGTTTGGATGAGACACGGACATTCTCAAGAATCGACTGTTTTTCATCTAAAATGTTCAAGTTCTGACTGAAATAAGCAATTTTAACCGAAGGCGATTGTGAAATTCCTGCTTCTTGGTGAATGATTTTTTTAATCAGTGTCGTCTTCCCGCTCCCGTTCGGACCAATGACTGCCAGTTTATCGCCGCCGCGAATAAGAAAACGTGCACGCTTCCACAGCACCCGTTCGCCAATCTGCCCAGATACATCCTTCACGCGAAAAATGATTCGGTTTTTAAATGCATCGGCATTGGGCAAAGCCATTTTGATCGGTTCGACTTCTTTAACCTTATCAACCTTTTCCAATTGATCCAGGCGTGTTTCAATGGAACTTGCCGTTTTCTGCAGCTTCTTCTGTTTTTTTGCGAAATAGGGCCGTGCACCTGTAATCTTTGATTCGGATGCACTCACATGTTTCGGCTTTTTCGTGGCCCGCTCAGCTTTCCTCACCTTTAATTGCAGCGCATCCTCCAGTTGGCGCTTTTTCTTCTCATATTTTTCATAAGCAAGTTGCTGCTCGGCGCGTTGGGCTTCTTTTTGTTTTTCGTAGGCGCTGTAATTGCCCGTGTATTTCGTTAGCTTCCCATCCTCAATCTCCCAGATTGTCGTGCACAAGTGGTCGAGAAAGGCACGGTCATGCGACACAAGGATCAATGCGCCTTGCCAGGCATTCAATTTCTTTTCCAGCCACTCAATATGCTCAAGATCAAGATTTGTGGTTGGCTCATCAGCGAGCAAGAGTTCCGGCGCCCTAAGCAGTGCCTCCTGAATGTATGCCTGCGTCACTTCACCGCCGCTTTTGGTCGTATCCGCGCGTTTCAGCTGAGGCAGCAGGTCACATGATGCCCGTTGGATCACGGTTCCTTCCTCCGGAGTCAGCTTTTTCGCAAGTATATTGAGCAGTGTCGTCTTCCCGCTTCCGTTTCGTCCAACCAGACCAATCCGATCCTTCTCATGCACGTATAATTGATCGATGGCAAACAGTAGCCGATCTTTGACCGAGTGTTTGATCTTCATTGCCTCAAGTAAAACCATTGCATCATCCCCATTTTCATTCAATATCCGGGGACAGAAAAATGCCCCCTATCCGGCTTCAGAATAGGCGGCATCACTTTGGTGAACAGCAAAAAGAGATCCACTCTTTTTGGGCACGAGCGAAGAAAACCATCCTACTCTGAACATCCGACTGAAGGCATGAAGACAGAAAAAAGCTACTGTTTCAACGTCCCTCAGTTATCAGCTTCAAAAATAGGATTAGTTTTTCATCGGCCCTTGGTTCACCCTTCCGTTCGTTTGATTACCTTTAGTTTAGTTAAACGCTCTCCGTTTGTAAAGTCCGACCGCCTCTGAGCACTTATCTGCATTCGAGGATCACGAATTTTTGACACATGCTGCTTTTCAGTTGACGTTCCTTGCCTTGTCAAGGTTGGGCGTGATCATGAAGCTCCGCCAGTTGGGAGATGCCTTTTGATGAGACGTGCTGAACGGCTGAGTTCTTACTTCTTCCTTAAATTTACTGAGGGGGAATGTCGTGTATAGATGATTTTATCGCTTTTGATGATGTGGGCCGGGATGCCGACTGCCCGAGCAATATCTGGGACATCCTTTAAAACGACAGCGTTTGCTCCGATAATTGCGCTGTCGCCGACTTTGATCGGCCCAACCACTTTGGCACCGGCGCCGATATAAACATCGCTGCCGATGATCGGTCCAACATCAGGATGTGTTCTGTGATGAGAATTTTCACCAATCGTCACTTGCTGAAGGATTGATACGCGCTCGCCGATGACCGACCGTTCGTGGATGACAACTCCATTGCCGCCGTGAGCTAAGTAAAGACCCGCACCGATTTTGGTACTTGCAGGGATGTCCGCACTGCAAAACCCCTTTGCAATAACTAAATTCAAAATCTTATAACTCCACCAAAGCAGCCAATGAAACACCGGGACTTTAAAATCTTCGTACAGCCAGTTGCCAAAGCGGTAAATGGTGAGTACAAGTTTTCCATTGACCCGATCATTCGCCTGCATATCGATTCGCCATTTTTTCATCCAACCACCAAACTCTTGTCTTTTTCCATTACTGATGCATCATCCTTTCATTTTTTAGATAAACTTTGCTCATCTGCAACTTTCTGCCCACGATCCTAAATATAAAGATACAAAAAAACACCTTTCTAGGTGCTGTCCGATTACTATGAATAACAATGGAAGAAGCGCTCATCTTTATATTTTAGCAGAATTTTCAGATTGTGTAAAACGATCTGCTTTATCCGCTCAATTCAGGCTACGCTTTAAAGCAGTGGCGACTTAACCACATAATGAGCCACTCGTCCAACACGGCTGGTCCCGGCAAAACTGGCGCTCGACCCCGGCTGCATGATCGGTCCGAACACATCGTTAAAAAATCAGGATAGAAGCGTTTCACCATCGCTTAAGCCCCTTTCAAAATAGGCTTTGACTAATGCAATGAAAAGAGGAACGGATGTTTCAAAGGCTTTCGGATCCGCCTTAAATTTGCTGTTATGCACCGGATAGTCCGAAGAAACACCAACATTGAAAAAGGTGCCGGGAATCACCTGTTGATAGGATGAAAAATCTTCGCCGCCCATACTTGGATTCAGAGGAACAACATCAAAGTTCTGCTCCTTTGCTACAGACGCAACCAGTTTCGTTAAGCGGTGGTCATTCACCACGGCCGGCGCACCATCCACCCATTTAAATGCACCGCTAATGCCATTGGTAGCGGCTATGCCACGCGTCACCTCCTGCAAACGGGCTTTGATTTGCCCGCGAACGCTTGGCGCGTATGAGCGAACCGTCCCTTCAAGCAAGGAGGTACTCGGTAGGACATTCCATGTCTTTCCAGCTTCAATGTGTGTAATCGACACCACACCTGGTTCGAAAGGACTGATATTGCGGCTGACAATTGATTGAGCGGCACCGATCAACTGCCCTGTCGCAACAATCACATCATTCGCATCTTCAGGATGAGCGGCATGCCCTCCTTTTCCTGTAAACGAAACAAAGAAGCGATCAACCGCGGCATTCAAATTGCCTTCTTTTATACCCACAACGCCCGCCCGTAGTTCTGTATTGACGTGAAGACCAAAGATCGCTTCCACACCCTCTAAGATGCCGGTCTGCACAACCTTGTCTGCACCATGATCGACTTCTTCCGCCGGTTGGAAAATAAGCAAGACTGTTCCGTTCAGCTCATCTTCAATTTTTTTCAATTCGATGGCTGTCGCAAGTAAATTGGTTAAGTGAAAATCATGACCACAGGCATGCATCCGATTGGGATACTCAGAAGAGTAGGTCAGCCCTGACTCCTCGTTAATCGGCAGTGCATCAATATCCGCTCGAAGCGCAATCAATGGTCCGTCATGCTTGCCACCGATCTTTGCGAAAACACCGGTATCCAGCGGGTTGGGCAAAAGCTCAATCGCGTGCTCGGTCAGCACCTGTTTGATTTTTTTCGTTGTTTCAAATTCGCTAAGCGCGAGTTCCGGATGGCGATGAAACCAGTGAAAGAGCGGTTCTAATGTTTGCAAAGTTTCCTTAATCTGAGTCATGTCAATCCTCCTCATACGTCAGTTTTTGCAGAAAAGCTTGCGTGCGCACACGTTTGCTGTTTTCAAAGCGTTCTTTTGGTTTCGAATCCTCGACCAGTTCCTCGTTCTTCTCGAGACGACACTAAGACTTTCCGTTACATCTTCAAGTACGGTCTTATTTTTGAACAAGTTATTATGTTGGAATACCATGGAACTTTGCCCGCGAACGCTGCCCTTACACGAATCGTGTACAGAAAAACGGCTATTTTTCTTGAGTCGAAGAAAAATAGCCGTCGCAACGTTCGCTGCTATTATTCTTATCTCTCAGAATGAATCTGCTGGATGTGACACCATACATCGTGCAAATGCTGGTTGTCGGGGTTCATTGGACCAGTCCCTCCCCCGCTCTTGATAAGAATGATTCAGTTGGTGTATTGAGTGTATCTAAAATAATTGCAAGCGTCAAGATAATTCTTAGTATTTTTATCCGAATAATTTAATTAGGCGCATCCATTGTCACGAATTCGTTGAAAAGAGCGGGACTACAGCCTCCTTGCAGCACAACCCTAACCCGCCTTTAAATCATGACGGGCACGCTGTTTTCAAACAATCAGCACACCGACGTAATAATGGATCAGCATTGTAACAATCCCTATGATCACATTACGAATAATCGCTTTTTTAACAAATCCTCGGCCAAGCTTCGCGCCAAGAAACCCGGTAAGTGCTACGGACAGAATGACTGCACCGATTGTTCCCGGCCATTGCGCGTTTCCAGGAAGAAAGGTAAGGGCGAGAAGGGGCAGGCAGCCGCCCATCGCCGCAGAGATCAAAGAGGCACATGCGGCAAACCAAGGATTCATATAATGACCCAATTGAATGTTGTGCTTTACGTCGACAACGGTTTGTAATGGGCGGCGTACCATCAGTTCTTGGGCAATCGCGTACGCTGTTTTGCTTGTTACCCCTTTCGTTTGATAATAGTCCGCAACCTGCTGCAGCTGAAGCGCACGATTGCTTTCAAGCAGTGACCGTTCTTTTTCCACAACCGCATGTTCCGTATCTTTTTGCGTACTAACCGATGCATATTCTCCTGCTGCCATTGAGAACGCGCAGGCAATCAAGTCGGATAATCCGGCGATCAAGATTGTGAAGTGGTTCGTCGTTGCCGCACCCACACTGAACAGCACGCCGACAACGGTCAAGATTCCATCATTCGAACCGAGCACGCCGGCTCTTAGTGTATTTAATTTTTCACTCATGGTCTGTTTCGTTACCTTACTCTGAATCAATGAAACTCATCTCCTGAATCCTTAGGCAAATAGACTTCCGATAAAGTAAGTGACAAGCATCGTCAGCAAGCCCGCCACTACATTGCGAAAGACGCTGCGGGATCGATTGGTGCGCGCCAAGGCAGCGGCGCTGTACCCTGTAATCATGAGCGCGAATACGACAGCGAGCATCGTTCCAATGGTCTTCCATTGAGCGGGCAACAAGGTCATTGCCATAAGGGGAAGCAATGCTCCCAGTGTAAACGACAGCATCGAAGCCAGTGCGGCCGCAAACGGACTTGTGAACTGTGCTGGATCAAACCCATATTTCTCACGAACGACCGTTCCGAGCGGATCACGCGCCATCATTTCTTGAGCCGCATGTTCAGACAGCTCATGAGAAATCCCCGACGTCTCCAACCGCTTGCAAATGTATTGATACTGTTGGTCATAATTTGTTGCCAATAATTGCTTCTCTTTTCGTGTCGCTCGTTCCTGAGCATCGCGTTCCGAATGGACCGACACATACTCTCCCATTGCCATCGAGATATTTCCCGCAAGCAAGCCACCGATTCCGGCTATAAAAATCGCAAAATTATTATTTGTTGCTCCGGCAACGCCTAAAACAATGCCGGCAACGGAAATAATTCCATCATTCGCCCCCATCACGCTCGCGCGCAGGACGTTAACTTTCTGAGCTAATGTACTTTTACGAAAAAATTTTTTTAGCGTCTCATTCTCTTTCAATCTCAGTTTCAATTTTTCGACGTTATTCTCCATCATTGACATGACTCTGCGCTCCCTTCCAATGATCACTATTAATAAAAGCTCTAATTTTCATCGAGGAAACATTTATTCTATACATAAAATTGTAGCACTTGTTATTAGAAATTCAAGCCTTTATTATCATTTATATTTTTTAATTGATAATGATAATCACAATTAATTACGCTGATAACAAAGAATGATTATCATTGTTAATCGCCGTATTATAGGATTATTTCGTTAAAAATCACAATTAAGAATGAACTCAGAATCAATCCAGATGATTTTATATATACTATTTATCAATTAATAATCATTACTTTATTATATTCAAAAGGAATTCACGTTTTGTCTTATCGTTTATAATTGAGAATTAAGCGAGGACATGAATTGCTGCTGTTCCACGTAATAAAATGGGGGACCACCTCGAAAGATGATGCAGAGGAATCGGAAATCTCAACGATGCATTCGTTATCATGACACCACCGAGGCAGCATTTTTTCCGGCAATCATGTATAATAGATTGTAAATACAGAAAAATCAGTAAGAAAATCGTAATGATTTGTTAATGCAAAGGAGTGCAGCATGTTCGAATCGAACAAGAACAGAAAAGACAATTTCGATCGCGTATTTATCGGAAAACCAGGATGTATGTCCCTGATCGTCATTGCAGCGGTAGCGTTCATTGTCTATGCCATTTTTATCGCGCACTAATCTCCCAACAAAACACTTGAGGTGAACCAATTGAAATTCTTTGCAACCGGATTAACCATAGCCATACTGCTCTTTGTCATCGGCGCTCTATCGCCTTTTCGTGATTTCTTCGCAAGCATTGCCGCCGTCATCGGTATTGTTTGTCTGCTTATTTCCGCTCTAGCTTCCGGCGCATTAGTCAGTGGCGACCGCAACCGTGCGAACTTCGCAACTGAAGACAAGAAAAGCAGGAACGAACGAACCGGTATGATGAGCCGCTTGTTTCTTTTAGGCCTTCCCAATTTCGTTGCTTTTATCGCTCTTCTATGGATTGCATAGTCCTTTAGCTCGTCAACCGCCGTATTCGCTTGGGGATCATCTCAACCTGCGGTGCCAGCGTTGGTACATGAACGGATTCAATGATACATTCGTACCAATAGTTTAGATGAACGCAGTCGATTTCGTGATTCAATTCTTCGACCATCGCTCCGCCTTCGCTTTGAATCGAGAACCAATACAGGAATTCATCATCGGCATCCTTTTCGCGAAAAATCGCTTCGACGTCATTTTCAAAGTCAGCAGGACTTCTGGCATCCAATTCAGACATACCAGCCGTTCATGTACCTTTTTGTTTTGCCTTTTTTCACACGCAAGTTGCTCAATTCTGTTTTCAACCTCCTGTGTACAATCCGAGCACACATGCACAAACACCCCAGCATTTAAAACTGCTGGGGTGCCTAATTAGTCAAAGCTGCCTTTGACGCTCTGTAAAGCTTTCCGTGCGCCAAGTCGACGCAATTCAACGCTTAACTTCTGTTGAAATCTGCCATGTAACGCCAAACTTATCTTTTACTTGTCCGTAGGAAGGACTCCAAGGCGTTTCTTGAAGTGGCATGAGCACATCGCCGCCTACTTGAAGTTTCTCGAATGCAGCCTTTGATTGGCTGACTTCATCGAGAATAAGTGCTACATCAACTTGGTTTCCCAGCTGATAAGCATCACCCGGGAACGTGTCCGACAGCATAAGAACGGTAGCACCGACTTTTAGCATCGCATGCATGACCCGATGCTTCGCTTCTTCAGGGAGCGGAAATTCCGGGTTGGACGGCATTTCACCAAATGTCTGGACGCCAACAACCTCTGCGCGCAATGCCTCTTCATAAAACTTAACGGCCTCTTGCCCATTGCCATTCATTCGCAAATAAGGATGAACGCCACTCATCGCCTACACCTCTGCCTTTTTTTAGATTTTCTATGTACCAGGAAACAGGAACGTACATTCATATAGCTTACCCTATATTTCTCATGGGTCAAACGCTTTTATCTTTCCCAAGTCTTCCCGTTCAAATTCAGGAGCACGGGATGAAGGACATACCTATTTATTTATACCCGGCAAGGCTCGATTAAAAACATGCGTTGTTCTGTTCCTTTAATACGCCGCTTCAAGAATGTCTCACCTGCAAAACAATTCTTCGAAACACTTGATCCAGATCATGGCATTTGATTCACCTCATGACTATGATTGAAGGAAATTGAAGTTCAAACACGTCTTAGCCAATCGTTTGCGCAAAGTAAATCAAAAAAATCTTGATCTGGAGGAATGAAACATGGAAAAGAGAATGTTTTGCTACCAATGTCAGGAAACAGCAAGGGGTAGAGGCTGTACATTAGTCGGCGTCTGTGGGAAAAAGCCTGAAGTCGCTGCTGCGCAAGATTTGCTCGTATACGTCACGAAAGGGCTTTCCGCTGTGACCATGCGTCTGCGTGATGAAGGCAAGAAAATCTCCGCCGACATCAACCATTTGGTCACAGAAAATCTCTTCACCACGATTACAAACGCGAACTTCGATGAACAAGCCATCCGCTCCCTAGTCAAAGCAACGCTTACAGTAAAAAACAGACTGATTGATGCATTAACCGATAAGAAGAATCTTCCGGATGCAGCACTTTGGACATCTTCCGATTACAGAGGTCTTGCTCTTAAAAAGGCACATCTAGGCGTCCTCTCTACGGAAAACGAAGATGTTCGCAGTTTACGCGAACTCATTACTTATGGTTTGAAAGGCCTCTCCGCCTATATGAAACACGCCAATGTCCTGCTCAAAGACAGCGAGGAAATTCATGAATTTCTTCAACATGCCTTGGCAGCAACCTTGGACGATACGTTGGGCACCAAAGAACTCACAAGTCTGACACTCGAAACCGGACGCTACGGTTTGAAGGGCATGGCCTTGCTGGATCAGGCTAATACAAATGCGTACGGAAATCCAGAAATAACCGAAGTCAATCTTGGCGTCAGAGATCGTCCGGGAATTCTAATTTCAGGCCATGACCTGCGTGATCTTGAGCTACTGCTTCAGCAGACGCAAGGAACCGGTGTCGATGTCTACACACATTCGGAAATGCTCCCTGCGCATTATTACCCCGCATTTAAGAAGTACCCGAATTTCGTTGGAAACTATGGAAATGCATGGTGGAAGCAAAAAGAAGAGTTTGAGCGTTTTAATGGTCCGATTCTTATGACAACAAATTGTATCGTTCCACCAAAAGCCAGCTATAAAGATCGTATATACACAACCGGTGCCGCAGGTTTTCCAGGATGCACGCACCTCTCTGGCAAAATTGGTGAACAAAAAGATTTCTCCAAACTCATTGCCCACGCCAAAAAATGTCCGCCGCCTACTGAGCTTGAAACTGGAAAAATTGTCGGCGGCTTTGCGCATGAGCAGGTCTTTGCACTGGCAGATAAGATCGTCACTGCGGTCAAATCGGGCCACATTAAAAAGTTCATTGTCATGGCCGGATGCGACGGGCGCGCTAAATCAAGAAACTACTATACCGACTTTGCCAAATCGCTCCCTAAAGATACCGTTATTTTAACGGCTGGATGTGCGAAGTACAAATACAATAAACTCAATCTAGGCGCGATCGATGGCATCCCGCGCGTGCTTGATGCCGGGCAATGCAATGACTCCTATTCTTTAGCGTTGATTGCCCTTAAGTTGAAGCAGATCTTCCAGTTAAGCGATATCAATGACCTGCCAATCATTTTTAACCTTGCATGGTATGAGCAAAAAGCGGTTATTGTACTCTTAGCCTTGTTGCATCTCGGCATTAAGGACATTCATCTTGGACCGACCCTGCCGGCATTCCTCTCACCTACCGTCGCCGCATTGTTGACCGAACAATTCGGTGTCACAGGCATAGGCACCGTTCAAGAGGATTTGAACATGTTCTTCGGCTAATTGAATCGCTCAAACACAAATCGCGACCCCCGAACTCGGGATCGCGATTTTACTCTTCTTTGAACTTGTTTTCAAATCAATCGCCGACATTCAACCCGTTCGCCGCTTCAGAAACCCACGCAGCATGCGCGTCGTCGGTGTCAAACGGGATGCTGCAATCGCCGCTGATCAGAATGCCTTGGCGCCCATTTTCTTCGAGCAGACGCTTTGTCTCCGCCTGAATTTCTTCTTTGCTTCCCTTATAGAAGACACCGTTCTCTGTATTTTCAAAGCCGCCCATCACCGCGCGGTCACCAAATAGTTTCTTGCCTTCGTTTAAGGAAACTTCTTCGACATAAGAGGCCCAGTGGAATGCTTTAACCGGATAGTTCTTGTAATCGCCAAGGCGATTCCGCTTGCCTTCAAAGCCGCAGATATGAATCATGTTGTAATCGTGAACCTCTTGAACTGCGCCCAGCAGTTTCACCTCGCTGGGCTGCACGAACTGCTGCCATGTTTTCGTACTAATGACGGAGTCCTGCGGCTGCTGTACGCATAGATAGATGCCGTCAATTCCCGACTGTTGAATCAACTTGGTACTTAAGAAAATTAGATCATCGGCAAGAATGTCAAAGGCATCGGCAATCGCTTGAGGAGCTTCTCTTAAAAAGCGGTATATCTTCTTAGGATCCTGTTCAAGGATCTCAAAACGCAGGCGTAACTGATACCATGGCGAAAAAATATTGTAAAAGCTGCCGATTTCACCCTTGTAATGGTCAACAATTGCTTTAATTGCCGCCACTTGACGCGTGATCCACGGATCATTCGCATCAATGCGCTGAATCTTCTTCAAGTCTTCCGGCGTTTCAAACGTGTTGTCAATCACGCTGGGATGCAGGAAGAATCCGTCACTCATAATCTTTGTAAAATCAGGCTGATAGCGATCATAGAAATGTTGTTGCCGTGCAACAATATCATCGATCACCGCCTGATCACGGTAGCCAAGCACTTGCTTTTTTTCATCCGACAGATAGTGATGCCAAAATCCGGCCAACACTTGGTCTGTCGGCTTATTATCCAGCGTATCGAGTAAAATCTGATGTTTGTTTTCTGCCACAACCGTCACTCCCTGTATTTTGCCTTATGCGAGACGCCAGCCGCCATTGACATGGAGGCTCTGACCGGTGATGTAACTTGAATCATCAGAAATCAGAAAAGCAATCGGCTTTGCAACTTCAGACGCTTGAGCCGCACGCTGCATCGGCACTTTTTTGCGATACTTCTCAATGTTTTCCAGAAGCCGTTCGTGCGTCATTTCCGTATCGGTAATTCCGGGAACAACCGCATTCACACGCACATTTTTCGCTGCACCCTCCAGCGCCAATGTCTTTGTCAAGCTGGTTACCGCACCCTTTGACGCGGCATACGCATCGTAATTCGAGATTCCGTCAAAAGCATCGACAGACGTCACGTTCACAATGCTGCCGAATCCTTGAGCGATCAGTTTCGGAAGCAGTGCCAGACTCGGATACAGCGTCCCATAGAAGTTGACATCCATGATTTCCTTCCATGACGGGTCCTCATAGTCTAAAACGTTCGTCGTGTAGAAAATGCCTGCCGCGTTCACTAACCCGTCAATACGTCCGGTTGTTGCGTAGATTTCATCAAATACCTGTTGAACCGCGGTCTTATCCGTCAATTCCAATTGATACGTTGTGCTCCGCACGCCTTCACGGCGTGTCTCAGTCTGTACGTTTGCAAGACGTTCTGCATTTCGGCCAATCAAATGCACGCTGTACCCCTGCTCAGCTAGGGCAACCGCAGTCGCGCGTCCAATGCCGCTGCTTGCTCCTGTAACAATTACATGTTTCTCGTCGTGTGCCATGCCGCCTCGGTCTCCTTCAATCATACGTTTTGAAAAATTCTGCTTCACCTACAGATGGTTCTTCTTCACACGTTTGCTAAGATGTCCGTCAAGAATTTCTTCGTTCGCTGCTCAGAAGGTTTTTCAAAAATAGCTTTTGGTGCCCCTTGTTCGACGATGTGCCCATCCGCCATAAAAATCACGCGATTGGAAACATCACGGGCAAAACTCATCTGGTGTGTGACGACCACCATGGTTGTCCCTGAACTTGCCAAGTCCTGCATGACTTTCAGCACTTCCCCGACAAGTTCCGGGTCCAAGGCTGAGGTCGGCTCATCAAAGAAAATAACTTCCGGATTCAGCGCAATCGCCCGAGCAATGCCGACACGCTGCTGCTGCCCGCCGGAAAGCTGTGACGGATAGTGGTTTTTGCGGTCTGTCAGGCCAACACGCTCCAATGCTTTCAACGCAATTTTCTCCGCTTCGCTTTTCTTCACTTTGCGTGCAACGATTAAGCCTTCCGTAATGTTCTGCAAGGCCGTTTTATTGTTAAAAAGGTTATAGTTTTGAAAGACAAAGCCAACATTGCGTCGAATCGTGTTGACTTCTTTTCCTGTCAGCTTCTCAAAGTCTTTATCAACGCCGGCAAACGTAAGATGTCCGCCATCGGCCTCTTCCAGCGTGGTCATCGTCCGCAAAAGGGTCGTCTTTCCGGAGCCGCTGGGCCCAATGATTGAAATGACATCACCTTTATTCACATCGATACTGATCCCCTTGAGAATGTCATTTCCTGCATAGCTTTTCTTTAAGCCTTCAATCGTGAGCATGATTGATCCTCCCGCTTTCTGCTAGCTCTGTTTTCGCTCTAGTTTCGGCTGCTTAATACCAAAAGGAAGCCAATTGAAACCGCTCGTCTTCTTTATAGGTCTGCGATACTTGCTGAAATAGCGTTCAAGCAAGTAGAAGACCACTTCTGCAGCATAACAGATGATCAGATAGTACACCCAAACCACCAGATAGGCCTCCAGAAAATTATAGTTGAACGCGGCCTCCGTTTTGGCAATCGCAGTAATGTCTTTAACCGACATGATAAAAGCAAGCGATGAATTCTTAATCAGATATAACGTTGTGTTGGCGATATTGGGCAGTGCTGAAATCAATGCCTGAGGCAGAATGATCCGCCAAAACGTTTGCCGCGGCTGCATGCCGACCATCAGACCCGCCTCCATCTGCCCTTTGTCAACCGTCTGCAGTGCGGAACGGAAGACTTCCGTCAAGGTCGCAATCGCGTTCAACGTAAAGACGATGTACGCGTAATAAATCGGATTTATGGCGAATGCTGCCCTGCCAATGATCATATTTAACAGGCTCGGAAATGCACTGTATACAATCAGAATCTGAGCAATGATCGGCGTCCCTCGAACCAGAGAGACATAGAATTGCACCAAGCGTTGCAAGCCTTTGACCCGATAAATTCGGATTAAAGCAAAGAGAATGCCAATCGGGAATGCGATCACTAATGCAACCAAGACAATCTGCAGGGTAACGGGAACCCCTTGAATGGCCGTTTGGGCTACTTTTACCATGAAGTCTGTATTTAATGACATTGAAGCGCCCCCCTTTAAACGGCAATCGTTTTTCGTTTTGCTTGATAAGATTTTTCAACCTGAGACACGCCTTTGTCAATCGCCAGCGAAATCACCCAGTAAATCAAGGCTAAAGCACAATACGTCTGCCAAGCATAGCCGCCTGAGTTATTGGCAACGATCATTTGCGCTTTGGCGACCATGTCGACAACCCCGATGGTAAACGTCAAGGCACCTTCTTTTAGAAGATTGATGACTGAATTGGCAAAGTTAGGCAGTGCCACAACAAACGCTTGCGGTAAAATGATTCGATAAAGGGTTTGGAACGGCGTCATGCCGACCATCAGTCCGGCCTCCATCTGTCCTTTTGCAATCGATTCATACGCCGAACGCATAATCTCCGATACCGGAGCGGAAAACAGAACGGTTAATGCAATAATGACAAAGTACATACGGTTCCAACCGTCAATATTCGTATGGAACCAGTCATTAAACAACATCGGCATGCCGTAATACACCACGAAAATCATGATGATCGCCGGTGTTGCCCGAACCACACTCACATATACACTAGCAAGCACCCGCAGGACAACCGATTCGCTTAATCGCGCTGCAGCAAGCAGCAGGCCGAGCAGACTGCCCAAAATGATGGATGATACCGAGACGATTAAGGTAATGTTAATGGCCGGCAGCAACTGACCTAAAAAATTAATGATTAATTTGATATTCTCCATTTACATAACCTCAACTTTTCGATTACTTGAACGGTTGATCGAGTAATTTAAAGTTATCCTGACCAAAGTATTTCTCTGAGAGTTCGGATGCCTTGCCGGAATCAATAATTTTCTTGATCACCTTATCGTAGGCTGCCGCAAATTCCTTTTGATCCTTATTAAACAGCGGGTAGGTCTTGATGCCGCCTAACGTCACATAGCTCAACTTGCCCTTCAAGTCTGCATTGGCTCCGTTTTTCTTTTCAACATTGGCTTCAAACATTGGACGGATCGCGAAGAATGCGTCGTAACGACCTTCATTGACCCATTTCAAGGCATCGGAAACAACGAATGTGTCTGCACTCCCTAAGTCAATCTTAGGATCATTATTCTTGTTGTATTCAGCGATGACCCCATATTGTCCATTTTGCGGCGCAATGGGAACGAGTTTACCCTTATTCTTAGCCAGCTTCGCCAAGCCGCCGAATTTATCCTTATCTTTTGTACGAACAACAAAGCCGGAATCACTCACACCGAAATAGTTCTTTGGAAAGAGATAGGTCTTCGCGCGATCTGCCGTATAGAAAATATTCTTAACACCGACTTGATACTTGCCGCTCTTCACACCGATTAAAACGTCATCATCACTTGTACCGACATAGTCGAATTTATATTGAGGCAGTTGTTTATCAATTTCACGCATGATGGCAACGTCATATCCGTCCCCTTGCTTCTTGCTGTTTTGATAGGTAATCGGGAAATTGGTCGTAGCGTAGGCCACTTTAATCACTTTTGGCTTGTCGGAACTTGCTTTATCGGAAGTTGCCGATTTATTCGACCCGAGACCGCCTAGAAAATAAATACCTGCAGCGACAATGACAACTGCTGCGATGACACCGATGATGATCTTGTCCAACTTTTTCATGTTGCTCTCCCCTTTAGTTAAATGAAAGTTTTATTTGGTCAAACACAAGTGTTTGTTGTTTTAATGGATCACCGGCACCGTCAAAATTGAGCTGAACGATGTGATTTTCCGCGCCTTGATCAAAAATCAATTGCCGATCCTGCAACTGTATACGATATCCGCGCTCTGTTTTTTCCGGATTGCCCTCCAGCAGCCGTCCCCAGACGTCGGCTGCCTTTTGCGGATCGGGTACATGGAATACCGCCTGTCTCGCCAGCAAATCTCCGGCAGCATGTTGGACAATCAGCCCTTGCTCCGTAAGTTTTTGCGCGCGCGTTTCATCGCTGCCTTGCCATTGAATGAAAAATGGATAAGGCAAACCGTCAATCGTACCATCGATAAAGAAAATCGACCAGGTAATCAAGTGCCCTTGCTCGTTCAGTCGTTTGCCGACTTCGATGTCACCGGCAGGAACACCGGCTTGCTTCAGGCGTGCGTGTGTCGCCTCAATATCCGATGTTCGGAGCGCAATCGTGTTGATGCGCTGCAGTTTCTGTTCATAATCTTGAACCGCGTCATAGACTGCCGAAGCATCTGAGCGTGAAAAGTCCTTTGCCCGCGCCTCATCATAAACAGAAATCAGTTCAATATAGTTTAGACCAAAATACCCGAGTGCATTTTCGGTACCCCACTTTTCATGGCGTCCGCCCCGTGCGAACACAATGCCGTGCTCGCCAAAAAATTGGACTGCTTCATCGACATCCTGAACATTGATCATCGTATGATCCCAGTTTAAAACAGCCATTTATTATTCTCCCTTCCCCAATTCGGTTGTTCTTCGGATCGCTGCGAGTACAGCATTCTGAACACCCGCCGCAAAGTCGCTTGCATCCAGCTCATGTTGCGCGGTGATGCCTACACCACCTGCCGAATTATTGATATCTAGCAATTCATAAGGATGTTTGCCGGTGATCTCCAGCATCTTCGCCGCGCCCTGAAGATTCTCACGGGCAATTTGATTGGCTTGTTTTCGTGATAGTCCGCCAAGTACACCGGCATTGGTCAGTGCAAGATAGAAATTGTACACATAATTTGGTCCGGCAATCGCATACCCGGTATAGATATCAATTTGTTCTTCGGGAATATAATCAACTTTTCCGAAACTCTTCAGAAATTCATCGACGTCCGCTTGCTTTGCTGCTGCGTTCAGCGCGGCTCCAGTAACTCCGAAACCTGTATCCGTGAGCGTGTTCGGAATAATACGAACAAGTGGATAATCCGGCGTTTCGAGCGCGTCCTCCAATTGCTCGATCGTGACACCGGCAATGATCGAGATCAACGGCTTCTTCAGTCCGCTCGCACCAATCTGCTTGGCAATTCCCGCCCAATCATCCTGCGGGCGAACGCCCAATAGCACAACATCCGCAGTTTCTAAAGCTTCCGGTCGGAATTCTGTGTCGGCAGTCACGTGATAGATTTCCTCTAAGTAACGCACTCGATTCGAGCTAATATCTACAACCTGTGTTGTATCCGCTGAAATTGCCTGATTCTTTAATGACGCACGAATGATCGCCTCGACCATTTGCCCGCCGCCTATCGCATACAAAGATTTTGTCATGTTCTTTTCCCCCAATTTGTAGCCTTTCTGAAAATGTCAACTCATGTACGCTCAATCTTATAGGATCCCCCAAAAAATAATCGTCTATTTTAACTATTGTAAAGCAAATGCGATCAAAACAGCCAATTATTTTTCGAAGATTATAAGTATTTCAAATCATCAGTTTCAATCTCCTTCTTCCATTTTGTACAAAAAAATCGTCTTAAAGCTTATTGGGCTTAAAGACGACGTATTGATCCATACTTTGTAATCGAAATACTCATTCACTCGTAAAGGGCTGACTGTTAAGTGAAATTAGATTCAGTCGATTCGGTGCACATGGATAAACGCCGTACAAAATCATTTACATTCATACACATGAGTTCATCGCAACACATCGACATCATTTGCACTAATTTCACCTTAAGTTCGCCCCCAACGAAACAAGATAAACGATAAAAACTATATACCCAATAGTAATAGTATGCTTTAAAGTTGTCAATTCATTTTCCTTTTGCAGTTGGTACAAAATCGATAAATGTAGCAATGAATACCGAGAAATAAGGGGATTGATGACGAAAAATATTTTTCGACGATCTGAAATCTGACATGATTCTCGCTTTTGCGCGCGACTCTATTTGAATGAGAAAAACCAAACTGTGCTTAGTAAAAAAAGTGCGTAACAACACATGTTGCCGCGCACTTTTTCACTTCTATTCATCTTGCAAAATACTCAGGCGTCAGTCATCTATGCGCCGCTGTTCTTATTCTGGGGCAATGGATTCGGCTGTAAGCTGCGCCTTTGATCTGAAGTAAGTCACAGTAATGATCGCGTAAATGATTGCAGTAATGACCGTCATAATCAGAGCGGTTGTCGCGAGCACACCGATCAGGATGGCAAGCAGCGCCAGTAACGCAAACCAAGTTGCATAAGGAAATGTACGCGTGCCATTGCTCTGTTTGTTCAAAGGGCTGCGCGACTTTATATGGGCCAAGGCAATAATGATCCAGATGAACAAGACGGTATAGCCAAGCGATCCCATTAAATAATTGAATGTTTTGCTGCCGATGAACAGCGAGGTCAGCACGCCAATATACAAAGAGGAGGCACAGGCTAAGATCGCATACACCGGCACACGTCTTTTCGATACCTTGGCAAACAACCTCGGCACACGTCCATCCAGCGCCTGTGTATAGAGCACACGCGACGAGGCATAAAGCCCGGAATTCATCGAAGAAATGATCGCCAATAAAATGATCGCATTCATTATATGGTTGGCATAAGGGATGCCGATCAATTTAAATACGGTTACGAACGGGCTTTCCGGAACACCATTAACCTGATTCCAAGGGATAAGGCTGACAATAATGAAAAAGGGCAGGATATAAAAAGCAATAATACGCACCAGTGTTCCACGGGCGGCCTCCGGGATCACCTTTTCAGGGTTCTTTGCCTCAGCCAAGGTTACCCCGATCATTTCCGTACCGCCGTACGAGTAAATAACGACAAGCATCGCTGCAACCAAACCGTGCATTCCATTTGGGAAAAAGCCGCCGTACCGAGTCAGATTAGCAAACCCCACGGCTTGATGCCCATGAAAAGATACGAACAAAATAACCAATCCTAAGATAATAAACAGCACAATGACACTAATTTTCAATAGCGCAAGCCAGTACTCCGTTTCAGCAAAAAGTTTAACTGAAAACAGATTGATCAGTGTCACAATGGCCGAAACCGTTAACGCAATTACCCAAATCGGCACAGTCGGCAGCCAATATTGAATAAACAGGGCGGCAACCACTGATTCTGCCGCGATATTCAGCACCCACATTTTCCAATAAATCCAGTCAAGGAAGTGGGCGGCATAGCCGCCGAGCAATGGTTGAACCAAATCACGAAACGTTCTTGCCTGTTTATTATTCACTGCCAGTTCAGCAAGCCCTTGCATAACAAATAGTAAAATGATTCCGCCGACCAAATAAGTGAGCACGACAGCCGGACCGGCTAAATCAATCGCTGCACCGCTCCCTTTAAACAGACCGGCACCGATTGCTCCACCCAGCGCCATCATCATAATATGGCGTGCGGTCATCGTGCGTTTTAATTGTTCTTGCGTACTGCTCATCTATGGGTACCCTCCTGATTTTCTTGAGTACATAGAAAAAGGCCCATCATCTCGCGCGCGAGACGACAGGTCTTATTCAATTCTCTTTCAAAGCCATACGAGCGTCACACATTGATGAATTTCTCTAGAAATTGTACTTCTCTTTATGGCTGCTCTTCTCATGTTTTCTATGCACATTCACATAATGCTTTACTATACAGGCCGCCCCATTCGCTGTCAATGTGAAATGATGGGATAACGTTCTGAACAAATCGTCCCCGTTTCATACAGCATAAAGCCCTTTTATTGCTTCTTTGTTGATGGGTTGGTCATGTCTTTCACTGCATGCCGAACTCCTTTTTGCTGTAAGCGCAATACTTCCGGATCATAAAGCATCAGCGGAATCGGTTCTTCAACCACTTCGCTGAATTTCAAACCGTACCAAATCGCTGGAGAAGTCGTGATGTTTTGCAGAAAAATGCGCCCTCCGATCAGAAAACGATTCAAACGATTCATTTTTGGATCGGTCGCCAGGTCCATCAATTGCTCGGTCGTAACGACAAACTTAAAATCTCCGACACGGCGATTCTTGAGTGTTGTGTATTTTGGATATTGCGTGTCGATAATCTTTTGATCAATCAAATCGTTGATAATTTGGCGAATATAGACATTCACATGCTGCGAATTTTTAAAGCCCAGGTAGAGCTGTACATTAATGATATTACGTGTCCCCAGCATATCGATGGTGTACTGACTCCTATATGGCGCATCCGTTTCATTAACCGTAACGAACCAATAGACCTTCGCCCGTTTCGGTCGTTTGTCCAGAATGGAATACAGCACCTTTCGTTTAATGCTGTAGCCCGGGCCGACTTTGGTCATGTAAACTAAATTCGTTGCATAGATCGGTTCCGCATGATCATTGCTGAGTTGAATCAATTGCTTTCGATAGTCCATCAACGAAACATTTTCACTTGTCTTCTCATAATTCTCACGCAGCTTATTGCCGAAATACCAGACCACCATAACCGCAAGAATCAATAGTGTGATCAGGAGCGTTAAATAGCCTCCATGGACAAACTTGACGAGACTTGCAAGTAAAAACAGCGTCTCAATCGAGCCAAAGAATAAAGCCATGCACAAGGCAAGGGTCTGATTGAACCGATCTCTCACAAAAACAAACAAAAGGATCGTAGTCATCAACATCGTTATGGTGATCGATAGACCATAAGCTGCTTCCATATGCCGCGACGTTTGGAACAACCAGACAATACTAAGCGTAACGACACATAGAAACCCGTTGACGGCTGAAATGTAAATCTGACTGCGTACCGTACTTGGGTGTTTGATCACCATTCGCGGCAAAAATTTCAAACCAATCGCTTCATTGACCAAGGTGTAACTGCCGGTAATCAACGCTTGAGAAGCAATGATTGCGGCAAAAGTCGCCAGCGCGATCGCTACAAAACGCAGATGATCCGGCAACATCTCATAGAAAGGATTCACATCAAGTAAATGACGATAGGCCGGATTCTGATAATGGCCGATCACCCACGCACCTTGCCCCATATAGCTCAGCATCAGCATCAGCGAAACAAAAGGCCAGCTTCCATAAATATTTTTCCGACCCACATGACCCATATCCGAATAAAGCGCCTCCGCCCCGGTCGTTGCCAGAAAGACACTGCCGAGAATAAAAACACCCGCTTTATTTGCCGGACTAAAGAGAAATTGAACGGCATAATATGGGGACAGTGCTTTTAAAATTTCTAAATGACTCAGCATATTGATAAAACCCGTGGCACCGATAAAGACAAACCATAGAAGCATAATCGGTCCAAATGAGCGTCCAATCGCGGCCGTTCCAAAATGCTGAATCAAGAAAACCCCTAATAAAATTGCTGTAACCACGAGAACCACAACAAGCTGATTCTCACTGAATTCAAAAGAACCGATATGCTGTCCTTTCAATCCCTCAATCGCTGAGGTTACCGACACAGCTGGGGTTAAGGTCCCATCGGCTAGAAGTGCTGCCCCACCGATGAGTGCCGGAAAAATCAGCCAACGTGCTCGATTGCGAATTAATGCATATAATGCAAAAATACCGCCTTCATGATTATTATCTGCACGCATGGCAATGATCACATATTTTACCGTTGTAATAATCATTAACGTCCAGAAAATCAGCGAAACCGAGCCGATGATATAGTCGGGTACGGCATGCCGTATTCCTTCAGCATCCGATAGAATCGCCTGCATCACATAGAGCGGCGACGTTCCAATGTCTCCATAAACAATCCCCAAAGTCACCAGCATCCCGCCAAGCGACAGGTGCCGGTTCATTTTATTCGCCATGATCGTGTTGATCTCCTCACAAAAATTTTTTCTGTAATCACGGGCCGTTTATTAAAAAATGGGACGACAAAAAGACCACAGAGGATCAACTCTATGGTCGACGTTTTATTTCGATCATGCGTTCACACCCTCTCTCTTAACGCTTACGAGGTTAGCTGTCGGATTCGGGCCATGAGAGTAGCCCGTCCTTACATTGAAGGATTCACCCCAAGTGATGCCCAGCATCACAAAGTTGGTTCCCCCGCTCCTGACGGATTCAGCGAATAAAGAATGATTTAATTTTCGAGGTTATTATACGCTTGACTGTTGATGATGTAAAGAAGTACAATGCAGCGGATGTGGCCCTTTCGAGCGTCCGATCGCAAGGCATGACGTAGGGTCAAGCAAGCCATTAGTTGACTGCGTAGCTCCCATCTTCATAAACCCGGTAAATACCTACCGTGCCCGATCCGCCTCTTTCTACAAGTTCCTTTGATTCTTCACGAATAAGGTAATAAAATCCCGTTGAATCTTTTTTCTTATCTTTACCGAGCGCATTAAAACTTATATCTGAGTCCTGTCCTTCTTTCAGATGGGTTTTCAGCACCTGAATGGCTTCATCTGTATTGGCAACAAATGATGAACTTGCAGTCGAGACGTCTGCCGCAGAAGACGTCGAGCTAGCCGATTCTGATTCACTTGCTGTTGAAGCCGAACTGGTTTCGGAAGCGGTTTGGCTGGATGATGCGCCTGCATCTGAGGATGACGCTTGGGTTGCACCGTCTTGATTTAACTGTACATCCGCTGATATTGAGTTGGAGGATTTACCCTTCGTTTGATCACCTGCACGCTCTTGCCCGCATCCCATCAGCGAAGCGGTGAGTGCCATACAGACGATCAGTTTCGTTATTTTTTTCATGAAAAAACCTCCAATTTTGTCTAACAGCTATTGTAACATAGGCCCTTGAACGGGTCCCCGCATGTTATAATGAGAAAGGAATTGTAATGCTTAGCTTTGAATAAAATCAGTGAGGTGCACCTATGCCAACACGACGAATTCACCTCTCCTGCACGGTCAACACGCGCGATTTGGGCGGTTATCGAGCGAAGGACGGCAGGACAACCGCATTCGGAAAAATCATCCGCAGCGATGCACCCGAAGCATTTACCCAAGAAGATCTTGCATTATTGAAGGATCTAGGCATCACAACTGCACTCGACTTCCGTTCAAAACCGGAAACGGAGCGGATGCCAAGCGCTTTTGAACAATCTGCTGATTTTGCCTACTTCCATTGCCCATTCGCCTTTGGCAATCGCAACCCGGCCTCGAAAGCCGAGGTTCCTTTACTGTACGCAGAAATGCTGGCTGATTTTCCAGCGGTCAAGCGAATTCTCGGCATTATTGCTCAGCAAAAAGGCTCCGTTTTCATCCACTGTTACGTCGGCAAAGACCGCACCGGTGTTGTCGCCGCACTGCTGCTGCTCATAGCCGGTGTGGGCGTCAGTGACATCCTCGCGGACTATCAAGTCTCCTACACCTATTTGCGACAGCGCATACGCAAATTGCTGCAGGAACATCCGGAACTTCCCGATTTCACCGGCCGCTCCGACATGGCATATATGGAAAAGACGCTGAACCACTTTTTTAAGACCTACGGAACGATCGACAACTATCTTCAAAAAGTAGGCTTGCAACATGAAACGATTACAACTTTAAAAAATAAGCTGTTTTAAGACAGAAAAGAACGAGAGAAACGCATTCTCTCGTTCTTTGTATCGGTCGTTTCACTGAGCCTTATGTTGAAACAAACGCAGACTATTGAGGATGACGAGTAACGCGGCCCCGGTATCACTGAATACGGCGAGCCAAAGCGTCAGCCAGCCTGGAAAAATCAAACACAGTGCAGCCGCCTTGACGATCAGAGCAAAGACAATATTTTGTTTAATAATCCTTAACGATTTCCGACTTAAGGCTATGGTGAAGGGCAGCTTTTGTAAGTTATCGGCCATGAGAACGATATCGGCCGTTTCCATGGCTGTATCCGTTCCCGCACCGCCCATGGCAATGCCAAGATCTGCGTTGGCAAGAGCCGGGGCGTCATTAATGCCATCACCAACCATGGCCGTTTTCAAACCGGAGCCTTGCAGTTCATGAATTGACTTGACTTTATCTTCAGGAAGCAGGTCAGCAAAAAATCGGGTAATGCCTGCTTCATCGGCCACTTGTTGTGCCGTTGTGTGGTGATCACCTGTCAGCATCACCAATTCACGAACGCCGATTTTTTTCAACTGATCCATCGCCGCAACGGTTGTCGGACGAATGGTATCCGATACAGCAATCACACCAATTAATGCCCGATCCGTTCCAATCATAACGATCGTCTGACCGGCTTTCTCGAAGGCTTGTACCTGTGCATATTGATCCAGAGTACCGACTTTTTTTTCACGGAACCATTTTTGACTTCCGGCATAATAAATGGTACCTGCTACGTTCGCCTGAACGCCTTTGCCCGGGATATTTTTAAACGCTTCACCGGCAAGTGCAAGTACTTTTTTCTCATTTGCATAGTCCGATAGGCAACGCGCAATTGGATGCGTAGAGTAGTCCTCAAGCGTCTTCGCAAGCGCGAGCAGTTTCGTCTCGCTCCCAGTAAAGGGAAGAACCTGCGAGACGGTTGGTCTCCCTTCGGTAATCGTGCCGGTTTTGTCAAACGCAATTGCTTCGATATGACCGGCTTTCTCCAAAAAAGCGCCGCCTTTTAGCAAAACGCCTTGTTTGGCAGCATTGCCAATTGCTGAGATGATCGCTACAGGCGTTGAGATCACCAAGGCACACGGGCACGCAACGACAAGCAATTCCAGTCCACGATAGAACCATATACTCCATGAGCCTAAGCCAAACAAAGGCGGGACGATCATCAGAACAAGTGCAAGACTAAATACAATGGGCGTATAAATTCGGGCAAAACGTTCGACAAATGTTTGCGTCGGGGATTGCTTCTCTTGCGCTTCCTCGACCATTTGAATGATTCGCGCGATGGCCGTATTTGAAAAAGGTTGTGTCACTTGGCATTCAAGCGTCCCGTTTTCATTAAGCGTACCGGCAAAAACGGAGTCGCCCTGGTTTTTGTCAACGGGAATTGATTCTCCTGTAATCGGCGCCTGATCCACACTTGACTCGCCGCGCATGACCGTACCATCGAGTGGAATTCGCTCACCCGGTTTCACAACCATAATCTCGCCTACCGCGACTTCCCCAACTCCTTTTTTCACGAGTTGATTTCCAAACTTAATCCATGCCGTTGAAGGCGCGACCGTCATTAAATCGCCAATGGAACGCCGCGTCTTTTCGACTGATCGGTTCTCTAATACAGCGCCCAATGCAAACAGCCAAACGACTGTAGCTGCCTCGAACCATTGATTAATGCCGACCGCACCGATAACCGCCGCGGACATTAAAACATTCATATCAAGTGAACGGCTCTTTAACGCATAATAGGCACCTCGCACAGGCTGACGACCACTAATGATCAACGCAACCGCAAATAAGAGATTTTGTAAAAGATCAGGAAGCGCGGTGAATGATAAAGCAAATCCAGCAGCGATGCTTGCCCCGGAAAGCACGATTTCCCAAAGTGATTTATTCGCGTGCGTACGCTGAGGCGTTCCCGATCCGTTTTGCTTTTCAGACATTGCCTGATAGCCGAGTTTGCTTACTTCTTTTTGGATACGTTCAGCCGTAAGCGTATGCGTAATGGACATTTTCCCCGACGAAAAATTCACCGTCACATCTTGGACTTCCGGGAATTGCTTCAAATGTTTTTCAATCGTTTTTGCACATGCTCCGCAATCCATTCCCTCGATCTTATAGCTTTCTTTATCCTCATTGTGCGGCTCGTTTTCTTCATGCTTCTCGTCCTGGCAGCAATCATCGTCACAACAGTCATCTTCATGATGTTTCTCATTCCGGCAGCAATCATCGTCATCCTCTGAGCAATGGTCTTCGCTCTCTTCATCTGAACTGCCGCACGAACAGTCAGCCGCTTTCACAGCAAGACTGCCCTCTGTTTCATAGCACGCGCAGCAGGTACATTGGTTCTGAACACATTCATGCCGCTCTTGATGACTGCATTTTGTACAGGTACAATGCTTTGCAGAATGGACGGGGGTTAATTTTATCATTCTCATGCTCACGCAGCTCTTTTCTTATTCAGCCAGTTCCTGATCGGCTTGGCCTTCTTTTGATCTTTCATGTAAAAACGTAAGTTTGACCAACTGCCGGACAGCCTCATCATTCAAAGCATAATAAACAAACTTTCCCTCTTTGCGCGACTTGGCAATCCCCCATTTTTTCAACAACCGCAAATGGTGCGATGCCGTTGCCTTGGAGCAGCCAACTACCGCACAAACGTCACAGACACATAACTCCTTCTCAAGCGCCAACGCATGAACAATCGTCACCCGCGTTTGATCCGCCAATAATTTAAAAAGGTCGGAAACACGATCCGAACGACTGCCGTCCAGCTCCTTCCTAAGGCGCATCACCTTGTCTTTATGAATACAGGTCACTTCACAGACATCCTGTTGCTGACTCATTCGATTCACCTCAATCAAATAATCATTTGACTATAGTATATGCCGTGGATGGAAAACAGTCAAACAATCGCTTGACTGTTTAATGCTTGGGAACAGCGATAAGATAAAAAATTAAAGCGATTACAAAAATGACCATATAATAAAAGGTTTCCATCACATCGTAGTATACATATAAAAATAGCTCATTCATGAGATGAACGTTGAAAAGACTTGTGGAGACTTTTAGGCAGTGTTAAAAAGAACAAAATACACTATTACTTTTTTACAAGTAGAAACAGCCAAAAGTCCAATAAGGATAAAGATTCGCAGGTGTTTTTTGATCCATATAAGTGCAAAAGTTAGATAAAAAATTTGAATTTCAAAAGTCTATTAAAGTCGAGCAGAAGATAACAAATAGTAGTAATAGATCCAAGCTATAATAGCAGAGACAACAAAATGAACTGGGTGGGAGCGCTGCTCTGCTGCTTCTGTTGGTGTTCGGTGAATCCGACGCTTCGGGAGAAAGGGGGCGCGCTCATGACGACATATCAGGCAATAAGCTTGATGATCAGTTTCAGCATACTGATTATCATGATACTGTCGTTTAAAGATAAAACAAAAAAGTAATCCACCCGGTTTGCCAGCCTGTGTGAATTACCTTTTCATGATTCATGCAGCGCTATGATCGCTTAGCGATTTTTGCTGTCACTCTTCCGTTGGTGTGCTCACACCAACGGATTTATTTTGCTTTGTTATTAATTACATTATACGCATTTTTGCAGTAATTAACATGGGTATTGATTTTTGCTTTTAGTAGTTCTTCTTGATTTGATCTAAAACTTAGTAAATGCCTGGCGTAATTCGTTACGATGCTTTATGAAACGATTCTCGTTTTGGTTTCCCAGGGTCAATTGAACACAAATATTCCACAGCAACAATTAACGACAACAGCCTATGGTTTGCTCACAATGTCATCCACTGCCGATTTCACATTCAGGTTATAGCTAATGGATCATCTATTATGCTTTACAAAATAGCCGGTTTCCTCTACAATAAAAACAACACTAGTAGGTATTACATTATAGGTGAAGTCAGGTGTGATCCTGTGAAACAAACGCAATTGTTAAAAGGTGTTCTTGAAGGGTGCGTCCTTCTCATTGTCTCAGAGGATGAAGTATACGGTTATGAACTGGTTCAGACATTAAGAAACTACGGCTTTACAGAAATTACAGCCGGAACCGTTTATCCACTATTACAGAAGTTGGAAAAGAAGGATTATCTTTTAAGCAGAATGAAGCCTTCGCCGGATGGTCCGGATCGAAAGTATTATCAGATCACTTCTGAAGGAATGAATCATTGCCGGGAATTTATGAACCAATGGGAACAGCTTGTATCCAATGTCAATCATCTAATTCGTATAAAAGGAGGCAGACGACCATGAGTAAGCATACGCCTACCGTTGAAGCCATGGTGAAGCTGAATAATCAGTTGCGTGAAGAACTGATGGGAGAGAACAAAACGTATTATGAGGATTTGCTTACGTATATCCGTACTGCCGGATTATTTTATGATGATCACGAAGTTGAAAGTCTCTTAATGCAGATTTTGCAGGATATCCTTTCTGCGCAACATGACGGACAATCGGCCGAAGCATTTTTTGGAAAAAGTCCTCAGAAAGCCGCCGATGCGTTGATCCATAATCTTGGCAAGGCCAGCTGGAAAGAAATTATGAAACTGACCGGAATAATTTTCGGTATCAGCTCATTTTTTGAGCTTCTGAACGCCTTGACTCTTCCCGGAAAAGGCATCAATTTTCTTGTGCTCATGCTGAATGGCTTGTTGAGTTTCATCGTTGTTGGGATTGTTTTTCATGTCCTGCACAGAAGTATTTATGCAAAAATAGTTAAGAGCAAAGTACTGTCGTTCCTAGTTCTCTGGTTGGCTTGCATGCTCATTATCGGCTTATTTGTCTTGATACATGTCCTGACGCCTCCCCTGCTTACGCTCTATTTAGCGAGCCCGGTCGGCATTCTGATGATCACGATTTTGCTCGTCGGGCTAACGATCGCGGCCCTACGTCGCAACAAGGAAGACAGAAAAATCTGGTGGTCATTTCTGCCTCCAGTCTATATTATGGGTCTGATTGGAATCCTTTCCAGACTGCCGCTAACGGAAGACTGGTTGGCTAGCCGCAATGGACGCATCACTGCAGTTGTTTGCATCGGGTTCGGACTCATTCTCAATTGGGTGATCACCTATGTCAACATAAGGGCGGAAAAAGAGTAGCCTATTCCCTATTATTTGCAGCGTATAATCAAACGTTTGATTAAAATAATCGTGCCCCAGTTTCCCATATTGATTAGAAAATAAGAAAAACCGGGCAAAAAGCACCCGGTCCTTAACCTCCAGCCATGTGTGATGGATTCGTGTCTTTTCGGTGCTGAATCATCGCTTCGATTACTCGCTGGCACGCATCAACTAAGCGCGATCCCGCAGGCGTCTCGCCCCTCCGCTTTGATTCTTGGCCAAGACACTGGTCTATTGGCTTGAAAACAGGACAAAATCATGTACTTTCTTTACCTGTTAAAAAAGACTAAATCCCTATGGATTCAGCCCAGTTTTGGATTAATGATGATTAAACGGGTTTTTCGAAAATTCACTGTATCTTCCCCCACCTAACGGGGCAGAAAGTTCCCACTGATCGATCGCATTATAGGTTTGGATAATAGGCTTCATAGACAGGATGGCTGTAGTAAGGGGGTCTAACAACAATAGTTGGGGTGGGCCAGCTATACTGTAAATAATCCATCTTTAATTCAGCGTTCACATTTTCCAATAACCGTGTGACCTGAGGCATAAATTCAATGCGCATCTTGTTGTCACCTCCTTCGTTTGAACAGGCAGCCAGCTTTTCTTCACATCAGAAGATGGCTAATCATAGCCTATGAAATGGAGGAGGCATTCGTTATGAATAATCAAAATGAGCATAACCCACAGCATCATCAATCATTATCTAAGGAAGAACTTGAGCAAATTCGTGCTTATCAAAAATGGTTTGAAGACAATAAAAAGCAAGATCCGTATCCACTTTATCCGGCGTATGGAAAAATTACTCGCTATGAAGAGGTCCCCTTGACTCAACCCGAGCAAAGACAATTGAGGCAACCTGGGCTTGAGCATTTAATGGTTCCAAAACCCATTATTGAAAACCCGCATTATAAAGGGAGTGGAAAATTAAAAAACAAAGTGGCTCTTATTACTGGTGGTGACAGTGGAATGGGGGCAGCAGCAGCGATTGCTTTTGCAAAGGAAAAGGCAAATGTTGCGATTGCTTATTTAGATGAGCACGAAGACGCCAATCGAACAAAAAGAAGAATTGAGGCGTTTGGCCAAAGATGTCTTCTACTACCAGGCGATCTTCGAAAAAAAGAACAATGTGAGCACATTGTACATGAAACAATGAAAACCTTTGGCAGGCTCGATGTATTATGTAATCATGTCGGGATTCAGTTTCAGCAAAATGATCTTATGGCTATTACGGACGAACAATTTGATGAAACCTTTAAACTGAATATTTATTCTCATTTTTATACGACAAGAGCTGCGCTCCCCTATTTAAAAGGAGGCAGTTCAATTATTGGAACTGCCTCAGTTGTCGCCTACGCAGGTGAACCGTTGTTAATTGATTATTCAGCTACAAAGGCTGCCATTGTTGGCTGGACCCGTTCTTTAGCAAAAAACCTTGCCAAACGTCAGATTCGTGTCAACGCGATCGCACCTGGTCGTGTTTGGACGCCACTTATTCCGGCGAGCTTTTCTTCTGATGAAAATGCCTTGCACGGATCGAATTTATTTAATCGCATGGCTCAACCCTTCGAAGTCGCCCCTACCTTTGTTTATTTAGCATCCGATGATTCTCGGCATGTTACTGGGCAAGTTCTCCATGTAGATGGTGGAGAATCAACAAATTCCTAACTTTAAGAAGTTATCTATTAAAGACGAGGGAAAAAGAATACGTTCTCTCGTTTTTTAATACCGAGATGAGTCAGTGGCAGGGATGAACAGCTTAAATTTTCCCTTTCTTCTTCACCGCGAACCAAATTTCACTATAAACATTTTTCCTGTCAGACAGATCTCCTGTAAATGAAAGGTTTGGAGCATCAACTAATTCACAATCTGAAGAAGGAAGCCATTCTGAAGCGAATTTTGCCCAGGTTTCTTGCATGATTTTTGGAAATTCCCCTTTAGATGAAAATATCGCCCAAGTTAGAGCGGGTACTTCGACTACATCAAACTCATCAAAATTTGACTCTTTTGTCGTTAAGCAGCCAATCATATGATCAAGACTGCCTTTTTCCTCCATACATCCCTCATCTAAATTATAGGAGGCATTCACAACCTGATTTGGTTCCATATTTGCGTAGCTGTGCAGCTTTTTTCTTTGTTCCGGTGTAATACGTTTAGCTAACTTTATAATTTCCGGATTTTCGCCTTCAAATTGAATGGGAACTCTCTTCTTCACCCCAATAATCTTAAATGGATCCTTATTCTCGATTCGATAATCCATATCTATTCCTCCTCGTATGGTTAACTGAAAGGAGAGCTTTGGAAATGCTTTAAGCATGTTTTTCTTTTTAACCTCTGAAGGACTAATGCCCGACCAGTCCCGAAAGGCACGCGAAAATCCATCAACAGATGCATAACCATATTTGAATGCTGTATCTGTGACACTCATTCCTTCATGCAGCAGGTCAAACGTGGCGTTAGATAATTTTCGATTACGGATATATTCACCTAAGGTCATCCCTGAAAGAAATGAAAACATTCTTCGAAAATGATAAACAGAAGTTCCTGTTATTCTCTCCAATTTGTTGTCCTCGATCTCGCCATTTAATTGTGATTCAATGTAATCTAACGCCTCGTTCATACTTTTCAGCACCGCTAGTTCCTCCTTCATGCATTCATTATAATAACGATCGTGAACCGATACCCGATGAAAAGGAGACGGTTATTATCGGGTGTACATGGCATGTCCTTGGATAGAAATTTGTTTCGTAATCATTGACCCTACGGAAATAGGCTAGAATTTTCAAAGAGAAAAGTGTTCAAAACTACTTGACGGTTACAACAGTCCGCCTTATCCGAAATATTGAATTCGATCATTTTGTCCAGCAATGAGAAATTAACCGGCTGGTCCCACGAGATACATACTAACTGCTTGGTGTGATCATAGCCGGCTTGCACAATTTCATCAGAAAAATGAATAATCCCTGCCTGTTCAGGCGCAACAGCCAAATAACATTTAACTACGACATTAACGGCATTCTTCCGTTGAACTATCATTCATTGTATGGGGATTCTGTTTCGATTACATTAATTAAGTATACCTTGAGTGAATTACTGAAAGATGGTGAGACAGATGAATAATTTTATTGAGGACTCGAATGAATGAGAAGAGGACTCTATGAACGCAGCAACTGATAACAGTACGTGATGTTGATGGATGTGATTTTAAGAACGTTTCCACCTATCTCCAGACTTATATTAACAATCTAATTCTAATCTTTCTAAATCAATGATACATTTCCCATTCATTAAGATATCAAGTCCTATGAGACCATTGATACCCCAATCATCTAAATTTCCAAATCTAGCTTTATTTCTGGTATTTTGTGTGTACCTAGTTTAATAATATCAACTGGTTTTCGGAACGAATATTCTTCGCCGCCAATTCCGTATGCACTTACTAGAGAATCTCCGTTTTCAAAGTAAATTCCTATTTCATTAACAATGTCGGATGAGATAAGAGTATGAGCTGCTCCAGTATCAACAACAAGCTTATCCATTTTTTTCGATTTTCCTTTATAAGAAATCGTCATTTTGACTGCAAGCAAATGATTCACTAATTCTAACTTCATAATCTCATACCTCTTAAACCAGTAGGGATTCTCACTTCAATAACGATTTTTTCGGACCCTGTATGATAAACAATGGTATCACCTTTTGATTTAAGTAACTCTCTTGTAGCTAATTGAGAATCTTCAATAAGATTAATTAATGCAACATCCGTTACAATCTTTTTATCGTTTTCTAAGTAAAAGTCAAGGATATTGAGTTTTACATATTGATTTGGGTATAATTTACGAACTTCTTCCCATTTCATTCTCTATCACTCCTTGTTTTCTTTTACCCGAGCACACTCCTATTATAACTTAAATTATTCGTTCTGATAAATGCACATAAAGACGTTTTTCGCAATAGCATTAAGACGAATCCCGCCATTGAAATGAGAAGCGATGTAAGAAAAATTATATACTCGTTCAGCTATTCCATTAAGTACCCATAGATTTCATGCTTGAATTGATACAATTTCATCAAGGTATGTTGTTTCAGAAAATTATTTGATCAAATTGATACTCGTGGTGTTAATTCTTAATCATCCGATTTTTTATTTCCGCCAAAAAGTTGAACAATCCGCTTTATCTGAAATATTGAACGCGATCATTTTTTCAAGTAACGAGAAATCCACCGGACAATCCCACGGAATACGTACCAACTGCTTGGTGTAATCATAGCCGACCTGCACAATTTCATTAGAAAAATGAATAATCCCTACCTGTTCAGGCGCAAAAGCCAGATGTTTTTTGGCTACACTAAATCCGATAATATAGGTGCCGTGATCGGTGAACATCGGCTGATTCCACTTAATGGCCGGCACTAATTGTGGGAATTTTAGGCCAAAATTTCTTCCGTCCGATCTCGATGCTGAAGATTATCAATACGCGCTAAATAATCTGCGAAAACGTTCATGTTGTTCCCCCTCCTAAAAACTAAATTATACCCTTCAGGAAAGATCCTCAAACCCATACGTTGTTAGATCAATGATCCTGCGTCTCTTTACTTTGAATTTGAGTAACGAAAAACGAGAGGAATGAAAAGATCCCTCTCGTTTCTTCCAAATCCTTTTACTGAATAAACTTCATCGGATCAATGGCACCATTATGCGGCGGTGGATTCCATTGGCCTTCATACAGTTCGAAGTGCAGATGTGAGCCGAACGATTCTCCGGTATTGCCCATTTTGCCAATGACTTGACCTTTCGCAACGCGTTCGCCTGTTGCGACTTCGTAACTGCTTAAGTGAGCATAAACCGTTGTAAACAATTTTCCTTTGAATTTATGCGAAATCATGACCGCATTTCCATAGCTGGACGAATGATAGGCTCTGAACACAACGCCGTCGGCAGCTGCTTGTACCGGCGTTCCTTCACTGTTTGCGATGTCAATGCCCGGATGGAAACTGTTATCAAAGGAACGTTTGCCGAATCCAGAAGAAATATAGCCTTGCGCCGGTTTGATAAATGCTGCATCACTGTCGGAGACGTTTTCACTAGCTAAGGCATGCGTTTGCGCTTCTGAAACATCTTTTTCTTCATCTTTTTCCATTTCTTTTTCTTTAATTTTCGATGCTTCTTTTTTCAATAACGTCAATTGATTGCGCTGATCCGCTTCCTTTTTAAGAAGCTCCTCTTTCAAATCATTTAATTCAGTTAAACCATTCTCGAGTTGTTTCTGTTCCTTAGCGAGTTCTTCTTGTTGCGCGGCACGATTCGCCTGATCTTGCTTTTGCGCGTTTAGTAATTTTTGATCGTTATCCGAGATTGTCTTTAAGGCGAACATCCGATCAATGAAATCGCCAAAGCTTTCTGATCCGAGAAGCACGTCGATATAGTTCATGTTCCCGCCATTTAAATACATGGCTTGAAACCGTTTCTTTAACAATTTGTCTCTGCTGTCGATCTGCGCGTTCAGCCGCTCAATTTCTACTTTCATCCACTTTGATTTTTCACGACTTTCTGCGAGATTTTCCTGTTTTTCAGTTACATCTGCTTTGATCTTTTTCACGTGACGGTCGGTCTGTTTCAGTTGATTGATGAGTCCATCTTGTTGTTGCTGATTCTCTGAAATCTGCTGATCTGATGCATGGACATCATGAACGCTGTAGCCCATGATTAAGGAAAGCACCAGCACCAGTGCTACTGCGGTATGTATGTAGTTCCGATTCATGATCCCTTTCCCCTCTAGTCGTATTCTCTATTTATATCGCTTCAGGCGAATACCCTCAGCAGGATCTTTTGTTGTCATCTTAACAACTTAATGTGACACAACAAGACATGATTCGATAACAATTTAATGACAAATGGACGTAAAATTGATTAATGGATCAATAGAAAAGGACGGATCAAAAATCATCCGTCCTTACCTCATCATTACTAGATTTAGAAACTAAAGATCAATCTGAATAGCGGATAGTGATCCAGATACTGGCTGAAATGAGGAGCACACCCGCCCAAAAACCAAATCCTATTGCTTCGCCTAAAATAAGCCACCCTAAAAACGTCCCAACGAAAGGCTGAAACACGAAAAACAAACCCGAACCGGTGGCATTCATTAACCGTAACCCACGGTTCCACATCACAAAAGCAACCGCCGTTGAAATAACACCTAGATATAACAGACAAAGGATGATTTTGGGTTGCATCAGATAGTGCCACTGCACCGCGGAACGTTGCAATAAAACAATCGGTGAAAGGCAAACCAGAGCCGTTGCTGTTGCAAGGGTTGTCACCTGTACGGGTGAGTAGTCACCAGGAACCAATTTGACCAATACCGACATGAACGCCCAAGTTAGCGCAGCAATCATTAAAAAAGCTGCACCAAGTAATTTGCCCACAACAAGCGCATGGATCCCAACAATCATAAGTACGCCAATTGTTGCCAGTGCCACAGAAGCTATTTTTGCCCAAGTTAATCGTTCTTTGAGCAGCCACCTTGCAAATAAAATCATAAATGTTGGTGTAGCCGCTGTAATTACAGAGCCCAATTGTGCTGAAGACAGCCATGTGCCGGCCTCTTGCGTTACGATTGACAGCGCATTACCGATCACGCCAATCAAAAGGATTAAGGGCCAATCCTTTCGTTTCACGCGCCAGTCTACATGCTGCGCGCAGCCGATGGCAAATAATACAACAACAGCGATGAGGTAGCGCAGCCAGACCAATTCAATGGGTGGAATATAGGCGACTACTACTTTAACAACAACAAACATACCGCCCCAAATACTGGCGGCCATGCTTAAAAATAAAGCGCCGAAAATTTTATTTTTTTTCATTTGTTCTCTCCGCTTTCGTAATTATTCAGTCGTTCATTACGAATTTAACGGAGACTATTCTCCGTTAAATTATCGGAGAACAGGAACATCACATTCTGTTGCTGGTGCATAAATCATCACCGATATCCCCTCGCCGTTTTAATCATTGAATGATTCTATTTTACTCTTTTCTCTGTATTTTTTGTTGATCATTTTCTCTCTATCCTCTTTTTCAATCCGCTCGTTCCGGATGAACAGATTGCACGTTCCTTGCGCTTTTCTTATTGGGCTGCTAACCATCCATGGAACATGGCATCGTTTTTCATAGCGAAATAAGCTTTCGTAAATCGCATAAACTCTTTTGCGTCCACTTCTTTATTTTGATAAAAATGATAATACGTGTTTAAGAATTGCTCTGCTCCGTTCCGACCGTCGCGGTGTTCAAACCATGTTGTTCTAATATTGGCTAGAATCGACATGCCCAGCTGTTTATATCTCAGTTCATGCCCTCCTCAGCCTGGAGCAAATGAATTGACGTGAGTTTTCTTCACATGCTATCCTTTCCTTTTTAGGAATCCATGACAAGAGGTGACACAGGAAAAAAGAAAATCAGGAGGTTTTTTCATTGAATCAGCCAAAATTATTACCTGTCGTTGCGTCCAGCATCATCGGCGCGACGATTGAGTGGTACGACTTTTTCTTGTATGGTGTCGTGGCAAGTATGGTGCTTAATCATCTTTACTTTCCCAGCGACAACCTGTTTTTATCTACACTACTTGCCTACGTAACTTTTGCCGTTGGTTTTTTCGCACGACCGATCGGTGGCATCATCTTCGGCCATTTTGGCGATAAACTCGGTCGCAAAAAAATGCTGGTACTGACTGTGATGATTATGGGGATCAGCACATGCCTCATTGCGCTATTGCCGACTTATGCACAAATCGGTATTTGGGCACCGATTATTTTGCTCTTGCTTCGTGTGGTGCAAGGAATCGGCCTGGGCGGCGAATGGGGCGGAGCCGTCCTCATGACTTACGAATACGCTCCGGCACGCAAACGCGGTTTATATGCCAGCCTTCCGCAAATCGGTTTGGCTTTGGGCTTGCTGCTTGCCTCCGGCGTCGTCGGTATATTAAACAGTCTGCTTTCTCAAGCACAATTTCTTGCCTGGGGCTGGCGAATCGCATTTGGTCTCAGTGTCATCCTGGTCGTTACCGGACTATGGATGCGCATCTCGGTTAAAGAGACCCCGGAATTCCAAGAAGTGAAAGAAAACAATATGGAGACCACACTCCCATTCAAAGAAATGTGGAAAGACGGGAATAGTAAAAAGATCATCGCCGGAATGGGCGCACGTTACATTGATGGCGTTTTCTTCAATGTGATGGGTGTGTTCTCCATCGACTATCTGACGCATCACGTCAAACTGTCCGGATCTTCAGCGACTCTCAGTGTGTCCGTCGCTGCGTTGGTCATGTGTTTCTTTATCCCTTTATTTGGTCACTTCTCAGATCGTGTCGGCAGAATCCGTATCTATTTGTGGGGCAGCTTGCTTGTCGGCCTTTCTGCTATTCCTGCCTTTTGGCTTTTCGGACAGTCCGGGGGGAATATGATTGTCATCATCCTGACACTTGTCGTTGCATTTGGGATTCTGTATCCAATTGTTTACGGTCCGGAGGCCGCTCTTTTTTCAGAGCTGTTTGATCCGAAAGTTCGTTATACCGGTGTGTCTTTCGTCTACCAGTTTTCCGGGATCTTTGCCAGTGGAATTACGCCGATCATCGCCACTGCACTGCTTGAGGCAGGCGGCGGCTCTCCGTTGTTGCTCACACTCTATGTCTTGTTCTCTGGAATTGTCAGTGCATTATCTGTTGTTTGGATGAAAAAGTTAGAAGCAACACCCTAATACTGGTTTTGTTCTCGAACACGATGTTTGGGGGCAAAACTTTTTTTATGCGCAACTTTCAAGCAGGCTTTCAGCGTTGATTTGCCGACGTCCGCCAATCACGTTATCATGAGATCAGCTGCTTTGAACGCATGTATGCTGTTTTTTAAAGTGACAAGCAATGAAGGGATATAAATAGAAATGACGGATTTTCAAGAGCTGAAAGAACAGCTGATCAGATATAGTAAAGAAATCGGTGTGGACAAGATTGGCTTCACAACGGACGATCCATTCACGGAATTAAAGGCACGTCTCTACCGGCAGCGGGAACTCGGTTACCAGTCCGGATTCGAGGAGAAGGATATCGAAAAAAGAACTGAACCGTCGCTGCTTATGGACGGCGTGCAGTCGATTGTCTCAATCGCCATGGCCTACCCGAAGAAAATGGCCGAGCGCCCGGCAAACACGAAAGGTCATCGCCGTGGTGCTTTTGCCCGGGTTTCTTGGGGACAGGACTACCATACGATTCTGCGTAACCGCATGCAAAAGCTTGGCGAATTTCTCGTTGAAACGGTTCCGGGAGCTAAGTTCAAAAGCATGGTCGACACCGGGGAACTGTCAGATAGGGCAGTGGCTGAACGTGCCGGCATCGGCTGGGCGGGGAAAAGCACCAACCTGATTACGAAAGAATTCGGGTCCTATGTTTATCTTGGCGAGATGCTGACCAATATTCCGTTTCCTCCGGACAAACCGGCGACCGACCTGTGCGGCGATTGTACAATCTGCATTGATCACTGCCCGACCGGTGCACTGGTTCAGGGCGGACAGCTTAACAGCAAGAAATGCATTGCCTACTTAACCCAGACGAAGCAGGAACTTCCGGAAGAATATAAGAAAGCAATCGGCAATAGACTCTACGGCTGCGATATGTGTCAACAGGTCTGTCCGTACAATCGTGATGTGGACAGCCATTTTCATGAGGAGATGGAGCCGGACCCGGAACTTTCCCGTCCCCTTCTCGCACCGCTGTTATCGCTTTCCAATCGTGCATTTAAAGAAACGTTCGGTGAACTTTCCGGTTCGTGGCGAGGAAAAAAGCCGATTCAGCGCAATGCGATTGTTGCACTCGGCAACTATAAGGAAGTTGCCGCGGCACCGGAACTGCTTCGCTTGCTTCACGATGACCCGCGTCCGGTGATCCGGCGCACGGTCACCTGGGCACTTCAGCAAATGTGGGATCGCCTTGAACCGGACATGCGCGCACATATGATTCAATCCTTCGAAGACCTGCTTGCGAAAGAAGAGGATGAAAAAGTTCACCAGTGGATCAAGGCAAAGCTGGATGCTGAAAAAGACAACTACTGTTAATCAGCATCACAAAAATAAAACGCTGGGAATTCCGATTAAAGTAGCCATCCAATACTTTGGAAAGCCGGTGAGGTCATGTTGTCCGACCAACTTTTTTTCCATATTCATTATTGCAACCATCGATCATTTGATGATAAGGAGCGTCCCCCGCGCAAAATAAACCGTACACTGTCCCACCACGAACTCATTCTTTTTACTGGCGGTTCCGGAACGATCGCCATTGATAAGCGACATTATTCAATAAAAAAAGGCATGCTTTGCTACATCAGCCCCGGGCTCCATCATACATTTGAACCTGAAGCGGGACCCGGCGGTTTTTTATCGGTTCATTTTAGCTGCGCGGAGGTGGAATGGAGTCAAAATCAGTGGATAATCCATGAATGCACAAAACAGCTGATGAAGAAACTGGGGAAACAATTAATGGATGCCTACGAGGTAGAAGCGTCGTTTCGACGCTTGACCGACTGCTGGGACCAGAAAAGACCCGGATATCCTTTTGCCGCACGCACCTTGCTGCAGCAACTGTTCCTCGCCATTGCAGACAATGTCAGGAAACAGAATCAGAATTTCGCAAGTTCGCTAAAGGTGGAGCGAATTGTCGACTATATGCAAAAAAATTTATCGAAGCATATTACCTTGAATGAACTATCCGAGCTTATACGATTGTCACCAACCTACCTAACAAGGATCTTTAAAGAAAGCACCGGTTCCTCCGTTATTTCTTATTTTAACCAGATGAAAATCGACAAGGCGAAGGAGCTGCTTCTTGACGGCGATCACAAGGTCAAGGACGTTGCGCATCTGCTTGGGTTTGCTGATGAATTTTATTTTAGTCGGCTATTTAAACGATCCGAAGGGATAAGTCCAATCGACTATTACAGCAAAAATGTCCATGGATAACAGGATCAACTATGGATCAGCCACTGATCTGTGTTTAGACTAATGGGTGTGATTATTCATCCTATCGTTGAATCGCGGAGGCTCAGATCATGCCGATTTGGAAAAAAAATTTAGTAGTTTGCTGGTTTGGCATGTTTGCGACAGGCATTGGCATGAGCCAAATTGCACCGGTGCTACCGCTGTACATCAGACATCTTGGTGTGGGTCAGGAAGCGGCAGTCGCTCAACTGTCCGGCATTGCATTTGGCAGTACCTTTATTTTGTCGGCCATTTTCTCACCCATTTGGGGGTCGGTGGCCGATAAGTTTGGCCGAAAGCCTATGCTGCTTCGAGCTAGTCTGGGTATGGCAATCGTGATCGGCTGCATGGGGTTTGCCCCCAATGTCACTGTACTGATTGGGCTGCGCCTTTTACAAGGCGTGATCACCGGTTACAGCACAGCCTGTACGACGCTGATTGCTACGCAAACGGATCAAGAACATGCCGGCTGGGCGCTAGGTACACTTTCGACCGCCAACATAGCCGGTTCGCTGCTCGGTCCGCTCATCGGCGGATTTCTTAGTGAACATTTCGGATTGCAAAATGTATTTTTTATGACCGGAGCACTGATGATGGTCTCCTTTTTTACGACGCTTTTCTTCGTCAAGGAATCGTTTCAGCGTACCGATAAAAAAGTACGTCACGCCAAGGAGATTTGGCATCAAATCCCGGAAAAAAGTTTGACCGTTACCCTGTTTGTGACCGCATTTATCTTGACCATCGCCTTATATTCCGTTGAGCCGATTGTGACGGTATTCATGGGACATCTGACAAACAGCAGCCATCTTGCCCTGCTGTCCGGGCTTGCTTTTTCAGCGTCAGGGCTCGCGAATATCCTCGCCGCCCCGCGCTTAGGGAAGCTGTCCGATCGGATTGGCGCGCATAAGGTCATGGTCATTACGCTGTTTACGGCAGGCTTGCTTTTTATCCCGCAAGCTTTTGTCACCGCGCCATGGCAATTAATCGTGCTTCGATTTCTGTTCGGGCTTACGGCCGGCGGGCTAATGCCTTCCGTGAATATTATGATTCGCAAAATTACCCCCACCGCGCTGACCGGACGCGTATTCGGTTTTAGTATGTCCGCGATGTATTTAGGTGTTTTCGGTGGATCGGTTTTTGGCGGCCAGATTGCTGCATGGTTAAGTATTCGTGCGGTCTTTTTTGTCACTGCCGCACTGCTGCTCGTGAATGGCTTGTGGGTTTATTGTCGCGTCTATCGGCAAATCGCCGCGCAGCCCAGTCGAACACAACACATAGGTTAAGGAGCGATGAAAATGAATAAAGATAAGACAGCCTTAGTCGTTATTGACCTGCAGAATGGGATTGTCAACAGTCAGCATGCCCCATACACAGGTGCACAAGTCGTGGAAAAGACAACGAAACTGATGAACACATTTACGAAAAATGGGGCCTTTGTTGCACTTGTACGCGTCTCTTCCTTTGATGGAAAGGATTGGTTTGTTCCGCAAACCGATGCAAATCGATCCGCATCGGGATTTCCTGATGGATGGGATCATTATGTACCTGAGCTGGATGCTTTTCAAAAGACCTACCGAATAACCAAACGGCAATGGGGCGCTTTTTTTGGAACCGACTTAGATTTGCAGCTGCGTCGCCGCGGCATTGATACCCTTGTATTATGCGGTATTTCAACCGGTATTGGTGTTGATACGACCGCGCGGGAAGCATATGCGCGCGCCTATCAGCAAATCTTTGTCGAAGATGCGATGACTGCATCAACTAAAGAAGAACATGATCACTGCATCACCCATATTTTCCCGCGAATCGGTAAAGTCCGAACAACTGACGAAGTGCTGGCGATGTTGAAATAACTGTGATTTATCGTTCAGATATAGCTGTAAACGATAATACGTTTTATTAACTACAAAAGACAGAAGAAACCGCATTTTTCCATTGAAAAATGCGGCTGTTTCAAATAATAATTATTTACTTTTCAGGTTTATACCATTATTACACGTTTCGTATTTACTTAATGTCGATGCTCTTCTTCTTAGCATAAGTTGCTATAATCAATGATCCTAATCCTAGAATCGTAAAGATGAGGAACATCCAGATTGTTCCATTACTTGTTAAGTCAGCTCCTGTGTACAGAATATCCCTTAACGTTGACATATAGTGTCCAAATGGATTCCATGGAACAATATAGTTTTGATAAAATTCAGGAATCATTTGTTTTGGTAACATTACAGATTGTATTGTAAAGAATAGGAATAGGATAAAAATTGGAATTGTTGCCAACCCAATCCAAGACATGATTCCAACAAGTAATGATGAAAATCCTACTATAGCAAATGATATATATACTGCAGTTATAGCCGGCTGATTAAAGTCGAAGCTCATAACCCAATCTGTATAGTAGACATAGACAAATCCACCAATAAAACTTGAAACAATCATTCCGATTGGTAATAAGATTGCGTTTTTACTTTTCTGTTTTGTACTCAATAATTTATCATTATTTCTAAAAACGAAGAAAGTCAAAACAGATATAATCATTGAAGCTAACCAAATGGGCGTAAACATAACGCCTTGCGCATTACCGCTCGCCTGATGTTCTTTAATCTTATTAATGGATTGACTATCAACTTTGATTGGGTCTTTTAAGCTCCTTATATCCGACCCGGGTACATCAATATTATGATCTGATAAAATTTGAATGTTTTGATTACTGATTTGTTCATTGATTTTAGTCGTCATTCCACTTAGTATCTGCGTAGCAGCTTGTGCTAATTGTGGGTTTGCGCCCTCGTTTGCTACAATCTTTATTTCCGCATTCTGTGGTTTACTTAGTTGATTTTCAGAGCTTTGTGATACTTGCTCTTTCATTTTTTCAATTTGTTCTTTACTTAACTGACCTGAGTCTATCTTTTCTTTCATTTCAGCTTGCTTCTGCTTTATGATAATGCTTTGACTGTAGCTCATGGCGTTTTGAGAAAAGTTTTTGTCAATAATAATGGCACCGACATATTCTTTATTTTTCAGACCTTTAGTTAACTCTTTTTCATTCTTTATCTTATGCCATTCTATTGTATTATTACCATTTTTGCTTGAAGTCATCGTATCAACTAATTGTTTCCCAATATTGATTTCACTACCCTGAGCTTCTACTCCATGATCATTATTAACAACAGCTAAAGGTATATTTTTAGCTTTAGGATTATAGGCCGGATAAAAAGCCGTAGATAAAACCATTAAGATTAGAGATGCTACAATGGGAATAACCCAAATTAATTTGTTTTTCATTTAACAGTATCCTCCTTTTGGTCGTGTCGCGTAGATGACTGATCTTAAGACCTCCTTGCTTGACATTTTTTATTCTAACCGGCTACGTTTAAAATAAAATGGTCAGAAGTTGCGTATTTGAGATCTATGCCACACTTTTGATTAAATTGTTTCGTAAACATAGGTAATGGAGGAAAAGTTATGGATTTACGTAGTGAACGAACGATTAAATGGATTGAAGATATTTTTGTTGAATTGACACTTACCGAAGGCTTTTCAAGGGTAACTGTTAGTGAAATTGCAAATAAGGCGCAAATAAACCGTAAAACGTTTTATGCCCATTATTTAGATAAATATGACTTGGCTCAGAAATTAGCAGTCCAGGTTTTAAAAAGATATAAATTGCTGTTGGATCAACGGTTGATAGGCACAAATATAAGATTAAACAGCTTAATCGATTCTTTTCTTAAGAAAAAAGAAAATGTTCGACTTTTAAAAGCACTATTTACCATTCATACTGAAGAATTTGATTTCGAGGAGGAGTTCTCTAAATTATTAGTCAGTCAATTTGAAAAAGCACGCAAAAGTAACCGATCCATTAGAAATTGAAATTCTTGTAAACATAGCCATCACAACAGGTAAATACTATTTAAATTCAGAAGAAAGTTTTTCTGTCGACAGACAAACAGGAATTATTCGAAGCATTCAAAAATTGATCTGAACCTTGATTCGAAAATTTTTTAGAAAATCAATTTTCACTTACATCTCTTGTGAGCATCTCTTCACAAAAAAACATGGACTAAAATGCCATGTTCAATATTACACTATTCAATTCATTTACCAACTTATTCATCAGGTACAGTAAAGAACTTTTTTTGGACGGTACAACTGATAATTAAAAAAGCAGACGGTTGTACGCAGTTGATGGATAAATCGTAATGGTGAGAAGAGGGGAGTTCTGTCCGATCCTACCGTGAACAATACCCACCACCATAGTAGATGACCCCTTCCTTACCATGGAAGTGCTCTACCAAACCGGAGTATGGGAAACGTAGCTCCGCGACCACTGCTTCTTTAAGAACGCAATCCTATTTATCAAAAACAAAAAAACAGGCAAGTACACGAGTATGTACTTGCCTGTTTCTATTTTTATTCCACCGTAACTGATTTTGCTAGGTTACGTGGTTTATCGACATCGCATTCGTTCTGCAGGGCTGCGTAGTACGCAATTAGCTGCAGGGGAACGGCGCAAACAAGTGGTGCTAGGACTGGATGCACGTTCGGGAGTACGATTCGGTCGCCTTTTTGATTCGTGACTCCGTCCATGCTGATGATGCACGTGTGGGCGCCGCGTGCGGCAACCTCTTCAACATTGCTGCGAATGCTGTTGTTGACTTTTTGCTGGGTCGCATAAGCGAATACCGGTGTACCTTCTTCGATCAGCGCAATCGTTCCGTGCTTGAGCTCACCGCCGGCAAAACCTTCTGCTTGAATGTAGGAGACTTCTTTCAGCTTCAGCGCAGCTTCCATGCAGACATAGTAGTCGAGCGCGCGTCCGATGTAGAAAGCGTTGCGCGTAATCGAGAGGTACTCGCGTGCCACTTCTTTGAGCTGCGCTTTCTCATCGATCATTTGTTCCATGCCTTGAGCAGCAAGGCTCAGTTCATGAACGAGATCGAAGCCGAGCTTAGTCCCTTTCTTTTGTGCAGCAGCTACCGACATGAAGGCGAAAACAGCAATCATCGCTGTATAGGCTTTGGTTGAAGCAACCGCAATTTCCGGACCGGCAAAGAGCAGCATTTTGTGATCTGCTTCACGATACAGTGTAGAGCCTTCGACGTTGGTCATGGTCAGTGTCGGATAGCCGAGCTTCTTGACTTTGACCAGCACAGCGCGGCTGTCGGCCGTCTCCCCGCTCTGGGAAATGAAGATGAATAGCGGCTTTTTCGACAGAAGCGGCATATTATAGGAAAATTCACTGGAAATATGCACTTCCGTTGGTATACCGGCAACGGTCTCAAGTAAATGCTTACCGGCGAGTCCGGCATGGTAGCTCGTGCCGCAGGCAATGATGTAGATTCGATCAGCATCGTTGATCGCGCTCGTGATCGTCGGATCGAGCGTGATTTTACCGTCCGTGCTGCTGTATTCCTGCAGCAGGCGGCGCATCACGGCTGGCTGTTCATCGATTTCCTTCAGCATATAATGCGGGTAAGCGCCTTTTTCCGTATCATTTGCATCAAAGGAAACCGTATACGGCTTGCGCGTTGTGACCGTTCCGTCAAGATCCTTAATCGTATAGCTGTCGCGCTTCAGAATAACGATTTCTTCATCCATCAGTTCGACATAACGCTTCGTTTTTTGGATCATTGCCGTTGCATCGCTGGCAACAACATTGAATCCTTCGCCAAGACCGATTAAGAGCGGACTTTTATTCTTTGCAACATACAGCGTTGCGTCATCCTTTGCATCAACCAACGCAAATGCATAAGAGCCGTCGAGCAGCTTCAGTGTTTTCCGCAGTGCTTCTTCGGTGCCAAGTCCTTGATCGGCAAACTTTTCGATCAATTGAACGACGACTTCCGTGTCTGTCTCGCTTTTCAACGTGACACCTGTCAGATAATCTGCCTTCAATTGTGCGTAGTTTTCGATCACGCCGTTGTGAACAAGTGTGAAACGGCCGGACGCACTCTGGTGCGGGTGCGCATTGCGTTTGTTCGGCTGGCCGTGTGTTGCCCAACGTGTATGGCCTATGCCGAGTGTCGCATGTACCGCCGGATCTACCGAATTGCGCAGAACGGCGATCCGTCCTTTTTCCTTAAATACATGAACACCGTCATCATTAAGCAGGGCAATGCCGGCTGAATCATAGCCGCGGTATTCGAGATTGCTGAGTCCCTTAAGCAAAATGTCACGTGCATCTTCGTTACCAATGTAACCTACAATACCACACATAGGAAATGTCCTCCTTGTGAGGCAAGATGCATATTAAGATGCAATAACCATCATGAATAGGGCAGTCTTGCCCCACTTGTTTTTTATTTTTCTTGCCTATGCGCTTGCAGCACAGCTTCTGTCCAGAAAGTTGCCTTCCTGTTTTGGGTCTGTGCTCACGGTTGCAAGCATACCGAGAGGCATCCGCCGAATGATTCGATTAACCTCCTCCTCGTCAACTATTCCGGTCTTTCTCCGTCCTTTGGAATAGTCCAGGCGCTTTCTATTCAGTTGTCCCAATCCTCACTTTCCTTCTTGAGTTACAACCACATATTACTTGAAACAAAAAGGCGCGTCAATCCTTTTTGAGCATGGAGTTCTTTGAACTTACATGGTATATCTATGCAGCACAGGGCCGTCCCGTAACCGCTTTAAAATAATATTGGCGCACACAGCGAAAATCATGGTGTTCACACCTTTTATTCAGAAAACTGGGCTGGCCTTGGTTCCTTACGTTCACTCTGATATACGGTTGATTCAGTCAACCTTGACCCTGACTGCTGCTGATCCGTGTTATTGAATCTCTCCGCCGATCGCTTCAACAACTTTTTGCGCGATCCGTTCCACGTAGGCATCGCAGACTTCCTCAGTTGGAGCCTCAGCCATAACGCGGATCAAGGATTCTGTTCCTGATGGCCGTACAAGTACGCGCCCGTCACCAGCCATATCCGTTTCTACATCCTTAATTACCGCAGCTACTTCAGGATTTTCGGTGACGTGGAACTTGTCGGCAACTTTGATGTTGACCAACTTCTGTGGGTAGGTTTTCACACCCGCAGCGAGTTCGGACAGCTTTTTGCCGGTTACTTTCATGATGTTCACGAGCTGAAGCGCCGTCAGCATGCCGTCGCCGGTGGTTGAATGCTCAAGGAAGATAATGTGTCCGGATTGCTCTCCGCCGAGTACATAACCACCATCACGCATTTCTTCCATAACATACCGGTCGCCGACTTTCGTCTGCTTCGTTTCAATTTGCTGTGTTTGAAGTGCCTTGTATAAACCAAGATTACTCATCACAGTTGTTACTAATGTATCTTTCGTCAAGCGTCCTTTTGATTTTAAATACGTTGCGCAGATGTACATAATCTTATCGCCGTCAATGATATTGCCAAGTTCATCGACAGCAATCAAACGGTCACCATCGCCGTCAAAGGCTAAACCAACATCGGCTGCTTTTTCAACGACCAGCGCCGACAAGGCTTCCGGATGCGTTGATCCGACACCGGCATTAATGTTCTTCCCGTTCGGTGATGTCCCAATCGTTACAATGTCTGCTTCTAAATCAGCAAAAAGATGCGGTGCGAGTGCACTCGTTGATCCGTGCGCGCAATCCAAGGCAATCTTGAAGGTTGAAAAGTCTTCCTCTTGAATCGTTTGCTTCAGAAATTGAAGGTATTTCTGACCACCTTCAAAGTAGTCACTGGAGACGCCCAGATCGCCGCCAATTGGCCGAGGCAGATCATCTTTGTCTTTTGCCAGCAGGGTTTCAATGGTTGCTTCCACTTCGTCGCTTAACTTGAAACCATCGCTGCCAAAAAATTTAATGCCATTGTCTTCGACCGGATTATGTGATGCAGAGATCATGATACCGGCGCTGGCATCCATGGCTTTCGTTAAGTAAGCGACACCTGGCGTTGAGACAACTCCCAGCCGCATAACTTCGACGCCAATGGAGAGCAAACCGGAAATAAGCGCACTTTCGAGCATATAACCGGAAATGCGCGTATCCCGGCCAACCAGAACCTTCGGATGCTCAGTCGTCTTCGTTAATGCGTAACCGCCGGCCCGACCCAACTTAAATGCTAATTCGGGTGTCAAACCGAGATTTGCAATGCCTCTGACTCCATCCGTTCCAAAGTACTTTGCCATAATATCAATCGCTCCTATCTTTCCTCGTCCAAATTCCGCCGCTTTATTTTAAACTCAGGATTGAATTCTGTCAAAGGGTGTTTCATCCCCTACACAAAGAACCCTATTCGTTAACTAATACGCACACTGACGGTCTCCGGAAGTGTCTTTATCTTATATTTATCTGACAAGTTGACGGTGACCGCGGTGACCGGTACTTTGTGTGTCCCTGAATCAAGGCCGCTTAGATCCACTTCCGCTTCCAAATCATTTTTTGTCAGCTGATTCAAATCGTCTTCTGTTCCGGAAACAGAAACAGCTACCTGATCGTCCTTAACAAAAGAGGCGGTTTTGCCGTTCTCAAGTCCAGTGACCTTAATTGGGATATTCGTAAAATCTTTTGTTTGTTTGTCCGTACTCGAATTAGAAGTTGAATCGGCGCTTGAATCCGCGCTTTCTGAATTTACTGCTGCCGTACTTGAATCAGCGGAGCGATCTTCTGACTCGGCACTTGTTTCATCGCTGTCTTCACGTTCAATATGAACCGTGACCTCAATCTTCTCAGGATCTACAGACTCTGCGTCAGAGGGTACCGGTACAGATACAGAAAATGTTTTATCTTTTTTCAATCCATCAACGGAAACAGACAAAGGATCGAGCGCTTTAATTCGATTAAGTGCTTCACTGTCCTGTGCGGTCACAGCGACTTCGTTTGTCGATTGTTCCACCGAGGAAACCGCGTATCCCTTTGCCGGTGTCCCGGTTGTTTCCGTTTTAATAGGTAATTTTTTCAAAACCTGCTCAATCGGTACCCGGACATGAATCGATGATGGCTTGATCGTGACATCAACCTGATCGCCGTTGTTATTATACGCATGAAGGCTGATCATTTTGTCTACGGTATCCGCCGCATTTTTAACGTCGACCACACCTTTGATAAAGGCAATGGAATCCACAGTATTCTCACCACCGGTAACGGTAACCGTCTTCGTGTCAATCGCCGGATCGCCGATTGAGTAGCCGTCCGCTAACGCATCTTTGTTCAAGACGTCTACACCAACCGGGAGCTCTTTGCTCGTCTTTTTTTGAATGGTGACGCGAACCGTCTTTGGCGATGGGAGGACCGTTAATCCGGAGGGGAAACCGCGTGTGTGTACTTGAGCGTCATAGGTACCAGGTTTCATGCCGGTCAGATCCAAGTAAACACTTTTGGTGCTCGGAAGCTTCGCTTTAAGAATCGACTCATTGGAACCGTTCAAATGCACATTAATTGTTTGCGGTGCACCACTGACCACATATTGGCTTTCATCATAGCGGATCGCCAGCTTCTCATTCACGACTGTCGTTTGCTGGGTAGGGTTAACCGCCACATTGGCTGTTGATCCCGGCGCGTTTCCGCCGTCTCCGGCGGAAACAACCCCATACAGCATTAGAGCGAGAACAAAGGATATAATTTTAACCAACCAATTGTTATTAAATAGTTTATCCATTGTGCTTTCCTCTCCAATTCCAGCGAACCGGCGACTGATTATCCGACTCGTCCAGCTCATGTTGAAGCATTTCCTGCAAGCGTTCCTCGCTAATCTCACGGAACATCTCGCCGTTTTTGGTCACGGTGATTCCGCCCGTTTCTTCTGAAACAACGACCGTCAATGAGTCGGTGACTTCGCTGACCCCCATCGCCGCACGATGCCTTGTCCCTAGTTCCTTTGAGATAAACGGACTCTCGGACAGCGGCAGGTAGCAGGCGGCAGCGACAACCTCTGTACCGCGGATAATGACAGCGCCATCATGAAGCGGCGTATTCGGGATAAAGATATTGATAAGCAGTTGTGAAGTCAAATTCCCATTAAGCTGAATCCCTGTCTCGATATATTCATTAAGTCCCGTCTTGCGTTCAATCGACATAAGGGCGCCGATCCGCCGCTTGGCCATATAGGAGGTTGCCTTAACAATAGCATCGGCCATTTGCTTATGTTCTTCCTCAACCTGGGTCCCTCTGGAAAATAAGCGTCCGCGTCCAAGCTGCTCGAGCAAACGGCGCAGCTCCGGTTGAAAAATAACAATGATCGCGAACAATCCGTAGGTAATCGCATTGTTCAAGATCCATTCCAGCGTACGCAGTTGAAACAAGCTGCTTAGAAACCACACAGCAACGATCACAAGGATCCCTTTTGCCAACTGGACTGCCTTTGTGCCTCGAATAATCATAATCACTTTGTAGATCACATAAGTGACAATCAAAATGTCGATGATGTCTGTTAAGTAGTTCAATATGTTAATATGAGTCCACAAAGGCATCGCTTTTCATCCTCCAAATCAACCATCGTTCTCAATTCGTACCGACCATCTTAGTTTTACTCGATCATTCCGACTTAAACATCCAATCTTAAGTTCGAATCAGATTTTATACTGAATCGTTCTATATCTATGACACACTTTTGAAAAAATGAAACAAGCTGGTCAGGTTTGATCCCCCAAACCTTTGATTAGAACATAATTATTTTTTTCGCGCACTTGCCGGCGGGCACCAATCATTACCAGTGACATCGGTACCACGCAAATCGCCATCGTTGTAAGCACCGGATGTTGGCTGCCCCAGCGCCGGATTGCGTGACGTTTCTCAGGGGGCAATTGTTCTAACACAGTTTTCGTAAATACAGCCGGCAATTGCGGGTGGGCAAGTCGGCGAAGCAGCTCGGTCGACGCCTTAAGTTCATTAAAATGAATTCGGCATGTATCGCAACTCGCCAAATGCTCAAACAATTGCTGTTTCTCTTGATCTGTAGCTTCTTGATCCAATACTTTATTCATTAATGAAAGATATTTTACACTTGAGCAGCTCACGTTTGTTTGCCTCCCTTGACCGTCATATTTTTTCTCAGCATTTCTCGGCCACGGTGAATTCGTGTCTTCACTGTTCCAACTGGAATTTCCATAATTTCACTGATTTCCTTCAAGCTTAAATCTTCAATATATTTCAGTACCACTGCTGACCGGTATTTCTCCGGCAGTTTGTCAATCTCATGCTGTACGAACGCTTCAGTCTCTTTGCGTAAGATGCGCTCCTCAGGATGCTCGCCTTCGTCCGGGAGAATGGCGTTTAAAGTCAGCTCCTCCGTCCCCGGTACAGACGCATCAAGAGAAACCGTGTTCTTTCTGCGACGCAAAAAGTCGATCGACAGATTCGTTGCGATCCGAAACAGCCACGTTGAAAATTTTCGCTCCTGATCATACTGGTCGATATGGTTATAGGCGCGAATAAAAGCCTCCTGTGACAAATCCTCTGCTTCCTGTACCTGGCCTACCATACGCAGACAGATGGCAAACACACTGTTTTTATACCGTTCAACGAGTAGGGCAAAAGCCTGATGATCTCTTTTTTTAACCTTTTTAATCAGTCGCTTCTCTGTTTGATCCATAGTTACCTCTCTGTTTGAAGCATTATTAACTACGCAAGATACTTATATCAAGTTTCATTGTTGTATCAAGGCAATGATTAAAAATGAGTGCTTTCGACTTATTCTTACAGCTCATTCATTGCCTTATTTCTGTGCTGTTATTCGTGATCAAACGGAAGGATACGGCGGTCATCCGCAAGAGAATCATATTTGTTTGAACTATGCAATTCGGGGTAATCTTTATACTAAAGCAAGCATAAAGCCTGGAGGTGGACCAATGGACAAGCAAGAACTTATCAGTCAAATCGAAGTCCTGAGAACCAGGATGATACGTGCTGCAGCAGATGAGCCACTAACCTCGCCAAAAATTCAAGGAATCAGTCAATGTCTTGACCAATTACTCAATCAATACGCAAGACTGTTTCAACACCATTCAAAAACGGTCTGCCAATAATCCTGCAGACATTAAAAGTATACCATAAATGACACATTCTTTAACCAAACAATGCTTGTTCCTCTTGACAGGAGCAGGCTTTTTCTATTCAATAAAAGTAAACCAATAGTTTACTTTTTCGATTGTCAAAGGGAGGAAAAAAATTGGCGTCAAAACGAGAGGTAGAAAAGCAACGGAAGAAAGCCACCATTATCGACGCAGCCGAACAACTCTTTTTCTCAAAAGGCTACGAACAGGCTACGATGGACGATTTGCGTGCTGCTGCACACCTCAGCAAACGCACCCTTTACGTCTATTTCACCAGTAAAGAACAGATTTACTTCGAGATTATGATCCGCGGCTACCAAAAGTTGATTGCGCTGCTTGATGAAGCCCCTCAGACCGCATCGGTCATTGAACGCCTGAGACATATGGCAGATACCTTCTACCAATTCAGTAAAATGTACCCGCAGTACTTCTCAGCGATTTTCTCCTATGAAAACCGCACGACTGATTTTACGCAAAGTGTGCCGGACCCCTCAAAAGAGGAATGTTATGCGCTTGGGGAAGTTGTGCTCGGAAAGTTCACCGCCCTTTTACAGGAAGGTAAAAATGAAGGGGTGCTTCAAATCGATCAAGATGTCACGCTGACAGCGATGATCCTCTGGTCATCCATGAGCGGCGTGCTGCGTACAGCAAAACTGAAGAAAAATTATTTGGAGAACGATCATGCCATCTCACCTGAGTCCCTGATCAACCAAGCGTTTGTGCTGATGATGCGTTCTATCCGAAACAATTCCGGAGGTTCATTAAAATGAAAACAGAAGGTGTGAAAAAAAACATGCTGATTCTCGCTGCCTGCCTGCTCGCCACTCTCTTCCTTTTTCTAGTCGTCCTGTTTGCCGCCGGAGGACTTTTCCAGACGAAAACCTATCTTCAGCCTTGGGACAAAACATACGCCAAAAATTTTAAAGATCCGCGCATCCGCCTCGCTGCCTACGGTCTGCTCGCAGCCAACGGGCACAACATGCAGCCCTGGATCATTAAGCTGGACAAAAAGGATGCCATGACCTTTTATTTGTTCGCCGACCCAGAACGCATGTCGCTGCAAGCCGATCCTGAAGCGCGGCAGCTGATGGTCACTCAAGGTACCTTTCTCGACTATGTTGCCGTCGCCGGGCAATCCATCGGCTTTTCGGTCTCCATCACCCTGTTCCCCAAAGGCACTTATGATGAAAACCATCTTCAGCACAGCATGACCGTGCAGCCCGTTGCCAAAATTCAATTAAAGAAAGCAGCACCCAAACCGTCTCCGCTCTTTAATAGCATCTATATTCCCGATACAAATCGAGAGGCTTATCAATCAAAAAAGTTAACCGCCGCACAAACGCTTGCGATTGAAGCGCTCGGAGATTCACAAGACGTTGAAACGCATGTTTACCAAGACCGCAAGAACGTGCAAACGCTCGGAAAAATCGCTATGGATAGCGCTGAGATTGAAGCGCAAACCAAACGCGTGATGGATGAAGCCGCAGCAATCTTCCGGGCCAACGAATACCAGAAAAACCAAACACGTTACGGATTTTCCTTGGAAGGGCAAGGTACATCCGGATTCAAGCTTTACTTCATGCAAGGCTTGATCACCCTGTTTCCATTCCTGAACAGCGACAAAGCTTCTGCTGATTTGATGATTCAATCCACGCGAACCGCGCTTGATCACACGCCTGCCTATGCAATGATCACAACAAAGGAGAACAGCCGCGCAAGCCAAGTAAAAAGCGGTATGATCTACAGCCGTCTGACACTAACCGCCGCCCATCTCGGACTCGCTGTTCAACCGGTCAGCCAGGCATTGGAAGAATATCCGGAGATGCACGATCCCTATCAGAACATCCATCATTTATACGCGCCAAACGGTCAAACCATTCAGATGCTCGTACGCATTGGAACACCAACGAAAACCGTCCCGCAATCCATGCGTCGAGACATTATCGATTTAATCAAGCACTAAACACATATAGGAATTAAATGAAAACGATCAAAAGAGAACACTTGAACGGCAAACAAACGGAGACTCTGCCCGATCGGCAAAGTCTCCGTTGTTCTTTTTTATGGAGCCTAGCGGGATACCGCCATAGGTTTCTGTTAGTGTACTTAGTTAATTAATTACTGCGAATGAACTGCTTACAGCGCATTCATGCCTTTTAACGTTTCGTTTCTAATTAATTCAACCGCCTGCGCCTTATAATCAAGAAATTTTTTGGATGTTTTAATATGGTAATCTCTTGGTCTTGGAAATTCAATTGGTATTATTTCTTTTATTTTTCCAGGGCGCGATTCCATAACAACAACACGGTCAGCCATAAAAATTGCTTCATCAATATCATGAGTAACCAAAATAACGGTTTTTTGAGATCGTTGCCAAACATCTAGCAGTAGTTCCTGCATCAGACTCCGTGTCTGCATGTCCAACGCGCCGAATGGCTCATCAAGCAAAATCACATCAGGATCATTTGCCAGTGCACGTGCAATAGCAACGCGCTGTTTCATTCCCCCAGACAACGCCTTAGGATATGCATTTTCAAACCCCTTTAATCCAACAATCTCAATATATTCTTCAGCAATCTTTGCTCGCTCTAAGGCCGGCATTCCTTTTTCACGCATACCGAATTCTATGTTTTTTTGAACCGTTAACCATGGAAAAAGGGTGTACGACTGAAAAACCATCCCTCGATCAGCACCTGGATCCACGATCTCGCTTCCATTAATCAACACGGTTCCTTCAGAAGGTGTTTCGAGCCCACCGATAATTCGAAGCAAGGTCGATTTCCCACATCCCGATGCGCCAAGAATTGAAACAAATTCTTTGTCTCTCACTTCAAGATTGATCTCGCTCAGCGCCTGAATTGTCCGTTCCTTTTGCTTAAATGTTTTCGACAGACTTGAGATCACGAGTTTTTGAACGGGTTTACTCATGTGCGCTCATCCTCCTTAGCTCCATGGGAATAATCGTTTTGACAGAAATTTGAATAGATAATCAAAGATAAGGCCGATCAGCCCAATAATCAGGATGCCGACAAAAATATTGGATGTTTTCAGCATTCGCTGCGATTGAATAATCATATATCCGATTCCGGAAGATGCGCCCACCAACTCAGCAACAATAATATAAGTCCAGGCCCAGCCAAGCACCATGCGCAAAGAGTCCATAATACTGGGCATACTAGCCGGTAAAATCACCCGCCATAAGACTGCTGCCCGCGATGTACCAAGTGTGTAGGATACATCAATGAGATCGGTCTGGACGCTTTTTGTAGCCGCTGCAACCATTAGAATTAACTGCGGAAAACTCCCCATAAAAATGACTGCTATTTTTTGTGACTCGCTGACCCCAATCCAAAGAATGAAAAGGGGAATGAAAGCAGATGCCGGCAAATAGCGGACAAACGACATGAGTGGCTCGAGAAATCCTTCAATCGGCTTATAGGTGCCAAGCATGATGCCCAGCGGAACCGCAATCACAGCTGCCAAAAGAAAACCAACGAGCACGCGAAGAACGGTTACCCATATATCATGAGTAAAATTCAGTTGTGTGAACAGATCAACGGCAGCTCCATAGGTAGCCGTTGGCGTAGGAAGAAATATAGGATCAACCATCCCCCCGTACGTCAGAATACCCCAGACTGCCAATACAACAAAGAAGCCGATGACTCCTAATGTTAGATACAAACTGTGCTTGATGTTTGTCATTGGTGTAAATAACCTTTTCAGCGATATACCTGGTTTTTTTCCATTTTTATTCATTCTCACGGCCTCACGGCCTCCTTCCGATCAACATTCTCTTCAGAACGCATCTTGTCCATTCTTGATTACTGTATGGACACAATTCATGGCTGTATGATAAATAAGATATTTGTAGCTTGGACAGCTAAGCAAAACAAGATCAGCTCTTTTTCCGGATTCAATGGTGCCGATCGTATCGGAACGTTTCAATGCCGCTGCCCCATTCAAAGTGAATGCGGTCAGCGTTTCCTCGCTGCTCATCTGCATGTGAATCCCCGCAAGCGCAAAAATAAGCGGCACAGAATAAGTAAAACAGCTGCCGGGATTAAAGTCGCTGCCTAAAGCAACCGCACAGCCCGCATCAATCATTTTGCGTGCACCGGCGAATGGCTTATTCAAACAAAAAGCAGTTGCCGGAAGCAACGTGGCGACAATTCCTTTTTCAGCAAGCGATCGAATTCCCGCTTCAGAGGCTTCTAGCAAATGGTCAGCAGAAACCGTGCCAACCTCAGCCGCCAGTTCGGCTCCGCCCATTGATTCTATTTCATCCGCATGAATCTTCAGCAATAATCCATATTTTTTTGCCTTATTTAATAATTGGCGCGATTCATTAATGGAGAAAACACCGTCTTCACAGAAGACATCACAGAAATCCGCTAAATGCTCCTGAGCAATTTTTGGAATGACCTTTTCCATCATAAACTGAATATACGCTTGGTGGTCGGTTTTGAACTCGCGAGGAATCGCATGTGCCCCTAGATACGTGGACACAACATCAACCGGGTGGTCAGCATTTAATTGTTTCATCACGCGAAGCATGCGTAGTTCCGTTTCCATATCGAGTCCGTATCCGCTTTTCCCTTCAACCGTAGTGATCCCCAAACGAACCATGCCATTCAGTCGCTGACGGCCGCTGCTATAGAGCGATTCAAAAGTATCTGCACGTGTTGCTTGAACCGTATTTTCAATTCCTCCTCCAGCTTTCATAATTTCCATATAGGACTTGCCGGACAAACGCATTAAGAACTCATCGGGTCTGAAACCTCCGAAAATGAAATGCGTATGGGAATCAATGAAACCTGGAACAACACTTTTACCCGAGGCATCGGTGAGCGTGTATTGATTGAGGTCAAACCGGGACATGATCGCATCACTTGTATCAACGGCAACAATCATGCCGTCCTCAATGACAATCGCACCATCCTTTATTGTCTTAATCCGGGACATTTCCTTTCCTACACGCGCTTTTGTCCCTGTCGGCGTTGCAATTTCCGACGCATGAAGAACGATTCGCTTATTCATTGCTCGTGCCTTCAATTCCGCTCAGTCTAGCAAGCAGTTCTTCATCGACCAGATAAGGGATCGTCAAATAATTTTTCCCCTTGTATTTCTGATTAAATGCAATGGCTGTTTCCATCGAATGCTCGTTTCTCGCCCAGTTTCTTCGTGCGACACCGCCCATCACATCCCAAAGGATTGCTTGCTTAATGATTTCATCCACACGTGTGCTGCCGTCAAGCACCAAACCGAAGCCGCCATTAATGGATTTGCCAATTCCCACACCGCCGCCATTGTGGAGCGCAACAAGACTCATCCCGCGGGCGGCATTGCCTGCAAAGCATTGTACCGCCATATCCGCCATCACATTGCTCCCGTCCTTGATATTGGCCGTTTCTCGAAACGGTGAATCCGTCCCGCTCACATCGTGATGATCACGTCCGATCATCACCGGTCCGATCTCATGGCTTCTCACCATCTCATTAAATTTCAGTGCAATCGCAATCCGTCCTTCTGCATCCTGGTACAGAATTCTCGCTTTCGTCCCGACAACAAGCTGATTTTTCTCCGCGTCGCGAATCCAATTATAATTATCACGATCCTGATACCGTCTGTTTGGATCAATACAAGCCATCGCCGCCTGATCCGTTTTTCGCAGATCTTCATCTTTTCCGCTCAGGCAAACCCAGCGGAACGGTCCGTAACCATAATCAAACAGCTGCGGTCCCATAATGTCTTCCACATAAGAAGGGAGTGTAAAACCGTCTTTATCATCGCGGCCGTTCTTCGATATTTCGGTCACCCCTGCATCGTAAACCGCTTTTAAAAATGAGTTGCCATAATCAAAGAAATAAGTGCCTTGATCAACAAGTGCTTTGATGCAGGCGTAGTGATGTTTCAGTGATTGATCAACGAGCTGATTGAATTGCGCGCGATTTTCACTCAGCATCGTAGTCCGTTCATCGAATGTAAGCCCCTGCGGACAATATCCGCCCTCGTAAACGGCATGACAAGAAGTTTGATCAGACAGTAGATCTACCTTGATGCCATGCGCAACCACATAATCGAGCAGGTCAACAATATTTCCGTGGTAGGCGATAGATACGGCTGTTCTATCATTCAAATGCTTCTTAGCTATCGTAAAAAGCTCATCAAGGTTATCCGATGCTGCATTTACCCAGCCCTGACGGAGACGGGTGTCAATCCGTGACCGATCAACTTCAGCAATAATTCCGACTCCATTGGCAATCTCCACTGCTTTTGGCTGAGCCCCGCTCATGCCGCCCAAGCCCGAACTGATAAATAAATGTCCGGAAAGATCTGCTTCATTTGTAATCCCCAGTTTTTCGCGCCCAGCATTGAGCAGCGTGTTATACGTACCGTGAACAATGCCCTGCGGACCGATATACATCCACCCGCCTGCCGTCATCTGACCGTAATTGGCGACCCCCATCTGCTCGGCAATCTCCCAGTCCTTTAAGTTGTCAAATTCGCCAACCATCAGTGCATTGGTCAGAATAACGCGTGGAGCCTCAGGTTTAGTTTTAAAAACACCAAGTGGATGGCCGGACTCAAGCACCAGCGTCTGATCGCCCTCCAGACTTTCAAGATATTTTTTTATTAAACGATACTGCATCCAATTCTGGCAAACGCTGCCGGTCTCCCCATAGGTGACCAGTTCATACGGGTACAGTGCCACATCAAAATCGAGATTATTGTCAATCATGACTTGGAACGCTTTGCCCTCCATACATTTCCCTTGATAGGCATCAATTGGCTTGCCATAGATGCGGCCTGCAGGTCTAAACCGATAACCGTAAATACGGCCGCGCATCTTCAACTCATTAAGAAATTCTGGAATCAATTGTTCATGAAACGTTTCAGGAATGTAGCGCAGCGCATTCTTTAACGCAACGCTTGTCTGCTGCGGGCTCAGCGCATAGCCTCTATCCGGTGCACGCCGAATGTTGGCGACAAATTCGGGATAATCAGGCAGCTGCTGTCCTTCATCCAAAATCGATAAAGAATAATGTGAATCAGGTCGAACAGGCATTCCAAAAGCCTCCTTTATTATTCAAAGATTCTGTCCATCGCTGAAATGGCTGAGTCATCAAATCGCTTACTTACCGACAAAGTCACCGTTAATCATATCCGTTGCTTTCGGCTGTTTACTGATCAGCTTGACCTTTTTCCAGAAGGTTGCAGCTTTATCCGTCACATCGTAAATCAAACCTGGATCACTCTTTGTTCCAAAGTATTTAATATTGCCTTCCTTATCATAGAAAGTAACATCTGGTTCTGTGGCTTTAAAATCTGCAACGGTCTGCCCCATACTTTTTGCCATAATCTTGTCGGCTTCATCAGGATGCGCTTTCGCATAATCCAGTGCGTCATACCATGCGTTCACAATCCCTTGAACCAGTTTCGGATTTTCATCAACAAAGTCTTTACGCAGTCCGAGGGAATCGACAATTAATCCCGGCGTTTTATCACTGGAAAGAAGAACATGACCAAACGGCGTTTTCTCAGCTTTGGTCAGCCAGGGCTGCCAGGTAACTGCTGCATCGACTTTACCGCCGACAAAAGCCGCTCCGGCGTCACCAGCACTCATATTGACAATCTTCACATCATCCATCGTCATCTTGTTTTGATCAAGCATGTACATAAACCAGAAATAGCTTGCCCCACCGCTTGTATCAATGGCAACCTTTTTCCCCTTAAGGTCTGCGAACGATTTAATATCCTTCTTGGCAACAATCCCATCACCGCCGCTCGACGTATCCAAAGCCAATACTTGATAAACAGGGATATCAGCAGCTGCTGTCATGACATGTGTGTCGACCGTTGTAAAAAAGCCCTGAATTCGGTTTGCAGCCATCGCGGTGCGCCGATCGCTTGCACTCTGAATGGTCTGCAACTTCACTTTCACACCATTTTTCTCAAAAAACCCTTTTTCCTCTGCAAGATACATCGGTGCGAAACCGATCCAGGATGAAATGCCGAGCTTCACGGTTCCCTTAAACTGATTTTTGCCGCTTTTACTGCTCCCGCTTTTTGATGATGAGGAACAGCCGGAAAGGAGCAAGGCTGCGAACATGAGGCCGACAAGAATGAGCACAACGAACTTTTTCATATAATTCCCTCCAATATCAAATGATTCTATTAATTTAGATAACTGCATCTTTAGAGTGTCCGCCATTTATCACAGTAATGACATTCGCAACCGCGCGCGCCTTGAGCGTCGTCAGCGATTCAATCGATAAATAGGAAACATGCGGAGTGACGTAAATATTTGGACAGGAAAAAATAGCTTCACTGCCTTTCGGTGGCTCGTTTGCGATCACGTCCAGCATGGCCCCAGCAATGTCTTTATTTTTTACCGCCTCGATCAAATCTCCTTCATTCAGAACACGCCCACGTGAAGTATTAATAACATGTGCAGTCGGCTTCATCAGCTTAAATTCAGGCATCGACAGCAATCCGTCGGTCTCAGGTGTATACGTCGTATGCAGCGTTACATAATCTGCTTCCGACAACCCCTCTTGCAGTGTGACTTTCCTCACCCCATGATCAAGGGCATCCGAACCGTTCAGGCGTGGATCATGAACAAGCACACGGATATGAGCAGCTTGCGCCTTTTCCGCGACCTTTTGACCAATTCGTCCAAAACCAATAATCAACAGCGTCGATGAAGCAATGCGTGGAGTGAGTGCGGATGCAGCTTGCGCTCCCCACGGGCCGTCATTCGCAATTTTTAAATAATAAGGCAAATTCTTGTTGAAGAAGTAAATGGCAGAAATCACATAATCAGAGACATCCTCAACGCAGTAACCAGGAACATAGGTAACCGTTATCCCTTTGGATTTTGCTGCATCAACCGCTACTCGATCATACCCTCCCCCATAAATAGCAATGATCTTGCAATGCTCCAATTTCTCAATAGTCTCTTTCCCGATGGTGACATAAACTTGACAAAGAATCGCGTCGGCATATCGACCAAAATCTACAAGATCCTTTTGATAATCATTTCCCGAATACCTAATGACACAGTTTGGAAAAGCCTGTTTCAGTCGTTCCTGTTCAATGGTGTAATCCGACCATTCCTCATCAATAATCCAAATCAACGGTTTCAAGACATCACCTCCCCAAATTAGTTGTTTTTTTATTCTGTTAATTTTTATCAAACGCCTTTAAGCGAACAGAAACGGACTTTCCATGCGCATGCAAGCCTTCCACTTTTGCAAGCTGCATGCAAGCCTCAGATAAATTCAGGCAGCCCTCTTCGGTGATTTCTTGATAAAATGACGTCTTAATAAAAGTTCCTACCCAAACACCATTCGAATATTTAGCTGTACCCATTGTCGGCAAAATATGATTGGTGCCTGAGACATAGTCGCCGAATGCTACCGGAGCATTCGCGCCAATAAAGAGTGAGCCGAAGTTAATCAGTTTAGTACTGACTTTCTTAGCATTCCTGGTTTGCACTTCCAGATGTTCCGGCGCGATCTCATTGGCAATCGCAATCGCTTCTTCTAAATGATCAGCAAGAATAACTTGACCGTTATCCTTCCAAGACTGGCTGGCAATCCGATTGGTTGACAGCTCGTCTGAATACTTCTCAAGCGACTGCTGCACCGCCTCGATCATTTTCCGATCCGTACAGACAAGGATGGTCTTAGTATTCGGATCATGTTCCGCTTGGGCGAGCAAATCAATGGCAACAAAATTAGGATTTGATGCTTCATCTGCAAGAATCAGTACTTCACTCGGACCGGCAAAACTGTCTATGCCTACATCTCCCAGTACCTGACGTTTCGCTTCGGTTACAAAACGGTTCCCAGGGCCAACGATCATATTGACCTTCGGAATGGTTTCCGTCCCATAGGCCAAAGCCGCAATGGCCTGAGCGCCGCCGATCGCATAAATTTCATCTGCACCGGCGATGTCCATAGCTACGAGTACAGCCGGGTGTATGGTGCCATAGTCCCTAGCCGGAGGACAGCAGGCAGCAACACTTTTCACTCCAGCAATTTTAGCTGTAAGTATAGACATCAGTGCAGAACTGGGCAGCGGATAACGCCCACCTGGAATGTACGCTCCGCAACGCTCTACCGGGATTAGACGATGTCCTAGAGTAACGCCAGGAACCGGGTTGCAGCCTCCCATTGCTTTTAAACATTGATATTGATTTTCAGCATAGAAACGAATATTTTTTGCTGCAAATTTCAATGCATCGAGCGTTTTAGGTTCAACCTTTTTATAGGCTTCACTTATGGTTTCTTCGTTTACCTTGACCGATTCAAGCGAAACATGATCGAACTGTTCAGCCAGCTTAATTAATTCTTGATCTCCGCGCAAACGTACATTGCTTATGATTCCGGAAACTAAATCCATCAGTTGCTGATCGCGTTCATAGGTTTTCTTAGCTGCTTTCTTGATCCACTCCATTAAAGACCGACCCTCTCATACATAGTTATCGTTGAAATACCTTGGGACAATGGCTCATAAAAAGCGGGGCATCCTCGATCGGAACAATATGTGTAATCCGTTTGGCTTCACCAAACAGTACATCAGCCTAAACAACCCGAACATCCCTAATCCATAATTTCTTAATGCCTTCACGGGTCACTCATCTCTCATCCTGCTGTCCAGCCGCCATCGACACTGAGCGATTGACCGGTAATATAGTCAGAAGCAGGTGCGGCAAGAAACAACAAAGTTCCTACTAGATCATCAGCCGTGCCGATCCGTCCAAGCGGAATTTTATTTTCAATCCACGCTTTGTGCTCAGGATCATTGAAGAAGGGTTGCGTCATTTCTGTCAAAAAATAACCAGGGAAAATAGCATTCACCTGTATGCCGTATGGCGCGAGTTCTAGCGCAGCCGTTTTGGTCAGCTGAGTAATTGCACCCTTCGAGGAACAATAGACAGATGACCCCGGAAGGCCGATGACACTACCGAGTGATCCGATATTAATTATCTTGCCTTGTTTTCTCGTCTTCATCTTTCCTGCTGCGGCTTGTGTCAGAAAGAAAACAGCTTTTAAATTGACGTCCATAATCGCATCGTAATGATCCTCGGTTACCTCGAGAAAAGGTTCGGCAATCTCAGTTCCAGCGTTATTTACAAGTACATCGATGGCTCCGAAGCATTCCTCAATTTGATCGACAGCTGCCTTCAGTCGGTTGAACTGTGTGACATCAAGAACCACTGCTTCCGCATCACCCTGTTCCTGTTCAATGATCTGTTTTGTTTCAATCAGATCATCCAGCGACCGCCCAACACAGATACATTTGCATCCGGCGCGTCCTAGTGCAATCGCATACCCTCTGCCAAGTCCCCTTCCGGCACCGGTAACCAGCGCTGTTTTTCCTTTAATTCGAAAAAGCGATAATTCATTCATGCCCCCATCTCCGTTCAGGATTGAATGGTTAATTGACCATGATCGGCATCGACACGGATCTGATTGCCATTCTTGACATGTTCATAGAAGTCCTTCGGCACACGATCAACAACAGGCAGTTCCATAATAATTGAACTGGCAACAAGTACCGTATCCGGATATTTGATGATTAAAGCTTTCGGCCCTTTCCCACTCATTTTCAACTGATACATACCGTCCGCCTGGACAACCGAGCTCCCTTTTCCACTTGGAAAAACAAGAATTTTGTCGGCAATGGACTGACCTTCCAGACAATGATTTTTCTCAATGACGATACCGGTCTTCGGATCGACAAGGTAAAAACAGAAATCGTCGGTTGAAAGCAGGACTTCCCCTTCAATGACGCCTTCAGATACTTTATGGCATGCATAGGTTTCACTCATGACACTTCACCTCTCATAGCAGCTTCAATGCAATCTTCCACCTTCCGAATCACAAACTGCATATTCCGTCTTTTCGTGTAGTAAGCACATTTCGGCGAGTCAGTGACCCCTTTCTTCCCGTAAAGGAATTCCCAGCATGGTTGATCCATGCAGGTATCATCAACAATATCTCCGCCAGCGGCCTGCAATGTTTCAAGATAGCCCATACGCGTGGCCAATTCTTTTGTCAAAGACGATGTCATGATCCAAAGCTTTACTTTAAGCTTTTTCCCTTTAACCAACTCTGCAACCTGTGCCACTTGATTCAAATTGAAGTGCGGACAACCAAATAGGGCAAAATCAATTTTCCCAACCGGATCAGTAATCTCTGCATGTACTTGATCCAAGTCTTCTTGTGTGATCGTAATGATACGTTCAGGCTCATCCCCTTGAAATGCATCTTCAATAGTCCGCGCTTCAGGAGTGACTCCGACAATATGATACATCGGTACATTGCCTGCCGTATTGAGCTGAGCACCAAGATTCATCAAAGCTGCTGGAGAGGGATTTGTCGGCAGATTGACAAAAACCGGTGTTTTAAACTGAAGCTTCTTTGGAACAGCATAGCCAAGCAGCTGATAATCAAAATCGTTTTTCACGTCGGCTTGAACATCGACGAGCACCTGCCCTTTGCGATTCTCATCAAGCAAAAAGCCGTAGAGCGGCGTTCTGCCGGTTATCGCAGCACACAGTGCACTTTGTGCCGATTCACGGTTTGTTCTTGCACCGTAAACCGAATTGATAAATGGTGTTGCACTCGATTCAGAGAAAGCAGTGATTTCACCAAACCGTGGCACATTCTTTTCAAGATAAGGCGTACAATCAAAAGTCAGTGTAGCGCCTATTTCTTTATAAGCCTGTCTGGTTCGGCGAATTGTTTGTTCATCTTCCTTCGAAATGGTCGTAATACACTGAAAATATTCAAGATTAAAGCCCGGGTTGACCGTTGGCGATACCCGGCATGTAGCTCCTGCATTCACAAGTTTTTCAACAAACCACAGATCTGCTTCCTGATTACTCAGTGCAACATGTGTCCGGCTGACCTGGACCATTTTCGGTGCATCGAAAACTTCGCCGAGTGCAACTTGGATTTTCATTGCAATCTGTGTACCCTTGCCGTATTTTCCATCCAACATTTCTTGTTCTTCAACTGTTAGCTGCATAGAATCGCCTCCTCACAAATTTTTCATGACTTCGAAGCTTCTTTGTCAATTCCATTCATAAGATTCTGAACTTTATGGATGACCTGTTTCTCATTCACCATTGTCAGATTGCCATGATCAACAGTGCATTTTCCATTAACCACAACATAATCAACAGCGGTCGGCTGCATGGCATAAACGATATTGGGGAGTACCTGTTCATGCGTATCCGAAATCGGCTGCATCGATAGATCATTTTGATTCAATGCCACAAAATCGGCACGGAATCCCGGTTTAAGCTCGCCAATCGGCTGCTGTAAAATTTCAGCACCGCCTTTTGTACCCATCGCGAATGCCTGATGATAATTCACTGCAAGTGAATCTAATTTACTTACTTTCTGCAGCATGGCGCACATCCGCATCTCTTCAAAAACGCTGATGCGATTATTACTGCAGGCACCGTCGGAACCAAGACCAATGGTCACTCCGCCGTTCATCAATGCAGGAATGTCTGTTATCCCGTCCGCAAGGAACATATTGCTTGATGGACAGTAGACAAGCGATGCTTGATTTTGTGCCATCAGCTGTTTCTCATGGTCATCCAGCCAGACACAATGAATCGCAGTCATGCGCCCGTCTGCCATGACACCGATCTTGTCGAGCAGTTCAACAGGGCGCATGCGGTGATCGCGTAGCACCTGATCCACTTCAAAGGGTTCCTCTGCTACGTGAATGTGGAATCGACAGTCTAATTCCTGCGCCAGACGATGGCCGGCCTTTACCATTTCTACGGATGCTGCATGTAAGCTGTGAGGAGCAGGAACAATCGACACCATTGGATCATGTTCGTATTTCTCTGCTAAGTACTTGACATTTTTGACCGCCTCATTAACGGATTCAACGTAACCGGCTGGTGCACCTGTCCAGTCATACATCGTCCGCGCCAGAACAAAACGAATACCCACATCTTTAGCCGCCTGAATGACTGCCTCATCACTTTCAATGCCATCATTGTGAACATAAAAATAGTCGCTGACGGTCGTCGCACCGCATTTCATCATTTCGCTAAACGCGAATACAGCACCTGTATAAACATCTTTCGCCTTTAGGTACGGCGAGAATTTATAAAGTGCCTGATCGCGCCATTCTAGGAACGGCCGGTCTGCAGCCAGTCCGCGCAGCAGGCTTTGAAAGGAATGATTATGTGCGTTGACCGTTCCGGGAACAATGATTTCATCCGACCAATCCATTAATTCTGCACCAGGATATTTCGTGACCAGTGCTTCATACGCACCGACAGATGCAATTTCTCCTCCGTCATCAACCACAAGCGCTCGGTTTAATTTAAACTGTCCTTCTTCAAACAATAAAAACGGTTTGTAAAGCTTCATGTCAATCGAGCTCCTTATCCAGTGCGATCACTGTTTGAATCAATACATTGCCTGCCTTAACAATATCCTCAGTTCTTGTCTTTTCCTCCGGACAGTGGCTCTTTCCATCAATGCTGGGTACAAACACCATACCTGTCTTAGCAACTGGCACCATATGTACTGCATCATGTCCTGCCATGCTTGGCAGATCTAAATACGATTCTCCAAATGCTCTAATCGATTGCTGCAGAACTTTGCGAACCAGCGGATCCATGGGAACAGCTTTTTGATCAAGAATCGTCTTTCTCTTAATAATAATCTGTCTTTTCACTTCAATTTCAGCACATCGCTGTGTCAATTGTTCGATCAAGCGCTTAAGCACTTGATCATTCGATGTTCTTATTTCGAGAATTAATTGTGCTGTTCCCGGAATAATATTCGCCGAGTTAGGAGAAATCTCCATGTGTCCCACGGTTCCAACAACGTCGGTTCGATTTTGCTTGAGTACGGCCTCTTCGACGGCAAGGCTTAACTCAGCCCCTGCCAGCAGTGCATCATGACGATTTTCCATCATCGTTGTTCCTGCGTGATTGGCTTCACCGTAAATCGTAATTTCTTCACGATAAATTCCAGTAATAGTTGAAACAACGGCAAGCGACGAACCATAATCCATTAAACGCCTCCCCTGTTCAATGTGACATTCAAGAAAAACGTCTACATCATCGCTGGTTAGTAAATGATTCGCTACGTCCGCCACATCACCCCCTAATCTTTTTAAAGTTTCTGATAATTTTTCATGTGTATACTGATGAGTCGCCTCTCCAATCTGTTTCCCGTCGAGAACACCGGTAATCAGCCGGCTGCCTAATGTAGAAATATTGTATGGATTCGGTTCCTCTGCCGAAAAGGAAACAATTTTTATTGGATGGCGAAGCTTATAATCTGCTTCCTTTAAGGATTGAACCACCTCAGTGGCCAGCAGCACACCGACTGCTCCATCATATTTACCACCATTGGCGACCGCATCATGGTGAGAACCCAAAACAATAGGCTTCATTTTTTCTTTACCCTTGCGTTCGGCCCAAAGGTTGGCTGCTGAGTCTACAGTCACTGTCGCATTTAGTGCTGTTTTCCACAACTTTTTAAGCCAATTTCGCGCCTGAATATCTGCTTTACTGCCGAGTGAACGATCAATCCCTCCCTTCTCATTCATTCCAAACTGTGCCAGATTTTGAATGTACTTGGCAATTCTTTCTTCGTTAACCGTAACAGGATAAAGATCTTGTGGTGTCTTATAAGTCATTCACACACCCTCCTTTCACTTTGAAGCAGATCTATTACGGTGAAACGTTATAAAATTAGTCTAGTGTTGCATCGTAATGATACGTTTCATAATAGATTTGATCCCTTTTATCCAAAGCCTCCAATTCTGCCATTCGTTTATCCAACCCATCTGTAGCCGTTGCCACCTCACGAAGTAGCAGATTTAAAAAGAGGATCGGCGTACTGTAAATATCAAAGATCGACGATGTTGTAATTGGAACACTCAATACAGGATCAGCAAGATCATAAACAGGTGAGGTAATGCTGTCGGTGATCGATGAAATCGAAAATCCTTTCTGATGCAAGTGCCTCAATTTTTCAAGAAGCCTGTTCGGATATCTCGGGAAAACAAATGAGAAGATATGCACGCGAGACGGATCCATCAACTCTAAAGTCTCCCAGGCTGGATTGTTTGGCGTAACCTGAACGACATTGGCCCTTATTTTGTTCAATATATAGTAGGTATAAGATAATAAGGTTGCCGACATCCGGGCTGATAAAAGAATAATCTGGTCTGCATGAATGATCTGATCAATCATTTTTTTAAACTCTGGACGTTCCAGCAGCTGTTCCAGAGCATCAATATTTTCATGTTCCAGCTTGAGAATATTCGAAATGTTCTTATTTGCATGTGATGTAAATTGAAGCCGCTGCGGTGCAGTAATCTCCTTTCGAACAAATTGTTGAAGATGATGCAAAAAATCGTTATACCCTTTATACCCCATTGCAATGCAGAAGCGTGAAACACTTCCCTGACTGACGTCTGCTTGTTCAGCAACTTCCGAGGCAGTCATGAAAATAATGTGCTTATAGCCCTTTTCAAGGGTGTACGCCAGTTTTTCATACGTTGGCGATTCATGAGCGATCTTGGCAATTTTATCCATCAAATGCTGTAATTCTTTGTTGCTTGTTTGAAAATCCATAGTTATCACCGTACCAAATCTATTTATTTTCCAATCCAAGAATGAATTCATTCATATATGCGTTTCTGTGAATAATTATATTCTTGAGATGCAGGACTGTCAACGAATTTTTAGAAATTTATGCGAATTAAAAAATTGGTTCATTACATACAAATTGATGGTCAAGCGGTGCACACAACTTTGCCGCTCCGATCGCTTCATTCATCAAGACAGGCAAGACCCTGTTTCAGTTTTCTTGTTAACATGCGCCAAAAATCTCTTACTTTATTCAGACGGGCGCATATCATCTTTTTGCCGCTTCAGTTCCATCAAGATTTCTTTTTTATAGTTAATAAATGGTTCAGATAATTGAATGCTCCAGTCCTTCTCATCTGATAAATGGATGTCGATCTGTTTGGCAATTCTGCCAGGATTGGCAGACATGACATATACGCGATCCGATAAATAAACGGCTTCATCAACGTCATGCGTAACAAACAAAACGCTAGAACGCGTTTCTTTGAATATGCTGACCAATAAATCCTGCATATCGCGACGTGTTTGAGCATCAAGGGCTCCGAACGGTTCGTCCATAAGCAAAAGCGGCGGCTTAATGACCAGGGCACGAGCAATTGCTACGCGCTGCTGCATACCGCCTGACATTTGCGATGGATAAATTTCTTCAAAACCCTTGAGTCCGACTAGATCAAGAAAATGATAAGCCAAATCCTTTTTCTCTGTATTGCTCATATCTTTTTCCTTTTTCAATGCAAAAGCCACGTTTTGCCACGCCAGAAGCCATGGAAGCAAACTGTATTGTTGAAAAACAACGCCTCGATTGCGCCCCGGCTTTTCTATTGTTTGTCCGTTCATTTTCATCGTTCCAGATGTCGCTTTATCGAGTCCGGCAACAAGTCGGAGAAAGGTCGATTTTCCGCATCCTGAAGGTCCAAGTAAAGAAACGAATTCATGATTGCCGATATTGAGCCCAATATCTTTAAGTGCTGTAAAATGGCGCTGTTTGTTTTCAAAAACTTTATTTATCTTCACTGCAGTCAATAAATGTTCGTTCATGATTTCCTCCATAAATGGCTGATCTGTGCCCAGCCCTGACTGGGAGCTTTGTCCCAAATCACCATTAATTATTAATTTTTTCCTTTTCATTCCACGGGAACATGCACTTAGCAAGCAGTCCAAAAATAATGTCCGTGATCAATCCCAGCATTCCAATAGTAAGAATGCCGAGAATAATGGTCTCTGTTGACAAGTAACGTTGCGCCTGCATAATTCTGAATCCAAGACCGCTCGTGGCCGCCACGAGTTCAGCAACGACCAAGTACGTCCACGCCCAGCCCCACACAGTACGCATTGTATCCCAAATATTTGGCATTGCCGCTTTCACAACAATATCTTTGATAACTTCAAACCGATTAAGTCCCAGTGTCAGTCCAACTTCAAGAACTGACTTTTTAACGGTTTTGCAGTTGTCCGCTATCATGATTACCTGTTGAAAAAACACACCGAAGAAAATAATGAAAAATTTCTGCATATCACTTGTCCCAAACCAGAGAATCGAGAGCGGAATAAACGCGACAACCGGCATGTAGCGTACAAAACCGACAAGCGGTTCCCAAAAGGCTTTCCAAGTCTTAGAGGTTCCCATCATGACTCCGATTGGCAGTGCAAAAAGTGTAGCAAGTAGAAAACCGATCAGGATCCGGTAGAAACTAACCCATATATCCGTAAAGAAAACACCTTCAGCAATCTGTTTTCTTGCTTCAAGAACGACTGCTGTCGGTGTTGGCAAAAAGAGATTGCCGACCAACCCGCCGTAGGTTACAAACGACCAGATGGCGAGAACGATAAGAATTCCCGAAACTGATATGACTTTAAATCGCATCATGTACCTCCAAAGACGCAGCGCATGTCCCTTTCCAATGCTCTACGTCACTTTTCTTCACTAAATCTGAGTTAGTTAATGTCAATTAACTCATCCACGTCAAGATCTTTTTTCAGCTGTTTTTGTCCATTAAGAATCCCTTTAATATTTGCCAACCCTTTGCTCAATTTTCCAGAACTCGCATCATCTTTTTGTTGGTCAAGCGTGAAAAACTTGATTCCTTCAACAATTGTCGGTAGTTCATCCACAGAAGTGCCTGAGGCTTCTGCTACCATTTTATTTCCTTCATCAGGGTGTTCCTTCCAGTAGTCAAGCGCTTCATCCCATACCTTCTGGAGCTTTGCTTTTATGCCCGGATTTTTACTGAGATAACTTGATTTGGCTACGGTCATGTCACTGATCAAGCCAGGAGAATCCTCACCAGAATAAATACGGTGCACCTTTTTGTTTTTCTGCATAATTGTTGAAATATAGGGTTCATAGGTAACGGCTGCGTCAACTTTGTTGGAGAGCAGCGCAAGACCAGCGTCCGATGCAGCCATGTAGACAACATTAAAATCTTTCATCGACAGACCGGCACTTTTTACGGCCTGACGAAACAGCAAATCGGAAGTTGTTCCTTCTTCATAAGCAATTTTCTTTCCCTTAAGTGCTGCTAGATCTTTGTACTTGCTCATTGTGATCATGGCATCCGCAGTTTTTGATTCATCCAAGAAAGCGACGCCCTTTAGATCTAGATTGTTATTGGCTTTCATTTTCATTGCCGTGTGCGAAGCAATATTTGCAAATTGGATCTTATCCGAGGCAAAAGCAGCATTAATATCCGCGTCCTGTTTAAACATAATGATGTCACTATTAATGCCGTTTTTCTTAAAAATCCCGGCCTGATCGGCAATCCACCAAGGTCCATACCCGATCCATGCCTCAGTTCCCATCTTTAGATCAACCAACTTGCTTTCCGAGCTTTTTTTATCCCCACTCGATGACGATGAGCAGCCCGCCAGCATTAAGAAAGCGAGGCACATGGCTACCAGCAATACAATTATTTTTTTCATGATTACTTTTCCTCCTATAGTTGTCCTCAGCCATCTCATTCTTTTCAATCATTTAATTATTATGAATTCACTGATAATAAATGTTTTTTCCCTCCCTACACCAATGTGAAAACAAGTGTAATTAATCGATTAATTCATAAAGAAGATTATGTGAATAATTATATTCATGAATGCAGGTGGGTGTCAACAGAATTTTTAGATAAAACTTTCTTTTCAGTCAACGGATGCATTTTTTACCACTTGCGATGCTATTAAAACAAAAATGAAGGAAAGGACTGTAGCTTCTGTCATGACGAGAATAAATATAGTTGGAGCAGACGATAAGAAAGGTGCGGCAATAAACGGCACATAAGCAGTGCCTCGCAGGTTCAGAAAACCAACCAGCATCCCGCTAAGCACCGCAGACATCAACGTAGCGATTAAAATAGCTCTGTTTTTGAAATAAGGATAGATGGATTCGACAAACGTCCCATAGCAAACATTCATAACCAAACCCTTTTTTGCTGCAGCGTCCTTCCTGTGATGCAATACCCATAGAGCCGCATTCACACCTGCAGCAATGGCAACCAAACAAATCATATCAATGGCTCCAAAAAAACTCGTACCCGCCTGAGCAATTTCAATCAATATAATTGGTAAAATGAGGGCATGGTATCCTTTTTTCAGCAAAGACAGCCAAATAAACAAACCTGAAAATGCTCCAACCAGCAAACCGTTCCAGTTAATCAGGTTATTAATGCACTGAACCATACCGTTTTGTACAAACGATAGAAACCTCGCGAGCACAAGATTAATGATGATACCCGGAATGATCCCTGATAGAGCACCTGCAATGAGATTGCTTGTCGTAATCGGTATCTTTTTGCGCGTGCAGACCAAGAGCAGATAGGAAGATAAAGCACCTGCAGCTAATCCTGCCGCAATTCCGCCAAGTACACCAGCTTTATTGGCAAAGAAGCCGGCAATCAAAGCAGCAATCAAGGTCACTTCATTTAAATCGCTGATCTGCTTTGCAGAGAGCACAGCAAGCAAAACAGGAATGCATGCGACGACCAGTTGCAAAAGCTGGATTGTTTCATGAGAGGGAAAATATTCTGCTGCCGTATGAATTATTGCCAGGGCGATAAATGCTGGCAGCCCCGCAGTCAGAATACCGGTCGGATTGAGCCTTTTCCATTGAATATGAGCTGAATGGCTGCTCATGTTCCAGTAAGCACAAAGATAGGAAATCACTGTTAACGCACGTGTTCGATTGGTTGTCCCGGTTGTACCTGACGACCCGACCACATGACCGCCAATCGATTCGACATGGGCCATCGACGTTCCTCCTGTGCCAACGATCGGAATCTTTTTTTCTACGGCAGCGCCTACTGCAGCGCGGTTGACTCCTGAAGGATCTGCACTGATAAGAACAAGGCCATCAATCTGACCGCTTCTAATTTTCTCAGCGATGCCGTCATCTAACCGATTTGCCTCTTCGTTGACGCTCTCCAACTGCCTACGCTTTCCAGTAATGATCGTTCCGTTCTTCCACGTATATAGTGTTGCACAGGTTCCCGGCTTCACGCGGTCCAATGATCGATTGGCAGCGATATATTGCACAGCCTCCAAGCTGCAGCCATTCCGCTCGCACTGCTGATCAATTTCTTCCAATAAATTTATAGGCTGGTTTCCGCCCAGATAAAACAGATTTCCACCGCTGCTCCCGATCACTGCAAGTTTCTTCATCATCTTCCCCCACCCTTCTCGCAATAGGACTTATTTTCGATCATAATCAATCATTGATGTAGAAACAATAGGTATACCGACGACAAATGAATATAAAAGTTCAAATTATTCAAGAATATAGTTTTGACAAAAACTAAGATAATTCACAAAATGATCCTGCACCTAAATTGTAATGCGTTATAGATACAGCAAAAAGCCGCGAAGTTTTGATTTTATCCAAAACTTCGCGGCCTCATATGTATAACTTTGATGGAGCCTAGCGGGATCGAACCGCTGACCTCCTGCGTGCAAAGCAGGCGCTCTCCCAGCTGAGCTAAGGCCCCATATTATGGAGCGGAAGACGGGATTCAAACCCGCGACCCCCACCATGGCAAGGTGATGTTCTATCACTGAACTACTTCCGCAAAACAAAAAATATTAAATTAAGTGCGGATGAGAGGACTTGAACCTCCACGCCCCGTAAAGGGCACTAGAACCTGAATCTAGCGCGTCTGCCAATTCCGCCACACCCGCATAAAAATGGTGGGCCATGAAGGTCTCGAACCTTCGACCCTCTGATTAAGAGTCAGATGCTCTACCAACTGAGCTAATGGCCCACACGATAATGAATGGTGGAGGGAGAAGGATTCGAACCTTCGAACCCGTAGGGAACGGATTTACAGTCCGTCGCGTTTAGCCTCTTCGCTATCCCTCCATATTAAATTAAAACGTAAATCGAATGGTGCCGGTCAGAGGACTTGAACCCCCAACCTACTGATTACAAGTCAGTTGCTCTACCAATTGAGCTAGACCGGCGGAGTGGAGGATATAGGGCTCGAACCTATGACCCTCTGCTTGTAAGGCAGATGCTCTCCCAGCTGAGCTAATCCTCCATAAAGTGACCCGTACGGGATTCGAACCCATGAACCCACCGTGAAAGGGTGGTGTCTTAACCACTTGACGAACGGGCCATGTTGCTTGTCCGTCGCAATCGACGTTTTTTATTATATCTAGATTGACAGGTCTTGTAAAGAGAAAAATAAAAGCAATTTTATTCTGAATATTTGGGACGTCAATTGCCCCTTGCCATTTCTATACTTCTCAATCGGTCTGCTCCTCCACGGAAAGCAAATGCACACCTATTGTACATGACATAAAGTGGGGCCAGCTTCTTGTTTAGTGGTTGGGCGGCACTTTAGCTTCTCGCTTGCCGCGGGCGATCCGGAAGCCTCCTCGAACACGTATTTTTCCTGCGTGATCTTCCTTGGCTCGCTGTCCCGCAGGCGCCAGAGCGCTTACGTGACTTCCGCGTCGTGCACAGGACGTACTTTCGCAGGGTGATGACTTTCGCGTTGCATACAGGACGTATGCGCACTTAGCAAAAGCACAGGAAAGTTTCCTCTTTAATGCCGCATATCGTCATACCACAAAGCAAAATCACAAACTTTCTTATCCTGTAAGAAAAAGGAACCCTTCGCTTGGGCTCCTTTTTTCTTCTGATCTGATCAGCTTTCTGGAAAGACTTGTTTTTGATGCATCATTTTGTCCATACGGCCTTTAACCGCTTGGCCAACCTTATTATTCGGTCTCATCATTTGGTAACAAGCTGCTCCGATGCCGATTGATGCAATCAAAGGCACGATTCCATTTCGCTGTTTCATCATTGCCCACCACCACTGAAGATTTGTCCGGTTACCCGAACCTTTATAGCTTAACCTCAGTATCGGATTCAATGAACGTGAATCATTACCAATTCACTGACTGACCGGTACATCGTTCAAATACTCCTCGAGGGTTTCATGGGCTTGCGCAATCTTTTGCGCTGCCGGAAGGCCGACATAGCGCAGATGCCAGGCTTCGTACTCATATCCGGTTACCGATTCTTTTCCCTCAGGATAACGTACGATAAACCCATAATCCTGGGCATGCTTTGCCAGCCAGGCTGCCTCAGGCGTTTTGCCGAATTCTTGTGTTGCCGCATACTTGCCGTTCATTCCTGAGACATCAATGGCAAGTCCGGTCTCATGTTCACTTGTCCCCGGCCGCGCGCTGTAATTCAGCGCCTTTTTTTCACCATCGCGCTGAACATAATAATTGAACAACGCAACTTGACTCTTGTGAGAACGATATGCTGAGACGCCAGCAAGTTGAATCCCATCTTTCTTTGCCGCATCAAACATGCGCTTAAGTGGAGCGGCGGCAGCGCGGCGCATTTTCTTTTTTTCCGATTTTCCAGAGAAAATAAACGGGACGTCAAGGTCGACCAAATCATTCGGTACATAGTCATTGGGTAACTTGAAGTACTTATTAACAAGCACGAGCGTACTTCGTGGATCGGCAACCACATGAATGCCATTTTGATTCATCGCGGACACCGTGTTCTGCTGTGGTGAGGAATCATGGCTCTGTGCTTTCTGATTATTCAATGATGAGTGTGTTTGCGTAGAGCCGCTGTTCGACGAACCGCTCCACGGCCATTGGCTACAGGCGGATAACCCCAATAGAGCCGACATCGCTGCTGCAGTTAAAATTCCTTTGTTGTTCATAAAAGCGCTCCGTTGTTTTATTTCAATTTACAATTGATGTTGGTCAGACACACTGTTCATTTTGCCTGCACTCTTTTTATTGTATTCGAAGTCCGGAGCCATTTCATTAGCACAAACAAAAAAATCCGCATAGGCGGATGAAAAAAATATATAGAAATTAGGGGTTATCGGATCACTAACGCTGCCGGTTATCCAAGCAGCAACTTGACATTCAGGAGAACAGAAACAACCAATACAAGATGAGTCAACAGTAATTTGCGATTAAGCTTCACCGCCACAACATTTTGTTCTGCCGCATGGGTTTGGTTCATTTCCATGTATCATTTCCTCCTTGATTGCTCATTGAATACTTAAAGAATAACCCATAAATGTTAGCGGTGTGTGATGCTGTCTTTAATTTCATGTAAAGAAAACCTCAGCTTGCATGAACACGCGTCGATCGATTCGTTTTCCCCCCTGGAGTGTAACGATATAGAAAAACTAGGCTACGCCTAGTCCCTTGCCATCGATCCGGGCACTACAGCTGCTCGCTTGCCGCGGGCGCCAGAGCGCTTTCGTGTCTGTAACGGGCTTATTGATGAAATGCCGCCGATCATCATACCAGCAAGGCCAAATCATATATTTCTTTACTTGCTAGAAAAGGCACCCCAAGCAGGATGCCGTTTCATTATGCGTATGCGTTTCATTAAGCTATCCGGTCATTTCATTTAACGATCAAAACGGGAACTTGTGAACGCTGGACAACCCCATGGCTGACGCTGCCCAAAAATTCCTTAACGCCGCTTAACCCGCGGCTGCCGATGACAATCAGATCATAATCGTTTTGGCCGGCGAACTCAATAATTGTTCGTACCGGCTGGCCTTCTTTGACAAAGGTCTCTGTTTTGTTCGGCAATGCGTCAAGCGTTTGATCCGTACGGCTTACCACTTCATGGCCATACTTTATGATCGATTCGCGTACTTGACGGTACACTTCGCCGACAACAAATTGGTTGGTCGGTACAGTCACGACATTAAGGACATCCAGCTCCGTATCAGCATCGAGCCGAGCCAAATCTGCTGCTTTTTGCAGTGCCTTCTTCGACAAATCGGAGTCATCATAGGAAACCAATATTTTTTTAAAGAGCATACCAAACACCGCCCCTCTCACAAGTTGACATGGAACCGTTCAAAAAGGGAGATCACATTGTCCGGAACACCGCAAAATTCAAGCGAATGAACAGGCGGTCACTCGGTTCCCAAACATTCCCTGTCACCTTTATTTTACCACAAAATTCCCGTTTTAGTGGGACAACATAGGCAGACAGCCGTACAAAAAGTTCATCATTTACACATGCTCCGTTTTTCTAAACGCTTATCATTTTCTCATATCTGCGTTATATTATTAGAAGATGAAACAGATGCAAAAGCTATTATTTGGCAGCGTTTTCACAATTAAGTTCTTGCCGGTCTTTCGCGGCGCGTTGTAAAGCGATCAGATCACCTTCAAAATATGGTGAGAAATCGAGGGTTTAGCATGAAAAAAGGATTAATTTTTATTGGTTTTTCAACACTATTCTTTAGCACAATGGAAATTGCAATCAAATTGGCGGGCTCGCAATTCAATCCAATGCAACTCAATTTTCTGCGTTTTCTAATCGGATCCATTATTCTGTCGCCGCTTGCCATCCGCCATTTGAAGGGGAGCGGATTTACGCTTGATAAAAGTAAAGTGCTTTATTTTTTGTTTTCCGGATTGATGTGCGTCGTGGTCAGCATGACTTTCTTTCAGATGGCGATTGTCTATGCAAAGGCATCGACCGTTGCGATTCTGTTCAGCTGCAACGCCGTGTTTGTCATCCCGTTTGCCCACTTCTTTTTGAAGGAAAAGCTGACAAAGCTGTCGCTCGTGTCACTGGTTGTCAGTTTAGCAGGCATGCTGTTTATTGTGAACCCTGAAAATCTAACCAACGTGACCGGTATCACGCTTTCGCTGATTGCCGCAGTCACCTTCGCGCTCTATGGGATTGTCGGGCGCAAAGGCAGCTTAAACTATGGTTTTGACGGGGTGGTACAGAGCAGCTTCAGTTTCCTGTTCGGCAGTATGGAACTACTGGTGCTGATCTGGATCACCAAGATCGGCGCGGTTGCCGGGTGGCTGAGAAGCGTTGGGCTGAATGATTTCGCCAACATTCCTGTACTGCAAGGGATTTCCTGGGGCACTTTGCCGATGCTGATCTATCTGGGCGTGTTTGTCACCGGGCTCGGTTTCAGCTTTTATTTCCTTGCCATGGAGACAACTTCAGCATCGACCGCCTCGCTGGTCTTCTTTATTAAACCGGCACTGGCTCCGGTTCTCGCACTGCTGATTCTCGGCGAATCGATTACACTCAATGTCTTGGCGGGCATTCTTTTGATTCTGGCCGGTTCATGTGTTGAACTGATCTCCGACAACCGGCAGGCGAAGCTTGAAAAACAGCGCATGATCAAACAACCGATTGCCAGCAAGGAAGCGCATGTTCGGTAAAGATTCGACAAAAAGCCGACCCCAGAAAATGGGGCCGGCTTTTTTAATCTTCTCTTTCCACACTCAAAACGCGCCCGTCTCTTGAAGCGATTTCCACCTCGTAGACGACACCTTGATCGGTTAAGACATAAACCTCATATTTCAATAAGTGATCATCCAATTCCATATCAACATGAATGATTTGCCCCGGTACACGGGCAACGGCAATCTCTGCTGCTTGCTGCGCCGTAATGCGCTGACGGTAATCCGCCGCAGGTCCATTTGCCGCAGGTCCATTTGCCGCTGGATTGGTTCCGTACATCAACTAAACCGCCTCCTCATCAAGATCCGTTTCCTCACTAGTCTATGATGAAAGGTGATATCTGTGCCTTTGCCTAAACGATGAAGCTTCGCGCGACTTAAGCGCGAATTCTCTTTTTCATTTGAAGCGATAGGTATTCAAGCAGCATCGCTACGGCTAAGATCATGTACGTAATGACCCCCATCTCATGCAGATTGTAGTAGAACGCACTGTCCATAAACATGTCGTAGCCGATGCCGCCCGCACCTGCGGCAGCCCCCATCGCTACGGAAACGCCGAAGTTGATTTCAAAACGAATGAATGTCCAGGACACAATTGAGGTCAGGGATGAAGGCAACACCGCCTGACAGATAATCTGCCACCAGCCTGCCCCGCATCCTTGTAACGCTTCGAGGATTCCTTGGTCCAATTCTTCAAACGACTCAGAATAGGCTTTCGTCAGATAACTGATGGAGTGAAAGGACATCCCGATAACCGCGGCCACACTCCCCAGTCCTGCCGATACGGCAAAAATGAGTACCCAGAGAACGGTTGGCACCGCACGAATCACGGCCATCAATCCTTTGACACTGTTAGAAACCGTTTTATTTGATAAATTTTCAGCTGCAAGCATGCTGAGAAACAAGGCGATCAAGGCGCCGATCAAGGTCGTCAAAACACCCAGTGACAAGGTAATCAACAGCTGATGGACGGCCTCCGGAAAGGTGAAATGTGAAAACTGCGGCGAAGCAAAAATCGTTTTAAAATTCACAAAGGTTGTCGCAATTCCCTTCAGCAAATGAACCTCTTGGTAGTTGAAGGTCATAAAACCGATAACGGTTAAAACCGCAAGCGCGATCAGCGTCACCCGAATGGCAAGCATCGACTTGGTCAGCACGCGCAACTTCAGTCTCCCGTTTACAAGGGGCGGTTTGCCGTCATTGACCATTTTTGGCTGGGCTGCAGGACTGATCGCCATTACAACATCGCCCTCCTTACATAATTCGAAATCTGTTCAATCACGAGAATGGAGACAACAATCGCAAGTACGACCAGGCTGGCTGAGTGGTAATCCATTCGTTTATAGTAAAGGTCGAAAATGAAACCAATACCTGAGCCGGTCAGAATCCCAACCAGCGTTGCCGCTCGAATATTCGTTTCTATCATGAACAGTACCCAGCTGATCAATTGCGACATACTCATTGGAAGGACCGCCTGAAAAATGATCGAGAAACGATGAGCACCGGTCGCACGCAGCGCTTCAATCGCGCCTGAGCCGACTTCATCAATCGTTTCCATGAATGCGCGTGTCAAAAAGCCAAATGAAGCAACAAACAAGGCAAAATAGCCGGTTAACGAACTTTGGCCAAAGGAGAAAAGCAGCACCAGTGCCCAAATGCTGACATCAATGTTACGGAAAACATTTGCGATGAAACGGCTGAAAGCCGCAAGTGTATTATTGATCTTGGTGACTTGCGAACCAAGCAAAGCAAAAACGAAAGCGAAAATTGCTGCTACCGAGGCCGAGGCAATGGAAATCAGCAAGGTCTCCTGCAGCTTGAGCATGATATCCGGAAAATTCGTAAAGGAATCTGCCGTTGGATAAAAATTGCTGCATCCCCATATCATCGCTTTTGGAATGGAACTGAAGCTGTTTGCGATGCTGAATTGCGTCATCGTCATCGCCGCACATGCAATCCCAACCAAAACGAGCAAAAAACCGAGAAAGGACAAGCGCTTTTTCATCAGAAAGTGCTGCTTCATCTTTTTTGCGCCACTTCTTTCGGTCTCTCGACGTTCAGATTCAGTCCGTCTGGATCTGAGCCATAGATTTGGCGTATAGCGTCATGGGTCAATGCAGACGGCATCCCGTCAAAAACCACGCGCCCGCTGCTGATGCCAATGATTCGATCTGAATAATTTAACGCCACATCCAGCTGATGCAGATTGACCAGCACGGTGATTCCGAATGTTTCGCAAATGTTTTTCAAATGATCCATAATCACTTTGGAAGAACTTGGGTCGAGTGAGGCAATCGGTTCATCGGCAAGAAGGACGCGTGGTTCCTGAACAAGTGCTCTTGCAATGCCAACGCGCTGTTTCTGGCCGCCGCTAAGCTGATCGCAGCGTTTGTAAATTTGTTCTTCAAGCCCAAGCGATTTCAGAATTTCAAGTGCACGCGCTTTTTCTTCTTCATGATAAAAACCAAGCGCGCCAACCAATGCCGTCTTATAGCCAAGACGTCCGTGAAGCACATTTTCAAATACACTCAACCGTTCGACAAGGTTATAGTTTTGAAAGATCATACCGATTTTCGTCCGCAATTTCTTGAGGTTGCGTCTGCCGATGCTCAGTACGTCCATGCCGTCAAAAATGATTTCTCCGCTCGTCGCATCAATCAGTCGGTTGATGCAGCGAAGGAGCGTTGATTTCCCGGCCCCTGAAGGACCAATAATGGAAACTAACTCTCCCTCGTTAACGGAGAAGTTAACATCAGATAACGCCACAGTAGAGCTGCCATATTGCTTGGAGACCTTTTTAAACTGCAATAACGTCGTCATCGTGAACTCCTCGATTCATGATCATTTACTAGCAATTATTCGGATAGTTTTCTAATTTCGTCAAACCAGCCGTCTTCAATTTTCAAGAAACGTTCGTCTTGCGTTTTTGCATACATGCCTTTTGAGCCTTCCGGAGCAAAAATGCCTTTGTCATTGGCAACATCGTCCGAGGTCAGCTTATCAAGCACTTTTTTCTGATCGGATTTACTCAAAGTTTCCGTATTCATGACAACCGGCGCATTTAAAACCGGAGTAACCGCAAGGACCGTAAATTCTTTTCCGCCCAGTTTATTAAAGGGTTCTTCGGCATTTGCCTTTACCTTGTATGTCGATCCTTCTTTGTTCATTTCGCCATTGGCAAGATCTACATAGCGGATGAGTTCTGTATCACAGAATGCTGCAACGTCTGCTTTTCCTGTTAATAGATTCACCGCAGAACCTTGATGTGATTGTCCGAAAACCACTTGTTTGAAGAATTTGTTTCCTACCTGAAGATCTTCTTGTTTTAAATGATCGGATTTAAAGTTAGCAATAATTCGAGAGGAAGGGACGACAAACCCGGAGGTGGAGCTTGTAGAGACAAAAGACATCCGTTTGCCTTTAATTCCGTCAATGGAGTAGCCGTTATTGCTTTTGTATTTGTCTGCATCCTTACTGTTGACTGCAATCCAGCTGTAGTAAACTGCGTCCTTCAAGGTACCGGATGCTCCGCTGTTCACAACGAGCGGCAATACTTTTTCATTTTTCTTATGCGCTTCAATATAGCCTTGCGCAGCCATAAATCCGATATCGGCGTTGCCACTGGCGATTGCTTCGATTGCAATGTTATAATCCGTGGTTAACTTGTCCACGACTTTTTTACCGGTTGCATCAGCAATGACTTTATCAATGGCTTCACGTGAACTTTTCATATCCGCACCGGATTCATTTGGATACCATACGACCGTGATCGTCTTTTTCGCGCTCGATCCGGACCCTGATCCGCCGTTTGCCGAGCACGCTGCGCTAACAAGAAAGAGTGCAAGTACAAGAAATCCAATGACTGCTTTTTTCACTTTGTGGTTCCCCCTGAATAAGTTTTCAAATCTCGCTAAGTATTGGTCAACAGAAGAAGTAATCGATGATGCGTCTGAACAGGCTTCATGAAAAAGAGACACAGCTTTCTTGCAAATCACCGCGAATCCGTGAGCGACTGTACTCAATTGGCACAATTCCTCGATGACTGACAAGACTTTCAACCTGAAGAATCGGCGACTGGGCAGAGATCTCCAGCTGCGCCGCATCGTCTGCATTCGGCAGTGAGGCGCGAACAACGGAGCTCAGTCTTTGCGGTTGAAGGCGATAGATCCCGGACAAGATCCGGTACAGGGAGACAAATGGATCCAAGTGAAGCTCAAGATCGGGAACGATGCGTTCAACAAGACAGGTTGTTGTCATCGATAAAGGCAACCGCCCCGCCCGGCGCCGGATCTCCAATTGATAAACCCAGTCCGCATGATCCAGATGCAGAAGCCTTCGCTCGTGCTGATTTGCCGTTCGCTTTTCCCAGTGCAGCAGTTCAGCATGCGCGATAACCCCGTTTTTCATCATCTCCTCAGTAAATGCGGTCTTAGATGAAAGCGCGTAAGCAAGCGGCGTGCTTCTTGCCGTAACGAACGATCCTTTGCCCTGAATGGTTGTGATCCACCCGCTATCGCAAAGGCGAGCGACGGCGCGCCTTGCCACAGAACGTTTGACTCCGAACTGTTCGCGCAACTCCGATTCAGAAGGCAGACGTTCGCCTTCTTGATAAACCGCTTGCTCAATCGCTTGGATGAAATAATCGGCAATCACCAAATGCTCTGTTTCCATTAAACACGCTCAGCCTCCCCTCTCATCTCCTTCGTTCTTCCATAGTTTAGCGGATAATCCCGTAAAGAAAGTTAAGCCAGTTTTAAGTTGTGATAAAGATTTTGAAAATTCAGTGCCAACGATTGATTCTTACGTTTTCAAGAATGTACATTAGAGGAAATAAAGCTAAAAAGGGGAAGCCTATGCGCACTGAACAAGCAGCCTCCAAAAGAATCATTGAAGCGCTTGAATATAAAATTGAAAAAGCAATCTATAAAAGCGGAGACAAGCTTCCATCTGAACATGACCTTTGCAATCAATTCAGCGTCAATCCTCACTTTGTCCGATTTGCTTTTTTGGATCTGATTCACCGCGGTCTGGTTGAATCAAAGCAAGGCAAAGGCTATTTTGTTGCCAAGCGGATGCGTGAACTTTGCTACCCGCTTTCATCCCTTACCCGATTTACGGAGAACCTGAACCAGATTGGGATTGCAGCAGAAGGGAAACTGGTGGACTGGACGCTGCGCCTTGCTAATGAACCGGAAGCCGAGCGTCTCCAGCTCACCGACGATCAGCATGTTTATGAACTGCAGATCATCCGCTGCGCAGGCGATCAGCCTTTTTCCCGATCACAAACCGTTCTTCCAAAACAATGCGTACCGAATTTCAGCACAAACCTCGAAAACTTCCGTTCGCTTTATCAACTGCTTGATCGCCATTATCGTATTTACCCGCATCGCGTTTCATCGACCCTTCAAGCGGTCATGCCAAACCAGCAGGATACGGAACAGCTCAATATTCCGGAAAATGTACCGATCCTGCAAGTCAGAAGCCTGACACATTATCCCAAAGGCAGACCGATTGAATACAGTTGTTCACGAATCCGCAGTGATCTGTGCCGCTGTACCATTGATTTTTAATAGGCTTCAGAAACGATGCTTATTCGTCTATCCGCTCGTATCCAGGTCAGTCACGGTTCCTTTACGCTTTTTTTACATGCGGTTAACGATTCGTACTTATCGATAAGTTACAGTGCTCTTGTAAGCAAAAATGAAGGAGGTTCAAATCGTGATGATGAACAAGCAGCGGCTCAGTCGTATCCTGAATGCCTGCTCACTTTCGCTATTAAAAGAGATCACTGAGCAATTGGAACAGACGCTCTGTTTGCAGGTGGAACGTTTCCCGCAAACGTCGCTTGTGATGATGAAAGCGCGCGACTCCGTGTCTGATCAACCTTTTTATGTCGGTGAAGTCTTAGTGACCGAGTGCACGGTTTCCTTTAATCAAAAGTTTGGCATCGGCTTGGTTGTCGGTGAGGCACCACAGCGCGCCTATTGTATGGCCGCTGTTGATGCAGCCATCAACGCCGGCTTCCCCATACTCGAGCAATGGCGTGAACGTCTTGAGGCAGCGGAGGGCGCGATCATCGCCGAACGCAACGCAGAGTGTGCTCGCAGCGCTGAGTCGCAAGTCCATTTCGATACGATGGGGGCATACAATGACAGACACTAAAAGCTTCCATGAGGTACATGATACGCGGCGCGTTTATCGCAGTCTGCTCGACAGCATGGCGCGCCCGGGTAAGCTCCATGACCTTTCACCACAAATGAATAGTATTCCAAATGCGATTCCACTTTTCTCCGGAACCTATGCGCTTGGCCGTACCTTGCTCGATGCTCAGACAACTTTCTATTTAGAGACGGAAAATAATGAGGCGGCGTCCTATTTGGAGCTGCGGACAGGAAGCCGAATGCTTGCTGCAGAACGTGCAGACTATCTTTTCATTGAAACTCAGCCTAGTGTCGATTTAATCCGTACACTGATGCAGCAGATTCGCATCGGTACGCTGCTTGAACCCGAGAAAAGTGCCACATTGATCATTCGTGTCCGCGCTTTATCCGATTCTGAAACAAGCGGCATAACGATGACACTCAGCGGCCCGGGCATTAAGAAGCGCCGTACCCTGTCGGCAGATGGATTCAATCCGGAATGGCTTCGGATACGTGCAGCGCGCAATATGGAGTATCCGACCGGCTGTGATTTCATCTTAATCAGCGACAACGGTCAGATGGCTGCACTGCCGCGGACAACAATGATTGAAAGCGAGGCTGTATAAATGGGCTATGTTGCCGTAACTGGCGGTCAGCAAGCCATCGAAACCGCCAATTTACTCAATCAATGGTATCGCTTGAAAGATGCAGACCATGCACTTGAAGTCACGGCAATTGAAAAACAGATGCGCCATCTGGTTGACCGCGTCATCAGCGAAAGCGGCCTTTACGCGCCAAACGATGCGGCACTCGCGCTCAAGCAGGCGGAAGGCGATCCTGCCGAAGCTGCTTTCCTATTGCGCGCCTACCGCTCAACGCTGGAGCGAAACGTTGAATCTCTGACGGTTGATCCCGGACAGATGCGCGTAATCCGCCGCATTTCATCTGCTTTCAAGGACATTCCCGGCAGTCAGATTCTCGGACCGACAGCCGACTATACGCATCGTCTGCTTAATTTTACGCTCCGTAATGAAGAGGCACAGGCTGCACTAAAATCCGTTTTGCAACAGCTTCCGAAACAAGACAACCCGCATACGGATCACCGACAGCCGTTTCGTAAGGTCGCTGACTTGCTGCGCGCACAGGGCTTGCTCAGTCCCCCGAACGCACGCAATGGTTTAGTCGATATTACCCGCGACAAGCTGACCTTCCCTGTCCCGCGCTCAGCGAAACTTCAGCTTTTATCTCGCGGCGATACCGGTGCGATGACCGCGCTCGCCTGCAGCAGCATGCGCGAACATACCGCGCAACACCCTACGGTCGCTGAACTGCGTGTCGGCTATGTGGAATTGACGGTTGCTTATCCGCTTGCTTCAAACGAAACCTTGTCGCTCGGCGAAGTGATGGTAACTGAAGTGGAAACGATCAACTCATTTACCAAAAAAGACAATGGCGATGTGCAGTTTCAACTGGGGTATGGACTAACCTTCGGACAGAATGAGACAAAAGCAATTGCTATGGCAATTCTTGAACAACGCTTGGAAACGGACGGAACGAGCCCGACCCATGATGAGGAATTTGTTCTGCTGCACGTAGACAGTATTGAAGCAAACGGCTTTGTCTCCCACCTGAAACTGCCGCATTATATTACATTCCAGTCCAAACTCGATGTCCTGAGGCAAGCGCAAAAGCTGGCAGCTGAAAAAACAGACCACCAGGAGGTGTAAATATGGCGATGCACACGCCGTTGAAACAAACGTACAACTACGCATTTCTCGATGAGGGTTCGAAGAAAGAAATTCGCCGCGCCACACTGAAGGCTGTGGCGATTCCCGGCTATCAGGTGCCGTTTGCATCACGAGAAATGCCGATCGGCCGTGGTTGGGGCACCGGCGGCCTGCAGCTCACCCTCTCTTTGATCGGCGATGGCGATACCTTGAAGGTGATTGATCAAGGCAATGACGACAGCGTTAATGCCGTCAGTATTAAAAAGCTGGTACAGGCGTGCACCAATGTTGCCGTAACAACTGATGCCGAGCAGGCGACCCTGATTCAGTCACGGCACCGTATTCCCGAAGTACCGATTCGTGCCGATCAAATCCTCGTGTTTCAAGTGCCGATCCCTGAACCGCTGCGATTCGTCGAGCCGAAAGAAAAGAAAAGCAAACACCTGCATGCAGAAATGGACTACAGCGGCATCTGGCTGCGGCTTTATGAAGACATTGTCAAGTGGGGGAAAATCAGCATTGGCGCCGACTATCCGGCATTGGCCCATAAACGCTACATTTTTGCGCCTAGTCCGATCCCTCGATACGATCTTCCGAAGCTCCATCAAGCAGAAGGGTTATTTTTATTCGGCGCCGGACGGGAAAAGAAAATCTATGCGATCCCTCCCTATACCGACGTGGAGCCGCTCGCTTTTGACGACTATCCTTTTGAAGTCGAACACTTTGAAGGCTGCAGCTGCCGTCTGTGCGGGAGCACGGACAGCTTCCTCGATGAACTCTATGATGAGGCCGCCGGACAGACCTTCTATCAATGTTCCGATACCGGCTATTGCCGCAAATGCCGGGAGCGAGGTGCGCAGCATGGGAAATGAAGATCGGCCGTTGCTCGCAGTACGTCATTTGATGAAACGCTTTGGAAAAGGCTGTGCCACTTGCCGGAACCCCCAGAATCTTCCATCTGGCAGCAGTCATTGTCCGCATTGCGGCAGTGTTTTGGCCTGCAATGACATCAGTTTTGATCTCTATGAAGGTGAAATTCTTGGGATTGTTGGCGAGAGCGGATCGGGAAAAAGCTCGCTTGTTCAAAGTCTCTATTTTGATTCGCCCGTGACAAGCGGATCGGCAACCATTGCTACTTATAACAAAGGACCGCGCAATATTTTCCTTGAATCCGCGCAGCAAAAGCGCTACATTCGCAACCATCTCATGGGCATGGTATACCAGAATCCCTGGATCGGGCTGAAGATGAACTTTTCCAGCGGCGGCAACATTGCTGAAAAATTAATCGCAGCCGGTGATTTCAATGTACGCGCCATTCGCAGCCGTGCCGCAGACCTTCTAGATCATGTAGAAATTCCAATCACGCGCATGGATGAAGCACCGGCCCATTTCAGCGGCGGCATGCAGCAGCGTGTGCAAATTTCCAAAGCCCTGGCCAACAAGCCGCCGATTCTTTTGCTGGATGAAGTGACGACCGGCTTAGACCTGTCGGTGCAGGCACGTGTCCTTGATCTGATCCGGCGCATTCAGCGCGAAAACCGAACCGCCATGCTTGTCGTCTCCCATGACCTTGGCGTCATTCGTATGCTGTGCGATCGGACCTTGGTTATGAAACAAGGCCGCTGCATCGAAGCCGGCTTGACCGATCAAATCCTTGAAGACCCGCAACATACCTATACACAACTGCTTGTCCATTCTTTATTGTGAGGTGTCTTTATGAAAATCTATCATGCAAACATTGTTTTGCCTAACCGTGTGATTGAAAACGGATCGGTCACGATTGAAGCATCCCGCATCAGCCGCATTGAAGCCGGCGCACCGGAAAGCGTGACTGCTTCAGATCTCGACGCTGGCGGCAGATGGCTGATTCCCGGTTTGATTGATTCACACAGTGATGCGATTGAAGTTGAAATTGAACCGCGGCCAACCAGTCGTTTTGCGATCGAACTCTCGTTTGCCGAATTGGAGAAGAAGCTCGCTGCAGAAGGGATCACCACCATCTTTCATGCCGTTTCCCTGATGAAACAAAACACGATACGGAAAGCACGTCAAAATGAAACGGTTTATGCGCTCATGGATTCCATCCACCGCCTTGCTCAAGGTCCCCACTTGATTCGGCACAAGACGCATCTGCGTTTTGAAATTGCCAATATTGATGCGGTTGAAGCGGTATCGGCACTGCTCCGTGACGGAAAGATCGACGAATTTTCACTCACCGATCACACGCCGGGTCAAGGACAGTATCGCGATTTGGAAGTGCAAAGAAGGCTGCTGATCGAACATCGCCACTTCTCCAAGAAAGAAGCGGAACAGATGATTGAAGATACGAAAAAGCAGGAGAAATTGGATCCGCAAATGCTGCAGCAATTGGCCCATCTTGCAAACACATGCGGCATACCGGTTGCATCCCATGACGATGATACGATTGAAAAGCTCGACTTAATCCGCAGCTGGCAAGCGGAAATCAGTGAATTTCCAATCACTCTAGAGGCGGCTCGTTATGCACGAAAGCTGGGCATGCGTGTTGTGATGGGTGCACCGAATCTGCTGCTTGGCAAATCACACAGCAATAATTTATCTGCGCTTGATGCGGTTCGTGAAGGTCTCGTTGATCTTTTCTGCTCGGATTATTACCCGGCATCACTGCTGCATGCAGCGTTCAAGCTCCACTATGATCTGGGCATAGATGCGCCCCAAGCATTCAACACCGTTACACTGAATCCGGCGCGCGCACTGAAGCTCGATCACGACATCGGCTCGATTGAATCTGGGAAGAAAGCTGATTTACTGATCGTCGGTGTCAGCGAAACGAAACAACCACTGCTGCAGCATGTTTTCGTCGATGGCTCAGAAGTCTGCCGTATGAACTATCTGACTGCACACCATCAGCCGGCCTTGAAGCGTTGATCCAATACTTCCAGCAGAACACGCCTAAGCGAACGGCGCACCATCGCACCAAGTACAGTTGTTTTGATGAAGCGCTTTGGGATTACCATGCATTTAGCAAACTTATTCAGGTACAGAGGTGAGTAAAATGGAAGAATTGCTCCATGTCGATCATCTTGAGAAAACATTTACCATCCATCAATTTAATGACAAAAAGATTACCGGCTGCCGCAACATTCATTTTTCGGTGAATCAAGGAGAATTTCTCGGAATCACCGGTCAAAGCGGCAGCGGCAAATCAACAATTATCAAGTGCATCTACCGTACTTATTTACCGAGCAACGGGCACATACACTATGCATCGGATCGCTATGGACGCATCGATCTGGCCGAGGCTTCCGAACGCACGATGCTGCGCCTTCGTAAAGAAGAAATCGGCTATGTCTCTCAGTTTCTCAGCATCATGCCGCGGATGACTGCTCTCGAATTCGTCATGGAATCGCTGCTCGAAATGGGAGAAGGCGAAGCTGCTGCACGCATGCGAGCAAAAGCGATGCTGACCCACTTCAATCTGCGCGAAGTACTCTGGGATACGTATCCGAAAACGTTCAGCGGCGGCGAAAAATTACGCCTCAATTTGGCACGGGCTATGGTTCGGCAAACAAAACTGCTGCTGCTGGACGAACCCACTGCATCGCTCGATCAAGCATCAAAAGCTTCGGTAAAAGAACGCATCCAAGAATTGAAACAACGCGGGACGACCATGATCGGCATCTTTCATGATTTGGATTTTATGGAATCGGTGGTCGATCGAACCTTCCGCTTACAAAATGGGTTGCTCAAGGAGGCCGCTCAATGACAATTGAATGGAAGGAACTCGACCGTACAGCGATCGATCAGTACCTTGATTTGCTCGGTGATTTGGATGCTCAGAACCGGCTGCCCGTAAACAAAGCCCCCCAGCTGCTGAATCGTCTCAATGATTATCCTTACTATAAGATTTATGGTCTCTTTGATGCAGCACAACTCATCGCTTCCTATACGCTGATCATTCTTGATAACTTTGGCCACGGCGGAAAAAAAATCGCAATCGTTGAAAATGTTGTGGTCGCTGGAGCCGCCCGCGGACAAGGGATTGGGAAAAAGATGATGCAGGACGCCATGCGCCGCGCAGCCAAGCAAAACTGCTACAAACTAATGCTTGCAAGCGACATAAAACGCAGCGGCGCTCATGCTTTTTATGAGAAGCTTGGATTTGAGCAGCACGGCATGAGTTTTCGAACGGAGGTTAAGGCTGATGATTGACCTGCACTGCCACACATCCATCTCTGACAATTCCGATTCCATTGAAGCGGTTCTTGATCAGGCAAAACACAACGGTGTGGATCATCTGGCAATCACGGATCATGATACGACTCTAGGACTCGCGCGCGCCGCTGAATACAGCAGAAAGATCGGCATTACGCTCATTCCCGGTATTGAAATTTCCGCCTATGACTTCACCCGCAACCGCCGTGCACATCTTCTCGGTCTATTCATCGAAACGGGTCACCCGGTATTGGAGCATCTGTGCGCGCCGATGCGTGCCGAGCGTCAGCAAGCGGCTCGGCAAATGGTCGAAAGACTCATCCAAGCAGGCTATCCGCTCACATGGGCAGAAGTCGCCGAGTTGGCGAAAGAAAGCACAAATGTCTACAAACAGCACATCATGCATGTGCTGTTTAAGAAGGGATATACCGATACAATCTATGGCGATCTGTATCGCAAGCTGTTCGCACGCGCTGGTGCCGGGCACAAACAAGGTGCGGCATATGTATCGGTCCATTATCTCGACGCTTTCGAGGCGATTCGTGCAATCCGTGCAGCCGGAGGTGTCCCCGTGCTTGCCCACCCTGGCCAGTTTGATAATTTTGCCGCTGTGTCTGAATGGGTGCGTGCCGGCCTTGAAGGGATTGAGGTCTACCACCCGCTCCATGATTCACAGGCAGAGCGCCATGCGCTGCAGCTCGCCGAGAAATATGACCTTGTGATCAGCGGCGGCTCTGACTATCATGGCTTTTACAGTGACACCGGATCTCGGATCGGCGACAAGGGGGTTGGTCACCATGCACTCGAAATGATTGAAACTAGAAAAAAACGCATGACACAGACGCGTTGCATACACTGATGCCCATGTTCAAGCCAATAAATGGTCATGATTCGTGCGAATTAATTATGGATTAAATTCATAAAATCAAATATAATGAAACTATATCACTTAATTTTATAAAAGGGAGAGATTGTTTCCGTGGATAGTCCTTCAGATGACCCTGGGAGTCCGTTGTTCTTTCAATTTGGATTGATCGGGGTCCTTACATTAATTAATGCTTTTTTTGCTGCCGCTGAGATTGCGCTTGTTTCCTTGAATAAGAAGCGTATTGAAAGACAGGCGGCTGCCGGCAATAAAAAGGCACTAATCATTAGCAAAGTGATCGATGATCCAAGCAGATTCCTAGCAACCATCCAAGTGGGCATTACTTTAGCCAACTTTTTCTCAAGTGCATCCGCCGCAACCGGTTTAGCAAACCAATTTGCATCGTTTCTCGGAACGATTCCTTATGCAAAGGAACTTTCCATCGCTGTGATTACCCTCGTGCTTTCTTACATCACGCTGGTATTCGGTGAGCTGTTTCCGAAAAGAATTGCGCTTCAGAACGCTGAACGTATTGCTGCATTCGCTGCAAGGCCTATTTTCTTAATTGGCAAATTCACTTATCCCTTTGTCATGTTTTTATCTTTTTCCGTCAATGTGCTGGCCAAGGTTATTCATGTCGGTAAAGAAGATGGAAAAGAACAGGTTAATTCGCGTGAAGAAATCAAATTGCTCGCACAATCCGGCCAGGAAGACGGCTCGGTGAATACCGAAGAGTTGGAAATGATTCGTGGTGTCTTTGAACTGGATGATAAAATCGCCAGAGAAATTATGACTGCCCGAACCGATTCCTTTATCATTGATGCCGATACACCGCCGGATCAGCTGACCGAGTTGATTTTAAGTGAAAAGTATTCACGTATTCCGGTTTATGAACAGGACCGTGATCGCATCATCGGCCTTTTGAACATCAAAGACTATTTTCACGCTGCAAGCAAAGTCGGCTTTGAAAACGTCGCTTTGCGCTCCGTGATGCGTGAAGCCTTCTTTGTACCGGAAACGAGATATATTGACGATCTGTTAAAAGAAATGCGTGATAGCCATCAGCATTTAGCCGTGTTGATTGATGAATACGGCGGTTTCGCCGGTATCGTTACGATGGAAGATTTGATTGAAGAGATCGTCGGTGAGATCGAAGATGAGTATGATGAAACAAAACAGCCGCTGACGCGGATCGATGAATCCACTTATCTTGCTGACGGATCGATGGAGCTCGATGCCTTCAATCATCATTTTAAAACCGATATTGATGTTCCCGAGTTTGACACACTCGCCGGATGGATGCTCAGCCAGATTGGCTCAATACCTGATGAAGGCTTCAAGCCGACCGTAACATACAAGAACATGCTGTTCACGGTTAAATCCGTAAACGGCAACCGGCTCGAGAAGATTGGGATTAAATTCATCAACCCTGCCAGCAGTTCCGCCGCCTCATAAATAGAAAAAACACGCCACTCCTTATGAGTTGGCGTGTTTTACTTTTCCTGACCATGTGTTAATCGGTAATGCCACGTGGGGGTGCAATCACATGTCTCAATATAGAACAGAGAACACAAAGACAAACACCAAGCAACATCGAGAAAATCACGATTGACGGCCATGTATTTTGATCTGTATTTATCATCGTTACGAATATCAGCACGATACTATTTGCTGACGTTATGAGTGCGAACACCAGCATCACCGGTGCAAGCAAATAGCCAAGTGGATTTTTTTTGAGCAGCATCATTAGCGGCAATAATAAGATAAATGGAGCGGCGCATAGCCCCTTCAAAATAAGGAAGTGATCCGTACATGATCATCAAGCAAAAAGAATTTACGATTAAAGGAGGTGCCTGTACCATTCGCTCCGCGCAGCCTGATGATGCCGCGTACTTATCAAAAATTCGTGTACAGATTGACGGTGAGACGGAGAACATGGATCGAGAAGCGGGTGAAGCATTCATCACTCCTTCTGAATTCGAACAGCTGATTAAGCATGACTCAGCAGATCCAAAGAACCTTTTTCTTGTCGCACTCGTGGATCACAAGATCGCCGGATTCTCAAGATGCGAGGGCAATCATTTAAAACGCCTAGCCCACAAAGCTGAATTCGGTGTCTGCGTACTAAAGAAGTACTGGGGCTTACATCTTGGCCCCCATCTGCTTCAAGAATCGATTGCATGGGCCGAAACCATTCATCTGAAAAAAATCACACTTAACGTTTTGGAAACCAATGAAAAAGCAATAAACGTATATAAAAGGTTCGGCTTTGAAGTTGAAGGTATCCTCAGGAATGACAACTATTTATCGGATGGCTGCTATTATAGCACGCTCGTTATGGGCCGGCTGAACGTTTGAAATAACTTATTAACAAAAAAATGGATCAAAGAAACCGGCTACTTCAACGTTTAATGCCCCTGAAATTCCAGATCGTTCCATTCGTTGTATTTTTCTTTCAGCGCACGCACAACACTGACGGAATGGCCCTATCCGCACAGAGCGGATGCGGCACTAAACGAATAGCTTACAGAGTGATCCGTCTCAGCTCCTGCCCGAGCATATGAGACGGATTATTTCTTTCTATCTGACAGCATCAGTATCCCCCTTTCAAGAGGGCGTCAATGAGAAGCAATGCAGAATCGTTTTTATCAAATTTAATCAGCAATTTAGTCAGTTGTTAATTAAAATAAAAGATGCATCAAGGTCAGCCATTGGCTAAAATCCTTGGTGCATCAATGTTTTATAAGTAAGCTTCCAACTGGACTTGAACCAGCGACCCCTTCCTTACCATGGAAGTGCTCTACCGAACTGAGCTATGGAAGCATGGCTCCACAGGTAGGATTCGAACCTACGACCGATCGGTTAACAGCCGATTGCTCTACCACTGAGCTACTGTGGAATACTTAATAAAATATGTATATTATAATGTACTTTCCCATATTGGGGAAGTTTACATTATAAATAGAATAAGAAACAGGTTGCCATACCAATGACTTCCTGCCTCTCTCAATTGCCTGGCAGTGACCTACTCTCACAGGGGGACAGCCCCCAATTACCATCGGCACAGAAGAGCTTAACGACCGTGTTCGGGATGGGAA
>NZ_JFZC01000040.1 GCF_000648615.1 Sporolactobacillus terrae DSM 11697 | reverse complement strand
GCCAGAGCCCCTCCGCTTTGATTCTTGGCCAAGACACTGGGCTATTGGTTTGAAGACAGGGCAAATTCTATACTTTCTTTCCCTGTAAAAAAAAGCAGGAATTCATGGCAGAATCAGCGATGTTCTTCCATATACATGAGATGAAGAGCATAGGTTGGAGGGGTCGAAAATGCTGGATGAACTGAATCAATTGGTTGGGAGAAGCTTCAAGCCGCACGAGTTGGATCATTTATGCGCAAAGATAACAGGAGGAAAACTGGAATTTAAGCGGATGTACTGGGAGGAAATCGCACTCTTGGAAACAATGTCCTATCGCGCGGATTCGGGAATTACGTATGTCATTGACTTCCATCTGGATCAGGATCGAGGCGAATATGACAGTATTTTGAAGGTGCATCATATTGACGTGCTAGGACGTTCCCGTCATGCTGCAAATCATGTGCAACTGTTTGTTTTGCTTCTTGTTGTATTGGTCTGCTCGATAACCATCTATGTCCTTTTTACGCTGTTCAAGTAGGGCAAAGAACTCGTTCATCGCTTAATACATAATCGAATTGGCACAATGAATAGAACATTCTTGCTCCAATCCCGCATTTGGTTCATAATAATGGCAGATATCATTCAAGCATGAGATAAAGGAACGGTTTTTGCATTATTTCGACGTTTCCTTTTTAGCTTTACCGGTTTGGAGGTTTTGAACATTTCAATTGAACCATCGCGTATTGTAAAACTCCCGTATATCAACAGTTTAAAGGAAGATCAACTGATCAAGTCTAAAGTGATCACTCAGAATCATTTTTATTCCTACACGATTAAAGCGAATGAAACCGTTTATCCGAAAACATTCGCACTCAGCAGCAATGTTCCGATTATCGACTACATAGGCATTCATTGTTTTTCAGTATGGATTATCGAACCGCGGCGAATGTTCCTTGAAGGCGACCATGTGATCGCGCAAACAAAGAATCGTCGCCTTTACGCAGGAAAGGGAAAATTATTGACAAGTCATTCGCTTATTCTCAGAAATAATGATGACGTAAACTGCGGCGTGCTCGATTTTGCGGATCTCCACTTTATCGGTCGTTTCGCGCGCGGCATCAGCATGAACCGGCAATAAAAAGATTAATGAACTTAGCGCTGATTCATCGTTTCTAGGAGTGATTGAATCCGTTTTTACGCAGTTTCTTAAGCTGTTCAATAATTGCTAGTAATGGATGATTTCGACACTCAAAATAGTGACGCATTGGATCTATTCCCTGATTAACCCGTTCTAAAACCTTGGCAACGGTGAATGCATTCATATTCAGCGCGGAATCAACCTCGTGCCAAAATAGTGGGACAGCCACCGTTGCCCCTTCTTTGCCACGCGGCGAATAGGGACATATGATGGTTTTGCCTTCAGCATGCTGCACGTAATCCAAATACAGCCGGTTTCGCCGATTTTTCTTTAAACGCTCAATGGTAAACAGCTCCGGAAATCGACCGACCAGAACTTCGGCAATAAATGCGGTAAAAAGGCGTGTTTCTTGATAGTTAAGGCTAAGCCCGATGATCGGCAGATGAATCTGTATGCCGCGACTGCCGGAAAGCTTTGGAAAGCTGACAAGCGACAGCCGCTCAAAAAGCTGCTTCATTTCAAGTGCCGCTCTGATGGCAAGAGGAAAGGCCGTGCGCTCCGGAGGATCAAGATCAAAAACAATTTCTTCAGGATGTGCGACAGCCGCTTTTTGATAGGGAATGTGGTACTCGATGGCCAATTGATTACCGAGCCATAGAAGTGTTTTCGCTGTGTTGCATAAAATGTAGCGGCTTCCCTCCGCTTCGTCCGTCTGAACAAAATCCGGCGCATATTCCGGACACTTTTTTTGAAAAAAAGATGGTCCGGGTACACCATGCGGAAAACGAATGACGGTCAATCGCCGCTTAGCAAGAAATGGCAGCATTAAAGGAGCAACCGTATTTAGATAACGAAGAAACTGCAGTTTATTTACTTGCGGATTTTGCCAAATCATTTTCTCCGGATGTGTGATTTGAAATGCACGTATGTCATTGGAAATTGTTGCCTTCATTACTACCCTCCTCTAGAATGCACCGATGCGGATTTTCATCAACAAATGCCAGAATTCTCGGCTGCCTAAGCGATCCATTCTCGGTCCATTCCTGAAATTCAACCTTCACGGTTAATTTTGGTATCAGCCATGATACTTTTTTTACGTTCTCTGGCTGACGCTCAAAGGGATTGGTCTGACTTTTTAGCAGTTCCGCAAGCCGTGTCACTGCTTGCCAATCTTGGCTCGTCAGCGTCCCGCTGCCCACACGCCCAATATAGATCAATCGATGCTCCAAGTCGTATTGGCCGATAAGTAAGGCGTTTACTCTCCCGTTGCGATAGGTAACCGCACCGACCACAGCGATCAAATCTTCAGTAACTTTTATCTTTCGCCAATTCCCATTTTTTCCGCCAATGCCATAGCGGCTGTTTCTTTTTTTTGAAACAATCCCCTCCATGTGCTTTTCCTTAACACCGGCAAATAAAGCATCTCCGTTATCATAGACTGGGACGAAATGGATCGCGTCTGACAAGGGCAGCCACTGCTGCAACCGTTCGATTCGATCACTTAACGGACAGGAATTCAGCCAATCTCCATTAACGTACAGCAAATCAAAAACCATATAAAAAACGCGTATGCTGTCTGTTGCTTTTGCATGTCCGGTCGGGGTGGTACGGTCGCGTTTCATAATTTCATGAAAAGACGGTCGTCCATGGGGATCAAGCGCAATCACCTCGCCGTCAAGAATGAGCGAGGACGCCGGAGACGCGTGAATACTCGAAACCAGTTCCGGGTAATGAAGCGTCCGTTCATGTTGTCTCCGGTTAAAGAGACGCACTTTCTGCCCGTTGCAGTAGGCTAAAAGGCGCACTCCATCCCATTTCACTTGGTGTACCCAATCCGGACCGTTCGGAATCACATCTGCTCTGATCGGCTCAAACGGTTTAATGGGCTGAAATTCCATCATTTACACCGTTTTCTTGCGCCTTGTTGCCGTTTTTCGTCGCGGCTTCGGTTTTGTTTCTTTGACACTCGCTTCCAGAGCCGACAACAAGTCAACCACATTCGGCTGTGCGGTACGCCCCTTCTTTTTCTCCACCGGCATACCAGCGACCTTATCTTCAATCAGTTTTTCCATTTTCAAACGATAATCATCTTTATAGCGATCCGGTTTAAACGCTGTTGTCAGCTGTTCAATGAGCTGATTTGCAATGGTCATTTCTTTCGGTTCGTTCTCCGTAGTCAGGTCACCGATACCCGGAACCTCTTTAATGCTGCGAACCTCGTCCGGATAATACAGCGTCTCCAAAAGCATACCCTTCTCGAAGCTACGTATCGCGGCGAGATGCTGCTTTGAACGGATAATGATGTTAGCAATCGCTATTTTATCGGAATCATTAATCGCCTGCCGAAGCAATGAAAACGCGCGCAAGCCATTGCCGCTGTCCGGTCCAATGAAATAGGATTTCTCATAATAAATAGGGTCAATCTCACTAAGTTTCACAAAATTAATGATCTCAACATGTTTGTCGGTTTCATCTTGAAGGCTGCTTAGTTCTTCCTCACTGATCGGTACAAACTGCCCCGGCGCGTACTCATAGCCTTTGACAATGGCATCATTTTCAATGGCCTGCCCACATTTCGAGCACGTGCGCGTATAATTGATGGGTGCCATGCAGTCTTTGTGCAGCATTCTCAATCGGATGTCTTTGTTTTCTGTTGCTGTATACAGTTTGATTGGGATATAAACCAGGCCGAATTGTATCGAGCCTTTCCACATTGTTCGCATCATTCAATCACCTCGCTGCTAGTATGTGCGCGAATAGATATACTTAGTGATGCAGAATCAATTTTCCATCGTGAAAAAGAAAAAAGCTTCTCAATTGTATTGAGAAGCGAAAAAGGATGTTACCTATCAGAAACAGAAGGCAATCATATTATATAATTTGGAATTCAAAGGACACAAGTCATTTGCATCAAAAACATAAAAAAATTTGATTCACCTTTAAGAAATATACGACACATGGCTGCGTCGTTGAAGAAAATTTGACGAACCAAGCCTCGGCGCCGGTTAAGTCTTAGTTGTTCTAACATTGCATGCATGGAATTTTTATCCTTTTACAGTGCAAAAAAAAGGATCCAATTAAGGATCCAGAAAAGGGGGTTTGCTTTCACGAGTTACATGTTTAGCTTACCAAAGTATTTTCACAAAAGCTACTATTTTATACAATTTTCTTATTATAATAATAATATTTTTTCGTGAACTTAATTTCTGATCGCATCAGTTGATACTGCTTTTTTCAGAACCACTTCACGCCCCGCCGCGCTTTTTAAAATCTGCGGCAAATAGGGAAATTTGATTGTAGCAAGGTTCCCCAGACGGATCAATGACGCTTTACCAAAGGTTCACCACAAGACAAATGAGTAAAATCCAAAAGGGGATACAAAACACCATTGCCCAAAGTACGCCTTTAAAGAAATGACCATCTTCCATGCAAACACCTCGTTTACTGCGCTTCTCGCAATGAAATCTAGTCGCAGTATAGACAAAACGGTGCCAACAGATACTGTTTAAAAGCCGCATGAAAGAAAAAAAGGCATTTTTGCTCGTTCATCTCCCCATTCAAAAAACGAGAGTCGACATAATATGTACTATCAGTTATCAGAGATGATGACTGATAAACGCCATATGAGTGCCCCTCCTCATCACTCCTATCGACGCGGATACAGCCGCAAAAAAGAGAACCGGATGCGTCAATCCGGCTCTCTTTTTGAATTCACTCTACTTTCTGTTAAGGGAAAACGTCTTTGTAAATGCATCGACCGGCGTTCCATCTAAAGTGAAGTAGGAAACCTGAACGTGATTCTCCCCGGGATCAAGATCAAGGAGTACATAAGTACCCTCCTGATAATTGCGCGGCAAACGCAAACTGCCCGGATTGATCACAACCATTCCCTGTTCTTGGAATGTACCGGCAAAATGGGTGTGACCGAAACAAACGATTTGTGCGCCTGCTTCTTGCGCGCGATAACACAAACGCGCCGGAGACTGACGTACACCAAGCAAGTGTCCATGCGCCACAAGGAAGGTCGTGCCGTCAATTACTTTGACTGCTTCGTTTGGATAGGCACCCGGCAAGTCACAGTTGCCTTCAACAGCAATAAATCCTTCCATTTCTTTCTGATCCGGGTTCAATTCAGAATCACCACAGTGAATCATGAAGTCCACTGTTCCTTTATATTGATCCTTTAACGCTTGAATCTCGCGTGTCCATCCATGCGTATCACTGACAATTAATCCCTTCATCACACCTCACCCGTCCAACTTGTCCAATTTTCCTTCAGAACCCGTAAGGCACGCGCCCGATGGCTGATTTGGTTCTTCTCCGCTTCTCCCATTTCAGCAAAGGTCGCCTGCCGTTCGGGAATCAAAAACAATGGATCGTAGCCAAAGCCTCCCGCGCCGCGGCGTACTGTAGTGATGATCCCGTCACAACGCCCTTCGGCAAATCGTGTTTGATGCTTGGGCCGGCTGAGTGCTAGCACGCAGACAAAATGTGCGGTGCGTTTTTCTTCAGGCACACCCTTTAACTTGTGAAGCAGCCGATCAATATTACGTTCACTGTCTTTCTCCGGACCGGAATAACGCGCGGAGTAAATTCCCGGTTCACCGTTTAATGCATCGACACAGAGCCCTGAGTCATCGGCCAGCGTAATCAGCCCGGTTGCTTTTGCCAACGCCTCTGCCTTCAAAGCTGCATTTTCGCGAAAGGTATGTCCTGTTTCCGGAACATCCGTTGTTACGCCCAGGTCCTTCAAGGAAAGAATTTCTGCGCCAAACCCTTGCAACAAGACTTTGAATTCTTTTATTTTTCCTGGATTGTTTGATGCAATCAATACCTTAGTCATTTGCTCGTCTCCACCTTCGATTCAACGATCAGCTCACCAAGAACGGCTTTTTCCGTTTCAATGAGTTGATGAATCCCTTTTTTCGCAAGACTGAGCAGTGTCGCCAGCTCTTTTTCATTAAACGTCGCTTCTTCACCGGTTCCTTGGATCTCGATGTACTCATCGTGCCCATTCATCACAATATTCATATCAACGTCTGTGGTCGAGTCTTCTTGGTAGCACAGATCAAGAATTGGTCCATAGACAGGGTGAATCCCGACGGACGTTGCTGCCAAATAAGACTTGATTGGCAGTGCGGCGATCTGCTTATGTTCCTTCATTCGTTGAAAGGCAAGAACCATTGCAACAAATGCTCCGGTGATCGATGCCGTTCGCGTCCCCCCATCTGCTTGAATAACGTCGCAATCAATCCAAATGGTTCGTTCGCCTACGGCATCTAAATCAACCACAGAACGGAGTGAACGCCCAATCAGCCGCTGAATTTCCATTGTTCTCCCCGTTACCTTTCCCCGTGACGATTCACGAATGTTCCGCTCTGGTGTCGCCCGAGGAAGCATCGCATACTCTGCAGTAATCCATCCCTTTTTCTTGCCACGCAGGAAAGGCGGCACGCGATCTTCAATCGTTGCATTGCAAATAACCTTTGTGCTGCCTAGGGTAATCAGAACCGACCCTTCCGGATGAATAATAAAGTTAGGCTGAATCGCTACAGATCTCAATTCATCGCTTGCTCTGCTGTCTGGTCTCATAAATCCATTAGCCCCCGTGTCCTCTTTTACTGAGACTCGACTTTATGAAAAAAAGAGGAGCCTCTTTTGCTCCTCTTACTATACCATATTTACTTGAATTAAATTACACGCCGGCAGCATCGACAAATTCTCGAGTGACCGGACCCGACAGTGTTTTTCCCGACTCCAGCATAACTTTAGAAGCCGATCCGATCTGAATTGAAACTTTTTGGATCGCCGGGTCGCCCGTTAAAGTCAGCACGAGGCTGCGAAGCACTTGATCGTTGACGGTTTTTGCTTTTTTATTATCATAAAGTGCATCGTTGAAATGAAGATAAACGGTTCCGTTTGTTAGCTTTGGTTTCTCTGTCAGACGGACATTCGGATCAAGCGGTGAGATGACTTCACTTGCTGAAGGTTCATTAACCAGTGCGTTCACCATACTTGTTACACGATCCTCAGTGACCGCCCTGCGCACCGTTACCGGTACATCATAGGTTTTGCCTTTATTATTGGCGGAAATATAGTAGACCGTCATCGGTTCGCTTCCGGCAATATCTGCAACGTCACCGTAAACTTGATTAATGCCGTTTGCTCGTGTCAGTCCGCTGCCCACCTCCTGTTTACTTGACGGCCATTCAGTAAATGCTTTTCCGTCTACAGTGATGGTTACGGTTTTCACGGCAGGGAACTGGGTTAGCGTCCAGACAATTGATTGAATGGCTTGCTGCTGCCCTCCTGCCGGTGTGTCCAGCAGCGGTTTGGTGAAGTCAGCTGTTGCATTGCCTCTTTGATCAACGGTTACATGATTCACTTCTGTATCAGCGGGCAATGTCGCTTGAAAACCATTTGGGAGCGCATTGGATACAGGGCCGTCACTTACCAAGTAGTTGAGAACCTGTTTTGTTGCCGTATTGCTTTTCGGCAATCCGACAAATTGCGGCGCAAGCAAACCGTTCGCATCCCTCAGATATAAAACACGCTGCGTATATTCTTGCTTTGCAGCAGACTCTGTGAGATCCCGCTTGCTGTTGACATATTTGACACTGCCTGGCTCTTTGTCCGCCACCCCGCCGCATCCGGCAAGTAATGCCATCGACAAAGCCAGTGCTGCGCCTACGCAAACGATCGATGTTCGACGATACATGTTGTACCCTCCTTAATCCCTATGGGTTGTACTAACATGTATACGAGCCATCGAGCCGAATAGACCTTTTGATTCAAAAAAAGATGGCGGTGCATGCTTCACCGCGACGCCCAAATCGAAAGATAAATCAAGCAGAGCATAAAAAACCCCAAGCGGACGTTTACATCTGCTTGAGGGTTTTCGTTCTTTTGAATCAGCCGTGTTTGACACTTGATAGAGCCCGAACGTGCTTTGCTGCTCCGAAACCTTTCGTCTCCCTGATGATATACAGTGGGCGATCTTTCGTTTCATCATAGATTCTGCCGATGTATTCACCAATCACCCCAAGGATAAAAAGTGTAAATCCGCTGAACAAGAGCTGAATGACAATGAGCGAGGTCCATCCAGGCACAGTGCTCGACGTAAACAATTTCATGCCCAGTGCGATGATCATATAAACGAAACCTGCAAAAGAGAGCAGTGCTCCACCATAAGTTGCGAGTTTCAGCGGTTTATATGAAAATGAGGTTAACCCATCGATCGACAGCTTCAGCATTTTCTTCAGCGGATATTTGGTTTCACCTGCCAGCCGTTCATCGCGAATATACTCAACCGCAGTCTGCTTGAATCCGACCCAGCTGACTAATCCGCGGATAAAGCGATTTTTCTCAGGAATACGTTTCATTTCATCACAAACACGACGATCAATTAAGCGAAAATCACCGGTATCGAGCGGAATATCAATATCCGTCGATACACGCAGGATCCGATAAAATAATGCCGCCGTTTTCTTTTTAAAGAAGCTTTCTCCTTTGCGCTCCATCCGTTTCCCGTAGACAACCTCGAAGCCTTCCTTCCATTTCCCAATCATTTGCAAAATCAATTCCGGAGGATCTTGAAGATCTGCATCAATCACCACAATGGCTTGACCCATCGCGTAATCCATGCCTGCCGTAATCGCAATCTGATGACCGAAGTTACGCGAGAATTCAATCACCTTCACATGGGTATCCCCTTCAGAGATATAATTCAGAATCTCTGAAGTTCGGTCACGGCTGCCGTCATTCACGAACAGCAGTTCATAGCTCTCATAAGTGCGGTCCATAACCGTTTTTAGACGCTTGTAAGAATCATAAATAACCTGTTCCTCATTAAATACAGGGACAACAATAGAATACTTTGTCGTCATCAATAGTCCTCCCTTTTGCAAAATAAATCATGATTTCTGATAAACATATAAGTTTGATTGACCTCCTTGACCGTTCTGGCTGCTGTTTGAATTAGTGTCTGACCAGTCGCTTGTCGGCACTTTCTTAAAGTGTTTCTGAATCCAATTGGTTACACTGGAGCTGCTTCCCATGGCTTGACTTTCTGACAAGAGAAAATACTTGATTTCGCCTGCCTTTACCATTTTTTCCAATTTACTTACCGTTAATGCAGGGTCATTTCCGCTAAATCCACCCATGGCCATCACCGCATCGTTCGTTTTCAGCATGATCGAATACGCTGACTGAGCCCGTTCCACGCCAAGAATGTATTTTTCACCGGTATAATGCTTCCGTAGATAGGTCAGCAGTTTTGTATTCACTTGATCACCCATACCACGACGAACGCTTCTCGTCCGAGTTGGCGCTGCTCCAGATTCGTTTGACGGCATCTCGAATCTTGAAGTGCCTGCCTCCTGATTCATTGATGGGGCGCCACCTTCCGCATTGCCGCTTTGAGCTCTGCCCCTTTGACCGCCTCCGTTCATCCCCATACCGCCCATGCCGGTTTGCGTTGACGTTGGGCCGGCAACAGGAATAGAACTGTTGGTCTGATTAAAGGTTGAGGGCAGTGTCCAATACAGTGGTGCAAGCAGCATCACGAAGATACTTGTTCCAACAATAGCAGCTTGAATTTTCCGATCAGTGCTGCGCCAAATCAAACCGATTCCTGTTGTCAGCACGGCGGCAATGATCAGAAGAATGATCCAGAGGGTTGCGATACTGTTCTGATAGAAGATGGCCGCTTCAAACAGCAGGGTCCCGCCAAAGGCGATTGGCAGCAGAAAGCTGCGCCATGAACGGGTCGAGTCGCTAAAATCTCGCCACATATACGTGAAACCAAGTCCTGTTAATGCGGCAATTGGCGGTGCGAGCAAACTTAGATAATAGTGATGGAAGAACCCGGCAATGCTGAAAAAGGCCATCGCCGGTACCAACCAAGCCAACCAGAAAATTGCAAACGCATGCTTCTGATCCAACTTCCGGCGTCGGAGGAAATCGGCGACAACCGCAATCCCGCTGAAGAGTACAAATGGGAGCAGCCAGCTCGCTTGTCCGGATAATGCTTTTGAGAACAAGCGCAGTGGACCGGCATTCCCTGTACCAAACATCCCGCCTTGCCGACCTGCGCCGCGTCCATCGTTCATGCCGCCGGGCGGTATTCCCCCCATTGTTTTTCCTGAGACACTCGGCCCATCGCTTTGTGCACCATTGGCAGGTGTTCCATTCCCTGCGTTGTTTGATCCTCCCGGGCCGCCGTTCAGCGTGCCGGTTGGAGCCGTTCCTCCTGGAGCATGGTTTGCGTTGCCGTTCTGCGTGTCCTTATCGCTAAAAGGCACTTGTTGGGCTTGGCTTGCAGACGATTTTTGTCTGGTCGGCATTTTTCCCGCTCCTGCTCCGCCTTGTTGGCCAGTTAGTCGGGACACGCCATTGTAGCCAAAGGCAAGTTCAAGTACCGAGTTGGTTTGACTGCTGCCAATATAAGGACGTTTGTCTGCCGGAATCGAATCGACAACGACAGCCCATGAGAGCGAAATTGCTGCCAGAACAGCCGTTGCGGCAACAAGATGCATGATTTTTTTCTTCCAATTCACTTTTACCGCAATAAAATAGAATAGATAAATAGCCGGGAGAATCATAAATGCTTCAAGCATTTTCACATTGAAGCCAATGCCAATCATCGCAGCACTGAGCAGCAGCCAGCGCAGCTTCGTTGTTGCTGCGGCTTTGAATACAGCCCAAGCTGCAATCACTAAAGTCAGAATCAAAATACTGTCGACATTGTTGGTTCGGGTAACAGCAATAAAAATCGGCGTTACCGACATTGTAATTCCAGAAATAAAAGCAGCAATTCTCCCAGCCTTTTGTTTGACCATCTGATAGACAATCACAGTTGCGCTCACAGCAGCCAATGCTTCCGGAAGCAGCACGCTGAAATTGCTGAAGCCAAACACTTTTGCACTCAGCGTCTGCAGCCAAAGTGCTACCGGAGGTTTATCTACGGTAATAAACCCTGCTGGATCAAATGAAGCGTAAAAAAAGTTGTGAAAATTTTTCATCATGCTTTTTACCGCAACCGTATAATACGCATTCGTACTTGCCTGACTTAGTAAAAAGAAATTCATAAATAGGGATAGAAGAATGACGCCTAGTAGATAAAAATCGATGCGCTTGTTTTTTAATAAGTTCATGAAAAAATCCTCCTCTGCGTAACCAACATCTCTCGGCTTAGCACCGATCATGACAAATGCTTTGCTTAATGTCAGTATGGCAGTGCATCCTTAAAGAATCCTTAACTTTACAAAAAAACGAAAAAGTGATTTCAAAAAGGGAGTTGCGCAGTCAATGATTGACTTGCGCAACTCCCTTTTGTAGTGATGCATATCCTTAGTTTCAGGTTATGGAATCATCCACTGCAGTACATAGGCCTGCAGAAATGTTATAACTCCGGTAATCGCAACAAATAAAAGGCTGTGCAAAATCGTGAAACGGAACAGACTTCCTTCTTTGCCAACAAGTCCGGTCGCTGCCGTTGCAACAGCGATCGATTGCGGTGAAATCATTTTTGCAGCTACCCCACCGGTTGAGTTGGCGGCGACAAGCAAAGTCGGATCGACACCGATCTGATTCGCCGACACTTTCTGCAAATTAGAAAACAGTGCGTTCGACGAGGTATCCGAACCGGTAAGAAATACACCAATCCAGCCGATAAAAGGTGCGAGGAACGGAAACACCACTCCCGTCGACGCCAAACCGAGGCCAAGCGTCGCACTCATTCCAGAATAATTTTCAATATAAGCAAAACCAAGAACGGAAACAATCATCACCAGAGGGAGTGCGAGCTTTTTAATAGTCAGCCCAAACGTTGCTCCCCACTTTTTCCAGCTGATCCCAATCAAGAATTTACTTAAAACGCATGTAACTAAAATAGCCGTTCCCGTTGCGGCAAGTCCATCAAATTTATAAACCGCACCATAAGGGGTAGCCTGTGTTACAATCGGTTTGACTTGGGCGATCATTTGATCCAAGCCAGGGATCGGAAGAAGTAACGTTGCCTGATTCAGAAACGCTTTGATACGTTCTGAGCCGCCCCAAATGCAGATGACAAGTACGAGCAAAACGAATGGCGACCATGCTTGCACGATTTGCCCCAAACGCTGTTTCGGTTTCCGCTCATCACGATCCACCGACTCCTGCTTCTTTTCGCCTTTAAATCGAAAGATGGTTTTTGGCTGCCAGAATTTTAATAACAAAACAAGACTGACCATGCTCACAATCGCAGAAGTGACATCAGGAAGTTCCGGTCCTAAAAAGTTGGCGGTCAAATATTGGGTACCTGCGAACGAAAGCCCACTGACCAGAATGGCCGGAAACACTTCAAGTGTTCGTTTCCATCCCGACATAATGAAAACCAACCAGAATGGAACAAACAGCGAGAGAAAAGGCACCTGGCGGCCGACCATTTGACTTAGCGAAAGCGTATCAATTCCTGTGACCTGAGCAGAAGTGAGAATGGGAATGCCGACACCTCCGAACGCAACAGGTGCCGTATTAGCGATCAAACACAACCCAGCGGCATAAAAAGGATTAAACCCGAGACCAGCAAGCAATCCGCCGGCAATCGCGACCGGGGTGCCGTACCCTGCCGTTCCTTCCAAGAATGCACCAAAAGAGAAGGCGATCAGCAATGCCTGCAAGCGGCGATCCTCCGTGATTGATGCAATCGAATCGCTGATCACTTGAAATTTTCCTGAAGCGACCGTTAATTCATACAGAAACACGGCAGTAACCACAATCCAGCCAATTGGCCAAAGCCCTTGCAATCCGCCAAGAACCGTTGCTTCGAGTGCAAGGTGCACCGGCATGTGATAGACGACTATTGCTTCAAGAACGGCGACGGCAACCGTCAGAAGTCCAGCTAAATACCCCTTCATTTTCTTAATCGCCAAACACCAGAAAAAAAATAATAACGGAATACAGGCAACAGCAAACGATAAAGCCATGTTCCCCATCGGATTATAATTCTGTGCCCATTGCATCAATCACTTCCCCTTTCTAGAATCAAAATGCCGTTCTGATAAAAAATAAAGCGCTTACATTTGTTGATTTTACACGGAGCTGCGTGCGTTTGCAATATAAATGTGACGATTTTGTGAATTGTATCGCTCGTGTTTTTTTATTCGATTAATGTTTTTTTAAGAAAAGCAGTGTACGCTTATTTTTGAAAAATTGATTGACGAAGAAGGCGCTATTATGGGAATTTCAAGCATTGGAGCATCCGGAACAGCAAAGCAAGTTTCATCTGGACAAGACGTATTGCAAACGATTGAAACACTCAAAAAACAGGAAGAAACCTTGCAAAACGAATTTAAACAGCAAAAATCTGAGAAAGAAAAACAGACGATTGGGCTGCAAATCCAGCAAATCGAGCTGCAGATTCAACGCTTGAAGTCCCGTAATCAACAGACGAACAGTAGTAGCACTTCAAAACCGCTCACGCAAGCAGCATCCACGCAATCTGTTGACGGCGATTTACTGACCATCAGCCAACACAATAATAAGAGCTGAGCAGCGAAAATAAGCCCTAGGTTCCTTCATTCCCCTAGGACTCATTTTCGCTTTTTTTAATCCAGCATTGCACTGCTCATTGATTTGTATTGGAAAATGGATCATGATGTTGATCACTGTTCCAAATATATTCAACAGCGCTTGCTATTGCTTCTGCCCTTGCGATACCAAATTGATCCGCAACAAAACCCAGTGCCAGATCAATGCCGGCGGAAACACCGGATGAAGTATAAAATTTATCATCACTGACCCAGCGGGCGCGGGCTTCCCATTGTACATTTGGGTTAACTTCTCGAGCCCATTCAAATGCGCGTTTATTGGAGGTTGCTTTTCTGCTATCGAGCAGCGTTGTTTTCGCCAGCAGCGCTGAACCGGTACATACGGTCAAACAGTAGGACGATTGTTCTGCCAATCTTTTTAATTGGCTAATAAACAGCTCATCCTCCACCAAAGGTCGTGTCCCTTGACCGCCTGGAATGAGCAGAATCCCGGATTTATCTACGTTCTCAATCGATTCTGTGATGATGGTGCCACTCTGCCTGCTTTCCACCGGTCCACCATCCATCGAACAGTAATGCAGGGCATACTCAGGAATACGGCCCAGCACTTCAACCGGTCCGAAAGCATCTAACGTCTCAAAATCAGGAAATAAAAGAAGATTAATATCCATGAATGATTACTCCTTTATTTAACGCGTCTATTCTCATCTTATAGTCTAAACGTTTCTCTTCCACTTTCTGATTTTTGCTCTAAAGCTTTTGAACGGAGCAACTGAATTAATATGAATCCACTTCCACATCGGCCAATTGGCATTCGTTTCCGTCCACATTCTCACACCTGGTTGGAACCGTTCTTTATCATTCAGACCCTGAACCCAGGAGCACCATGCGTCAACCATTCCTGCAAATTGTGCAGGCAATCATTTCTTGAGGCGTCCGATCGACCGGATCAAGCCGTTTATCTTTCATCGCTTCAGCAACCTCATCAAACTCGCTGATAAACAGTTGCGCCGTTTTTTGAATTTCAGCAATCAGCGCTTCTTTGGTTTCATAGTTTTGCATGAGATCCACCCAGATTCTTCCATCGAAAAGCGTTCGATCAGGAATAATTGCATCCGCTTCCATATCATGAATCACTTCGCTCATCTAGCCGTTTGCTTAAGAGAAACAGTTCACCGTATTTTCCCATCACCCTCGTTCCATAATCGATGTACCCTACTTTTTCATAAACATGTTGGGCAATCGTATTTTTATGATTTACCGCTAAAATAACCTCAGTTGTAGCTGGAAAATGGACATTGATGAATGCGTCCAGAACGCACAGCGCTTTTGATGCTATTCCCTTTCCTTGAAAATCAGCGTTCACAGAAAAAGCCCTTAAAAGCAACGCCCGTCGATTTTGACTATACGGTTTCACACCGTTCCAACCATGAAGCACGAAAAATCCGGCTGGTTTATGATGATACAAAATGACAATAGGATGCCTCTCTGAGTCATGTTCACATGCAATGATTGAATCCATAGGCATCCCGCTGTACATGACCTGTTCATCAGTCAGATGGTAATGCCTAAGTTCCTCTTTATATTGCTGATTATAAAATGCTAATGCAACTCTGCCCTCATTCTCTTTCAATTGATCCATAGTTTACCTTCCCGGTTTGTCATCAATCGTTTCTTCTACTACAATGAGTATTATATTTTTTAATACATTTATTAATTTTTATTTTAACAATAATTCCTGTTTTTGAGTTCATTATTTTCTTTCAAAGACAGCGTTTATGGATCTAGAAGATATTGTTTGTTCCTTCAGATATAAAGTGGATAGAGCCACTTTAATAAATAAAATCAATGAAGGGGAAGAAATAAGTGAACCAACGTCAGAGAAAAAATATTATTGAACTTGTACGAATCAGCTTGTTACTTTTTTGTGTTGGATACGTTTTATTAAACCGTTTAAGTATACCGTACTTAATTGCTAGTATTGTTATCCCGCAGGTCATTGCATGGTTATTAGGAACGATTCTACCAAAAGCAACGTCACCCACAGATAAGCGAAACAAGCAGTCCATCAAATCTAGCCGCCCCAAAAAAATATCTTCCAAAAAATTATCGTACACTGAATTAATGACTGAGAAGATTGATAACTTATCCGGTGAAGATTTTGAAAAGCTGGTCTACTACTATTTCAAAGATAAAAAATTCAAACCGCAGCTCACTGAAAAAAGTGGTGATCACGGGGTCGACTTAGTCATTGAAGATCCAAACGATGGATTGAAAATTGCGGTGCAATGTAAACGCTGGAAAAATAACGTTGGAAATGGCGATTTAATCAAGCTGCATGGTGGGAAAAGATTTTATAAATGTCAAAAGTCACTTTTTATAACAACAAGTTTTTACACGCCTAAAGCAAAGGAATTCGCTAGTGAATGCAACATTGATACTTGGAATGGGCTACAAGTACAATCCAAAATTGATGGCTGGCGGAAAAGAAAAAATAATATTTAGCGAAACAAGAGTGCGTCTATTAGTTCTGATGTGATTATTTTGAACGATCATTACCGCACTTGCGAGCAGTCTATGTCTAAGCTATTAAACGATAGGGTACTAATCGCGTGATGTTGATGAATTCTCGAACCAACTAAAAAGTGCTAGAAATAGTGACTAAAGAGAAAAGGATGGTTAGAAATCACCATCCTTTTTTGCTATCTTTATCGTTGATTTTCCACCGTTCAGCTTCGCTAAATCGCTTAACCATTCGATCGTCAATAATAGAGTCTCCCTTTTTGTACTCCTTACAAAAGATAGTGCATACAAATCCGTTCTATCGCCAAAGATCCATTCAAAAACTAATTGCTGGCTATTTTTAGGCGGCGATGCCCTCAACAACTAAATTCTGATTTCATTCAAATGCTCAACCGGAGTATCCGTAATAACAATTAAGCATCTCAATTGTTATTAATTGAAACTATCCATAAAAAATCAACGTATTTAGAGAGGAGATTAAAAATTCTCAATTTATGTGATCAATCCAATGTTTTCGATGTGCTTAAGAGCAAACCGACTTGCGCAGTTGGATGAACAATTGGCTGAGAAAAATTGCTGAAAGATCATAAATGACGAAAAGGTGAAGGGGCTCTCATTTGAAAACAAAACCGTTGAACAACGCCACACGGTATACTAATTTTCGAGAAATGATTTACGCAAGTGCAAAGAAATTCAGAAAAAAGACTGCCTTCCAAATAAAGATTAGAAGCGGGAGCTACCGATACGTGAGTTATGCTCAATTTAAACAGGGGTACAGGGCGGTAGGCACACATTTTCTAAATCTCGGCTTGCACGGTAAGCGAATCGCAGTCATCGGTAAAAACAGCTACGCATGGGTGCTGCACTATGCGTGTGCCGCTACGGTCGGTGTGGCGGTTCCAATCGATCGTGAACTGTCACCTGAAGATATGCATCAATTCATTGTCAGTGCCGACTGTGCCGCGATATGTGCGGACAAGGAGATCCTCGAACAATTAAGACCACTCATCAGCAGTCAACGATTACTTTTGCCTTTGCAGGATACCCTGCCAGCGATAGCTGCAGATGATACGCGCATTGACACAGTTCCGATTGCTGAAGATGAAATGAGTGTGCTTATTTTCACTTCAGGCACTTCAGGAAAGCCAAAAGGTGTGTGCCTTTCTCAAAGGAATATTTGCGCGAATATTTTTGCGACTTCACAAATCGTAAAAATCACGTCACGCGACAAAACACTTTCAATCCTGCCACTATGTCATACGTACGAATGCACATTGGATTGCTTGCTTATTCTTTCACGTGGTGCCTGCATTGCTTACGCCGACAGCCTGAATGCGATACGCCGCAATATTCTTGAATATCGGCCAACGCTTCTCGTCGTCGTTCCTGCGCTATTGCAACTTTTAGACAAGCGGATTCAAGCGGCTATCGCAAAAAATAGTCCGGCAAAGTATCAAGCAAAGCTCAAAACATCGTCACTCTCAATGGCGCTTCGAGACTTACCTGCGCTTGTAAGAATGGCAATTCGTCGAAAAGTGAAGAAATCGCTTGGGGGCAAAATTCATACATGCATTGTCGGCGGGGCAGATCTTCCCTCTGCTGTGGTCGAGGATTTTCTAGCACTTGGCATCAGAGCTTTACAGGGCTATGGGCTTACGGAAACAGCTCCTCTTTTGGCGGGTAACAATGATTTTTATTTCAATGCTAAATCAACTGGTGTTGCGGTCCCCGGCGTCGAATTGATGATCGACAGCCCCAATGAATCCGGTGTCGGCGAAATTCTTGCCAAAGGCGACAATATCATGCTCGGTTACTTTAACGATCCGGAGGCTACGGCCAACACATTCTGCAACGGTTATTTTCGGACAGGTGATTTAGGATTCATCGCTGAGGACGGCGCCCTGTATATCAAAGGGCGCATGAAGAATGTCATTGTCACAGCTAATGGCAAAAACATTTATCCGGAGGAATTAGAGGCACGCCTGTTAGAAAAAGAAACGATCAGTGAAGCACTTATTCTTACGGGGAACGATCGTAACGGAAGTATTTGCGTGAGGGCCAAAATATTCCCGAATTTAGATTGCGTCACCGAATTGGTCGGCCATCTGCCTGCCAAAGAAGAATTACAGGCGATGATAAAATCAATTATCGATGACGTGAACAACAAAATGCCAAATTATAAACACATCCGTATGTTTGAAATTCTGGAAAACGAGTTTGAGAAAACAACGACAAGAAAAATCAGACGATGCGGCATGAATCTCGTTTGATCGAATCCGGCAAACAAAGCGCATGCTATGAGGACAGCACGCCGCTTACAGAAAAGCAAGGCTAATGCCCGTATTTAAATAGATAAAGTTCATCGCACCATCATTTATCAGAGAGCTTTTTAGCGCTGTCCCCTATTATACGCTAAAAAGTTCTCTATTTATTTTTAAATAAAAAACAACAGCCGGCCCTTATTCAGGAACCGGCAGCTGCTATAATTTGAGTTCTCCGAGTCTCAAAAGTTCGACAACCGCTTGGGAGCGTCCCTTCACACCTAATTTCTGCATGGTGTTCGAGATATGGTTCCGAACTGTTTTTTCACTGATGAAGAGTTCTTTTGCTATGTCGCGTGTTGTCTTGTCTTGAACGAGAAGTTCGAAAACTTCTCGTTCTCTCTTCGTCAGCAATGGTTTTGGACGGTGGTATTCTTCTTTCAAATTTCCCCCTCCTTGCTCAGCAGAAGAGCGGGCGGGAAAGGCTTTTAGTCACTTACAGTTTATGACGTGAGGCACGATGCGTGCGCAGATTGATTATTTTACGCAAAGTTACATGAAACGTTCTTGGGACGATTATTGGTGCGGGTGAACCATCTGCTCCGGTTTAACCAGTGCATCAAAAGCTTCACCGCTTAAAATGCCCAGTTTAATTGCCGCATCGCGAAGGCTGATCCCCTCTCGATGGGCTAATTTAGAAATTTTCGCCGCTTTTTCATAGCCGATCTTCGGATTAAGCGCAGTGACCAGCATTAAAGAATGATGCAGAAAATAATCGATTTGTTCTTTGTTTACCTTGATTCCTGCAGCGCAATGAGCGGCAAAGGAATGCATCACATCACCAAGCAGTTTCGTGGATTGGAGAAAATTATAGCCAATCACCGGTTTAAATACATTGAGCTCAAAATTGCCTTGACTCGCTGCAAAACCGATTGCCGCATCGTTTCCCATGACTTGAACAGCAACCATCGTTACGGCTTCGGCTTGTGTCGGATTGACCTTTCCTGGCATAATCGAGCTGCCCGGTTCATTCGCTGGAATTTCCAATTCGCCAAGTCCGCAGCGCGGTCCGCTCGCCAGCCAGCGCACATCATTGGCGATCTTCATCAAATCAGCCGCAAGTGCCTTTAATGCGCCGTGAGCGGCAACGACGGCATCATGACTGGTCAAGGCGTGAAACTTGTTCGCAGAAGCGTGGAATTTCTTGCCTGTAATTGTACTGATTTCCTCAGCAGCCTGGTCGCCAAATGATGCCGGTGCGTTCAGTCCGGTGCCTACCGCTGTTCCGCCGATCGCCAAACTCTTCAAATGATCAAGCGTATTTTCGATCAGCACCTTTGACTCCTTCAGCATGTACGCCCATCCACTGATTTCCTGTCCTACGGTCAGAGGCACTGCATCTTGAAGATGGGTACGGCCAATTTTCACGATGTCGCTGAATTCTGCGGCTTTTTGATCCAGAATGGTTTGCAGTTCATCCAGTGCAGGAAGGACATGGTCTTCAACCGCTTGAACAGCAGCGATATGTAAAGCCGTAGGAAATGTATCATTGGAGCTTTGTGCTTTGTTTACATCATCATTGGGGTGTACGTGCTGATCAATCCCTTTTGCCTTAAGAAGCTGACTGGCACGATTGGCCAGCACTTCATTCATATTCATATTTGACTGGGTTCCGCTTCCGGTTTGCCACACAACAAGGGGAAACTCTTCATCCCACTTTCCGTCAATCACTTCATCTGCTGCTTCCGCAATGGCTTCGGCTTTATCCGAATCTAGAAGCGTAAGCTTTTGATTGGCAATCGCCGCTGCTTTTTTCAGGATTGCGAAGGCTCGGACGATTTCCAGCGGCATTTTTTCCCATCCGATCTTAAAATGATCCTTGCTTCTTTGCGTTTGTGCAGCCCACAGACGTTCTGCAGGGACGCTCACTTCACCCAAAGTATCATGCTCCACTCGATCGTTCATTCATCTCTCAATCCTTTCTTGTTACTGTCTTTAGTTTTGCACATTCGGCTGATTTTGTGAATCATTTCTTGACATGTGCTTGATTGTGAAACACAATTTAGAAGTTCTCCCCCTAAAAGAAAAAGACGAGAACATCATAAAAAATAAACTGTGCAGCGCATCATTCTTTCATAGTGAAACAGCGAAAAGACCGTTATAATAGTTTGTGGAGGGATAGAAGATGACGAGAAATGAAACCTGTCCACAGCCGGAGCACTACGGTGACGCGACCGTACCGGCTTTTGGTTATGAATTGATTCGAAATTTATTAATTCCAGAACTTCTGAACAAGGAAACTGCTCCAATCTTGTACTGGTCCGGTCGTAAGCTCGCCAGACGGTATCCACTCGAAAATGAGCAGCAAATCATCGACTTTTTTACTCGCGCCGGATGGGGGCATTTGCAGCAAGTCAGTCAATCAAAAAATAAAACGACGTTTGAATGCAGCTCCGCACTTGTTGAAGCGCGGATTAAGGATTTCCCAAACACAGACAGCTTTTCACTTGAATCCGGATTTATTGCTGAACAAATCCAGCATCAAACCGGCTGCGTCGCGGAAACCTATATGGAAGTGAAAAATGGTCGTCAAAAAAAGATTGTTTTTCAAGTGAAATGGGATGCAAAGGATCATGTACATAACAATGAATGATCTGTTGCTTCCAAAAACAATCAAAATCCCCCGAGAATGGGTCACATCCTCGGGGGATTATTTGCATCGAATCGTTTCATTGTATTCAGATCAAAGGCTGACCGACTCTTCCTCCGACAAGTGGAAGGTTTCATGAAGTGTGTCAAGCGCTTCAATCAACTTGGCCTCATCAATGATTGTTGAGACTTTGATCTCCGATGTGCTGATCATTTTAATCTTAATCTTTTGGCTGGCGAGCGCATGGAACATTTCTGCTGCAACCCCTGGGTTAGAGGCCATGCCTGAGCCGACGATCGACAACTTGGCCAATTCCGATTCATAGATCAGCTGCTGATAGCCCAGTTCTTTTTCGCTTCCACGGAGAACATCCAATGTCTCTTCCAGAAGTTCATGATCAACGGTAAAAGACAGGTTTGTTCGCGCTTCATCAAGCACATTCTGCACAATGACGTCGATATTGATCTTTTTATCTGCAATTGTATCAAAAACGCGCGAGACCGCCGACACATTATTCGGCAGTCCAAGCAATGTCACTTTGGTAACATTTTTTTCAAAAGCGAGTCCACGAACCGACTTACTCGTTTCCATTGATACTTCCTCCTTAATGACCGTGCCTTCCTCATCGGTAAATGAGGAGCACACGACGAGTTCAAGATGACTGTTTTTTGCGTACTCAACCGCCCGCGGATGAAGGACGCCCGCTCCAAGGTAAGCCATCTCGAGCATCTCATCGTAACTGATTTCCTTAAGTTTTCGCGCCTTTTTCACGAAGCGCGGATCGGTCGTGAAGACACCGGTCACATCTGTGTATATTTCACAGCGCTTCGCAGCGAATGCTTCGGCAATCGCTACTGCCGATGTGTCTGAACCGCCGCGGCCCAATGTTGTAATGTCGCCAGTTTCGGTGACGCCTTGAAAACCTGCGATGATGATGATTGAGCCTTCATTTAATTGTGGACGGATCAGGGAGGTGTCAATCGATGCAATCCGTGCATTTTCGTGAACCGCTTCCGTCTTGATTCCAGCCTGCCAACCCGTGTATGAGATCGCTTTATGGCCGCGTTCGTTCAGCACCATTGACAGTAAAGCAATGGTCACCTGTTCACCCGTTGACAAAAGCACATCCATTTCCCGTGTTGACGGCCGATCAGAAATCTCGCCGGCCATAGAGACCAACTGATCGGTTGTTTTCCCCATGGCAGAAACAACCACGATCACTTGATCGCCGGCTTCTTTTTTCTTAATGACTTTATCCGCTACCTTCTGCAGCCGTTCCACCGATGCGACGGAGGTTCCGCCAAATTTCATTACTGTTAAAGCCACCTAAACTCGCTCCTTTAAACGCTGACCGGCATTTTTCATTTCGCTTTTCCGGATCCTCTCTCAAGAAGCTTTGGGATCTCTCTGATAAGCGATGACTCCTTATTCATCAAGATCTGCAGTGACAAAAAGAACAGCGAGAAAATCCCCGCTGTTGAACAGTCAATCGTTTTTCAACATGCTGAGATAGTTCTCCACACTACTTCGTCAAGGCAATAGCCCCTTCAAGTGTGACAGCTCTGCATTTATTCAATGCAGGTCCAGCCCGGAACGGACATGAATCCGTTCCCGCTTCGGCAGACTTCCCTTCCGGACGCGTTCATAAAAGTTCATGCTTCTCGCGCGGCCTACTGATGAAGACTGCTCCTCTATCACTTCAGATATTTGAAAAATTAAGTTATGGAAATTATAACAAACCTCAACCGCCGAAACAATACCTTTTAATCGTTCTGATCCAAATAAGTACGCACCGATTCAGCAACTTTCTCCGGAAGCCCTGCCTCATGCAGTTCCTCTCTGCTCGCTTCTCGAATTTTTTTCATCGAACCAAATTTTCGCAGCAGCATCTGTTTTCGCTGATTTCCAATTCCCGGAATATCGTCAAGGAGCGAATGAATCATCGCTTTCGCCCGAAGCTGGCGGTGGAACGTAATCGCAAATCGGTGGACTTCATCTTGAATGCGCTGCAGCAGATAGAACGCCTGACTGTTACGGGGAAGCGGAACCGGCTGCGACGGTTCGCCGACCACCAGTTGCGCCGTGCGATGCTTTTCATCTTTTGCCAACCCGGCTACCGGAATATACAGACCAAATTCATTTTCCAGCACATCAATCGCTGCGGATAACTGGCCTTTGCCTCCATCAATTAAAATCAGATCCGGCAGCGGCCTATTTTCTTTTAGGAGGCGTCCGTAGCGGCGGCGCACAACCTCACGCATGGTCGCAAAGTCGTCCGGCCCATTCACCGTCTTGATCCGATACTTGCGATAGTCGCTTTTCTTTGGACGGCCATCTTCAAAAACAACCATCGCTGAAACCGGATCTGCCCCTTGAATGTTTGAATTGTCAAAGGTTTCAATGCGGCGCGGCGCCGGCATATCGAGCGCTTCGCCCAACTGTTCGACCGCGCCAATGGTCCGATTTTCATCACGTTCAATCAGTGCAAATTTTTCTTTCAACGCAATGCGTGCATTTTTTACGGCCATTTCAACCAAATCTTTTTTTCGTCCGCGCTGTGGTTGGATTACATCGGTTTCCAGCATTTGCGCGATTAACGCTCGGTCCACCGATTGCGGAATCAGCACTTCTTTCGGCTTCAAATGATTCTGATGGCTGTAAAATTGACCGATAAATGTTAGAAAATCTTCTTCCGGTTCCTGATAGAAAGGAAAAAGAGATACTTTTCGTTCAATCAGCTTGCCTTGGCGCATGAAAAAGACTTGGACACACATCCAGCCTTTGTCAAAGGAGTAACCGAAAACGTCACGATCATCCAGATCATTAAAAATAATTTTCTGTTTTTCCATGACCGTTTCAATATTATTGATCTGATCGCGCAGCTCTTTTGCCTTCTCGAAGTTGAGTTGATCGGAAGCTTCCAGCATTTCCTGCTTCAGTTTCCTCTTCACGTCCTTATAACCCCCGCCGTTAAGAAATCGGGTGATCTCCTCTGCCATCGTCCTGTAGGTTTCTGGAGGAATTTCGTTGACGCAAGGGGCTAGGCATTGGCCGATATGATAATAAAGACAGACGCGGTTCGGCAAGGTACGGCATTTTCGCAGCGGATAGAGATGATCCAGAAGCCGCTTCGTTTCATTCGCTGCGGTGACGTTCGGGTACGGGCCAAAATACTTGCCACTCTTGCGATTGACTTTACGTGTGATGATCAGCCGCGGATACTTTTCAGAAGTTAATTTAATATAGGGATAGCTTTTATCATCCTTGAGCATGATGTTGTAACGCGGCTCGTACTTTTTAATCAAATTAATCTCTAGAAGCAATGATTCAATTTCTGATGAGACCACGATATATTCAAAATCGGCAATATCAGCAACCAGACGCTGTGTTTTGGCATCGTGAGACCCGCTGAAATACGAATGTACGCGGTTAAATAAGTTTTTCGCTTTGCCGACATAGATAATTTCGCCTTGGCTATTCTTCATCTGATAACAGCCCGGCTGTTTGGGAAGAAGGCTCAATTTTTCTTTAATTTTTTCATTTATCATTGATGATCATCCTTTAACTGCAGTTAGAAAAACCAACAAGCTCGAGCTTACTTCCGCAGGATGCGCCGGTTTTTTAATTTTCAGGCTGACGTTGGTTTGTAGCTTTGCGGTTGTGCATCAACGCTTCGGTTGCTCGCTTGCCGCGGGCAGTCCGGAAACCTCCTCGGCTCTTGGCAAAATGCCTGCGGGGTCTCCACCTGGCTTGCATCAACAAGGTGCAATCTCGCGGGCGTGCCCGAGCATATGAGCATTTGCTTCACAGGCTTTCCTCGACCAAACGCATAGACCTTGCAAAGAAAAGCCGGGGCGGCTTTGCGTCTGCAAATCGTCCCGGCTTCTTTGGTTGCATTCAGTTCGAATCAGCCGATGTGCTGTTTAATCCGTTCTGCCAGTGCTTCTTTCGGCTGGAAGCCGACAACTTTGTCAACCACTTCGCCGTCTTTGAACAAGAACATCGTTGGGATACTCATAACCCCATATTTGCTTGCTGTTGCTTGATTTTCATCAACATCCAGCTTCACAATTTTTAGATTATCCGCTAATTCAGAATCGACTTCTTCAAGAACCGGGGCCATCATTTTGCATGGTCCGCACCAAGTTGCCCAAAAGTCGGCAAGGACAAGTCCCTTAGAAGTTTCATCCGCAAAATTTGCGTCGTTTACTTGACTAATCGCCATTTCAGAAAAACCTCCTTGATTAAATCAGAATGCCTTATGAAACAAAGTATAGCATGTGCAATGATTTGATGCCATTATTCAGCTTGAGCACTAAATCACTTAAATTCAACAACAGTGACACCGCTTCCGCCTTCACCTTGCGACCCAAGTCGCGCGTTTTTCACGCGTGGATGACGGTCAATTAACTTGGTGACGCCTTTTCGCAACGCCCCCGTTCCTTTCCCGTGGATAATCGAGACGCGTGCATAACCGGCCAGCATGGCTTCGTCAAGGTATTTCTCGACGCGTCGCATTGCATCTTCATAGCGCTCTCCGCGAAGGTCAAGTTCCGGTCGGACGGTTTGGGCAGCTGTTCGAACATTCACGACTGGTTTCGCTTGTTTCTTCTCCTTGATCCGTTTCAAATCATTTGCTTTCACATTCATTTTCAGAATCCCGGCCTGAACCAAATAGTCTTGATCGCTGATTTTGCTGACAATGTAGCCTTCCTGACCGAAGCTGATAATTTTCACCGTATCGCCAGGATGAAAACTACGATCCAACTTCTGTTCCGGTTTCTTGACTTGATCGGAATCCTTTGGCTGCAATGAATCCAGTGCGTGTGTCAGCTTGGTTTTGGCATCGATGAGCTGATGTTCCTTTACATTGCCGCTGTGCTGGTAGTTACGCAGTTCCTCAATAATTTCTTCTGCCTCACGCCGTGCACCGCTTAGTGCTCGTTCTGCCTTTTCACGCGCTTTGTTAAGAATTTCTTCCTTTGACCGCTCCAATTCATTGAGCTTTTTGGTCAGATCCGCTTCACGTGCCTCAACCTCGAGCTTCAGCTTGCGTGCTCGCTCTTCTTCGCGCTCTGCGGTTTTTCGATTTTGCTCGAGTGAGGCAATCATTTTATCGACCTGATTCGTTTCCGTGCTGATTTGAAGCTTAGCGCCAGCAATGATCTCTGCCGGCAGACCTAATTTTCGAGAGATTTCAAAAGCATTGCTTCGCCCCGGCACGCCAAGCAGCAATCGATAGGTTGGGCTCAACGTTCCGACATCGAATTCGACGCTGGCGTTCATCACGCCTTGCCGCTCGTAAGCATAGGCTTTCAACTCACTGTAGTGCGTCGTGCAGACAATCGTTGCCCCTTTACCATAAACCGCGTCTAAAATCGACATTGAGAGCGCTGCACCCTCCTGGGGATCGGTTCCCGCACCCAGTTCGTCAAAAAGAACAAGACTGTTGAAGTCTACCCGTTTTAAAATCGCAACAATATTGGTCATATGTGAAGAAAAAGTACTCAGGCTCTGCTCAATTGACTGCTCGTCGCCAATATCAGCAAATACTTCACGGAACACACTAGCTTCTGATCCTTCATCAACTGGAATTTGCAGCCCGGACTGGGCCATGAGCGTCAGCAGTCCTGTTGTTTTCAATGAAACGGTTTTCCCGCCAGTATTGGGGCCGGTAATGATCAGTGCGTGTGTTTGCTCATCAAATAGAACATCAATCGGAACGACACGTTGGCGATCAATGAGCGGATGACGCGCTTTTTTCAACCGAATAATCCCTTGATCGTTCAGTTTCGGGCGAGTTGCTTTGATTTCGTGCGCATAACCGGCTTTGGCAAAGATAAAATCCAATTGCGCCAGTACTTCTATGTTCTCAAGCATCACTTCCGCGTACTCGGAGGTTTCCTCAGAGAGGGCGCGTAAAATCCGTTCGATTTCATGGCGCTCCTTTGCTCGTGCTTCACTCAGTTGATTGTTCAAGTCAACAATTGCCTGAGGTTCAATAAATAAGGTGGCTCCGGAAGCAGACTGATCATGAACAATACCGCCAAACGAAGCACGGTACTGCTGTTTGACCGGGATGACCTGACGATCATTTCGAATGGTTATGATTGTTTCTGAAAGCATTTTTCCGCTCGAACGGACGATGTTTTCCAGCTTTTGTTTCACACGGCTGTCACATGTACGAATCTGTCCGCGAATATGCCGAAGCGCAGGACTTGCCGAATCCATGACGGCGCCTTGATCATCAATCGCACGACGAATCTTTCGTTCTAATTCGCCCGGAGGATCAATCGTTTCCGTGCACTCCTGTAAAATGGGAAGTTCGAGTTCTTGATCTTCAATTAAATTCAAAATAAACTTCTTCATCAGGCGAGCGCCGCGAATCGTGTCGGCAAGATCAATCAACTCTCTGGCTTGCAGTAACCCGCCGATTTTTGATCGTTTGAGTGCCGGACGAACATCGGTAATGCCGCCAAATGGTACGGAACCCTTGAGACGCAGTACGGTTGCTCCTTCATCGGTTGCTTCTTGCATTTCTATGACTTTATCTAGCTCTCCTGATGGTGTGAGCGCATGGATCAGCCCTTTTCCAAGTGATGAGGCCGTATGGCGCATTAACTGTTGTTTAATTTTTTTGTAGTCGAGAATGCTTAGTGCGTGTTCGTTCAATCATGACATCTCCCTCAACTTGAGGTTGTTTCTTTATCGATTCTCGTGCAAAATTCGTTTATTCCGTTGTGACCGTTATACCGGATTTTTGCTGATGTAAAAAGGTCTTTAACTGTGCTTCGCTCCAAGTGTTCAGCACCGTTTGCGGTCGAATTCCCGCTCGGATTGCTGTTTCAACGCCAAGCGCCATGTCATTCATCATTTCCATCGAATGACTGTCCGTATCAATGGCAATTTTTACACCTGCATCCTGAACCTTGCCCAGCCATTTTGCGGATAAGTCCAGCCGGAATCGGCTGGCATTTAATTCAAGCGCTGTTCCCGTCTCTTTTGCGCGTTCAATTAACCGCTCCACATCAACAGCATACCCGCGTCGTTTACCAAGTAATCGGCCGGTCGGGTGGGCAATCAGACGGACATAGGGGTTGCGGCAGGCGTTCTCCAGCCGTTTCATGATTTGGCTCTGACTCTGTGAAAAGGAAGAATGAATCGAAGCAATAACGAAATCAAGCTGGGCCAGCACATCATCCGGATAATCCAAGGATCCGTCCGGCAAGATATCCATTTCAACACCCGCATAGAGTGTGAAATCATCAAAGCGCGCATTGATTTTCTCAATTTCTTCGCGCTGGCGCAACAACCGCTCACTGCTTAATCCATGAGCAACACGCAGGGAATGCGAATGATCGGTCAAGCAGGCATAAGTATACCCTTTCGCTCGCATCGCTTCAGCCATTTCAGCGATCGTATGTGCCCCATCACTCCAGGTCGAGTGCATATGCAGATCCCCTTTAATATCAGACAAGTGAATCAGAGGCAGCGGACCTTTCTTCGCCCACTCCAATTCATCTTTACCCTCGCGAGCTTGCGGCGGAATGAAGCTGCAGCCAAAGTCGCGATAAATCGCAGACTCCGTTGTGAATGTACGTACTGAACCGTCCTCACATTCAATCCCATATTCGCTGATTTTTTCATTGCGCTCCTTGGCGAGACGACGAAGCAGAACATTGTGTTCCTTTGACCCGGTAAAATGAAGCAGCATCGATGCATACGTTTGCTTCGTTGCATAGCGAAAATCGACCGATACATGATTCGGATCATCTAAAATGACGGTCATCTTCGCTTCGCCTTTGCCGACCACTTCGTGTATCGGCAATTCTTTTAACAATTGTTCTGAGACGAATTCAGGTTCATCGGTTTCAATGACGAAATCCAAATCCTTCATCTTCTCCTTCGTGCGTCTCAAGCTCCCTGCCTTTGAAAAGCGAGCGATAGCCTCGATGGATTGGAGAATCTGTGCCAATTGTTCTGACAAGTCAAGCATGTAAGGGAGCGCAAGCTGTGCCGGACGCTTTTGTTCATTTAAAGCTTGAAGGATGCGTTCCTCACTTTTCGCTCCGAAACCGGACAGTGCACGCACCTTCTCTTGTTCACAGGCGGCTCTCAAGGTGTTTTGATCGACTACACCCAGTTCTCGATACAATCTGCCGATCTTTTTCCCGCCAAGCCCGGGCAACCGCAGCAGATCAAGCAGCCCGCTCGGAATCTCTTTTTCGAATGCCTGCAACACTGATGATCTGCCGCTGCTCATCAGTTCATCAATGACCATTGCTGTTGATTTGCCGATACCCTTCAGCTTGCTGACGTCCTCAATTTGATCCATCGACCGTGGATCATTCTCAAGTGCAAGTCCGGCACGATGATAAGCGGCAACTTTGAACGTATTCTCGCCCTTAATTTCCAAATATAATGCAATCGTATCTAAGTGTTTGATGATTTGTTTTTTATCCACAATTGTCACCTTTGAGTGCTTATTATTCGCATGCATCTAGCTAGAAACACTGTCAGTTAGGTTAAAAACCGCATGTGCTCCATTATCGTCAGCCGATTAATCCGGCAAAAGCAACCCATATTTCTTTCAGCAGGTTGGAAAAGTACGGCGTGTGGGTGATCATCGACTGAGCGAGCGAGGATTTATCAATGGCTGATTGAATCTCGCTGACAGGCGTTAATGAGCCCGCGTAAAGTAAAAAGAATAAGATTAAATAAATCTCTGCGAAACCAAGAACCGCTCCGCCTAAGTGATTGACTGAGCGCAAGATTGGCAATTCAGCCAAAAAGTTAAGCGTCGAGCCGAGAATATTCAAGATTATTTTGGTTGCAATAAATAAGATCACAAATGCGATCGCGCGATAATAAGCGGTCTGCAGGTCCATCGTCCCGAGAAATTGAAACATTCCGCTTTCTGAAGCAGAGGTTGGAAATGGAATCCAAAATTTCAATGTGCCTGCCAATGGTTTAAAGTACATAAATGCGACAATATAGGCGATGATAAAACTCGCCAAATGCACGAGCTGCAAAATTAAACCGCGCCGAAAACCATTAAAAAGTCCTGAGGCGAGCAGAATAATTAAAATGAGCGTGAGAAGCATAAGATCTATCCCAACTTTCTTTTTTTGCATCATTTCGAGCTGTTCACAATCATTCTTAAAACTTAGCGATTAAAGCCGCTTTTTGTCTTTATCATATCAGAAACGCAAGCGATTGAAAAACAACTTCCATGTATGAACTCCTCTCACTTAGATAGAGAGACTGGAAATTAACAAGTTGTTTGAAAAACCAAGTTGTGCTTGATCCTTACTTCCGCAGGATGCGGTGGCTTTCGCGTTGCATACAGGACGTACTTTCACAGGATGTGATGACTTTCGCGTTGCATACAGGACGTATGCGCACTTAGCGAAAGTTCCTTTAGAAAAGTTCCTTCATACATGTATGATGGTCTCCTGTCTTTTCGGTGCTGAATCGTCGCTCCGATTGCTCGCTTGCCGCGGGCGCCCGAGCTCCTCCGCTTTGATTCTTAACCAAGCCATGGGGCTATGGGTTTGTAGATGGGGCAATATCATAAGTTTTCTTTGCCTGCAAAAAAAGACCAATGCGATTCGCTCGCACTGATCTTTTCGTCATTCTGATTTATCCGCGCAGTTCTGCTCCAAATTCATCAGCGCAGGCTTTGATAATCTTTTCATGCACTGCGTTTACTTCATCATCGGTCAACGTGCGTTCCGGGTCTTGGTAGACAAGCGAGAATGCAAGTGATTTCTCGTCGTCTGCGACATGGGAACCTTCATAGACATCGAAGAGACGGAGCGAATGAAGCAGCGGCGCGCCATTTTTGCGAATGACACGGTCAAGATCGGACGCTGCTGTTGCCCGCTTCACAACGAGTGCAATATCGCGCGTTGTCGATGGAAAACGCGGCAGCCCCTGATAGGTGATGCCCAGTTCACCATGACGGATCAACGCGTCAAGGGCAACTTCAAAAACAAACGTTTTATTCAGATCGTTATCCTTCTCAACTTTTGGATGAAGGGCGCCGACATAACCGATAACCTCTCCATTTCTAAGAATATCAGCAGTTTGTCCAGGATGCATGCCCGAACGCTTCGCTGGTTGATAAGAAATCTGGCTGCTCACACCAAGTGCATCAAACAGTGTTTCAACAATTCCCTTTACCGAGAAGAAATCAACATCGTTTGCTTCGCCTTCCCAGGTCCGCTCACTGCGTTTGCCGGTAATTATTCCCGCCAGATGTTCTTCCTCCGCAGGTCGTGCTGCGCCGGCAACAGGCAAAAATACCTTTCCAATTTCATAAAACTTTACATTGGGCATTTGCCGATTGAGATGGTAGTGCACCACATTTATCAGTTGCGGGATCATGCTCTGACGCAAAGCCGCATGCTCTTCGCTCATCGGCCAAATGACTTGCGTTGGCGCTGCCTCTTGATTGCGAACTGCATAAGATGCTACGCTTTCCTTTGTCGTTAACGAATAGGTGTATACCTGACTGAGCCCTGTTCCTTCCATCAGCGCCTCGACCCTGCGACGTGCCTTCTGATACGGAGTAAGGGCCGCATGTGCCGATGTGCCTTCAGGCAGTGTCGCCTTAATGTGGTTATAACCGAAAACACGGCCGACTTCTTCAACGAGATCTTCTGGAATGGTTACATCAAAACGTCGAGCCGGGACGGATACATGCATGGTATCGCCCTCGGTTTCAACAGAAAAATGCAACCGTTTCAGCGTACCGGTGATCTCTTCAAGCGTCAGTTGGGCACCAAGCACTTGATTAATCTTTTGCCACGGCATCGTAATCATGCAATCTGGAACCGTTCGTTCGCCGGCATCGACAATCCCGCGCAGAACGGTCGCATCAGCAAACTGAGTCAGCAATTCCGCTGCACGATCCGCTGCGGAAACAACGCGATTGCGATCAATTCCTTTTTCATAACGGCTGCTGGCATCGGAGCGCAGCTGCAGTCTGGCAGCCGTCCGGCGAATGGAAATCGAATCGAAAACGGCTGCCTCAAGCAAAACATTTTTCGTTGCTGCAGAAACTTCCGTATTTTCGCCGCCCATCACACCGGCGACTGCTACACCTTGCTTGCCGTTAGTGATCAGAAGATCCTCGTTTGTCAGCTTGCGTCGTTGTCCATCCAGGGTCGTGATTTCTTCATTCTCTCCCGCTGCACGAACCAGTACGCGTTCCGATCCGAATTGATCATAATCAAACGTGTGGAGCGGCTGCCCGTATTCCAGCATGACATAGTTTGAACTATCCACAACATTGTTAATTGGCCGAACGCCGGCCGCGATCAATCGAAGCTGCATCCAGCGCGGGGAAGGCTTCACATTAATTCCGGTCAGCAGACGTGCACCGTAATAAGGAACTTTTTTCGGGTCGGCAATCATGACCTGAATCTTCTCACTTGCCTCTTGATCCGACTCTTCAACATGCGGTTTGGCTAAGTGAAGTGGACGGTCAAGAATCGCGCTGACTTCATAGGCAACACCGATCATATTCATACAATGCGCACTGTTCACTAAAATATCCAATTCCAGAAGTGCATCATCCAAATTTAAGAAAGGAAGCGCATCCGCCCCGACTGGCACTTCGTCATCAAAGACGTAGATCCCGTCTGCGTATTCCTTTGGTACATAATTATGATCAAAGCCCAGTTCATCTAGCGAACAGATCATTCCGTTCGACACTTCACCGCGCAATTTAGCCCGTTTGATTTTAACATTGCCGGCGATTCTTGCACCGACCGTTGCAACCGGTACTTTTTGACCGGCAGCAACATTTGGCGCACCACACACAATTTGCACCGTCTCACTGCCAAGGTTCACTTGGCATAGATGCAGCTTTTCTGCTTCCGGATGCTGCGTGCATGACTCAACTTTGCCGACAACGATTCCTTTTAATCCTTCGCCGGGATAATTGAGATGTTCCACCTCAATTCCGGCGTTGGTAATTTTATTTGCTAAATCTTCCGGTGTAATACCGTCTAAGTCAACGTAGTCCTGAAGCCAATTATAAGAAACCAGCATGGTTTAATTTTCCTCCTTAAGCCCGATAAAATTGTTTTAAGAAACGAATATCGTCGGTGTAGAAATGGCGAATGTCTTCAATCCCGTACTTCAGCATCGCAATCCGTTCCGGTCCCATGCCAAATGCAAAACCGGTATACTCGCTCGGGTCAAACCCAGACATCCGAAGGACATTCGGGTGTACCATTCCGGCACCGAGAATTTCAATCCAGCCGGTTCCCTTGCAGACGTTGCAGCCATGACCGCCGCACCTGAAACAGGAGATATCCATTTCCACCGATGGTTCGGTGAATGGAAAGAAGCTTGGACGCAGACGGATTTCACGATCTGCCCCGAACATATGCTTGGCGAATACCGTCAGAATTCCTTTTAGATCGCTTAAGCGAACCTTGTGATCCACATAGAGTCCTTCGATTTGCATAAACTGATGGGAGTGCGTCGCATCGTCATTATCGCGGCGGTATACCTTGCCCGGACAAATAATTTTCACCGGGCCAACTCCTTTATGCTTCTCAAGCGTACGTGCCTGCACCGGTGACGTATGGGTACGCATCAGAATGTCATCCGTAATATAGAAGGAATCCTGCATATCGCGAGCCGGATGATCCTTCGGCAAATTCAGCGCTTCGAAATTGTAGTAGTCTTGCTCGACTTCAGGTCCTTCTTCAATCGAGAAGCCTAAACCGATAAACAAATCCTCCACTTCACGAATGATTGATGCGAGCAAATGATGGCTCCCCGGTACGGTTTTTCTTCCCGGCAGCGTGACATCAAGTTTCTCCGATTCGAGTTTCAGGTCAAGCAGTCTGGCTTCTAAATCGGTCTTCTTTTCTTCAATTCTCGCAGCGATCAATTGACGAACCTCGTTGGCAAGCTTGCCGACATCCGGCCGTTCTTCCTTGGAAAGCTTACCCATGCCTTTCAAAATTTCCGTAATCGGTCCTTTTTTGCCGAGAAAACGGACATGCGCTTCTTGAAGTGCCTTCAACTCATCCGCTGAGTCAATGGTGCTCAGTGCCTGCTGACGCAGCTCAAGCAATTTCTCTTTTAACATCTGTCTTCATCCCTTTGCACTTTTTTCGGAAAGCAAAAAAGCTCCGCCCCTGAAAAGGGACGAAGCGTCGCGGTACCACCCTCGTTGACAGTCTCTGATCGACTGTCCACTTAAAACGTTTAACGGCGCGTGCCGGCGCATTCTAGACCGGCATGTCTACCGGTGTTCAAACGGCAACTCAAGAGTGAATTCATTCGATCCGACCCATAAGCAGGCTTCCAGTCGACGGCCTGCTCTCCCTGAATGGTAAATATCGAAGTACTGCTCTCCATCATCGTTTTTCCATTCATATCGGTTCATCTCATGAAACATGAATCCGATCTTTCACTTATGCGTGTACTCCTAGTATAGGCAATTCAAGTCGCTTATGCAAGCCTTGCTGATTCAAGCCAATAAAGCAGAATACCGGATGCCACGGCGACATTCAGCGATTCAGCACGGCCAGCCATCGGGATCTTTACCTGCCGATTCATTTGTGCCAACAGTTCCGGTGACGCCCCGTTGCCCTCATTGCCGACAACGAGTCCATAATGAGGACTGGACACCTTAACCTGATGCAGCTCATCGCCTTGAAGGGAAGAACCATATAATGGAATGTTCAGCTGTTTCATTTCGTCAGCCAGCGTAAACAAGTTCTTATGGATCACCGGAAGATGGAAGTGCGACCCTTGCGCGGAACGCAGCGTCTTCGCATTGTAGCCGTCAACACACCCATCCCCGAGATAGATCGCGTCCAGTCCGAAAGCGTCCGCAGTTCGGATCAGCGTCCCTAGATTTCCTGGGTCTTGTACCCCGTCAACGAGTAAAAAACGTCCCGGTTTAAGAGCAAGCGATGAGCTTTTCATATCACAAACAGCAATAATGCCTTGTGGGGTTTCCGTTTGTGATAACTCGGTAAAAATTTTGTGGGTCACCTGAAAGACTTCAATAGAATCAAGCGGCCAATCAGCTGGAAGATGAAAAGCTTCATCAATCAGAATCGAGTGCACATGTTCCTTGGCAGAAAAAACCGCTTCCTGTGCAAGATGCGGTCCTTCAATCAAATACATTTGCTCCCGTTCGCGCCATTTTCGCGTTTTTAATTTTTTCCATAACTTAACTTTTTCGTTTTGCAAAGACACCATTCGACGCACAATGAGAACTCCTTCTAAGCAGTAAACACGCGGCATGCTCGCTGCTTTGTCTATTCAATCTGTACTTATACCCAATTTTTTCGCATAATTGCGCTTTCGCTACCCATACTATACCATAGTTCAACTCATTTCATTGCTAGAAAGGAGCATGTCATTCATGGATTTAGACATTCGCCGTGCTGTGCTGCATAATCTATCGGGCAATAATAAGCAGCAACTGCAAGATACCGTGGTTGATGCCATTCAAAACGGTCAAGAAAAGATGCTTCCCGGCCTCGGTGTTCTCTTTGAAGTCATTTGGAACAAGGCCGATTCTTCGTTTCGCGATCAAATGCTGGCGCGTCTAGAACAAGGTGTCTAACAAGCCGCAAGGCAACAATCGGGAGCTTAGGCTTCCGATTGTTTTTGTTTCCGCGCAAAATGCATTTAAAAACGATCCGTTTTCCAGCAAACAAACGCATTCTTTTGAAAGAGAGAAGCATAAGGCTGCTTTTTCTCATCCATTCCAAGCAGAAGATCATGAATGAAATCCGTTTCATCGCGTTCAATGAACGTTTGAAAAGTGATCGAGTCGCTCGGCATTGCCGCAGTCACTTGCCCCTTTTCACGATAAAAAAGAATCGTTTCAGAACCGACGCTTAACAAAAGACGTTCCCCACCCGTCAGGTGCTTCGAAAAAATCGGCTCCAGTTTCCGGCAAAGCTTAGGAAGCCGTATGACTTTCCACATCGTCCTTGTATTGTCTTGGCGATGCGCGCCCCATCGTTCAAACCATTGCCGCAGCGCATGAGATTCCGGCATTTGTACACTCATCATTTTTCCTCGAGGCCAAGCTTCTATCACACGGTGCACTAATGCAGGTAGAGCTGCTTCATGTCCTGGCAGATAACAGCATTCCTGCAGACCGACGCTTTCGTGATCGAATGCTTCCCATCTGAGATAGGCAACCAATTGCTGATTACAAAAAGCAGCGAAACCGCCACCTGCTCGATTGTTCAGCCACTTGAACTGCCCGTTCCAGTAAGCCGCTGATCGAATCGTCGGACCGACTAAGGATTGATTAAACCTGTCATAAAGCATCGCGATGTCGTTGCGATCCTGTTCCTGCAATGCGCGAATAAGATAAAGCGCGTTTCCCTTAGACTCTTCCGGTATGTGCGTAACTTCAAGCACGTGTTCTTTCACACGCAGCACATGCCAATCTTCTTTTTCATAAAAAGCAGGAATTCCTGTATAGAGCATCGACAGATCGAAGTCATGTTCGATCATCCATTTCGATTGTTGATTCAACAAGTTTCGCACAAGATGTCTGCCGCGATATTCAGGCCGTGCAGCAACATTGCCAATCCCGCCGCATTTCAGTGCAACCCCATCATAGTTAAGAAAGAATTGGAAAAGATGAACAGCGGCAGCCAAATGCCCGTTCACTTTGGCAATCCATGTATGGCGCCAATTCGTGTTTGGATCCCATTCAATTCTGTCTTTAAAGAATGCGCAGTCCTTCTGAAAAACGTCGCTCCACAGGCTGAGCGCAGCATTCCATTCCTCACCGTTTTCTGCTTGCCTGATTTCAATTGTGTCCATTTCGACCCCCGTACTCCAGCACTATAAATTTCTAGATTCTTAATGCGGCGATCCCTTCTGAGTTAGAATTCATACAGCTTTCATTCATCAACGCTATGCTTTGAACAGCTGCTCGCTTGCCGCGGGCGATCCGGAAGTCTCCTCGGACACGGACTTTCCTGCGCTGATCTGTTCGAAGTTTTCATCACCATGCAAAGCGCTGCCAGAGGAACCCATAAGTTTCAAAGCAATAAAACAGCACCCCAGCCATACAAAAAATACGGCAGGAGTGCTTGTTTTAACGGGTAAAATTATTTAGCTGCTGTTTTTGCTTTTTCAGCGAGTGTTGCAAATGCTGCTGCATCGTTAACGGCGAGGTCAGCGAGCATCTTACGGTTTACTTCAACGCCTGCTTCTTTCAAGCCGTAGATCAGCTTGCTGTAAGACAGTCCGTTCAAGCGTGCTGCTGCATTGATTCGTGCAATCCACAGTCTGCGGAAGTTGCGCTTCGTTTGACGACGGTCACGATAAGCATAAGTCAGGGATTTGAAAACCTGCTGTTGTGCAACTTTAAACAGTTTGTGTTTTGCGCCGAAATAACCTTTTGCTAATTTTAATACTCTTTTGCGTCTGCGACGAGTCACATATCCGCCTTTAACTCTTGCCATTGAAAAAACCTCCTAGAATAAGCCGCCTGCTGCGACACTAAAAATGAATCGTTCTTTGACGTTAAAATCAGTTGTTGATCAGTTTCTTGAGCTTGTTAGCTAGAGTTGGAGTTGCAATTGCGCTCTTATCCAAGTTGCGCTTTTGCTTGTTCGACTTATGGCTGAACATGTGGCTCGTGTAGGCGTGTTCCCGTTTGAACTTGCCGGTACCGGTCTTCTTGAAACGTTTTGCGGCACCTTTGTGTGTTTTCATTTTTGGCATAACTAAATCCTCCTAGTAAAATCCGTTTTTCAGAACAGCACGTGCTGTCATTCAAAACGCAGTGTAATTGCTCGATTATTTATCGACTTTAGGTGCAAGCACAAGGAACATGCTGCGTCCTTCCATCTTCGGTCTCGCCTCAATAACGCTAACATCGGCACACTCTTCAGCGAGCTTCTCAAGCACTTGGCGTCCGAGATTTGAGTGCGTAATCGCGCGTCCTCTGAAGCGAACGGACGCCTTGACCTTGTCACCCTTTTGAAGAAATTTCTTGGCGTTGCGCATTTTTGTATTGAAGTCATGTTCTTCAATACTCGGGCTGAGCCTGATTTCTTTAAGATTGATGACCTTCTGGTTCTTTCGTGCTTCCCGTTCCTTCTTCTGCTGTTCAAAACGGTATTTCCCGTAATCCATGATTCGGCAAACCGGCGGCTTGGCACCTGGTGCAACCAGCACGAGATCGAGGTTCACATTCTGAGCCATCGCTAGTGCCTCTGCTTTCGACTTAATGCCGACCTGTTCTCCGTTCTGACCAATCAGACGAACCTGTTGTGCACGAATACCTTCGTTGACAATCATATCTTTGCTAATATTGAGCCACCTCCAAATAAAATTAAGCAAATCGCTGGCTATTTGAGCAAACAAAAATGCGGGCGCAAAAACGCCCGCATTGACCATACATTCGTTAATTCATACCTGGCAACAACATAAAATGCGTCGAACAGGTGAGAAGCCGGGCGCCTCTGCTTTACTCTTTAGTAAATTCATCTAATACTATATCATGCACTTGCTTTTCATGCAAGTTAAAATTGAAAAACTTGCCCGCTTACCGCAGGCAGTTCATCACGTCTTCGTACCCGCCGGTGCCTGTACGTATGGTTTACAGCGTTTCGTTGTACTAAGATTCTTATCTTTCCTATTCATTAATAAAAGATCTTTTCACGATTTTCAATGAGATAATCGAACATCATATCACGGCTGACTTGTTTCGCTTCGTCTTGCAAACCAAGCTGGCGCAAGATTTCCAATGCAAAAGGAAGCGTTGTACCCGCTGCGCGAGAGGTAAGAAGCTTCCCTGAAACCACAATCGGCTCCTCATGATAAGCCGCTTGTTTGATGTGATCCTTGAAATCCGGATTGCTCGTCGCCGTTTCGCCTTTAAGCACGCCGGCTTGCTCCAGTGCAATCGGTGCGGCACAGATTGCTGCAACCAGCTTCCCATTCTCTTTGTAGGCACGAATCAATTTCTGCGCGCGTGCATCGTCACGAAGCGTCTTGGCACCCTTTGCGCCTCCTGGAAGATAGATGCCGTCAAAATCAAGAAGTCCCTCACTGTCAATCGACACGTCGGCTTTCACAACAATCTTACGTGAGCCTTCAACAAGCGGCGTATCGGCAACTGAAGCAAGCACCACGTCAACGCCTCCGCGGCGCAAAACATCAATCGCTGTAACCGCCTCAGTCTCCTCAAAGCCTTTGGCAAGAAGGACTAGAAATCTTTTCATCATCGTTCACTCCCATTGTTGTTGCTCTGCTGTTATCGTATCATATCGACTGGGCCATTCACAGTGCAGCACAGTTAAAGAAATTGTGTCCCCTTTCCAAAACGTGCGCGAACCCCCACAATAATGCCGTTTAACATTAACAACGCCTCCCATCAAAATTTTTTTAGAAATCATTACCGAATATAGCGTTCGTATTCAAAACGTTTATCAAGCATTTTTTCATGAATTGCTTTAATTCTTTTACGATCTTCGTAGCGTTCATGTGCTGATTTCGTCTTTCTGATTGATACTGTAAAGGTTAGCGCAAACAGATTAAACTTAACCATTTTCTTACCTCCCCTCCTTAAAAGATGTGGGTCGTGAAAGAATTCTCGTTGTTCCATCGGTAATTGCAGCTCTGCAGATGCGTGCATCATTCATCATCCTTTCTTAGTCGTCGTGGACCGGCCGCTGATTGCGCGGCAGTCTGAAAAAATTTATATAAAAGCACAGCGTCCAGCGCAGGCTTTATATACCATATATTGGTAAATTAAGTATAAAAAAAACCGCAAAGGCATCGCCAATACGGTTTTAAGCGCACAAAAATACCGCAGGCACTATGACCTGCGGATTCGTTCAGTCATTAAGTTTAACCACTAACCACCATTTGAACAGATGATTAATGCATGAATGAATCCGTGGAGGTCATCCGAACTCTATATGCAATTGGATTTCTTTTAACGTTCATTCCAAGTGTCATCATGTTTTGATGACCTCCTTTCGTCAATTTACTTTTCTAGTATAGATGGAAATTATTACAATGTAAACCCGAATCCATACATTAGCTGTAATATTTTTCCTTATTTTTCGACTTGATTCGCCTTTATTGTGATACGCGATGTCCACTGGTCATATGCAGGGAGGACGGAACAAAGCAGACACGGTCTTCGAAAACCCGATGCAACGTTTTCATCACACCATAATCCGGGCGATCGGTATAGACAATGACTTGTTTCGGTGCCAGGGCAATCAAAGAAAGGACAATCGAGGGCTCTGCCTCAATCCCCCATTGTTTTAAGATCGGGTAAAAGGATCGAACCGATTGAATGTTACGAATAAGATGATGACGCTCGTCATAAAGTTTGAAAGGCTGTTCATCATAGACTTCAATCTTCTCGCAAAGCGGTTTATAGGCGCGAATGATGCGACGCAACTTGTCAATAAAAACTTGATACTCCTGCTCCAGCTTGTACTCATCGATCGCAATCTCGACATAGCGTCTTAGTGCTTTTCGATAAGCGGTTAAACGAAAGCGAACGATGGATGCGAACGAAACGCTATGATGCTCCTGCAAAATACCTTCAAGCGCATCCATGATAATCGTACGCCGATCCTCAAGCACTTCTGTCTGAGGCAGATCATTTTTTTCGCCGGCAAAGATTGCGAATACAATGTTTAAAATAGCAACCTGTTCCTCCGGGTCTGTAAAATAGTAATAGTTTTTAATAATGGTCATAATCCATTTTTTTTCATAACGTTCGCTAATATAACGGGCAATTAACTGCGCAAATTCTTTATAATCCGTCGTTTTTTCCGGAAAAACAGCCAGTCGACTGTTAATAAGCATCACACCAGTTACTTGTCTAAAAGAAGAAGGCAAATTCCGATAGAATTCTGCAGCCTCCTGCCGGGTATCAAAATCAATCTCCAATGGTTCATCCTCCCCGTCCCAACTTATATAAAGACTATATGGGAGGAAGTCCTTATTCATGCACTTTTGTTTTCATTTTTTTAGACTTTTAATCAACGCCGATTGACACCGGTCATTTCAACCAATTGGGTAAAATGGCGGATACGTTCCATTAAACGCTTTGCCTTTACATGTTCAATCCCGCTTTTTTGCGAATAGGAGAAATGATCTTCTAGTTCGTCATAGGTGAAGTTCGACGTGTAAAGGGTCGGTAAATGATCCATCATTCGGTATTGAAGAATACTACCGAGGACTTCGTCGCGTACCCACGGTGTAATGGTTTCCGCACCGATATCATCAAGGATCAGGACTGGTGTCTTTTTCAAGACTTCTAATTTCTCATCGACCGAATGGTTCTGAATCGCTCCTTTTATTTCTCTGAAAAAGTCGGGTACGTACACAATAAGCGAGGCAATATGGCGCCGTTCAGCGAGTCTCTTCATGATTGCACCCATCAAATAGGTCTTGCCGACACCAAACTCGCCGCAAAGATAAAGACCTTTAGTCTCCGAGGGATTATTTAGGTAACGCTTTACAAATTCTCCCGCCGCCAAAATCGCTTCCTGCCGGCCGCCTTCTTCCTTATCAATGGAGTCAAACGTTGCGTTCAATACGTCTTTCGGCACATAATAGCTGTGGATGAGATTACTTTGTCGCTGCTTTACTTCCTGTTCTTCAAGAAGCGGGCATCGAACAAAGGTCAAGGACGGTGTCCCTTTGTCATTCACTAATTGAGGGCGGTAACCCTTCATCATGTTCGGACAGTGGTCGAGTCCCGGACAATGCGCACAAGCCTTTCGTTCCGTGACGAACTGAAACAGCCGTGACGCGTTTCTTGACCAAGCCGCTTCATCAATATCCGGATTTTTTTCTGCAAATTCACGAACATCTGGGTGAGTACGCAGCTCGTTTTCTAGTTGACTCCACTGCTTCTGCACATTCCGGCCCGCTGACAACGTTTTAAATAGTGAACCTAATGAATCCATGTAAGGCACCCCCTTTTGATGTTGTTAAATTTGATTCAAATAGTCTTCAAGCCACTTGGCTCTCTGTTTTACCGCTTCTTCATTCGCTTTGGTTTGTTTCTCTGGTTTCTTCGGCCGCTTCATCCATTCCGGAATGACCTCCTGATGCTCTTTTCGAACTGAGGTGCGGGCTGAAGCCGCCGTTCGGTTTGCAGGAGGCTTTTTCATCTGCTTCCGTTTCTTCTGTTCCTCACGTGCATAGTTCATCGCCTGACGTACGGTTGTCACATCCGCCCGTGCCCATTGTGCGGCGACTTTTTCGACGAATGCTTTGTTTAATTTATGATCATTGACTTGCGAAATATAGTCAATCAATACATTAATTACACCTGGGTTCATCTTCGTGTCGAACATTAAATTTTCAATGAGTCTCAAATCCGGTCCTGCCGGCTTACTGCCTTGTCCAAGCGCTTCAAGCAGTTGATACGGGGAATTGCGTTCATACCACGCAATCAACTGTTCTTCTTCGGTTTGTGGCTCTTTCTCTGTAAATTCCCGTTGCGACTCCGGCTGTATCCGTTCGTAAAGTGCCGGCATTTCATCTGCACCATGTTCAAGCAGATAGAAATCACGAACCTCTTTACGCAGTGCCTCGATATCGACCTCTCCGGTATGAAGCGCCGCTGCTTGCACCGCCTTGCTCATATCATACGGTTCAGTACGGTACACGAAAGCAAGTTTATCAATCGCCTGGCGCACGTCTTCGGTCAACGCATCCTCATCAACAATAGCATCAGACAAATACGTCATCATTTGCTTAAAGTCAAAGTGTGTCTTTAGCCCGACCTTCGGCGAAGTCGCGCGGTTCGCCCATGAACCGTCCGTCTTCACATGATTGCGCTCATCATTCGTCTCTGAAGCAGGGACCGATTTGAAGACTTCATCAAATGATGCAGATACATCTTCATAGTCGACGGTATTTACCCTGTGAACGGCGAATAATTCTGTAAGACGTTTGTATTCACGTGCACCGATCTGACGATATAAAAACAAATTTAAAAAACCGTCTTTGAAAAATCGATTCGGCGTGAGCGGCGGTTCTAGACGATAGACAAACTGACCGGGGGCTGCCTCCTTTTTTTTCAAAGTTTCCAGCAAGCCCACGGCCTCAAGTTTCTTTCTCGCTTTTAAAATACGATCCAAAGACAAGTTCATCGAACCCATTAAATGATGATGGGTTAAATGTTCTTCTGAAACATCAACTTCCTGCCAAAGCGTAAAATACAGACTTGCTGCTTCGATACCAATGAGCGGCTGATACAGCAGTGTTACGACTCTTTGGTCAAAAGAATGAAGCAGTCCGTTTGTCTCAACGCGATAATGATCGCCCGGCAGCACTTCCTTCCAAGACTGCAGCATGTCTTTATCCCCCTGCTCTGCATCAATTTTGCATCAATCCATACTTTTTCATTGTCCGGACAAAATTTATTTCTTGTTGTTTTTCTCTTTTTCCAGCTGATCTTTTAATTCTTGTATTTTTTTCGCAAAAACATTGATATCTGTAAACTGTCTATATACAGAAGCAAAGCGGACATACGCGACCTCGTCCACCTTCACCAATTCATTCATCACACGTTCGCCGATTTCATGGCTGTTCACTTCAGAACGCCCTTCATCGCGCAGCGCTTTTTCAACATCGTTGGCAAGCTGCTCGAGACGTTCGAGTGGAACCGGACGTTTTTCGCACGCTTTAATCAGCCCGCGCAGCATCTTCTCGTGGCTGAAAGCTTCGCGGTTATCCCCTTTTTTCACAACGACCAAAGGCGTTTCTTCTACCTTCTCAAACGTTGTAAAGCGATGATGGCACAATTCACATTCTCTACGTCTGCGGATGGCACGTCCATTATCGACAGGGCGTGAATCCAGCACTTTCGTTGCCATTTGTTTGCAATTCGGACAGCGCATTATTCTCACTCCATTCGCTGTTATCGATAAGCTTATTGTATCCTACTGGACAACGGATGAAAAGCCGCGTGAGATGTACCTAGACTTAACAATCAAACAGCCCATTGCAAAACAGTGCACGGATCTGTTCTTCGGTTTTCTTTACAGAGCCGTTGTTATCAATGATGGCATCTGCTCGCTTTGCTTTCGCTTCAAGAGACATCTGCGCATTAATCCGATCACGCGCTTGTTCCTCAGCAAGGCCGTTCCGCTTCATCAAACGTTTTAATTGCTCCTCCGGGGTTACATAAACAACCAACGTTTTATCCGTCCAGGTCTCAAGACCGCTCTCATAGAGCAATGGGATATCCAAAAAGACGATCGGCTCCCTGCGCTTCTCCAGTTCGTCTAACTGCTGAAGCATGCGTGTTCGAATCAAAGGATGCAAGAGTTCATTTAACAGCTTGCGTTTCTTGTCATCCTGAAAAATGAGCGCGCCCAGTCTCTTTCTGTCCAATGCACCACTGGGCAAAAGCATCCCTTTACCAAAATGGCGTACAATTAAGTCCAGCCCTTTTTCTCCAGGTGTAACAACTTCTCGAGAGACGCGATCAGCGTCGATCACCGGATAGCCATGCGCGATGAGCCAGCGTGAAACCATACTCTTCCCGCTGGCAATGCCTCCGGTTAAGCCTATTTTGATCATTGCTTTGAACGCCTAGGCTGGCATATCGGGCAATAGTGTGTGCCACGACCGCCGACCTTGATTTTTTCAATCGCAGTCCCGCAGCGTACGCACGGCTCCCCTTTCCGCCCATAGACCGCAAGCTCCTGTTGGAAGAACCCCATATGCCCTTGACTGTTTACAAACGTTCGAATCGTACTTCCACCAAGGGTGACCGCTTTTGTCAACGTGTCCACAACCGCATGATGCAGCTGCTCCAGCTGCTCCGTGCTCAGGCTTGATGCAGGGGTAAGCGGATGAATCCCGGCTTTAAACAGCGATTCATCGACATAGATATTGCCTAAGCCAACCACAACCGTCTGGTCAAGTAATACTTGTTTAATTGAGCGGCCGGTTCGCGAAAATGCTGCGGTTAGGTAATCAACCGTTAAGTCCTTTGAGAGCGGCTCTGGCCCTAATTTTGCAAGCGGCGGATGCTGCCATTCCTCACCCTTATTAAAGAGATGCATGGTTCCGAACTTACGCACATCACGATAACGAAGCGCCGTATCATCGGTAAAATGAAAGATCACATGCGTATACTTATCAATCGGCGCGTACTCCGGATCCAAGCGATAGCGCCCCTCCATACGCAAATGCGAGACAAGCACTGACTCATCCAAACAGAAGAGCAGGAACTTCCCCCGCCGCTTTATATCGTGAATCGTCTGCCCGATAAGTGCGTGCTTAAACTGATTAAGATTATCCGGGCGCCGGATGATCTTCGGCCAGCGTACCTCAACTTCTTTCACCGTTTTCCCCAAGACAAGCTGTGATAATGTCCGTTTGACGGTTTCAACTTCTGGTAATTCCGGCAAATCGCTCACTCCCAACTAGCCAAGCAGCGCCGTTGAGTCGGCGCCAAACGCTTTCTTTATTTTGCATCGTACCACGTCGGTCCGTATGAGCACTCGACTTTCAGTGGCACGCGAAGTTCAATGGCATGCTCCATCACTTCAGGAACAATGCGATTCATGATACCGAGTTCGTGTTCCGGGACCTCGAAAATCAATTCATCGTGCACCTGTAGCAGCATCCGGGTTTGCAATTTTTCTTCTTGAATCCGATGATCCATATGAATCATCGCTTGCTTGATCACATCGGCGGCGCTGCCCTGAATCGGCGTATTCATCGCCGTTCGTTCGGCGAAACTGCGTCGATTGAAATTGCGACCGTTAATATCCGGCAAGTAGCGGCGACGGTTCAACAGGGTGGTCACATACCCATCTGTTTTCGCCTTTTGAACGATGGTTCTCATATAGTGATGAACCCCCGGATAGCTCTTTAAGTATTGCTCGATAAATTGTGCCGCTTCTTTACGCGTAATCCCAAGATTCTGCGATAGTCCATAGTCGCTGATCCCATAGATGATGCCGAAATTAACGGCTTTCGCATGGCGCCTCATCAACGGTGTCACTTCATTTTCGGTTACACCAAAAACATCCATTGCTGTTTTTGTATGAATATCCATATTTTCAAGAAATGCCTGTTTCAGGTTTTCATCGTCGGCAATATGTGCGAGCACACGAAGTTCGATTTGCGAGTAATCGGCGGAAAAAATCTGCCAGCCTTCTTCACTTGGAAGAAACGCTTTGCGAATCTTGCGACCTTCTTCAAGTCGAATCGGGATATTCTGCAAGTTCGGATCTGTTGAACTCAGTCGGCCGGTTTGCGTCAATGCCTGATTGTAGACGGTATGCACGCGTCCGGTTTCCGGATGGATAACTTTAAGCAATCCCTCAACATAAGTGGATTTTAATTTGCCAAGTTGCCGGTAATCAAGAATCTTATCAATGATCTCATGGCGGCCACGCAGTTTCTCAAGAACATCGGCTGCAGTCGAGTAGCCTGTTTTCGTTTTTTTAATTGGTGGTAGCTGCAATTTTTCGAATAGAATTTCGCCAAGCTGCTTCGGTGAATTAATGTTAAACGTCACACCAGCCATTGAATAAATAGCATGTTCTATAATTTCAAGCGTACGATCAAGTTCTCCGCCCATTGCTTTCAATGTTTCACTGCTTGTTTTTATCCCCGTATATTCCATTTTAGCCAACACATGAGCCAGCGGTAGTTCCAGTTCAAAAAGCAGCTCCCTCTGCTTGTTTTCAATAAGCTCCTGAATTAATTTCGGTTCAAGCTGCAGCAATGCGGCCGCTTTTTTGCCCAAATGCTGCGCCTGTCCGTTCCCTTCAGGAATTTTCTGTTTTGCACCCTTTCCATAGAAGGCTTCATCGGTTTCGACATTGCTGATGCCGCGTTTATTCGCCAAAAGAGCCAGATCCTGCCCCGCTTCTGATGGGTCGATCAGATAAGCAGCAAGCCGAACATCAAACGCTGCGCCGTGCAAGCTTAACCCGCGCCATTTTAAGGCAACTTCTGCTGATTTGCTATCAAGCAGCACCTTCTTCATTTTTGGATCTTCTAGCCATTCTCGAAACGCGTCATCCTTAAGGGCGTGTTGTGTTTCAATAAAATAGGTACCGGTTTTATTCGAAACAGCGATTCCGGTGATGTCTGCATAGTGATAGTTCTCATCAAGCATTTGGAGAATCAATGCACTCGGAGAGACAAGCTGATTCGATTGAAAATGAGTAACCGTTTGGACAGCAATGTCTTTCTTTTCGGTCTGAGATTCATCCGAACCGGCAACATCAATTTTTTCAAGCAGTGATTGAAAGCCCAGTTCGTTAAATAGATCTCTCAACTTACTTGTAAATTCACGTGTATAGCTGCATGCATCGGGCGTAATCTCAAGCGGCGACTCTCTGTCAATGGTTGCGATTTTCTTACTCAACAGTGCTTGTTCTTTATTGGTTTCCAGCTTTTCCTTCAGTTTTTTACCGGATACCTGTTCAATGTGTTCGTAGACACCTTCGACGGTCTGAAATTGCTTCAACAGCTTGATTGCCGTCTTCTCGCCAACTCCGGGCACACCGGGAATATTATCCGAAGCATCGCCCATCAGCCCTTTAAGGTCGATGACTTCTTGAGGATTAATTCCATACCTTTCCTTGACCTTCTCAATATCATAATCAACCGTATCAGTGATTCCTTTACGGATCAGTGACACGCGTACGCCTTGATCGACCAGCTGCAAATAGTCCTTATCCCCAGTCACAATGCGCACATTAAACCCATTGCAGCTTGCCTCTCGAGCAAGCGTGCCAACGATATCGTCCGCTTCATAATTATCCAGCTCGTAGCGCCGAATACCCATGGCATCAAGCAATTCGTGAACGAGCGGAAATTGTTGAGACAGTTCCGGTGGTGTTTTCTGGCGGCCGCCTTTATATTCTTTGTACGTTGCATGGCGAAATGTTGTTTTTCCTGCATCGAAAGCGACAAGCAAATGCGTTGGCTTTTCCTCTTCAATGACGCGCATCAGCATCATCGTGAAGCCGTATACGGCATTTGTATACATGCCTTGATTATTACTTAATAGCGGCAGCGCAAAAAAAGCGCGATAAACAACATTATTGCCATCAATTAAGACTAATTTATTCATAACGTTCCTCCTGAAAAGCACCAAAAAGTTTTATGCATCACCCGTCAAACCGGGCAAACGTTCGTTTTTCTTATCTATCATTAAGCCTTCATCTATGTGACAAAATGACCCCTGCCGTTAAAATCACGGCAGAGTCGATTCTGTACGCTTGTATGTGGTCAATTCACTAATCTTGTGCTTGAGTGAAACTTGTCCGACTAAATAAAAAAACCTGCGCTGCTTATTCCTTTATTCTAAAGCATCACAGGTGATTTATCCAATTTAGCATTTTATTTAACAGAAGATCAAATTCAGCCGGCATTCGGTTGCGACTTAACTAAACTAAATTTTTCTTAAAGGTAATCGTAAAGGCAGAGCCCCGTCCAGGTTCACTTTCAACATGGATGCGCCCTTCATGCGCTTCAACTAAATGCTTGACAATCGCCAGGCCTAATCCAGTACCGCCTGAATCCCTGCTGCGCGCCTTGTCAATCCGGTAAAAGCGTTCAAAAATACGTGGAATTTTGTCTTTTTCGATGCCAATACCAGTATCGGTAATCACAACGTCTACCTCGTCTTTTCGTTCATGGATTGCAATCGAAACCTTGCCGCCCTCAGGCGTGTAGGCGATCGCATTCGTGACCAAATTAATCATGATTTGGCGAATCCGGAATGCATCTCCTTCAATGATCCCCTCATCCCCCGGTTCAAACCTTAGATCAATCGTTTTTTCTTTCGCTCTTTCCTTGAAAATAAGCAGTACACTTTCAATCAACTGCTTAAGCGACAGTTTGGCGAACTCAAGGTTAAAGTGCTCGCGTTCAATTTTGGACAGTTCAAGCAAATCCTTAATAAGGCTTTGCAAACGTTGCCCTTCATGAAGCATGATGTGCAGGAACTGATCCTCAAGTTCCTTGTCTTCACGAGCGCCATCGAGAAGCGTCTCGGTAAAACCAATTAAAGAGGTTACCGGCGTTTTCAGCTCATGCGACACATTCGCGACAAAATCTTTACGCATTTTCTCCAATTTTTTGATTGTCGTTATATCGTGAAATACGACAACAATGCCTCTGACTTTTTTGTGTTTATTTAAAATGGGAGCGCAAGAAACATCATAATATTTGCGCTCAATTCCCACATTCAGCTGCAGTTGACGAGCAAGCGTCGCTTTTGTGGTGTAAACCTCGTCAATCATATGCTTCACGCTGTCATAAGTAATCACTTCATGATAGTCCGCGAGTTCCCAGTAACTGGCATTCGTTTGAAAGGAATCTTTAAACGTTTGGTTCACATAGTTGATTCTGCCGACTCCATCAATGAGGATCAAGCCATTTCCGATATTCTCAGTTAAAGTTGCCATGCTGGCCCGCTGACGATTGTACGAATGCTTGAGATCATGGATTGACTCTGAAATCCGGTTCATCGCGAGATTCAAATGCAGGATACTCTCTCGTTTCACTTGATCAGAAGCGATCATATTGTAAGAGCCTTCCAACACATTCTCCGCCATTCGGGTCGCAAAACGAATCGGTCTGGCATACGTACGTACGAGATAGTCACGATAAAGAAGCAAAGCAACTCCTGCAGCGATAAAGAAACAATAGAAAAGGTTAAGTCCAACAATCGACGACTTGTTCCCGATCAGCTTCAGATAGCCGGCCTGAGCGTCGGTGCTTGGCAACTGCTTTATGTACGCTAAAGAATGTCCTGATACGACCAACTGCTTTGTCCCCTCAAGCATTCTTTGTTCCTTATTTTTTGTAGAAAACACGAGCTGCCGTCTTTGATCATAGACTGAAATCTGCACCTTTTGTTCTTTAGCAAACTGAACAAGCATGCTTTTCGTCGCGCTGGTCTGGATTGATTCATCTTGGCTTACCAAAGTTGCAATCCACTGCGCACGTGATTCCATGGTCTGCCGATCATTATGCAGCATCGTCACATCAACGACCTCATCTGTGACGAAAACGATAAAAAGCAAACTGGTGAGTGCGAACGCCCATCGCAGTACATTTCTTACTTCAAACCTTCGGCTCATCAAGTTTATACCCCAGACCACGCACCGTTTTGATATAGAGCGGCTTACGCGTGACGTCTTCAATCTTGTCTCGCAGATGGCTGACATGAACATCAACAATCCGTGTATCGCCGGCAAAATCGTAATTCCATACAGCATTTAGCAATTGTTCACGCGTTAGTACGCGTCCTTTGTGCCTCATCATATAAACAAGCAGTTCAAATTCTTTCGGTGTTAAAACCATTTCCTCATCTTTAAAAAGCGCCTCAAAGTTATTCGGATAAACCTTCAAGTCGCCAATCACGAGCACATCGCTATGTTCCTGTTTGCCAATTTCGGTTCTTCTTAAGATCGCTTTAACTCGAGCAACAACTTCGCGGGGACTGAATGGCTTCGTCATATAATCATCGGCGCCCAGCTCTAGCCCGAGTATTTTATCAAATTCATCGTCCTTAGCCGTCAACATCAGAATCGGAACATAATTCTTCTCTTGCCGAAGCTGTTTGCATACATCCATGCCATCCATTTCAGGAAGCATGAGATCAAGAACAAGTAAATCCGGTTGCCCTTCTTGCGCAAGCTTCAACGCATCGGTACCGTTTGTTGCCGTCTGGACATCAAACCCTGCTTTTTTCAAGTTAAATGAGAGTAGAGTAACAATGGATACTTCATCATCAACCACTAGTATTTTCTTTGCCAAACCGATCACTCCTTGCATCTCTTCTTATCATATCAATTTTGAATCAAAGATACAGCAATGAGTTGGCGGAATTAACCAAATCGACCCGAAATATAGTCAGCTGTGCTCTTTTTCTCTGGAGTCGTAAACAAGGTTTTTGTTGTACCGAATTCGACCAGTTCGCCCTGATAGAAAAATGCTGTGTAATCAGCGATACGGGCTGCCTGCTGCATGTTGTGTGTCACAATAATGATCGTGTAACTGTTTTTCAATTCAAGCAAAAGTTCTTCAATCTTGGCACTTGACACCGGATCAAGCGCAGAGGTTGGTTCGTCAAGCAGAATCACATCCGGTTTAAGCGCTAACGCACGTGCAATACAGAGACGCTGCTGCTGACCACCGGATAAGCTTGTTGCCGAACGATCCAAACGGTCTTTAACCTCGTCCCACAGCCCAACCTGTTTTAAACAATCTTCTGTGACTTGTTTCAATACTTTTTTACTGCGCACACCTGCAAAGCGGAGCGGCAGTTGAATATTTTCACTAATTGATTTTGGAAATGGGTTCGGCTGTTGGAAAACCATTCCAATTTCCTTACGAAGTTGAACAACATCCACCTTAGGGTTAAGAATATTGACCTCTTTATAGTTGATCGTTCCTTCGCATCGTGCGCTTGGAATTAAGTCATTCATTCGATTAATGGTGCGCAAAAAAGTTGATTTTCCACATCCGGATGGTCCGATCAATGCGGTAATCGACTTCTCATGAATTGGAATCGTAACGTCTTTAACTGCATGGTTTTCGCCGTAAAAAATATTCACATGCTCAACACTTAGTTGAACGGGACGCTCTTGGGTCACTGTATTATTTGTAAATGAAACAATATTATTTTTCATTTCAATCATGATGATTCCTCCCACTTATTTCCCAGAAAATTTTTGATTAATGATTTTTCCAAGCATGCGTGCAAACAGATTGAAAATAAGCACGCAGATAACAAGTACTGCAGCAGAACCATTAGCAATCGTATCCACATCGGGCATAATTCCACCAGTATTTACGGACCAGATGTGTACCGAAAGCGTTTCGGCAGATCGAAAGAGGTTAAGCGGCGAATCCGGTGCAAGCGGATTCCAATTTTCAAAATTGAGATCTGGTGTTGATAATCCGGCCGTAAATAAAAGTGCCGCTGACTCGCCAAATACACGTCCTGCTGAAAGAATAATTCCTGTAAGAATGCTTGGAAACGCTGCAGGCAAGAGGATCGTTTTAATTGTATGCCAATGCGTCATTCCAAGAGCGAGTCCGCCTTCCTTCTGATGTCTCGGCAGTGCACGGAAACCATCTTCGGTCACGCGGACGATGACCGGCAAGTTAAAGACTGTAAGGGCAAGCGCTCCTGAAAGAACCGAATACTTAAAGCCAAAATAATTAACGAATAAAAGCATACCGAACATACCAACCACGATTGAAGGAAGCGAAGCGAGCACCTCAACACATGTGCGTATAAATGAGGTGATTTTTCCTGGTTTCGCATATTCAGCTAAATAAATACCGCCACAAACACCAATTGGAACCGTAAGCAGCATGGTAATGAACAAGACATAGAAAGAGTTCCAAAGCTGGTCCTTTATCCCTCCACCGGGCATAAAGGGACTGGCACTCGTTGTTAGAAAATGCCATGAAATGCTCGATAGACCTTTCACTAAGATGTAACCAAGCATTGAAATGAGTACCGCAGCCATAGCCGCGGCGCAGAGAACAATGACTGATAGGGCAATACGATTCGTGACTTTACTGTTCATCGTACTTCACCCCTTTTTGCTAAGTAACGTACAATAACGATAAACACATAGGAAATCAGTAACAAAATAAGTCCGAGAGACCAAAGCACATCGTTAAGCACACTGCCTGTTGTTGTGTGTCCCATGCTTAAAGTAATGATCGTTGTTAAGGTTGCTGCCGGATCAAGAATTGAGCCTGGAAGATTTCGCGCATTGCCAATCACCATCTGAACGGCCAGCGCTTCTCCAAATGCTCGCGACATCCCTAAGACAATCGCAGTAATCAAACTCGAACCCGAGGCTGGAATGACGACACGCCATATCGTCTGCCATTTCGTAGCGCCAATGGCATAGGAGGCCTGACGCAGCGAATCAGGAACAGCACGAATACTGTCTGCAGCAATACTCGCGACTGTTGGCAAAATCATAACGCCGACAACAATAGCGCCGGTAATCAAGTTAAATCCCGATCCTCCAAAGTGTTGCCGCATGAATGGAGCAACGATTGATAAACCGATCAAACCATAAACAACCGACGGAATACCTACCAAAATTTCAATCACCGGCTGCATAATTTTTGTGCCCCATTTTTGAGCAATTTCAGCCATGAAGATTGCGGTTCCAATTGCAATCGGTGTTGCAATCAGAGCAGCCAAAAAGGTTACTGCCAGCGAACCGAAAATGAATGGAAACGCACCGAATGAGGGGTTATTCGCGCGATCCGGATACCATTCCGTGCCGGTAATAAACGTCCAAAGGTTAAGGTGATCAACAACGAATGAGCGAAGTCCCTGCAGCGTTAAGAACAAAGTGATGGCCGTGACCGCAATAATCATTAATAACGCGCTGCAGTAGATCAGCGCCTTTCCTCGACTTTCGCTTCTGCGATCAGTCAGGCGGGCAAAAAAATTTTTCTCATTAATCAGCGGTGATCTTCCGCCCCCTAATGCAGATCCAGCATTCGAAGTTATTCTATTCTTAATCATTTTCACACCTCATTTGCATAGTGTCCGAACGCCCATATGACGGCAAGCGGGTACGTTAGACCGTTCCCGCTTAAGCCGCCATTGGACTAATCTTTATTCACTTAACCTGACATCAGGAAAAGTCATCATTTATCGGTTTGTTTTCCTGTCGCATCACGTTCAACTTTCATGTCTTTAACCGACAAGTAACCTTGTGCCGGTACATCTTTGGTTTGCACATCATCACTCATCATGAAATCCAGGAATGCTTTAGCAAGTTTTGAAGGTTCACCTTTCGTATACATGTGTTCATAAGCCCATACAGGGAATTCACCACTTGCAACGTTAGCGTCTGAAGCTTCCACACCGTCAATAGAGAGTTTAACAACAGAATCATCATTAGCGGTGAAGTAAGACAAAGCCATGTAACCCACTGCTCCAGGTGTTTCAGCAACAATTTTCTTTACCGTATTGGTTGAATCTTGAGTGATTCCTTCTGCCGGAGTTTTGTTATCAAGAGCAAACTGGTCAAACGTTGCGCGCGTGCCCGAACCATCCGGACGATTTACAAGCGTAATTTTTTGATTCTTGCCGCCAACGTCTTTCCAGTTCTTCACTTTGCCTGTGAAAACGTCTTGAAGGTCTTTCTTAGAAAGGTTTTTAACGCCCACTTTAGGGTTAACTGCTGCCGTCATACCGACAACCGCAACTTTATAATCTTTAAGTGCTTTTGCGTCAACGTTTGACTTGCTTTCTGCGAAAACGTCGGACATGCCGATATCAAAGTTTCCAGCTTGTGTTTCGCTCAGCCCGGTACCGCTGCCGCCGCCCTGTACTTCGATCTGTACATCAGGATTCTTTTCCATGAATTCCTTTGCTGCCTGTGCCGCCAGCGGCTGGAGAGCGGTTGATCCGCCAATCGTCAGTTTTCCGGACAATGCAGCAGAGGAGCTGGATTCAGATTTTGAAGAGTCGCTGCTGCTACCTGACGAGCTGTTTCCGCAGCCGCTCAATACGAGCGTTAATGAAAGGATGAAAACCAATCCAATCGCAAGCAAGTTTTTCTTTTTCATTAGAATATTTCCCCCTCAGAATGTTGAGTCACCTTATTGCACTATCTATATTAAGGCTTGACTTTTAAACGGGTATAAACAAATTGTAAAGGTTTTGTAAAGACGAATTGTGTCGATCATTGTATATACCCATAGAATGGACACAACGGACTCAATCATGCATTGATAAAAGAAAAAACAGAAAAGAATAAGCCATTTGCTTTTCGCAATTGTAGGTATGGAGCGGGTAGTCTGGAGATCTGTTGGACGATCAGAGCGAGCAAGCGGAGTTGATCAGTAAGCTTAAAAAGTAAAAGAGTCTTAAAGCGCTCGCTTTAAGACTCTTTTACTTTTTTTACAGGATAAGATAAGAAAATATAAGATTTGCCCCGTCTTCAAGCCAATAGACCTGTGTCTTGACCGAGAATCAAAGTGGAGGTACTCTGACGCCCGCGGCAAGCGAGTAACCGAAGCGACGATTCAGACCGAAAAGACACAAGTTCATCACACATGGCTGAAGAATAGGGACCGGGCGCTTTTTGCCCGTTTTTCCTTATATGTGGATCTGCATTTTCATGCATGAATTTTTATACGAATAGGAAAGAGATTTCCTATGAACTGCGTCATTTATCCGGGCAATGATTAAGTGTATTCAATCAAAGATTTCGAATCAGTGCATCAGCAAATTCCGAGCATTTCACTTCAGTTGCATCGTCCATTAATTGGGCAAAATCAAAGGTCACGATCTTGCTGGCAATGGTTTTTTCAATCGCGTTCATAATTGCTTTTGCTGGTTCGTACCACTTCAGATATTCAAGCATAAGCACTGCGGAAAGAAGAAGGGACGATGGATTGACCTTATCCAGCCCTGCAAAGGTTGGTGCGGTTCCATGCGTTGCTTCAAAAAGAGCGGTACCTGTCTCAAAATTGATGTTTGCTCCCGGAGCAATGCCGATCCCGCCAACCTGCGCTGCCAGTGCATCGGAGATATAGTCACCGTTTAGATTCAATGTTGCAACGACATCGAAATCTTCCGGACGAATCAGAATCTGCTGCAAGAAGTTATCGGCAATCGCGTCCTTGACGAGCACACGGCCATCTTGCAATGCCGCATGCAATTGCTGATCTGCAGCTGCTTTCCCCTGCTTTTTCGTCACGGACTCATAGTGACTCCACGTAAACGTTTGATCCGGAAATTCGCGCTCGGCCAATGCGTAGCCCCAGTTCTTAAAAGCTCCCTCGGTGAATTTCATAATGTTTCCTTTGTGCACAAGAGTCACACTTTTCCTATTTTCACGAATGGCGTAGCGGATGGCCGCGCGAACCAGCCGCTCCGTCCCTTCTTTTGAAACCGGCTTAATGCCGATCCCAGACGTTTCAGGAAAACGAATCTTTTGAACATTCATTTCTTCTTGCAGAAAACGGATCAGCCTTTCAGCATCAGATGATTCTGCCGGAAACTCAATGCCTGCATAAATGTCTTCCGTATTTTCGCGAAAAATAACCATGTCAACCTTTTCTGGATGCTTGAGCGGTGATGGAACGCCTTCAAAATAACGTACCGGTCTTAGACATGTAAACAAATCGAGCTGCTGGCGAAGCGCGACATTAAGCGAACGAATGCCGCCGCCTACCGGGGTTGTGAGTGGTCCTTTAATGGCGACTACATAGGTTCGAATTGCATCGACCGTTTCTTTTGGCAGCCATTCTCCTGTCTGGTCAAACGCCTTCTGACCAGCATATACTTCTTTCCACACAATACTTTTCTTTCCTTGATATGCCTTTTGAACCGCTGCATTAAGAACACGTGAAGCTGCTTGCCACACTTCCGGTCCAATTCCGTCTCCTTCAATAAAGGGAATAATCGGATGATCGGGAACGACTAGGCTGCGTTGATCTACTTTAATTTGCTGTTTTTGTGTCATCAAATTCTGTCCTCCATACCTGTTTTTCTGATCCGATTTACAGTCCATTCACTTAGTCATCTTCTGTTTCAGCGCAAATCAATGGGGGTAACGCGCCGCAGATGTGGACCATTGTATTCAGCACGCGGGCGAATAAGACGGTTATCTTTATACTGTTCCATGATGTGTGCCGCCCAACCCGATGTTCTGCTCACTGGAAAGACAGGCGTAAATAAATCGTGGTCAATGCCTAGGAGATGGTACAGGGTTGCTGAATAGAAATCCGTATTCGGCAGCAGCCCTTTTTTCGCTTTCATGATTTGTTCAATTCTGAGCGACATCTCATAAAGACGTGTATCTTCGTGCAGTTCGCTGATTTGTCGTGCCATATCTTTAAGGATACGTGCCCGCGGGTCACCATTTTTATAGACTCTGTGACCAAAACCCATAATTTTCTTTTTTGCTGCAAGCGCTTCATAGATATAATCATCAACCCAATCGATCGATCCAATTTCTTCGAGCATGTGCATGACTTGCTCATTTGCGCCGCCATGGAGCGGGCCTTTCAATGCACCGATTGCTGCCGTTATTCCCGAATAGATGTCGGATAGTGTTGCAACACAAACACGTGCTGTAAATGTTGAGGCATTCAGTTCGTGATCTGCATGAAGAATCAATGCGTGATCCAACAATTTCGCCTCAAGGTCTGAAGGCGCTTTTCCGCGCAGCATATAGAGGAAATTTTCCGCAAAATGCTTCGATGGGTCAGGCGATACCGGGTCAAGACCCTGGCGAATTCTCGAAAACCCGGCAACGAGTGTGGCCATTTTAGCTTGCAGCCGAATCGCCTTAGTCTGATTTGCTTCAATACCTGCCCGTTCAGCGTCGGTATCATAGATACCAAGGTTTGAGACGGCCGAGCGTAATACGGCCATTGGGTGCACCTGATCGAGCGGGCACATCTTCATCATTGCGAACAGTTCATCAGGGACAGCAGCGTTAGCCGCAAGCGATTTTCGGAACACGGACAACTGTTCTGATGTTGGAAGATCTCCGTTCCACAACAGATAAATGACTTCTTCAAAAGTTGTTTGTTCGGCCAAGTCCTGTATCCTGTATCCACGATAGGTAAGTACATCATCTTTTATTGAACTGATGGCTGATGTTGTAGCAACAATGCCTTCAAGCCCTCTTGTCATGGTCACATTGGTCCCCTCCCTAATAACATCTCTTTTTCTGCGCAGAACTTTGCTCTGTCAAAGTGCCCATTCATTCGATTGGCATGAATAAAAACAGATCCACTTTATTCATGCATTTTAATTATCGTATCGATACCTAATTTAACATCATTATATTGATTATATATGCTTTCAACTAATTTGTGAATATATTTTATTTTTTTGCAGTTTGTTTTCTGTGTATATTCGCACCTTGTCCGCATACCTATAGACGTAAGGTGGGATGAGGACATGAACGCTCAAAATTCGCAACCGTTTCTTACGATTATCTTTATTGTTTTACGTGCCCTTGTTGTCATTGCGATTACAACATCGATCATTGTGATGTTAATGCTTGCCGTTCGTTATGCGCTGCCCTTCATCATTGCTTGCGCGCTTGCATTCTTAATCAATCCACTGGTCCTGTTTATTGAAAAAAAAACGGGGTTGCCCCGGGGAGCAGCCTCATTTGTTGTTCTTTTCTCTTTTTTTTCCATTTCCATCGGCAGTCTTTTATTTATCGCCTTTGCTCTGATTCGCGGCGTTGCTTCGCTCTCTCGGACAGTGCCGGATGAGTTGTCTGTCCTAATTGGTGACATGCAAACATTCTTTTTTTCACGCCTTGTGCCGTCATGGGAACAAGCCATACACATTTTTTCCGGGCTTCCGAACGGACAGCAGAAAGTGATCCAGTTGAATGTAGAAAGCATGGCAGGAACACTCGTCGACATGCTGAATGATTTAGCCGGTCGGTTGCTGACCAACTTAAGCCAATTTGTCGCTACAATTCCCAGCACTTTGGTTTCAGCACTTTTTATTTTCCTTGCTTCATTTTTCTTATCCAAAGATTCTGAACGGATCAAGACTCATGTTCATCGATTATCCATGCATTCTTCGATTGGGCGTCCGGTCTACAAAGTTCTCTCAGAATTAAAGAAAACATGCATCGGTTTTGTACGGGCCCAGTTTCTGCTCATTTTTATGACCATGGCTTTGGTTTTTGTCGGCATGCTGATCTTAAAAGTGCCGCATCCCATCACCATTACATTAATCACCGGAGTCGTTGATTTAATTCCTTATTTGGGTACCGGTGTTATTTTCATTCCATGGATTATCTATCAGTTTTTTACACACAACTATTCCTTCACCATATGCCTAACCGCTCTCTATATCGCTGCAATCATTCAACGGCAGCTGATGGAGCCAAAAATCATTTCCGTCAGTATTGGCATTGATCCGCTTGCTTCACTTGTTTCCATTTATTTCGGATTTCGTTGGTTCGGCCTTGCCGGTCTGATTATCGGACCATTAGTGCTTGTTGTCATTAAAACACTGTACTATTCCGGGACTTGGATGGACCTTTGGCAGTACATCTTAGGCAAAAAGAGCGCCTGATCATCTCCGAAAGAAGTGAAAGGTAAATTCGCCGCTGCGCATCCGTTCACGGATCCAACGTGACGTACGTCTGACTAATACGACGCGAACCGCAGGAATCAGCAAAATAATGCCTGCCAAGTCACTGATTAATCCAGGCAACATGAGCAGCAGACCACCAATCAGCAATCCGGCCCCGTCAATAAGCGGTTCACTGGGGACTCTTCGCTGCTCGAAATCCTGCCTGAACTTCTGTATGAGAAGAAGTCCTTGCTGCTTGATCATCCATGCTCCCAAAAGGGCGGATGCAAGCAAAATCAGCAGCAAATGAAAGCCACCGATCAGTCCACCGACATAAATAAGGGTACAGACTTCAACCAGGGCATAGAGGATCATCACCATTAACAGTTTGTTCAGCATCTTCTTATAATCTCCCTTATTTTAATCTTCCGCTTTGCCGGCAGCTTCTACGATCAGCTGATGCAATTCCGGATTCTTTCTTCTTATCGATACCGGACGCAAAGACAGGTCAGTCCAGCAATGCTCACTTGAACCATCCGCAAGCAGCTTCCGATCCGTTTTGCGATAAATCTTGTAATTAAATTTCATTCTGATACTGTCGTAGGCAGCAATCTTGGTTTTCACGATCAGTGTATCATCATAGAATGCCGGTGAATGGTAGTGAGCCTCGACGCCCAGCACCGGCATCATTAGCCCCTCTTCTTCAACTTTTCGATAAGAGATCCCAGATTCTCGGATAAAATGAGTGCGCGCCAACTCAAAATAGATGACATACTGACTGTGGTGCACAATGCCCATTTTATCCGTCTCATTGTAGCGGACAACGACTTCCGTTGTTGATTCTATCATCATTCATCACTCCGTTTAGCTACTCGCTTTTCTTGAATTAAAAGAGGAGGCACATTAGGATGTGCCTCCTCTTATCATAAACGATGAACTTACTGAATAGAAATAAGTTGAGAAATTCAACACATTTCTTAAGCTTGTGTCAGTGTTTCTCCGATTTGGTGAACACGCATGATGTTCGTTTTGCCTGACGCAGCAACCGGAAGACCTGCCGTAATGACGACAAGATCACCGTCTTTAACAAGTTCCGTTTTCTTTGCACTGTCAACAGCGATTTCGAACATTTCATCCGTTGACTTTGCTTGTTCGCTCAGTACCGGAGTCACGCCCCATGCCAAGCACATTTTGTTTGCCACACGTTGTGAGTTGGTAACCGCCACGATTGGTGCTTTCGGACGATAGTGAGAAACAACGCGAGCGGTGTAGCCGCTGACCGTCGACGTAACGATTGCGCCAACATCGAGGTTCAATGCCGTATGAGCGACGGCTTCGCCGATTGCAGCCGTTACAGTTGCTTCGCTGGAGTCGCTCAATTTCTTGAGTGTCGCTTTGTAGTCAAGCGCAGATTCTGCTTTCAGTGCAATGTTATTCATTGTCGTCACAGCTTCAACCGGCCATTTACCGGATGCAGATTCACCGGAAAGCATGATTGCGTCGGTACCATCGAAGATTGCGTTTGCAACGTCACTTGCTTCGGCACGTGTACAACGCGGGTTGCGAATCATCGAATCAAGCATCTGTGTTGCTGTAATAACCGTTTTGCCGGCTTTGTTACACATTTTGATGAGGCGCTTCTGAACGAGCGGTACATCTTCCGGCGGAATTTCAACACCAAGGTCACCACGGGCAATCATGATACCATCAGAAACTTCGAGAATTTCGTCGATGTTGTCAACCGCTTCTTGGCTTTCGATTTTAGGGAAGATGTGTACGTCTTCTGCACCATGTTCTTTGCACAGGTTGCGAATGTCGTTAACATCCGATGCATGACGTACGAACGAAGCGGCAATAAAGTCGATGCCTTCGCCGATACCAAAAACGATGTCATTCGCATCTTTTTCAGTCATTCCCGGCAAGTTGATGCTGACGTTAGGTACGATAATACCTTTTTTGCTCTTCAGAACACCCGTATTCAAGATTTTGTTATGGATAAGTCCGGCTTCTTTATCGATACCTGTCACTTCAAGTTCAACTAAGCCGTCATCGATCAGAATCTTTGAACCAACATGAATGTCGTCAATCAATTCTGCGTAAGTAATGGAGAATTCTTCTGCTGTTCCGGCAACTTCTTTCGTCGAAATATCAACCGATTTTCCTTCTTCAAGAAGAACTTCCGGCGTTGCCATATCATGTGTACGAATTTCCGGTCCCTTTGTATCGAGAAGAATACCAATCGTTTTGCCGGTAATCTTCATCGCTTCACGAAGGTTAAGTACTTTTTGATGGTGTTCTTCATGATCACCATGCGAGAAATTAAAACGCGCAACATTCATTCCTGCGTTAATCATTTTGACAAGCATTTCAACCGTATCACTTGATGGCCCCAGTGTACAAACAATCTTTGTTTTTTTCATTAAATAGTTCCCTCCAGCAATTTATATGGATAATACTTTTGCTAACTTATACAACTCATCGTTAAACTCGTGTTTCTTCGTGAGAAGATCGAGAATGTTATGAGTGACAATCTTGTTATTTTGAATGGCGATCATTTTGCCCTTTTCGCCGGTCAATAACAAGTCGACAGCCTTATTGCCCATCCGGGCTGCCAATACACGGTCAAATGCTGTTGGTGCACCGCCGCGCTGAACATGTCCGAGAACCGTTACGCGAGTATCCATGTTCGTTTTCGCTTTTATTGCTTTTGCGACTTCATCGGCACTGCCCACACCTTCAGCCACAACAATAATATTGTGCCGTTTCCCGCGTTCTATGCCTCGGTTCAAACGTTCAACAATCGTGTTCAAATCTTCTTTTGTTTCCGGAATCAGAATCGATTCGGCGCCATCAGCAAGTCCGGACCACATCGCCAAATCGCCGCAGCCCCGACCCATAACTTCAATAATGAATCGGCGTTCGTGCGAAGTTGCCGTATCACGGATTTTATCGATCGCATCAATGATGGTATTCAATGCTGTATCGAATCCAAGGGTGAAGTCGGTTCCCGGGATATCATTGTCGATTGTGCCGGGAATACCGATCGTAGGGAAACCGAGCTGAGTCAACTTGACACCGCCCATGAAGGATCCGTCGCCGCCGATCACAACAAGCCCTTCAATACCGAACTTCTTCAACTGTTCAATTGCGATCGCACGACCTTCTTCAGTCTTGAATTCTTCACAACGTGCGGTGTAAAGAATGGTACCGCCGCGCTGGACGATGTCGCCAACATCAGAAACCTCAAGCTTTTTGATGTTGCCGGTGATTAAGCCTTTGTACCCGTGGTAAATGCCGTAAACTTCCACACCGCGATAAATCGCTGAGCGGACGACCGAACGAATCGCTGCATTCATACCCGGAGCGTCTCCGCCACTAGTCAGAACTCCAATTTTTTTCATCACAATAATCACCTCATTTTAGTGTCCTTACTATTGCTTATCTGATGAAGATGAATAAGAAAAAACAGAAAGATCGGTTTGATTCGTCTGGGCAGTATCGTAATCACCGATCTCGCGATACTTGGCCAACCGCTGCTGGCGAACTTGATCGGGACTTAATTGACCCAATTGTTCCATCGAAGCCACGAGCGCCTGATCAATGCGTTCAGCTTGTTTCTTCGGGTCATTATGTGCACCGCCCAAAACCTCCGGAATCAGTTTATCAATAATGCCGAGTTTTTTCAAATCTGATCCGGTAATTTTCATCGTTTCTGCGGCTTTTTCTGCTTGACCGGCATCTTTCCACAGTAATGCTGCAGCTCCTTCGGGCGAAATAACCGAGTACCAGGAATTTTCCAGCATTAAAATCTGATTGCCGACACCGATGGCAAGTGCCCCGCCGCTTGCTCCCTCACCGATTACGACACAAATGACCGGTACGGACAGCCAAGACATTTCATAAAGATTGCGGGCAATCGCTTCGCTTTGGCCGCGTTCCTCAGCAGCTTGCCCTGGAAACGCTCCTTTTGTATCTATAAAGGTAATGATCGGCCGATGAAACTTATCTGCCTGTTTCATCAGACGCAACGCTTTGCGATAGCCTTCCGGATGAGGACTTCCAAAATTACGCATAATGTTTTCTTTTGTATCCCTGCCGCGTTGTTCGCCGATAACCGTGACCGGGCATCCATGAAATTTTGCGATTCCGCCTACAATTGCCGAATCATCGCCATAGAGTCGGTCACCGTGACATTCAAGAAAATCTGTAAAAAGAAGCGGAATATAATCCAATGTTGTCGGGCGGTTCAATTTTCTGGCGACACCGACACGTTCCCAAGGAGTCATGCTGCCGTAAGTTTCTTTTTCAAGGTTTGCCAGTCGTTCTTGCAGGTGATTCAATTCATCGGAGAGGTCAATGCCCTTCTCATCCATAAACTGTTTTAATTCAGCTATTTTCCCCTGAAGCTCATGAATCGGCTTTTCAAATTCTAGTTCCGGTCCCATGCTTCAGCACTCCCTTCCGTATGAATCGACAAGATCTGTCCCAAAACGGTTCTTAATTCAGCGCGTGGGATGACTTGATCGAGCTGTCCGTGCTTCAACAGAAATTCAGCCGTCTGAAAATCCGGAGGGAGCTCCGCACCGATCGTCTGTTCAATAATGCGCCGCCCGGCAAAGCCGATTAATGCCCCTGGTTCAGCAAGGTTATAGTCGCCCAAAGAAGCAAAGCTTGCCGAAACCCCACCAGTGGTCGGGTGGGTCATGATTGAAATATAGAGACCGCCGTTCTCGCTGAAGCCCTTTAGTGCAGCACTCGTTTTTGCCATTTGCATCAAGCTGAGGACACCTTCCTGCATACGTGCCCCGCCGGATGCTGAAAAGATAATGACCGGTATTCCCTGTTTCCCGGCATATTCAACCATTCGCGTAATCTTTTCACCGACAACCGAGCCCATGCTGCCCATCCGGAAGCCTTTATCCATAATAGCTACCGCACATTCACAGCCTTCAATCCGGCCTTTTCCTGTCCAAACCGCTTCGTTCAACTTGGTCTTTTTGCGATCCGATTCCAATTTATGCATATAATTGGGAAACTGAAGCGGATTTAATGAAACCATATTCTTGTCAAATTCGACATATGAATCTGCGTCAAAAAGCATTTCCGCACGTTCATACGCACCGATGGGATAATGGTAGCCGCAAGATTGACAAACAAACAGATGCTTCTTCAATTCTTTGACATACATTATCTTCTTGCATTTTGGGCATTTACGGACAATGCCCTCAGGAACATCCTGTCTCGCTTTTGCGGATGGGACGGTTGCGTACTTTTTTTTCTTGGTAAAAAAGTCCTTCATCAAGTATATCACCCTCTTACATAGTCAAAGCTCGTGATTTGCTTTGTCGGACAACATGTCACTATTTCTTCACGTATAATTCATGGAATCGTCGAATATTCATCCGGGTTGTCCTATAAAAATAGAGATAAAATAAATGCGTTCCGATTGCGATCCTGAATTGAAAAATGCACTAAACCACACCATTATAACAAACGTTCCATCAAAAAATAAGTGACATCCCTGATCGTTCCGCTCAAGAAAACCGCTGATCGTCTTTCCGAGGTTTGCGAGCAGCTCCGTTTCCCATCATTCGTTTCGCCATGACATTCTGCTCCCCGAGCAAGCTGCGCATCGACTTGACAAGCGATTCATTGATCTGAACCGCATGGTTTAATCCAAGTGCCACCGTACGTTTAGTCGCTTCGTAATAAAGAATCACGCGATGCAGTCCTGGGGCAGTTTCAATGGCCTGTTTCACTTTTTCAAGAAGCTGAGGCTGATGATGTGCCTGATCAATTCTCAAAAAAAGCGCAGTGTCCCATTCATCAAGATAATCCTTTAACGAAAGTGCCCGTTGAAGGATAAGCTGCGGATTGTTCTGTTTTCCTGACGACTTTTTCGCTTGAATGACGAGCATCTGACCATTATTCATCCATTGCTCAATCTTTTCATACGTATTTGGGAAACAAACGGTGTCAATTAATCCAGATTCATCACTTGCGGAAAAAAAGGCCATTGGCTGCCCTGATTTTGTACGAATCCGTTTGACTTGCTCCACCATAACTGCAAGTAAGGCATCGTTTCCTTCAGCCAGCTGCTCTGTTTCGCGAACAGTCAGGACCGATTGGGGCAGAGCATCCCGATAGTCTTCGATCGGATGTGCGGACAAAAACAAGCCAAGTGCTTCATGTTCGTAATGCATTTTTTCTGCCGGGGTAAGCGGCGGCACTTCAATGTAATTTTCTTCATCATGCTCCGGAATTAAAAAGGATGCTTGTCCTTCACTTTGTTTTTGCTGCTCCTCCCCAAATTGGAGGGCGCGGTCTAAGGTAGCAAGTAAACCCGCACGATCAACGCCAAATAAATCAAACGCGCCGGCAAAGATCATCGATTCAATCGCTTTTCTGTTCACTTTCCGAGCAGGCACACGCCGGCAGAAATCATAAAGATTTTTAAAAGATCCATGCTTAGTTCGTTCCTCAACGAGTGCTTCAATCGCACCAATGCCGACATTTTTGATTCCTGACAAACCAAAACGGATCGCCTGTTCCGATGGTTCGAAACTGCCGACACTCTCATTAATCGACGGTGGAAGTAGCCGAATGCCCTGATCACGCAGTTCACGAAGCGTTGCCTCCATTTTCTCTTGGTTTCCGATAATTCCCGTCAAGTGAGCGGCCATGAATGACTGCGGCTCATGTGCTTTGAGGTAGGCAAGCCTGTATGAAAGAAAGCTATACGCAACGGCATGAGAACGATTAAATCCATAATTAGCAAACCGTACAATCAGATCAAACAGCTGATGCGCGGTTTGCTCCGAGTAGTGGCAGGCAATACATCCAGAAATGAAGGTTTTTTTCTGCGCCTCAAGCAGTTCGCGCTTCTTCTTGCCGACGGCTCGACGCAGAATGTCGGCTTTTCCCAACGTATAGCCGGCCATCTGTACAGCGATTTGCATGATTTGCTCCTGATAGACCAAAACGCCGTAAGTCGGACGCAGTATCGGTGCCAAATCCGGATGTGGATAGACAACTTTTTCCAATCCATGCTTTCGTCGAATATACTGATCAATAAACTGCGAAGGTCCGGGACGGTACAGTGCGTTGACGGCAACAATATCTTCAAACTCAGTTGGTTTCAGCTTTCGAAGCACTTGCCTCATACCCTCGGATTCCAATTGAAAGATCCCCATTGTATTTCCGCTGCACAGCAGTTGAAAGGTCTCCGGATCGTCGAGCGGTATGGAATCGATGGTCATCCGCCCTTCGCGGAATGCCGGCGTACGTTTTAACACCTCACGCATGAATGTCAAATTACGCAAGCCTAGAAAATCAATTTTTAACAAGCCGAGTGATTCCAATACATCCATGGGATACTGCGTGACCGGTATGCCTTCATGGCCGCTTTGAATCGGCACCGAACGTTTCAGCGGCTGGTCGCTCAGGATTACTCCAGCTGCATGGATTGAGGTGTGTCTCGGCAGTCCTTCAACGCGACGTGCCAGTGTAAATAATGCCGCTGCCTCGGTTGACGCTTGCAGCAGTTTCTTTAGTTTGTCCGAATTCTTATAAGCTTTCTCGAGGCTCATCTTCGGAACACCGGGAATCAGTCGCGCCATGCGATCCACAAGTCGCGGGTCTGTACCCAGAGCACGGCCAACATCACGAATCGCCGCTTTTGCTGCCAAAGTTCCAAATGTAATGATTTGTGCAACATGATCATGGCCGTACTTTTCAAACGCGTAGGCGATCATTTGATCACGATTAACATCGGGAAAATCCAAATCAATATCCGGCATGGTCACACGCTCTGGATTCAAGAAACGTTCAAAAAGCAGATGATAGCGAATTGGATCAACTTCAGTTATTTTTAACACATAGGCAACAAGTGAACCAGCAGCTGAACCGCGCCCAGGACCTGGAAGATAACCTGAATGTCGCGCATGGGCAACAAGGTCGGCAACAATCAAAAAATAGTCGTTGAAACCCATTTGATCAATAATTGACAACTCATCATTCAATCGCGCTTCAATCGTTTCGTTCACATCCGAATAGCGTTCTTTTAACCCTTTCGCACACTGTTCACGCAGCTTCTGGCCAGCAGTCATCCCGTCAGGAATCGGAAAATGAGGCAGGCGCGCTCGTCCGAATGAAAAAGAAACCTGACATGCCGCAGCGATTTTCTCGGTCACCACTATGGTCTCCGGCAAATCGGTAAAGCGTTCCAGCATGGCCTCTGTCGTCTGGAAGGACAAATCGCGTGGATCTTGCGGCTGTTCTGCAAGTTTCGTTCCATCCTTGATGCATCGTAAACAGGCATGGGCCTTGGCATCATTTTTGCTCAAATAATGAATGGTTCCTGTTGCTGCGCAGCGGATCGATCGGCGCTTCGCGATTTCCAGCACTTGCTTCTCGATTTGCCGCTGGCTTCCATCGCCTTGCCGTTGGATCTCCAATAAAAACCGACCGGAAAACAACGTTTGCAGACCAACCGCCCATTGTTCTGCGCGTTTCGGTTCCCCGATCGCAAGTGCTTGGTCCACCGGTCCGTCGGTACCGCCGGACAGCGCAATAAGCCCGTCCGTATAGCGCTTCAACTGATCCAACGACACATAGTCACGTGTATTCAGCTGTACAAGAGAAGAAAGCTGGACTAAGTTTTGATACCCTAAATCATTTTGAGCAAGAAGAACCAGTACAGGCATTGATGCAGCAGGCTTAGGACGTGCTGCACCGACCTCAGTGCTCATTGAACCATCAAGAGCTACCTCCATGCCGATCACGGGATGGAGACCAGCGTCTCGACACGCCTGATAAAAAGGAACCACGCCGTACATGACGTTTCGATCCGTAATCGCAATCGCTTTTTGTCCCGCTCGTTTCGCTTGAGCAACAAGATCGCTGATTCGGCAAGTGCTGTCTAGCAAATTGTATTCACTATGTACATGAAGATGAACAAACCCCATACGCCTGTACCTCCTTTAATCTGTGGTGTTTGAAAAAAGAAGCGGAATAGGGGGCATCAATCGGCACACAACGCGCGCAGATCATCAACCAGCTGATCCGCTTCTTCCCAATCAGCTACCGTCGCACCCGAGGCCATTGGGTGTCCGCCACCATGATATTTTGCTGCCAATTCATGAATTGAAGGCGCTTTGGAGCGGATACGTGCACGAATCTGATCCTCATCTTCTGAAAAGAGTACCCAGGCTTTTAAGTGTTCGACATTGGCAAAACAGTTCACGAGTGCCGACGCATCGGAAGGCTCAAGCCCAAAAGAGTGAACCAATTCTTTTGTAAGTCTGATATAACCGACGCCTTCCTCGGTTAAAGAAAAGTGCTGCAGTACATAACCATTAAGCCGGGCCTGCTTTAAACTGCGTGCATACAGCTGATCAAAAAAGGATTGACGGTCAAACGGCTGTTTTACCAGTTCCGAAGCAGCGAGAAACGTCTCTGAAGTTACGTTGCTGAACTGAAATCTTCCGGTATCACCAACAAGGCCTGCAAAAAGCAGTCGGGCCGCTTCCTTAGACAGTGTGAGTTCGGGATGTGCCCGATAGATTGAAGCAATCATTTCACTTGTTGAACTTGCTTGGGTATTCACCCATTCAGGTTCTCCATAAGAATCAACGAGCGGATGATGATCGATTTTGACAAGGTGTGTACCACGCATGTAGCGTTCGTCTGAGATACGTTCTTGTGTTGCAGCATCACAGACGATAACAAGAGCTTGATTATAAACGGAGTCTTCAATCGCATCCATATGAATGAGAAAGCGCAGCGACTCTGCTTCCTCGCCGACCACATAAACTTTCTTATCCGGATAATTGTCTTTGATGAGCGTCGCAAGGCCGCCCTGTGATCCTAATGCATCAGGGTCGGGCCGGACATGTCTGTGTATGATAATGGTTTCGTACTGTTGAATAAGCGTCAGAATCTCATCGATCATTGTGAACTTCCTCCTTATGCGTTCAATGCATTGTGCCGAACCGCCGTTAATAACGGTCAATAAACTGAGCATTCAATAATGCCTTGCCGCACAGCTGACCATCTACAAATAATTCAATATCCATCTTTCCATTTCGCCTTGTCATCTCAAGAACCTTCGGCTGAACGGTGACGGTTTGTTCCAACTGCACCGGTTTAAAAAAGTAAAAGGAAAGATTGTCAATGACCAAATCGCCACGTCTCATGTGATTAAGTACCCGGCGGCATACCGTCGTAATCATGGACGTCATCACGCCATGGGATACCGATCCCAGATAATCACTCATTTGCGGTGTGACATTAAAGCGAAAAATATAATGGTCATTCTTCGAATAGTCCTTTAATTGCGAGGAGACAATGTCCTCAATCGTTTCGCCCATTTGCGGTTGCTGCTGAATCATTTGCAATGCTTTAAGTACATCACGCCGAGTAATCATCCCGAGCAGATGCTGCTGCTTGTCAACAACTGGCAGCCCGTCAAAGCCTTCCCAAATCATCTGATGAGCAGCGGCAGCAACGGATGTTGTCGGATTCACGACAACCGGAAGTGGCGTCATCAAGGTTTCGATGGTATCGGCCGTCTGCTGCTTCATGACGTCTTTCATCGCCACAATACCGACAACTTTCATCTGAGAATCAACGACCGGAAAACGGCTGTGCGACGTTTTATGATTTAATTCATACCAGCGTTTCGGCGCATCATAGGTAAAGACAAACTCCGTCTCAGCGAAAGGGATCATGATGTCGGAAACATGAACAATTTCTTTTTTAATTAATTGATCATAGATCGCACGATTGATTTTCGCCGCAACCGTAAACGTGTCGTATGAAGTGGAGATGACCGGAAGCCCTGTCTGATCCGCAAGTATTTTAATTCGCTCGCTCGTATTAAATCCACCTGTAATGAGCACAGCTGCACCTTCTTTAAGCGCATACTCTTGCACCGACTCGCGGTTGCCGACAATCATCAGATCGTTTGCGCCGATGTAGCGTTTCATTGCATCCATCTCCATGGCACCGATCACAAAATGATTCAGCGTGTGCGACAGACCGGCTTTTCCTCCAAGAACCTGACCGTCAACAATGTTTACCACAGAGTCGAAGGTCAGCTTCTCAATGCTCTCCTGCACTTTCTGCTCAATCCGGATCGTTCCGACACGTTCAGCCGTACTGACTAATCCTTGGGTTTCTGCATCTTTAATTGCGCGATAGGCCGTTCCTTCGCTGACTTGAAGTGCTTTTGCAGTCTGGCGCACCGAAATTTTACTCCCGATTTCCAGATTTTCAATATATTTTATGATCTGCTCGTGCTTCGTCTCCATTTCAATCGCTCCAAACAGCCCCTACAGCTCTAGTGTTTGACCAGGTGACAATACATATCCATGTCCGCCAAGCTGATCTGTAAATTTATCGGCATCCTGAGTGATGACGGGGAACGTATTGTAGTGAATGGGGACAATACGTCTTGCCTTAAGCCACTTTGCAGCAATCAAAGCATCTTCAGGGCCCATCGTGAAGTTGTCGCCGATTGGCAAGAAGGCGAGATCTAAATCATTTTGTTCGCCAATAAGCTTCATATCAGAAAACAGTGCCGTATCTCCTGCGTGATAAATTGTTTTGCCGTCCAAACTTAACAACAGTCCTGCCGGCATCCCAGCATAGATGATCTGCTTACGCTCGGCGTTGGTGATGCTTGAACCATGGAACGCTTGCGTCATTTTCACCTTACCAAACGGAAACATATAAGAACCGCCGATGGACATTCCATGAACATGAAGCCCGCTCCAGCTAAAATAGGTAGCAAGCTCTGCGATTGCAATCACAAGTGATCCGTCCCGCTCAGCAATCGCTTGAGTATCCAAAATATGGTCGCCATGCCCGTGAGTGAGCAAAACAGCATCAATTTTCGGCAAGTCGTCAAGAGACAGCGGCGTATGCGAATTGCCGCTGATAAAAGGATCGATAATCAAATTTGCCTTTTTCGTTTGAATAAGAACTGTTGAATGACCAACATAAGTCACATGCATCCTCTTCACTCCTTATTATAGAATGTTTGTTCGTATTTAAGCAATCGTTTTTGTCTAATCGGATCGTTCTTGGACAAGTGTTTAATTTTTACCTTAATTATACACTACGCTGCACACCATCCGCATCGGTCGGTTGCTTGGCCTGAAGATTCGCCAACCTTTTTCCAATGAAATCGATTTAGATTTATCCGCAACGCTCGAGATTGTGATACATTAAAGGTATTATGAATGAAACTGGAGTGACCCTTATTGTCAGAGAAAATGAAACAGATTGAAGCATGGTTAAGAAAACAGGACGGTCGGTTCGCATACATTGCTGATCCGACGAATGTATTCTATCTGACACATTTTAAATGTGATCCGCATGAACGTTTTCTTGGATTGTTTCTCTTTCCTGAAGATGAACCCTTCTTAATTTGCCCTGAGCTCGAAGTCGGTCAGGCACAAGCTTCTGATTTCGGTCATGAAGTGATCGGATATCGAGACGACCAGGACCCATGGACTTTTGTAAAAAAAGCCTTGGATAGACGCCATGCTGATTCGACTAAAGTTTTCATCGAACCAACAACACTGCCTTATCAAAAGGCTCTTGCATTGAAAAGCATTGACGAAAAAGTAACGTTTGGCTCGATCGAAGACTACCTTTCAGATATGCGCAATATTAAAGATGCGCATGAACTTGCAGCCATGAAGAAGGCGGGAGAGATTGCCGATTATGCCGTTAAATTGGGCATTGATGCAATCAAAAAAGGCAGAACAGAGGCTGCGATTGTTGCGGAAATTGAGCATGAACTTGCCAAACAGGGCTATTCGCAAATGGCCTTTGATACCATGGTACTGACCGGCGAAAACACTGCCAACCCGCACGGCTATCCGGGTACTCATCAGATTCACGAAGGCGATTTTGTTTTGTTTGACCTCGGCGTTGTCATTGACGGCTATTGTTCTGATATCACACGAACGGTTTGCTTCAAACACGCAACCGACGAACAACATAAAATCTACGAGACAACGCTGCAAGCCAATCTAGAAGCGATTAAGGCTGCGCGAAAAGGGCTGCGAATCGGCGATCTGGATGGTGTCGCTCGCAAAGTGATCGCAGATGCCGGTTACGGTCAATACTTTACGCACCGTCTTGGACACGGACTTGGGCTTGGCGAACATGAGCAGCCGTCAATGAGTGCTGCAAATGATAAAACGTTAACCACCGGGATGGTATTTACAATCGAACCGGGGATCTATGTTCCAGGCGTCGGCGGCGTTCGTATTGAGGACGATGTTTACCTCACTGAAAACGGCCCGGAAACATTAACCCATTTCCCAAAAGAGCTTCAAATTATTGACTAAATAAAAGCGAACGCTTCATAAAATAAGAAGGTGTCTCAAAAGCCATTTTTGCTAAAGAGACACCTTCTTATTATTTTTCAGGAAATTTACATACATTATTGCGTACACTTAGGATTCGTCAATTTTTTTCTGCGAGTTTGAGAGACGCACCGTATCGCGCGCAATCATCACTTCTTCGTTTGTCGGAACGACCAGAACTTTTATAGTCGATTGATCGGTGCTGATGAATGTCTCCTGGCCATTAACCTGATTGCGCTTCCGATCCCAATCAACGCCCATAAAACTGAGCCCTTCAAGAACGCGGGCGCGAATCATAGAACTGTGTTCCCCAATGCCCGCAGTAAAAATAATTGCGTCAACACCATTCATCTTTGCTGCAAACGAACCAATGTACTTTTGAATCCGTTCGACAAACACGTTAATCGACAGAATCGCCCGTTTATTGCCTCTTTTCGCTTCTTTTTCAATATCTCTCAAATCACTGGAGAATCCGGAGATACCAAGCAAACCGCTTTTCTTGTTCAGCACGTTCACAACTTCGCTGGCATTCATTCCGGTCTTATCCATAATGTACGGAATCAGCGCGGGATCAATATCACCGGAGCGCGTCCCCATCGTCAATCCGGCCAGCGGAGTAAAGCCCATCGAGGTGTCAATTGATTTGCCGCCTTTGATCGCGGTGATACTTGCACCATTGCCCAGATGACAAGAAATCAAGCGCAACTCTTTAATTGGCTGCTTCAGAAGTTCAGCCGCGCGGTAGGCAACATATTTATGGCTGGTGCCGTGAAATCCGTACTTTCTCACCCCATAATCCGTGTAATATTTATAAGGCAGACTGTACAAAAAAGCAGCGCTGTCCATGGTCTGATGAAACGCAGTATCGAAGACGACAACTTCCGGCACCTTCGGGAGAACATCGCGAAAAGCGCGAATGCCCACCAGGTTGGCCGGGTTATGAAGCGGGGCCAGTTCGGAAAGGTCTTCAATCTTTTGAATCACTTCATCTGTGACCAGTGCCGAATCATCAAAGGTTTCGCCTCCGTGCACCACACGATGACCGATGCCTTCAATTTCATCTAATGATCCGACTATTTTCTGCTCCGTGAGCTTATCAAGTAAGATACGAACTGCTTCTTCATGATCTGAGATGGATGCGATTTCCTGCTGTTTTTCGCCATTTACTTGAATGGTAAAAATTGAATCCGACAAACCAATACGTTCTACCGAACCTTTAGTGACCAAATGCTCAGCAGGCATATCGAGAAGCTGAAACTTCAGCGATGAACTGCCGGCGTTGATCGCGAGTATTAAAGCCATTGTCGATCACCCTCTCGTCTTCTTAAACCGAACGATGTAGAAACCAATGATCCAGCTGCTGCATAAACTTGCGCATCTTGACTTCGTTGGAGAAGTCGGGCATTTCTGCAAGTAATGCTTGTTTTGCATGATCCTGGATATCGGTTTTCTTCTGCATCAACAAGATGCTCTTCGCTTGATCCGCTCGAAGAAAGAGTGACACCGGGAGCTGAATCAATGCGAGAATGGTCGCTTTCTTTTGAAGAAAATCGTGAAAAACATGCCCCTGATCATCTGAAAACAGATGGTTGGGAACAAGCGCAAGGAAGTATCCTTTGTCTTTAAGCATGCGCAATGCTTGTTCCACAAATAGAAAATGAATCAGCGGCTGCTTCGGATCAACAGCATTCAAGGTATAATTTTTTGCTGTTTCTTGATCCGGATAGACTCCGGTCGGCAAATCACAAACAACATAGTCGACCGGGTCAGCCAAGATTGGCTTCAAGCCGTCTTGATGAAAAAGCTGCACCGCTTTCTGCTGCAAATTGGCATTCGCCGCAGCCAGACGAATAAGCAATGGATCTGCATCGACACCAAACGCTTTTATGTCATCGGTCGCCGACTGATTCATAATTCCTGTCAGCAAGTTTGCCGCACCAACAGCCGGATCAAGTATTGAAAACGGCTTTTTGCCAGCAAGCATGGCAACCATATGCCCCATCAGCAGCACCAAAGTATCTGGAGTCAATTCGTGATTTGGCTGAGGCGATGCTTTCATCCCCTTGAGCAACGCAAGTTGAAGCGAACGCCGTACATCTTCTGCCGTCATCTTCTGATTGTAGAAACGTTCATACAACGGTTTCAGTTTATCAGCAATTGTTTCAGCCTTAATTTCATCCTGAACCAACCCCTCAGCAGTTTCGCATAGAGCGGTTAAGTAATCTGATTTTCGTTCTTTTTTTGTATAAAGTGCTGCTTGATCAATCATTGTAAAAAGTTCACTGACTGTTGTTGTCTGCAAAACGATTTCCTCCATACCAATTAAAACGCTTACATTGTATATTATACAGCGAAGTTAAAAAGATTACTTGCTGTTTTTGGCGCCTATTTATGTATTTGTGACAAAATAGTGAAATTCTATAAAAAAATGGAATGACGTTGCGGCTCTGTGCTACGAACAGACGACACGTGTCAAATCTGGTTACATAGCCATTGCACAGTTGTCTCATTGTTGCTCACTCCTTCCATTTTGCTATTCTTTCACATGCCTATGTTCACTATAGACCAAATTTGCGAGCAGAGCAATTGATGCATAGATCTTGCTTCCTACATACGCACTTAGCGCCTGTTTTGTTTCACCAATCAACAAATTTCGATTTTGGTTCACCACATTTGTAAAAGCAATTAAGAAAAACCGGGCAAAATACGCCCGGTCCTTAATCTCCAACCATGTGTGATGGACTAGTGTCTTTTCGGTGCTGAATCGCCGCTTC
>NZ_JFZC01000039.1 GCF_000648615.1 Sporolactobacillus terrae DSM 11697 | reverse complement strand
AAAATATGATTTTATACCTAAGGTGTACAAATTTAGAATTAAGAAGCTCTTTCCCAATAAAGAGTTCCGAGAAAAGCTTGACACATACTTTTTTCGAATTTGTCTTGACTTTCAGATAGCAACTTGTTATTGTAATTGTCACCAACTGGTTTAGGAGTTTTTCAAATGATGATGATAAAACAAAAAGGTTGTTTCCAACTCAATCGATACTATTACTTTGGCTGGTTTAGTTAGTGTTTGTATCCGCGAATCTTGCAGATGCAAACACACTTCCGTTTGCATCTGTGCTGGCCAGAGTTGTTTTTCATGCATCATAACAAACAAGCCGCATCGATGTTGTCCGATATAAGGTCAATAAACTGTGCGGCTTTTTCCTATATCCGGTGAAATGATCCGGAGAAAAGTCCCGCGGTTTACGGATAACCGCGGGACTTTTTTCCGTTCATCAGATTTATCAAGATCCAGTAAAAAACAGGAAGGAGTGACGCAATGATGAACATTGATCCCATCGATCAATTATGTGTAAATGCAGTACGAATGCTGAGCTGCGCGTGCATTGAGCAAGCGGGTTCAGGCCACCCGGGACTGGCGCTTGGGGCTGCTCCAATGGCTTACGTTTTGTGGCGCAATCATTTGCATTTGAACCCGGAGGACTCAAAATGGTTTGATCGCGATCGATTTGTTTTGTCGGCAGGGCACGGATCATCCCTGTTGTACAGTCTGCTTCACCTGTCAGGATTTAATCTGACGATCAATGATTTAAAACAGTTTCGTAGGTTGAACAGCAAAACGCCGGGACATCCTGAATACGGAACGACATGCGGCGTCGAAGCAACAACCGGCCCGCTTGGGCAAGGTTTAGCAATGGCTGTGGGCATGGCAATGGCTGAAGCGCACCTTTCTTCTATGTATCATGCGAAGCAAACGGATGTGATCAACCATCGCACCTTCGCGCTGTGTGGAGACGGCGATCTAATGGAAGGTGTCTCTCACGAAGCGGCCAGTCTTGCCGGGCACTTGAAGCTGAACAAATTGACGGTTCTGTATGATTCGAATCAAGTCTCGCTCGACGGTGCAACAAAGCGTGCTTATTCTGATGATGTTCAGAAACGCTTCAAAAGCTATGGTTGGCACTATGAACGCGTAGAAGATGGCAATGATTTGGCTGAAATCGATGCTGCAATTTGTCGGGCAAAAGAGCAGAACATGCGCCCAACCTTGATCGAGGTGCGCACCATAATCGGATTTGGCGCGCCCGGACAAGGAACGAATCAAGTTCATGGTATGCCGCTTGGTGCAGGCGGAATCGCTTCCTTGCGCACCAGACTCAATTGGCATTTTCCTGAATTCTTCATTCCCAAAGAGGTCTATGATCGATTTGCGGATTGCATTGCGCGGCGCGGCAAACAGGCTGAGGCCAAATGGAACCGCCGTATTGATCAATGGTCGATCGATTTTCCCGAACAAGCCAAACCATTCAAACAATCGCTCAGCAACACGTTGCCCATCGCTTGGAAGACGTTCCTTCCACGCTATGCCGTTGGAATAGAGGCGTCCGGCCGCGAAGTGAGTCAGCGAATGATCCAAATGTTCGCAGCAAAAATTCCTTATCTATGGGGCGGTTCGGCAGATTTGGCCAGTTCAAACAAAACAGATATCGAAAACAGCAATTTATTCAGTGCTGCCAATCGAAACGGCAGAAATATTGCTTTCGGTGTTCGTGAATTCGCTGAAGGGGCTCTATTAAACGGTATCATGCTTCACGGGGGCAGCCGAGTATTCGGAGGAACCTTTCTTGTCTTCTCCGATTACATGCGCGCCGCCATTCGGCTTGCTGCTTTGCAAAAGCTTCCGGTAATCTATGTCTTCACGCATGATTCCATTGCTGTTGGCGAAGACGGACCAACTCATGAACCGGTCGAACACCTCATGAGTTTGCGGGCAATGCCGGGAATTTCCCTGATTCGCCCTGCAGATGCAAACGAGACGGTCGCCGCCTGGGAAGCGGCTATGGAGACGTACCATCAACCCACAGTCTTAGTGCTGTCTCGACAGAAACTGCCGGTTTTACGATTCTCGGCAGAACGCGCGCGTGAAGGGGTGCGCCGCGGCGGCTACGTGCTTTCGCCACAAACAGGTGCAAGGCCTGAAGGGATCTTAATTGCAACCGGCTCGGAAGTCCAGCTCGCCGTTGCTGCTCAGCAGCTTTTGAAGCAGTCAGGACATGACGTTTCCGTCGTTTCCTTGCCTTGCTTCGATCGTTTCGAGCAACAAAGTAAGTCCTACCGCGAATCGGTGCTCCCGTCCCGTATCCATCGCCGACTGTCAATTGAACTGGGAACGACGCTCGGTTGGGAACGCTATGTAGGAACAGAGGGCATCCGGCTTGGTGTAGACACCTTTGGAGCCAGCGGTTCTGCTGCTGAACTCCTGCATAATTACGGATTTACCAAAAAAGAGATTGTCAAACACTACTTGCAGCTTATCGACGCTGCGGCTCCATCAATCTGATGCTAGAGCAATCCATGATAAACAGCGTTGAAATCAGATGAAGTGAGGGAAATGAAATGATTATTACGTTTAAACAAACCGTGACACCGGAAACTCAGCACGCTTTTCAAACAAAATTCAACCAGTTGCACAAGCAAGTATTTATTTTCGGTTTGCACATGGCGGTTGTCGGACTTGACCACTACTCTTTTTCAGATCAAGAAGCCGAGGCCATTGATCAAATCATTGCGGAAACGCCGTCTTTTGTTCAAGCAAGCCGCAGTTTTCATCCTGAAGACAGCGTCATTCAGCTGCCGCATTCGGAAATTGGCACCAAGACCTTTACAATTATGGCCGGCCCATGTTCCGTGGAGTCGGAAGATCATATTCGACGTATGGCCGAGGTAGCCCGTCGAGGCGGCGCATCCATTCTGCGCGGCGGGGCATTTAAACCACGAACTTCGCCCTACTCCTTCCAAGGGCTCGGTGAGGAAGGCTTGCGCTACTTACGCAAGGCTGCGGATGAAAATGGAATGGATGTCATTACTGAAGTTATGGATGAAACCCATGTGCCACTCGTCGCAGAATACACGGATGTAATGCAAATCGGTGCACGGAATATGCAAAACTTTTCTTTGCTAAAAGCTGTGGGAAAAACCCGCATTCCCGTTGCGCTGAAACGCGGGATGGCCGCTTCCATTGATGATCTGCTGAATGCATCCGAGTATATCGCAAGCGGAGGTAATACCAACATTATTTTGATTGAACGCGGCATTCGGACTTTTGATCATCAGTACACGAGGAATACGTTTGATGTAGCAGCTGTCCCCGTTTTGCAAAAGCTGACGCATTATCCGGTCATTGTTGATCCAAGTCATGCTGTTGGCTGTTGGGATTTGGTTGCGCCCGCTGCGTACGCAGGTACTGCGGCAGGCGCCAGCGGGATGATCGTTGAAATTCATGACCATCCCGAGAAGGCAATGTCCGACGGCCCGCAAGCACTCAAACCCGATACGTATCTGACCATGACGAAGCGTATTGCCGCACTTCGTCAATGCATGGCAACGTGGGAGGATTGAACGTGAAACTTGTTGCTACACTCCCGCATAAGAAGTACCCTATTTTCATTGAACGCGGGATTCTCCAACAACTGGGTTCTCTGCTCACCGAGATCTGGTCGCCGCGCAAAATAGCCGTAGTCAGCGACCACCATGTTGCGCCCCTGTATCAGGAACGCATCATCCGGCAATTAGAGGCAGCCGGATTTCGCACCGCTGCTTTTCAAGTACCCGCTGGAGAATCATCCAAAAGTTGGAAAACTGCTGTGCGGTTATACCGAGCGCTGACAAACAATCAGTTCACACGATCAGACGGTGTACTTGCACTTGGGGGCGGCGTTGTCGGTGATCTCGCCGGGTTCATCGCCTCAACCTATATGCGCGGTATTGCTTACATTCAAGTCCCTACCTCGCTGTTAGCACAAGTAGACAGCAGCGTTGGCGGAAAAACAGCGATTAACTTAGATACTGCGAAGAACATTGTTGGAACCTTTCACCAGCCGGACGCCGTTTTCATTGACCCGGATACGCTGCAAACACTGCCGCAGCGTTTTCTATGTGAAGGTTATGCCGAGATTGTCAAAATGTCCGCATTAGAAGGTGAAACATTTTGGCAGATGACGGGTGAAGTGCACCATCCGCAAGACATTGTCACACAGGCGGAACCGCTCATCCATCAAAGCATTGCCTATAAAACAAAGATCGTCTGCAAGGACGAAAAAGAAGCTGGACTCAGGCAGGTCCTGAACTTTGGGCACACCATCGGCCATGCAATTGAACTGCTTTCCAATGGAGCGTTAGCGCACGGTGAAGCAATCAGCATTGGAATGGTTCAAATAACCCAGTGCTTCAAGGATTACGGTTTGACAAAACACGGCACTTTAGATGGTTTGGTTCAGCGGCTTCAACAAACGGGACTCCCGCTAAAGTCAACGCTGATGAACACTGCTGACTTTTACCGTCAAATCATTAATGATAAGAAAAATCATGGCGGACGGCTAACTCTCGTTTACCTAAAAGCACCGGGTCAACCTGCCATGCACTCAATCCCGATCAGTCAAGCTGAATTCTTCTTCACAGGAAAAAAGTCGCTAAAAAGTGAATGATCCGGATCGGCACAATAGACGGGTGATGTTTGCATCGGTACCGCTTTGATCGATCGAGCCCCCCGTTCTGCAATAAGCCCTCTCATTTCTTTATCTGAGAGGGTTTATTACCGGTAAAGAAAGTTTATGATTTCACCCCGACTTCAAACCAATAGACGAGTGTCTTGATCGAGAATCCAAAGTGGAGGTGCTCCGGCGCCAGCGGCATGCGAGTAACCGAAGCGACAATTCAGCACCGAAAAGACACGAACCCATCATACATGCATGAAGGAACTTTCCTAATTAAACAATAAATCGAAATGGATTGGTTACTGACTCTGAAATCAGCACTTCTGTGTCAAAATGCTCTTCCTCAATCACACGGCTTAAGTATTGCCGCACGCCGTTCTTCATCACGCGCTCGATATAATGACCTGCATCAATGACATGAAGTCCGCACAATAACGCATCATGCGCCGTATGATAATAAATATCGCCGCTAATCAGCACATCTGCTCCCCTGTACTTTGCATAGGGAATCAAACGGTTTCCATCGCCTCCAGACACCGCCACAGTGCGGATCATAGCATCTGCCGCTCCAACCGCGCGCAGTCCGTCAATCCCAAGCTTCTCCTTGACGGAACGGCAATAGCGTTCAAAAGGCATTGCTTCCGCAAGCTTTCCAATTCTGCCGAGGCCATAGGCTTTCCCCTCATTTTGAATCGGAATCACCTGATAAACAGGTTCCTCATAGGGATGGGCTTTAACCATTCGGGCGACTACTTTACGCAACAAATGGTCGGGAACAATGGCTTCAATTCGCTGTTCATCCGTTTGTTCCACCTTTCCTACAGAACCAAGATAAGGATGGGCACCCGAACGCGGGAGAAAAGAACCGGTTCCCGAAGCAGCGAAACTGCAATGACTGTAGTTTCCAATCGAACCCGCTCCTGCATCTCCAATCACATGGCGCAGGTTCTCCGCATGACTTTGCGGTACATAAACGACAAGTTGATACAGCGGTTCATGATAGGTGGGCTGCAAAATTTGCGTATGCTTCAACCCAAGTTGTGCGGCAAGCATGTCATTGACACCGCCATCCGCGATATCAAGATTTGTATGCGCAGCATAAACAGCGATGTCATGTTTGATACATTTTGTAACAATCTTCCCTTGTCCTTGATCAGAGCGCACGTTTTTAAGCGGGTGAAAGATCAGGGGATGGTGAGCAATGATTAAATCAACCTGCTTATCTGCTGCTTCATCGGCGACATTTTCGAGCACATCTAAGGTAACCATCACGCGTTTTACTTCTTTATGCAACGTTCCGACGAGAAGACCAATTTTATCCTTTTCATAAGCCAATTTTTTCGGTGCCCATTCTTCAAACCGTTGAATTAAATGTTCGCCTGAAATCCAATTTACCAAGCCGTTCGCTTCCTTTCTTCCTGCGCTCCTTTGTTTTCGAAATAGGAACGAATCCATTGCAGTTCTTTTTGATTTGCTTCTATTTTTTTCAGTACCTCTTCGGATTGCCCTGTATTCTGAAGTGCCGTCAGGATGCTGCTAAGTCTGCGTTCCCTGTTTTTCCATTTTTTGATGAATAATGGATCTTGTTTTGATGAGAGCACCGGACCCATCATCAGTTCCGGCTCTGATAATAGTCTCGGTTTGCTGCCTTGACTCGCCTGAATCACTTCATAGACATGATGCCCTTCATTGACAATTGCTTCATCAGAAATCGTCCAGCCATTATAAACCAGCCAGCGCCTGACACGTGGTTCGCGACTATTCGGTTGCAAGATAAGTACCGTTTTCTTACCAATTTTGTTCTTGCCGCGTTCTAATATATCGGCAATCAATTCGCCGCCCATACCGGCAATGACGATTGCACTCGCTTCTCCTTGCTCCCGGAGTACATCCAGTCCGTCGCCAAGTCTCACATCAATTCGGTCTCGAAGGCCTTGTTTTGTGACATTTAACGTCGATTGATACAACGGACCTGGCCGAACCTCTCCCGCTATCGCTGAATCAGCTCTGCCGATTTGTACCGCCCGGCAAGGCAGATGGGCATGGTCCGAACCAATGTCCGCCAAGCATTCAACTTTAGGAACAAAATGAAGAACACAATCCAATCGAGGAGATAAATGTATTTTTTCCATGCTCACAATCCTTCGTTCAAACTTTCGATTTGCCACTGTTATGGTATCACAAACGCATCAAAATCCCAAAACAGTTAAATTTTCAAAATAACAATTGATAACGTTTACAACATCGATTAGAATAGAGGAATAAGGTGTATTCTCCTCCTTGACCTTACTTTTTTGTCCATGTTTCGATTTGCATCCGGCAAACAATCTAATTAAAATAAACAGTAATCGAACACTAGCCGAAACACAGAGGCTTCATGTAAAAAAAAAAGCTCCCCATTGGGAGCGGCCGTGAAAGGCTTAGTCGAGAAAATCTTTTAGTTGTTTGCTTCTGCTTGGATGACGAAGTTTCCGCAATGCTTTCGCTTCAATTTGGCGGATACGTTCGCGTGTCACACCAAATACTTTGCCGACTTCTTCCAATGTCCGCGTTCTCCCGTCATCAAGACCGAAACGCAAACGCAGAACGTTCTCTTCGCGATCCGTTAGTGTATCAAGCACATCTTCAAGCTGTTCCTTTAATAATTCATAAGCTGCTGCATCAGAAGGTGCTTTTGCATCCTGATCTTCAATAAAGTCACCAAGATGCGAATCATCTTCTTCACCAATCGGTGTTTCAAGAGAAACAGGCTCTTGCGCAATTTTCAAGATTTCCCGTACTTTTTCCGGCGGCAGTTCCATCTCTTTACCAATTTCTTCCGGTGTCGGTTCGCGACCAAGGTCTTGAAGCTGCTGACGCTGCACACGAATCAGTTTGTTGATGGTTTCGACCATGTGAACCGGGATACGAATTGTACGTGCCTGATCGGCGATTGCTCGGGTAATTGCCTGACGAATCCACCAAGTTGCATACGTACTGAACTTAAACCCTTTGGTATAGTCAAATTTTTCAACGGCCTTCATAAGACCCATATTTCCTTCTTGTATTAAATCAAGGAACAACATGCCGCGTCCGACATAACGTTTTGCAATACTTACGACAAGTCGGAGGTTTGCTTCAGCGAGTCTCCGCTTTGCACTTTCATCACCATCATTAATGCGTTTCGCCAGTGAGATTTCCTCGTCTGCCGACAAGAGATCTACTCGTCCGATTTCTTTAAGATACATGCGAACAGGATCGTTAATTTTGACACCTGGAGGAACGCTCAGATCGTTAAGATCGAATTCCTCTTCTTTATGTTTATCATCGGAATCAGGTCTGTCGGATTCATCCGTAACGTTTACGCCTTGATCGGCAAGCGTTTCGTAGAATTCATCCATCTGTTCCGATTCCTGATCAAATGGTGCAAGCCGGTTTGAAATTTCCTGGTAGGTGAGCGAACCCCGTTTTTTCCCGAGTTCGAGCAAATGTTCTTTTTCTTGTTCTACCGTTACTTCCTGATCCGTCTTGCTGACTTTTCCAGCCATTTGACCCCCTCCTTCTAATAACTAATCATGCTCAGTCTGAACCTGACTCAGCCTTTTCTTCGCGTCGATTATTTCGGACAAAAGCCGCGCAGCCTGCTCGTAATTACCGCCTTGCTCGGCTTCTTTTCGCTGGCGCTCCTTTTCCGCAATTAACGACGCTTTTGCGTGTTTGATGACTTGATTGATGCAATCGCCAATTTCCTGCTCATCCACCTGGTCGCTCATCGGCATTAATGATAATTCCGTGACCTTGCGCTGCAACGCCGGGTCGTCAAGTTTCTGAAGAAAAAGTCCTTCATCTGGTGGATTTTCTTGTTCATAGTATGCATAAAGATAGGCGGCTAATGCCTGATGGATCTCACTGGTAAACGAACCGCCCAATGAGTCTCTCACGCGATCGGAAACCTCTCTGCTTCTCATCATTCTTGCGAGCAGTCGTCGCTCTGCCATTTCGTATGCAGGAGGAATGCGATTGCTTGAGACAAGTGGTGCTACACGCATTCTTTTCTTGTCACGCCTTTGCACCTTAACCGTCATTTGCTGCAGCTGCTTTCTCAAGGAGTCCATGGAAATTGAAAATTCCTCCGAAAGTAATCTAAGGTAGTGATCCCGTTCAACTGCTCGCCTTTGGGCAGTCAGTTCTCTCAATACATCTTCAATGTAGAGGAGCCGATCTCCTTCATCACTCAGATTCCTTTTTCTCCGGAGATAATTCATCTTGAATGTCATCAATGTTTGACTAGCCCCTATTACATCACTCTTAAATCGTTCACCGCCAAACTTGCGAATGTAGTCATCGGGGTCGAGTCCTTCCGGCATTTTTGCAATCTTGATGACCTTACCGTCTCCTTGAAGCATTTCAGCTGCCCTGAAACTCGCTTCAATTCCAGCCGTATCGGAGTCATAACAAATAATAATTGTATCGGCGATCCGCTTTAATGCGGCAGCTTGTGCCTCCGTCAGCGAGGTCCCCATTGAAGCAACGCTGCAGGTTACTCCCGCTTGATGCGCACGCACCACATCAACATAACCTTCAAGCAGCACGGCCTGACTCCTTTTGCGAATTTCCGGTCGTGCCAAATGAAACCCATAGAGGATGCTGCCTTTATGAAAAACATCCGACTCCGGCGAGTTCAAATACTTCGGCTTGGCATCGCCCAACGTTCGCCCACCAAAGGCAACCGGTTGACCGCGCATATTAAAGATAGGAAAAATGATTCGGTTTCTAAACCGATCAAAATACTTATTGTCAAAACCGCGCTGTGCAATGATCCCCGCGTCTGCCATATACTGCAGATTCATGTTTCGTTTTTGCAGCAAATGTGTGACCGTATCCCAACGATCAACAGCGTACCCGATTCGGAAACGTTCAATCATTTCTTGATTAAATTCCCGTTCTTCAAGATAGCGCATACCGGGCGCACCATATTTTGCAGTTGTCAGCAAATAATGATAAAATTTTGTTAATAATTCCAATCCCTCAATGGTTTGCTTTTTCTTCTGATCGTTGGGATTGCGGAACGCATTCTTTTTGGACACAGAAGGCCCTAAATCAATATGTGCACGATCTGCCAGAGATTGAGCGGCTTCCGTGAAAGTCATGCCTTCGATCTCCATCATGAACGTAAATAAATTGCCGCCTGCACCACAGCCAAAACAGTGATACAACTGCTTATCCGGGGATACTGAAAATGACGGCGTACGTTCCGAATGAAATGGACACAAACCGATATAATTTTTGCCCTGTTTTTTTAATTGCACATAGTTGCCGATTACATCAACAATATCCAGGGACTTCCTTATTTCTTCGATAACTTGATCCTGAAGTTGCAAATAGCCATGCACCACCAGTATTCTTACTTATTTATATCCTAATGATCGAACCGGCATAACAAATTTATCAAAGCATCAGAAAAGTTTTTTCGATGCTGACGTGTAAACGGCTTCGGACCTTTGATGCGTTCACCAGCATTTAAGGCACGATAGGCTTGATAACGACGACTAAGCAGCATATCGACATTCTGTTCACTGACAATCTGACCGCGGATCGTCAAGACGTAAACATGACGATTTGTGAGCAGCCCTGCCAGTCCAATATCTTGAGTGACGACAATGTCGCAGGGATGCGCGTGATTGACAATGTACAGATCTGCCGCTTCCTTTCGCTGGTCGACAAACACCCATTTTCCTTCACGATCCGCTGAATAGCTCGCATAGGAGGCGACAAAAACCGGTTCAAAATCATAAGATCGCGCAATCGCCAGGATTTCCTCTTTCACAGGGCAAGCATCTGCATCGACAAATAAGGTATTTTTTCTCTTCATAGTTAAGGGTTCTCTACTCCCCATAAAAAATCCTGCATGTAAATTTATGTTTTTATTATTTTAATATTGTCATTTTTTGTCGAATGATGCAGTGAACACAAATACTTATTATAAACTAATTTTGCAAATTAAGACAGTATTAATGATTTTGTTTGCCCATAATGGCTGATTATTTTCGTTTGCCTAGGGAAACGAATGCTTTCGTTATATTTGTCTTCGTCATTCGCCCAACAACCTCAAAACCCTGTCCTTTTGTATGAACGACCGGAACCGAATCGACTTCTTTAGTGATCAACAAATCTGCAACATCAACAACGGTATCATTTTGTCTGCAATAAGCGATATTAGGCATGCGCGACATAATCACACTGACTGGTACCTGATTCATATCCTGTGACCCGATTGCCGTGCGCAAAAGATCCTTACGCGATAAGACCCCGGCAAGCAATCCCTTCTCATCAATGACGAATAATGAGCCGACATCTTCAACAAACATTTCGCAAACCGCTTGATAAGCGGACGCTGCCTCTGAGATCACAATAGGCACTGATTGAAAGTCACCCACGGTCAGTTTTCTGATTTCTTCATTCAGAAGTGTTTCTGAGGTTTGTCCAGTGTAGAAATACCCCACTCTTGGACGTGCTTCTAGAAACCCGGACATGGTCAAAATGGATAGATCCGGCCGCAGTGTCGCACGGGTTACATTTAAGTGTTCGGCGATTTGTTCTCCGGTAATCGGCGCTTGTTCTCTAACGATTTCAATAATTTTATGCTGGCGTTCATTCAGCTCCAAATCGTTTCCCCCCAACAAAGCTCTTCGAACCTTTGTCCGAATTACGACTCACGGATCGCGTGTTCGGAATTTGGACAATTGCTCGATAAATTTTCTTGAACGCAGTTTGATGCCCGCATTCTGCTCATAATAAGCATATATTATTGTTTCAATCATTCCAATAGTTTTTGCTTTTAAAGATACTTTTCCCAGCCGTTCGAGCGGTACATGCCGCATAATGGGCAACAGTTTCTGCACCGCACCGCCCATTTCAATCGCATATCGATCAAACAGGGCACATTCGTCGCACAAAAAACCGCCTTCGACAATCGAAAAGCGGTATCTGCTTTTCTGTTTTCCGCATCGAACACAATGCGTTAATTCAGGATCAATGCCTGCTTGCGGCAGCATTTTCATTGCAAAAATAGCCGACATGATCGCAGGATCCTTTCCTTTTTCCATAAGCAGCAGCGTATCTTTAAGCAAACGGTAAATCGCTTGAGACGGAAGACCGTCTTCAGTCAATCGATCGGTCAATTCAACAATTAAAGCAGCATATCCAGTAATTTCAATGTTTTCAATGATTCTTCGGAATGGATTCAAGCTTTCTGCCTGGTACAACACACCAAGGCCTCTGCCTTTACGAAACAGACAGAGGCCGTAAAACAATACATGGCTGATCGCGGATAGTTCGCTTTTTGGTTTTTTGGCTCCTCTCGCCATTAGCCCAATTTTGCCGAATTCCTTCGTATACAAAGTCACAATTTTATTTGTTTCTCCATAGTCGGTTGTCCGAATGATAATGCCTTCTGCTTTCACCATCATCACGATCACCCGCCTTTCGAATCACTGCCGATCACGCACCGGTGTGTTCTTTTAGTTCAATCATCTCGCTGTTCTGCTGATTTTGTTCCTCTTCTTTGTCTTCAATTTCTTTCAGCAAAAGGTAGGGGCCAATGTTGCCCGTTAACATAAAGAGCTTCCAAGTGAGATCCAACATATTTCTCATCCTTCCCATTCATTCTCCTCGTCTATAGAGTCTGCGAAAAATGAAGAAACATGTGAAGAAATGATTGTCAATTTGTTTTCTCAACAAGCAGACGATTTAATCGTCCTGAATGGTATAACCAAAATTCTTTAGTTCTTCTTCCTTATCACGCCAGTTCTTGTCGACCTTAACCCAAAGTTCAAGAAAGACGCGCGAGCCAATCAATGCCTCAATTTCCTTTCGGGCAAGCGTTCCGATCTTCTTCAACATACTTCCTGATCTGCCGATAATAATCCCCTTTTGTGAGCTGCGTTCAACCATAATGGTTGCCTGAATTTCAGTCAATTGACGCTCTTCATCTACTTTCATCTTATCAATAATTACAGCAATCGCATGAGGGACCTCATCTCGAGTCAGATGCAGTATTTTCTCTCGGATGAGTTCCGCCACAACAAAACGTTCCGGATGATCGGTAATTTGGTCTTTTGGATAATATTTCGGTCCCTCCGGAAGCACGCGGCCAATCTGGTCCATCAGTGTCGTTACGTTCTGTCCTTGGAGTGCTGAAATCGGAATGATCTCTTTAAATGAATAGAGACTGCGATAACGGTCAATCAGCGGCAACAAATCATTAGGATGAACTTTATCGATCTTGTTCACGATTAAAAAAACAGGTACTGCCGTCTTTTTCAAAAAGTCGATGATAAATTGGTCGCCGCGTCCATAGCCTTGCTCCGCATCAATCAGAAAAAGAACAAGATCAACTTCGTTGAGCGTCGCTAAGGCGAGCGATGTCATTACTTGACCCAGTTTATGCTTCGGCTTATGTATCCCCGGTGTATCGATAAAAACCACTTGTTCTGAATCAGTGGTATAAATTCCATGAATTTTATTTCGCGTTGTCTGTGCCTTGTCGCTCATGATGGCGATTTTTTGACCAAGTACTCGGTTAAGCAACGTTGATTTTCCCACATTTGGTCGACCAACAATGGCAGCAAAACCAGATTTAAAAGATTTTGTCATTACATATCCTCCGATTCAAACGCCCCAGGCAGCAGTTTTGCCACCGTGGTCACTTCAGTAATTCCCTTCCTATTTGCAAGAATAACACGCATATTACTTGGACAGAGCTCACTCAGAACCTGTCTGCATGCACCGCAAGGAGGCACAGGACGTCTGCTGTCCGCAATAACCGCTATTGCTTCATAATCATGCTCCCCTTCGGAGAAGGCTTTAAATAAAGCCGTCCGTTCGGCACAATTGCAAACCGAATAGGCCGCATTTTCTATGTTACAACCTGTGAAAACCTTTCCCGATTTCGTAAGCAGGGCGGCACCTACTTGAAAATGGGAATAGGGTACGTAGGCCATCTTCATCGCTTGCTGCGCGCATTCAATCAATTTTTGATCATTCATCGTAACGCTCCCTCCCTTTCAATGAAACAGTGTTGCACATACAATGACAATAAAAATAACGGCAGCCATTACTGAAAACCACCAGACGGCGGCCGCTGCAGTATCTTTTGCTGCTTTAGCTATCGGATGGTTTTCTTTGGTTACTAAATCGACCAGACGTTCAACGGCTGTATTGATTAACTCCAAACTGATCACGCCGCCAATTAACACGAAAATAATAACAAGATAAATGAGCGAAACACGAATGGACCATGAAAAACAGAGGACGAGTACCGCTGCAGCCAGCTGAATCTTTAGGTTCCGTTCCTGCGCAAGCGCAAGCAGAAAACCGCTGATTGCATCCTTAAAACTTTCAAAAAGACGCTTATGTACCCTTAAATGACGGCCATTCATCGGTTAGTCCCTGCTAAGCCCGAACGAGGAAAGAATCTTTTCCTGAAGAGCGAACATTTCCTGTTCTTGTTCCTTAGTCTGGTGATCATAGCCAAGCAGATGCAACAACCCATGAATGACCAAAAACCCGAGCTCACGCTCAAATGAGTGGTTGTATTCGGCAGCCTGCTCATGCGTACGTTCAACCGAGATAATAATATCGCCAAGCACACGCGGTTCCCCTGCTTCAGGAAGAATCGGCACTTCGCCTTCCTCCATTTCTTCAAGCGCAAAGGAAATCACGTCGGTCGGTCGATCAATTCCGCGGTAGTCGCGGTTAATCACTTGGATCCGCTCATTATCCACAAAAGTGATGGAACATTCAATTTCTCCTTCCAGATGCAGCTGTTGATCTGCTGCAAAGTCAACCAGTTTGATGACGCTTTTCTGAATCGATTCGTTAATTTCGCCAGTTTCGTCATGCATATCAATTGTCATTGTCATTTAGGATTCACCTTTTTCATCTTGAGGTCTTTTGGATATTCTATACGTGAATGATAAACACCGCGAAGTGTTTCATCAATCGATTTCTCCACGCTTTTTAATTCTTTCAGTGTGATCGAGCATTCATCAAACTGACCATCGCTCAAGCGCGCGTTAAAAATACTCTTGACGAGGTTATTCACTTTAACGGGATTCGGTTTTTTCATGGCGCGAACCGCAGCTTCAATACTGTCAGCCAGTTCCACAACCGCCGCTTCTTTGCTTTGTACTTTTGGTCCTGGATAACGGAATTCACTTTCGTCAATCGGTGTTTCGCTAAGCTCCTGCGCTTTAACATAAAAGTATTTAAGCAGCGTCGTTCCATGGTGCTGCTCCGCAATATCAATAATTTCTTTCGGCATCCGATATTGACGAAGAATGTCGGCTCCGTCATACGGGTGCGAAACAATAATCGTTCGGCTTAGCTGGGGAGAGATTTTATCATGCGGGTTTACACCGCTCATTTGATTCTCTACAAAAAACTTCGGACGCTTCGTTTTCCCTACATCATGATAGTATGCAGCGACCCGAGCAAGCAATCCGTTTGCACCGATGACCTCACAGGCGCGTTCGGCAAGATTAGCCACCATGACACTATGGTGGTAGGTGCCTGGAGCTTCAATCAGAATTTTGCGTAACAGCGGATGATTGGGATTAGATAATTCAATCAGCCGGATTGGTGATAAAATGCCGAAACCTGTTTCAAACAGCGGCATCAGACCATTGGTTAATATTACAGAAAGGAACCCCGACAATGCGGCAAACCCGAGACTAAGTCCGGTACCGACTGGAGTAAACGGTGTGTTTTGAAACATCAGCAGCGCCAAGACAACAAGCACGTTTACGAGAGCAATTAGCCCACCGTTTCGAATCATTTTCGGACGTGCCTGTCTTTTTTTGAGGACTAAAGCCCCGGTAAGCGAAGAGAAAAACAAATAGATACCCATTGGCGCATCAAAAATAGCCGCTTTTGTACTAATCCCGAAAATGACGCTGCCCACAATAGCAAGCAGGATTCCGGATACAATCGCAATCCTTTCGCTAAGCAAAATGCGAATCATAAGTGTGGCCATCGCCAGCGGAATCAGAAAACCAATGCCCGAAAGCTCAGTCAATCGAAGATAACTGCATAACTTCAAAATGGCTGCAGCACCTGAGAAGATTATGGCATAAATATAAATGAATTTAACGGAATAAGTCGGATGTTTCTCTTTAAAACGCTTGTATTCAAACCAAAACGCAAACGTAATGAAGCCGGTAAACAATAGCAGACCAACAAATGGAATAATATTAAAGTGGTCGTCAATTAATCCGACTAATTTTAACTGTCGAATCATATCATTGGTAACCAGTTCTCCTTTTTTTACAAGAACTTCGCCTTGATGAATCACGACGTTATCCACATTGCGTGCTGCTTCTTGTTTATTTTGCTTGGTTGCATTCGCGTCAAACGAGTAATTAGCCGTAATATAAGCATCCAAAATTTCATTTAAGGCACGTCTGATCTCATCATTAAGCACAGATGATGGAAGCGAGGCAGCTGCTTTATTCTGGACACGCTCCAAATCATTCCAGCCGACTTTGTCATTCATCGCCTCATAGATGCTTGTGCTCGCAATATCCTCAGCTATTTGCAGATCATTACCGGAAGCGGTGATCAATGAAATAAGCGTCGTATTGGAAAGATGTGCGTCGGAAGAGTCTGCCAAGCGGGTCTTGACACTTGCAATGGCTGTATCTACATCCTGCTGCGCAGAATCGGAACTAATCTTATTTTCTTTTTTCACAGCGGATATGGTATCAAAAAGGTCGCCGACTTTTTCAACCTGAATCATGCCAAGATTTTTATTATAAGCGTAAGCAGACGGTGTTGATCCGATCGCTTCCTGCTTCTTGGCCTGAGTCGCTTCGGTATCGACTGTGTCAATCGGCGATTGCAAATCAACTGTAGCGATTTCGTGAAGCTTCACATTTGTATTTTTGGGCAGAACACTGCCAATCATCAGTCCGTACAAAATAAGACCGACAATCAAAACAATGCCCCAGTCCGTTAAATAGGTCAATGCAAATTTTTTTATCTTTTGTTTGAATGGAATGGATAGTGTCATGGCTATGCCCCCGCAGCTTGTCTCCATTTCGGGTTCGTTTCTCGCCGAAACGCCTGCCTGATCTCTCTAAAAGTAGTAAAACTGATGATCAGTCCCCATAGGCTTCGATAATCTTCTGAACAAGCGGGTGACGCACGACATCGGTACGATCCAAATTAACAAAGGAAATACCGGCCACATGTTCCAGAAGCTCCTTTGCTGTTTTAAGTCCGGACTTTTTGCCCTTCGGAAGGTCGACCTGCGTGACATCACCGGTAATAATCATTTTTGAACCAAAGCCCAAACGCGTTAAGAACATTTTCATCTGTTCCTGCGTTGTATTCTGCGCTTCGTCTAAGATTACATAGGCGTCCTCCAAGGTCCGTCCCCGCATATAAGCTAGCGGAGCGATTTCGATCGTTCCCCGCTCAATGAGACGAAGCGTATGTTCCGCTCCAAGCACGTCGTTCAAAGCGTCATAAAGCGGACGCAAGTAGGGATCGACTTTTTCCTTTAAATCGCCCGGTAGAAAACCAAGACTTTCACCCGCCTCGACTGCCGGACGCGTTAAGATCAACCGCTTAATCTGACCTGCCTTCATCGCTGTAACAGCCATAACAACAGCCAGATAAGTTTTGCCGGTCCCGGCAGGTCCAATCGCAAACACCATGTCATGTTTGCGAATTGCTTGAACGTAGCGCTTCTGCCCCATGGTCTTGACACGGATGGGCTTGCCCTTGCTGTTTGTCGCGATTTCATCGCCGTAGAGGCTGCTGAAGGCATCGAGCTGCCCATTGTCCGCCATCTTCAAGGCATAGACAGCATCCCGTTCGGAAATAGAGATACCCTTTCTTATTAAACGAAGGAGTGCATTAAGGACCTGCTCGACTTTTCGCGCATCACCCTCGTTTTCCGTTGAGACGTTAACGGAGCCGCCCCGGGTCACAATAGACAAACCTAGGGACTGCTCAATGATCTTCAGATGCGCATCACCCGGTCCGAAAAGCATCAGCGCTTCATTCCCATTTTCAAATTCTAATGTAATTTTATATAAATGGCGTTCTGGCAAGCTCTATGTGTCCTCCTTGAAAATCGGTTGCGTTTCCATTATTCTACCATATGTTGTTGTTGAGATTCCAATTTTGATTTTATTCCTTGCTTTTTAAAACACCTGCAGGCGCAATTTAAGCGTTGTGATGCAGCGACTGTAAGCAAGGAAGTACATGCACGGCATTGCAGCAGTTTTATTGCGGCTTTTTCTTCATCTTCTTTTTTTCCTTCGCGATATTGATTGCTTTTGGGACAGCAATATTCTCATGAACAACTTGATGCGTGCGCAAGTACAACTGCCCTCTCACAATTTTTTTATAATCAATAACAGCATTAAGAATTTTAGCATCCTCAGGCAACTGATCCAACAGTTTCTTCTCCGACGATTCAATTGCGTCACGGGTCGCTTGTGCAACGGTCAACTGTCGCGTCACTTGTTTTGTTTGTCTGTACTGCTGTTTGATCAAAACAAAAGGTGTACGCCAAATCAAAAAACGGATTGGTTTGCGAACCGTTTCCAAATCATATGCTTTGAACGGCTGCTTTTTAAAGCCCCATAATGAAACAGTCATGTGCCACATTTTCAGCTGATAACGATTATAGTCCTTTCCCGTATAAAGCGTGTAGTGATTCGTCATTGGGATTTGCATTTCTGAGCGATACCAAGTCTCGCCAATCACTTTGCCTCTTGATGAAACGAATTTGAATGACTCGTCACTGCCTATTTTCCCGCTGACCAATACCTGTCCGGCTTTGACGAACTGGTCACTTTCCACTAAAGGTTGTCCGTTTTCAACGTATAGGCGCTGGACAACCGCTTGTTTCGCGGCAACTAAATTTCTCGGTCCGCTCACCTCTTTAGGTTGGGGATACTTTTTTTCAACGACATTAATCCGATAAGTGGTTCCTTTTCTTGAGACGCCAATCCATGTGACCTTGGTTAATTTTGTTGACAGCGCATTTTCAAGCTGGCTTGTATCCGGAACAAATAGATCGAGCGAACCTTCGTATAAATGATTCTGCCTTAAAATGTTGCGAATTTGATCCGCTAATTTCGGATCGGCACCATCAATTCGAACCGACCAGACCATGTTGGAAAGCATGAGGAGAAGCATCATAAAAAAAAGCAGCCCGGCCGTAATTCCCAGCCGCAATTTTAATTTTCTCAAATAAAAGGGAAGCCCGTTTTTTTCTAGAATATGAATGCGACATTTTGACTCTTTCAGCAGCATTCTTAATGCATTCGAATCAGTGAGTGCAATGGAGCACGTCAGGGTTGTCTCATTTGTGCGCATAATATTCCAAATACGTATCTGTTCACGCAATCCGATTCGAATGAACCGTTCCGGCTCCGCGCCAATGATCTCCGCTCTTAAATAGCCTTCTGTACGATGCAATAGATGCCTCAACCAAACAGCCTCCCTTCATCATTCATTCTCAAATCGGACACCCGTTACGCGTCCCTGGAGAACAATTTCCTTCTCAAGAATCGTTTCGAGAACAAAATCATTGCCTGTTATATGGAGTTCGCCCTCATTTAAAGCAAGTTTCAACTCAGTTTTCGAGAATGAGAGAACGCTTTGATAGTTTTCAATGGAGAGTCGAAACTGGCCGATTAGTGTTAATCGGGGAACACCCAGCATCACATCTTCAGGAATGTCGGATACTTCGGCAAACCACTTTTTTAAATGAGCGCTCCATTTTCTCATAATCTCCCTCCACCTCATTACATGCTTATGAATGAAGAGCTGCTGATAGCACCGGTTTCAAATAAATCCTCATGAAAATCGGCTGCTTGTTATACAACGCATCCTTTTGATAGCCCAACCAAACATCTATTTCTGTGTTCATAAAAAAAAGGGTCTCATTGTCGTAAAGAGACTTTTGAGACACCCTCAAAGAATATGGTCAGCGAATTTTTTTGTTTTCAAAATAACGATGAGGCTGGGCAGAGCGCGGTTTCCCGATTATTTCAGAAAAAATGAAGGCTTGGCGAAGCTTCTGCCGATCGCTCATCCAGGTGTTATCCGTACTGATGGATCGGGGAACTTTGGCCTGTACAGAAGGTGTTTCTGAAGGAGCAGGAATGGACTCATTAAACCGTTCTTTCATCTGTTGATATCTTTTTACCCATTCATTTTCGGTCACTGGTTCAGAAGATGCCTGTTCGGTGACCAGTTCAGTACTCTGTTTCTGATTGGAGCCTATTTTGGCAGCTTGCCGCATCGACCGCTGCATCGAAACCTGTGGGTGCGGGCGCCTTCCGCGTTCTTGCCTGATCTTTCGTTCCTTTGCATTTTGCTTTTCTACTGATCGAGCTACAGTGAAAATCAAATAGATGACGACGCCGATGACCCAGATAAAAAACATAGGGCAACCTCCTTACTGAATCGCTTCACAACATTACTTGTACTCGTCGCCTGACGTATTGTCGCTGTTCTCCTGTTTACCGAAGGAATGGCGCATTTCTGTATCAGCCTTAATATTGTTGTAGTTCATATAATCCATGACACCAAGCTTACCTGATTTCAGCGCAGCAGCCATGGCCAGAGGTACTTCGGATTCCGCTTCGACAACCTTGGCACGCATTTCTTCGACACGCGCACGCATTTCTTGTTCATTTGCCACAGCCATGGCACGCCGTTCTTCGGCTTTGGCCTGTGCAATATTTTTGTCTGCTTCTGCCTGCTCGGTCTGCAGAAAGGCACCAATGTTCTTGCCGACATCCACATCCGCTATATCAATCGATAGAATTTCAAAAGCCGTTCCAGCATCCAGACCTTTTTCAAGAACAGTCTTTGAAATGGTATCCGGATTTTTTAATACATCTTTATGCGTTGACGAAGCACCAATTGTGCTGACGACACCCTCTCCGACACGAGCGATCACCGTTTCTTCACCGGCACCGCCGACGAGACGGTCAATATTCGCACGAACCGTAATCCTTGCCTTGACTTTAACTTCAATCCCATTAATCGCCACACCGGCAATATAAGGGGTCTCAATAACCTTAGGATTAACACTCATCTGCACAGCTTCAAGAACATCTCTTCCGGCAAGATCAATTGCTGCTGCACGAGCAAAAGTCAAATCAATATTTGCGCGGTGAGCCGCAATCAGCGCGTTAACCACACGATCGACATTTCCTCCAGCCAGATAGTGGCTTTCCAATTGATTGGTGTGTAGATCAAGCCCCGCTTTTGTCGCCTTAATTAACGGATCAATCACACGCCTTGGAATAACACGCCTCAATCGCATACCAATTAATGTGAATATGCTAATTCGAACACCTGATGACAGTGCTGAAATCCATAGCATTACCGGGACAAACGTAAACAGCACGACAATTGCAATGATCAGCAGAGCCGCGATAATTAAAACACTCACTGTTGAAGCGTCTAACATTAATCTCATCTCCTGTCTTTCTTAGATTGTTACGCCATGTATCATCTTCAACATCTATCGTACCATGAATTATTTTTAAAATCTTGCACATAAATAAAACTCTGTTTGTTCACTAGGACCAAACAGAGTTTTTACTTTTATTCACTTAATTTACTGCGCACGATTTTATTGACCATACCGCCATCTGCCCGGCCTTTTACCTTAGGCATTATCGCTTTCATCACTTTGCCGATATCTGCTTTAGAAGCGGCACCGACTTCCGAAATTGTTTCATCTATAATCGCCTCAACTTTTTCTTCAGAAAATTGTTCAGGCATATATTTTTGGACAATTGCAATTTCACTGGTGACTTCATCAACAAGATCCTGACGCCCTGCATTCTTAAACTCTTGGAGGGAGTCTTTCCTCTGCTTAAGCTCTCGGGTCAGGACTGCCAGTGCCTCGTCATCGGACAATGGTTTACCTAGTTTGATCGATTCGTTCTGCAGCGATGTTTTAATCATGCGAATGACCGAGAGGTTTTCCTTATCTCGCGCTCTCATCGCTTGTTTCATATCTGTAGTCAAACGATCAACAAGGCTCATTTGCCGTGCTCCTTCTTAGTATCTGCGGCGTTTTTTACGCGCAGCCTCAGATTTTTTCTTACGCTTAACACTTGGTTTCTCGTAATTTCTCCGTTTCTTAACTTCCGCTAATGTACCGGATTTCGAAACCGACCGTTTAAAACGTCGAAGCGCATCTTCAATCGATTCATTCTTCCGAACTCGTGTCTCGACCATCTTTGTTTCCCTCCCTCCAAAAACGAAAACAATTCAAATGACATCTCTTTTATGTCAATAGCCATTATATACGATAGAAAACAAATTATCAAATGAGGAAATGCTTTTTTTTCCAGTCAGCGCTAAATTACAGTTCGCGCGTACGAAAAAAAATTGGAAACAACGAAATTCACTTGCAATTGGAATCATTTTTGTCATTCATTCCTTGCCTTGTCCATAGAATAGGACGAGGTGATCAAAGTGAATCATCAAGTCGTTGCTTTTATTTTATATATCTTACTTTTCTTGCTCGGAATGGGCGTCATGTCCGGAGGCATGAATGCACTCGTCGGTCGTCGCATGCGCAACACATTGGAACGTGCAGCAAGCACGCCAATGAGAGGTCTGATTATTGGGACACTGGCATCGATGCTTCTGCAGAGCAGTTCAGCAGTTACGATTATCACTGTCGGATTAATTGGCGCACAGGCTATGCATTTCTCGCAGAGCGTCGGCATTATTCTTGGCGCAAACATCGGTACGACGATGACCGGTGAAATTGCTGCACTGCCCATCGGATCACTTCATTATGTGTTTTTCGCCGCCGGTTTGCTCATGATGTGTCTGCCGTTCAAACGATTTTTTTCGTTCGGCTCTTTTTTATTTGGAATCGGCTGCCTTTTCGCATCGATGAACGGATTCAGTTCGCTCGCTGAATCCTTGACTCAATCGCCCTTTGTTCGCGACCTGTTAGTCGATGCCAATGGAAGCATGCTTTACGCCGTCATCGTAGGCACACTTTTTTCTGCGATTATTCAATCGAGTTCCGCCACCTTGCTTGTCTGCATGGGTTTTCTTGACCACAACATACTCACTTTGCCTGCTGCAATTGCCATTATGCTTGGCTCTAATGTGGGTACTTGCCTGACCACCTACCTTGCAAGTCTTGGCACAGGGCGTGAAGGCCGATGGACCGCCTACACGCATATTCTGTTTAATGTGTTGAGCGTTGTCGCTTTTTTCCCATTTATCCATTTTATGGGCGATTACACGATGATGCTGGGCGGCAGTGGCAAGACGGCTCTTGCGCACGCATCGGTTATCTTTAATCTGGTTACCGGTTTAATCGCTGTACCTCTAGCCGGTCCATACGGCCGCTGGGTTGAGCGGCACCGCTTATAAACCCATTTCTAAGTTAGGCCAGCGTTGCTGAGTTCGGATCTAGAACGCGAACGAACTCGCCTTCATTGATTGGATAGCCTGTTTTCACTAATTTGACACGGACAAGTTTACCTACAATATCGTTAGACGGATACTTGAACTTCACCTTCAAATAGTTGTCTGTGAAGCCAACAAAGTAGCCATCTTCTTCATGATGATTCAGAGGTTCTTCAGGAATAACCTCCAATACCTGTTGCTCATATTTTGCCGCATACTCTGCCGACAGCTTATTTGATAATTCAATCAAACGATTGACGCGCTCATGCTTGACTTTATCCGGCACTTGATCCTTCATCCCAGCAGCCGGTGTACCGGTTCGTTTTGAATAGGGAAAAACATGAAGCTCTGAAAAATGCAGGTCGCGGATAAAGGCATAGGTTTGCTCGAATTCTTCATCCGTTTCGCCAGGAAAACCAACAATAACATCGGAAGTCAACGCAAAATCAGGAAGTGCTTCACGCAGCAGCGCAATCTTCTTCGCAAAAAATTCTGTTTTATATTTACGATGCATCCGTTCCAAAACGGTATCGGATCCTGCTTGCAATGGAATATGGAGATGGCGGGCAAGAACCTTTGAACGACCGACAACATCGATCACTTCATCGGTGATTTGACTTGCTTCAATTGAAGAAATTCTAAGCCGCTTCAAACCAACCACGTTGCTCTCCAGATCACGGAGCAGCTGAGCGAAATTATAATTCTCCATGTCTTCTCCGTAGCCGGCAGTATGTATCCCGGTCAGGACGATCTCCTTGTATCCGGCATCAACCAGCTGCTGTGCTTGTTTCATCACATTTTCAGGCGTCCGTGAACGCAGGAGCCCGCGCGCCCAAGGAATCACGCAGAAAGTACAAAAATTATTGCATCCTTCCTGAATCTTGAGTGATGCGCGTGTCCGATCCGTAAATGCTGGTACATCAAGTTCTTCATACACCTTTGCTTTCATGATGTCGCTTACCCCGTTGATCGGTTCCCGGTCTCTTCGGTACTGCTCGACAAAGCCAAGCAGACGATTGCGGTCCTGAGTGCCGACGACGATATCGACGCCTGGGATAGACATCACCTCAGCCGGCGAGGTCTGCGCGTAGCAGCCGGTAACGCAGATCACTGCCTCCGGATTGCTTCGAATCGCTCGGCGAATCGTTTGGCGGCTCTTCTGATCACCGGTATTGGTTACCGTGCATGTGTTAATGATGTAGACATCCGCATGTTTTTCAAATTCAGCACGTTCATAGCCCTGATTTTTAAAAAGCTGCCATATCGCTTCCGTTTCGTAATGATTAACCTTGCATCCTAATGTGTGAAAAGCAACTGAAGGCATTTTTATTCATCCACCCCACATTGTAAAAGTTCAAAATGATAAGAGATCGCCGATAAAAGGTACAATGCTGCTGTTTCCGTTCTTAAAATTCGCGGGCCGAGTCCGCACAGAGCGAAGCCATGATTCTTCAAAGTATCTGCTTCTTCAGCCGTCAAGCCACCCTCTGGACCAACGACAGCAAGCAAGGAATCTCCGGCAGTCATTTCTTTTAGTACAGTCGGAAAACATGCCTGTTGTCCTGCTTTCGCAGTTTCTTCGAAGGCAACCACTTTAAATGGAAATGACGCACTAAACGCGATCAACTGATCCAAATTCATCGGTTCACGGATTTCAGGAATAAAGCGACGGTGCGACTGCTCTGCCGCTTCCTTACTTATCTTTTCAAGGCGGAGCCGTTTCTTATCCGCCTTGTTCTTTTTCCACAGCGCAACGCAGCGATCAGCCTGAAAAGGAACAAAACAGCGTGCTCCGCATTCTGTTCCTTTTTGAATAATCGTTTCAAATTTATCACCTTTAGGAATGCCCTGTGCAATGGTGACATGAATGGGCAGTTCAGAATCTACGCATTGCCGACTTTTGATCAGTGCTTGCACGCTGCCCTCTGCAAAGGATTCAATTGCACATAGATAAACAGCACCTTTATTATTCGCACACAGGATTAGGTCAGAGGGTTTCATACGCATGACCTTCTGAATATGGTGCGCATCATCACCGGTAATGGTTACCCTATGATCGCTAAACTGATCGGCATTAATGAAATAACGCTGCATCTTATTCCGCCTTCTCGGCAATCAACGCAACCCAATCGCCGGATTCCATTGAATCAATCACACGAAGACCGTTCTTTGAAAGCGTCTGAACGACTTGTGCTTTTTTCTGTTTAATAATCCCTGATGCAATGAGACGGCCGCCATCGTCCAGACGCTCACCAACGCCGCTCTCGGCAAGACGAATGACCAACTCAGCAAGCAAATTGGCAACAACAATCTGATAGGTTCCTGTAACGTGATCCGATAGATTGTTTTGGCGTACCTTGACGACATCTTGAACATGGTTCAGCTTGACATTGAGCTTGGCCGACTGTACAGCTACAGCATCAAGATCTACAGCCATGACCTCGTCTGCCCCTAATTTTGCTGCCGCAATGGACAGTACGCCGGTGCCGGTGCCGACGTCGAGAACGCTTGCTTGGTTAGGCAGATACTTCTCAAGTGCCTCAATGCATAGCACAGTGGTCGGGTGTGTCCCGGTACCGAAAGCCATCCCTGGATCAAGCTCAATGACCTGTCGCTCCGAATTCCTCGGCTCGAAGCTTTCCCACGTCGGCGAAATGTAGAACCAGCGGCCGACTTCCACCGGTTTATAATATTTTTTCCATGCGGTTGCCCATTCTTCTTCATTGTGCTCACTGAGTGTAACCTGTCCGTCCCCCAAGTCAATATCATACAACACTAAATTGTTCAGCGATTGTTTGATTTCTTCAACCGTTTCACCGAGAAAACTGTTTATCGGCAGATATGCTTTAACATTTACCCCGTCAATCGGGTAATCGGCCGGATCTAGTGAATACCTTGAATCTGATCCAGCAAGCTGCCGCAGATCTTGGGAGTCTTCAATAACAACACCGCCTGCGCCCGCCTCATAGAGTATATTCGTGACCGATTCGATCGCTTCCTCAGTTGTATGAATACAAATTTCCGACCATCTCATCGCGTTTGTGGAATCGCTCCTTAATAAAAAGTTGAAAAATGCAGCCGATATCAAGCTATTGTATTCAGAGAAAAGAAACAGGCATTAGTCGCCCTTAAATACTTTTTTCTTCATTTTATCAAAAAAACTTGCATCGCTATCGTCGACTTCGTTACCGTCAAGTGCCGACAGTTTCTTAAACAAACTCTTTTGTTCCTCAGATATATGTTTCGGTGTCACAACTTTTACGGTTACCCGTTCATCGCCTTGTCCATAACCGCGAACATTTTTAATTCCTTTTCCTCTGAGGCGGAATTTTGTGCCTGTCTGTGTACCGGCAGGGATTTTAAGTTTCACTTTACCATGAAGGGTTGGTACTTCGATTTCATCGCCCAGCGCAACCTGTGCAAAGGACACTGGAACATCGAGCAACACATCATCACCGGATCTCTGGTAATATTTATGCGGCCTAACCGCAAATACAATGTAGAGATCTCCTGAAGGTCCGCCGTTTACTCCTGATTCACCTTGACCGGACAAACGAATTTGCTGCCCGTCATCAATGCCTGCCGGAACTTTGACTTCAATCTTTTTGTTCACCTTCATTTTGCCGGTACCCGCGCACGTACTGCACGGATGCTTAATTGATTTACCCGTACCTTTGCAGTATGGGCAGACGCGCCGGTTCACAACCCGACCAAACGGCGTATTCTGCTCCTGATTCAACTGTCCTGTACCATGACAGTGGGCACATTGTTCCGGTTTTGTTCCCGGTTTTGCACCTGAACCGTGGCAAGTTGTACAGGTTTCCTCTTTAGGAATGCGGATGTTCGTCGTTTTCCCAAACGCTGCTTCTTCAAAGGTCAGCGACATTTCGTATTGAAGATCTGCGCCTTGGCGCGGCGCATTTGGATCACGCCGTCTTGAGCCGCCATTAAAGATCTGATCAAAAATATCGCCGAAACCGAAATCAGCACCACCAAATCCTTGACCTCCGAAACCGCCGCCAAATCCGCCTTGATTTGGATCTGCTTCACCAAATTGATCATATTGCGCACGCTTTTGCGGATCGCTTAATATTTCATAAGCCTTGGTAGCTTCCTTGAATTTTTCCGGTGCACCCGGATCTTTATTGACATCGGGATGGTATTTACGCGCTAATTTTCGAAATGCTTTTTTAATCTCATCCTTAGATGCATCTTTGCTGACGCCGAGGATTTCGTAATAATCCCGTTTACTCATCAAATCACTCCCGAAATGATTTCACATAAAATTAATCATATCATTCGTATCCCTGTTTAAGCAAGAAAAAGCCAAAGCCAGAACCCGCGTCCGACTTCGACTTTCTTGAATTACACGCTTTCATCGACAGATCAGGTCGATTCTTTTTTAGAATATGCCGATCAAGGTAAAAGGCGACAAAATAAGAAGCTGCAGATCAGTTCTTCTTGTTCTTGTTTTTGTCTTTATCTTCGTCATCCACTTCTTTATAATCTGCATCAACAACATCGTCATCTTTCTTGCTTCCTTTTGCTGCGCCTTCCGCACCTTGTGCACCCTGAGCTTGTTGCTGTGCTTGTTGATACAGTTTTACAGACAATTGTTGAACAAGCTCATTGAGGGCATCTTTCGCTGATTTGATTGCTTCAACGTCTTTGCCTTCAAGTGCTTTTTTCAGCTTATCCTTGGCATCTTCTGCCTTAGATTTTTCAGAAGCATCGACCTTATCGCCAAGTTCGTTCAGCGTTTTCTCAGTTGAGAAGATCAGCTGATCGGCTTCGTTTCTCAGATCAACCTCTTCTTTGCGTTTCTTATCCGCATCTGCATTCGCTTCTGCGTCTTTAACCATCTTGTCAATCTCATCATCGCTCAGACCTGAAGATGACTTGATCGTAATGGATTGCTCTTTGTTTGTCCCTTTGTCTTTTGCTTTAACGTTCACAATACCGTTTGCATCAATTTCAAAGGTTACTTCGATTTGCGGTACACCCCGTGGAGCCGGTGGAATATCGGTCAATTGGAAACGACCGAGTGTCTTGTTGTCCGCAGCCATCTGGCGTTCCCCTTGAAGGACATGAATGTCAACCGCAGTTTGATTATCTGCCGCCGTTGAGAATACTTGAGACTTGCTTGTCGGAATCGTTGTATTACGTTCAATCAGTTTTGTGGACACGCCGCCCATCGTTTCAATTCCAAGGGACAACGGCGTAACGTCCAGCAGAACAACATCCTTCACATCACCGGTCAGCACGCCGCCTTGGATGGCAGCACCAACGGCAACAACTTCATCAGGGTTGACCCCTTTACTTGGTTCTTTTCCCGTCAGATTTTTGATTGCTGCCTGAACGGCCGGGATACGTGTTGATCCGCCGACAAGAACAATTTTGCTGATATCGTCCATCGTCATATCGGCATCAGACAGAGCCTGACGAACTGGACCCATTGTATCTTCAACGAGATCTGCGGTCAGCTCATCAAATTTTGCACGAGTAAGCGTTGTTTCCAAGTGTTTTGGACCTGTTGCATCGGCGGAAATAAACGGCAGTGAGATTTGCGTTTGTGACACACCGGACAACTCTTTCTTTGCTTTTTCAGATGCATCTTTCAGACGCTGCAGAGCCATCTTATCTCCAGAAAGATCGAGACCTGTTTCTTTCTTGAATTCACCAATTAAGAATTTGATGATTCGTTCATCGAAGTCATCGCCGCCAAGCTTATTGTTTCCAGCCGTTGCTTTTACTTCGAAAATGCCATCGCCAAGTTCGAGAATCGAAACATCGAATGTACCGCCGCCAAGGTCAAAAACGAGGATGGTTTGATCTTCGCCTTTGTCCAGACCATAAGCGAGGGAGGCGGCTGTTGGTTCGTTGATAATGCGCAGCACTTCGAGTCCGGCAATTTTACCGGCGTCCTTTGTTGCTTGGCGCTGCGCGTCGTTGAAGTAAGCCGGGACCGTGATGACCGCTTTGTCCACCGTTTCGCCAAGATATTGTTCAGCATCTGATTTTAATTTTTGCAGAATGATTGCTGAAATTTCTTGAGGTGTATATTTTTTGTCTTCAACTTCAACCTTGTAATCCGAACCCATATGGCGCTTAATCGACAAAATTGTATTTGGGTTGGTCACGGCTTGACGTTTTGCAACTTCACCAACCTGACGTTCGCCGTTTTTGAAAGCAACTGCCGATGGCGTCGTACGCGCTCCTTCCGGGTTAGGAATAACGACGGGCTCTCCGCCTTCCATCACTGCCACACAGGAGTTTGTTGTACCTAAGTCAATACCAATAATTTTACTCATGTTCATTTCCTCCTAATATTAAAAAACATTAAGTTTGAACGTCTAGATTTTAGGCGCTGACTTTCACCATTGCCGGGCGAATTACTCGTCCGTTTAATGTATAACCCGCTTGAAGTACTTGGATCACGGTCCCTGATTCATGCTCTGCACTCTCTTCCTGCATCACTGCTTGGTGAACATTCGGATCGAATGGCTGATTCAGAGACGGAATTTCTTCTACGCCTTCTTTTTTTAGCGCATCTTCAAGCTTCGACAAAACCATTTCCATACCCTTTTTTAAGGATTGTCCGTCTTCGGATGTCGTTTCAACGGCAAGCGCACGTTGAAAATTATCGAGAATCTCAAGCATATCGGAGACAAGATCTTGAGCACGGAATTTGCGAGAATCTGTCTTTTCTTTGTTCGTGCGCTTTCTAAAGTTATCAAAGTCCGCCTGCGTTCTCAGCATGCGACTATTCAACTCATCATTTTTCTTCTTAAGCGCTTCGATTTCAGCCGTTTGCTCAGCAATCTTCTTAACAAGCACCTCACGGTCACGCTGATCATCATTTTGATCCGGTGCACGATCTTCCTCTGCACCCTCACCCGGCTCTGCAGCCTGAGTTTGTGGGTCTGTTTCCATTTCAACTTCTTCATTGATTTTCTGTGAATCTTTGTTTGCCTGTTCTGTCATAGGCTCACCTCCTAAAATATAGAAAGAGCGCGATCAGGCTCTTATTTGGTTAAGTTTTCGGTTAAGATTTTGGAGACCGTGTCAATTAAGGTCACCACACGCGGATAAGCCATCCGTTTTGGGCCGATTACTGCAACTGTTCCGAGATGCTCCCCGCCCATTGAATAGGTCGTTGTGATCAGGCTGCAATCTTCAATACCATTTAATTTGTTCTCGCGGCCGATACGAATATGCAAACCGGTGGCCGGCATACTCATGATCTCGTGAACGATTTCTTTTCCCTCAAGGACATTAAGCAAAGAAATAATCTTCTTGACATCTTGAAATTCAGGTTGTGCAAGAATATTGTTCTTGCCGCTGCAGAAAATTTGTTCCGGATCGTCCATGGTCAAACTTTCCTGCAACATGTTCATCACACGATTGTAATCACGAATGTGGAGACGCATGACGTTGGAAATTTCCTTGTTTAGCCGCGCTTGAAGCTGATAGAGCGGAACGTTTTCAAGCTTGTCATTTAAGATATTAATAATTTTTTCAATGTCCTCTGCTCGAATCGATTTAGGAAAAGTAACCATCTTGTTTTCCACATGCCCTGTATCGGTTACAATGATCAGAACCCCTTGCGTCTGATTCAGCTTAACCATTTGGATGTGTTTCAATCGCATGTCCATCAATTCAGGACCAAGCATAATCGCTGTGTAGTTTGTGAATTCAGAAAGAACTTGCGCTGTGACGCGAATCAATTCTTCCTTCTCAGAAAACTTCTTCCGATAGGCATGTCGAATGTTTCCAACCTCATCTTCAGAAAGCAGAACCGGAGAGAGCAAATGATCGACATAAAAACGGTAGCCCTTTTCTGAGGGTACTCTTCCGGAAGAAAGATGTGTTTTCTCAAGAAAACCCATTTCTTCCAGATCTGCGAGTTCGTTTCTGATCGTCGCCGGACTAAAATGAACATCGTCCCGTTTTGCAATCGACCGTGAACCAACTGGCTCGGCAGAGACAACATAGTCATTAACTAAAAGCTGCAACAAAAACAATTGACGATCAGTTAACATCTTGTTGATCACCTCTGTTAGCACTCGATCTATCCGAGTGCTAATTCTACATTAAAATTTACCAACTTCATTCCAGTTTGTCAAATCTTTTCGGACATTCTTTCTTCAAGACATTAAGAATGCCCCAAAGACATCGTTGCCTAGAAAGATTCCTCTTTGTGTCATCGCCAGCCGACCATCATGTTCAGCAAGTAGTCCTTTCTTCTTCAGTCGTTCGATCGCATCGCCGTATACCGTTTCGATTGGGCGACCAAATTTATCGTTAAAATGGTCAATGCTGACTCCTTTCATCAGTCTCAGTCCAAGAAACATTTCTTCTTCCATTTTTTCTTCAAAAGTTACTGCATGCTCCGAACGTCGTGAATGACCATTTTTTCGAACACTGTCAATATATTTTTTTATCGGGCCGGCATTGGCATAGCGCATTCCATTGACGTAGCCATGCGCGCCGGCACCCATCCCATAATACTCTTCATTTTGCCAATATAATGAATTATGGATCCCCTCAAATCCCGGCTTTGCAAAGTTGCTGATTTCGTAATGATGAAGGCCGTAACGCCCCAGTTCCAAAATAATTTGACCGTACATATCTGCTTCTATATCCTCGCCAGGCAGCCGCAGACTCCCGCTCTTCATGCGGTTATAAAAAATCGTTTTCGGCTCAAGCTGCAGCGAATAAATGGAGATGTGCGGCGTACCCAAACGTAAAGCTCGCTCCATTGAATCATGAAGGCTCGATTCCGTCTGACCCGGAAGTGCAAACATCAAGTCGACCGTTATGTTATCAAACCCGTGACGCTGAGCTAGCCGAACCGCACGTTCCGCATCATCTGACTGGTGCGCCCGTCCAATCGTTTTCAGCAACTGGTCATCAAAAGTCTGAACGCCGATACTGAGACGCGTAACCCCGTAGCGCTTCATGATCTCAAGCTTAGCTTCATTAAGATTTTCCGGATTCGCTTCGACAGTAAATTCTTTAACCGCAGGATGAAACAAATACTTCCGGACGGTTTGGAACAGCCGCTCGAATTGACGTTCATTCAGTGCTGTTGGTGTTCCGCCGCCAATATAGATTGTTTGCGGAAGTCCAAATTCTGCATAATGACTCATTTCTTGTGCCAAAGCATCAAGGTAGTCGTCGACCGGCTGATTTTTCATGAACACTTTATTAAAGTCACAGTAATAGCAAATATGGTCGCAAAAAGGAATATGGATGTAAGCGCCGCGAACCTTGGCTGGATTAATCGTCATGACTCATCTTGAAGACGGCCATGAATGCTTCTTGCGGGACTTCAACACTACCGACCGCTTTCATCCGTTTCTTTCCCTCTTTTTGCTTTTCTAGCAATTTTCGTTTCCGTGAGACGTCGCCGCCATAGCATTTCGCTAAGACATTTTTTCGAAGTGCTTTGATCGTTGAACGCGAAATGATCTTCTGTCCGATTGCTGCCTGAATCGGGACTTCGAATTGTTGCCGCGGAATCAATTGTTTCAATTTTTCTACGATTGCTTTGCCGCGTTCATAAGCGAACTCCTGATGAACGATAACGGAAAGTGCGTCCACTTTTTCGCCATTCAACAAAATGTCCATTTTGACCAAATCGCTTGACCGGTAGCCGTCCATCTCGTAATCGAGTGACGCATAGCCTTTTGTACTTGATTTCAAAATATCAAAAAAGTCGTACATGATCTCCGACAGCGGCAGATCATAGATCACATTCGTTCGATTCGCATCTAAGTATTCCATGGTTTTAAATTCGCCGCGTTTGCGCTGGCATAATTCCATGACAGCACCGACATAGTCATTTGGTGTCATAACGGTGGCCTTCACATACGGTTCTTCAATCTCTTGAATGAACTTGCGCTCCGGCATTTCGGATGGGTTGCCAACCCGCACACTTGACCCGTCATTCAACTTTACCTTGTAAATAACACTTGGCGCGGTTGCGATCAGATCAATGTTAAATTCACGTTCCAGCCGTTCTTGAACGATATCCATGTGAAGCAGTCCCAAAAATCCACATCGGAACCCGAATCCCAGCGCTTCTGAGGTTTCGGGTTCATACTGTAGCGAAGAATCGTTCAGTTCCAGTCTTCCGAGCGCCTCGCGCAAATCGTCATAGCGCGCAGTATCAATCGGATAGAGTCCGCAGTACACCATCGGATTCATTTTCCGATAGCCGGGCAGCGGCTGGTCCGCAGGCCTGTCCGCATTGGTCACCGTATCGCCGACACGCGTATCATGTACTGATTTGATCGAAGCAGTGATGAACCCCACATCGCCAACCGACAATTCCTCACGATTTTCGATTTTAGGGGTAGCGACGCCGACTTCGAGCACCTCAAATGTTTTTCCATTCGCCATCATTTTAATGGTGTCGCCGACGCGAACCGATCCCTCCATGACACGAATATAAACGATAACGCCGCGATAAGCATCATACAGTGAATCAAAAATGAGTGCTTTTAGCGGTGCATTGGGATCTCCTGATGGTGCAGGTATCTTTTCAATAATCTGCGTGAGTATGTCTTCGGTACCAATACCCGCTTTTGCCGAAGCAAGCACAGCATCAGAGGCATCGAGGCCGATGACGTCTTCAATTTCCTGTTTTACACGCTCCGGATCTGCACTTGGCAAGTCGATTTTATTAATCACAGGGATGATTTCGAGATCATTTTCCAAAGCGAGATACACATTGGCTAAGGTTTGCGCCTCTACGCCTTGCGCTGCGTCAACAACCAGCAGTGCACCTTCGCATGCGGCAAGACTTCGTGACACTTCATAAGAAAAGTCGACATGGCCCGGTGTATCAATGAGATGGAAGATGTATTCTTCGCCATCCGGCGCTTTATACGTTAATTCTACGGCATTTAATTTAATCGTTATGCCGCGTTCCCGTTCAAGATCCATAGCATCAAGCGCTTGTGCTTTCATTTCTCTCTTGGTTAGCGCTTGTGTCGCCTCCAAAATACGGTCGGCAAGTGTTGATTTACCGTGGTCGATATGAGCAATGATTGAAAAGTTGCGGATACGCGACTGGCGCTGTTTTTGATTCTCTGACATTAGTGTTCCTCCTGCTTCCAAAAAAACATCACTTAGTTTCGATTATATCAATGGTCATGACCCGTTTCAATCACGAACACAAAAGGCGAAAATTCAGGCATAAGAAAAGCCGGGCAAAAAGCGCCCGGATATTATCTCCAGCCATGTATGACGGTCTCGCGTCTTTTCGGTGCTGAATTGTCGCTTCGGTTGCTTGCTTGCCGCGGGCGCACCGCGAGCTTCCTCGGACAAGCATTTGTCCTACGGGGTCTCCGTTGGTTTGCGATCAACGGGAACGCTTCGCGGGAGTCTTGCATCTGCGCGTTTAATCCCGGAATGGACGTTTTTTAAAGAGTGTCCTAAAAGTCAATTGACTTTTGAGACACTCTCCTTCATCACCGGTATACCATTGAAACTGCTTCTCCGTATTATACCTATTCCAATAGACCCACCCGACAGGATTTTTAAAATGCATGGATGACGCCTTGCACGGTCTCGGCGACGGCACTGATCCCTAGGAGAAACAAGCGTTGCACGCGTTCGGACAATGACGCGTCGGTTTGATTTTCATTTAATGTAATCCCGGTGTTATTGCGTGTACCGGTTGTTTCTGTTTGTGCGGCGGCTTTCTCACTGTCTGGAATGACAATGTTTTGTTCATGAAAACCTGTATCTGCTTGTGCCGGCTGCGCGGTAGTCGGCTGAGCTGCATCGCGAACCGTGACTGCTCCGTAAAGGACGCAGAAAAGCAAGACAGAAAGAACAATTAGACATTCGATCACGATACGTTTCATCCTGCACTCGCTCCTTTGGGCTTGTCCCGCTTCGTTGCTTCATTCTATGCAGCAAGTCGTGAGTTCATGACTTAATGCGTATATTGGCCGACATTTCCTTGATTCACCTGATGATGAAGCGCTGCATTCAATCCTTCAGCAAGCACATTCCCCATCTTCTCAATAAAGAAATCAACTTCTTTCGGTGTGACCATCATCTGCGATCCGCTTGCACCAAGTGCTTCCTTAATCAATTGTGCTTTCTCAGCTTCACTTAATGTTCCTACCATTCCGAGGAATGCAGCGCGTTTCTCTTGGCTTGGCAAATTAAGTTTACGATAATCGACGGTTTCACCAAATGTCATCCAGGAAGGCGAGAGTGCCTTTGACGGTTTTTTATCCGTCATTTCACGTTCCAAATGGCGCAGCAGCACATCAAGCGCATCACTTGTAATTGTTACAGCATCGACAACAGTCGGCACGCCGATTGCAATAACCGGAATACCCAGTGTTTTTTTACTGAGCTCTTTACGATTATTGCCCACGCCGGAACCGGGATGAATCCCGCTGTCGGCGATTTGAATCGTCGTGTTTAGCCGATCGACCGCGCGAGCAGCGAGTGCATCAATGGCAATCACAAAGTCCGGTTTTGTCTTCTCAATAACGCCTAAGATGATATCACTTGTCTCAATTCCGGTTACTCCCATAACGCCGGGATTAATCGCGCTGACCGGACGATACCCTTGCTGCACGTGTTCCGGCTGAAGATCAAATAAGTGCTTGGTGACCAGCACATTTTCGACAACGCTCGGTCCGAGCGCATCTGGAGTCACCTTCGTGTTGCCTAGTCCGACGATGAGACAGCTTGCATCATCGGCAATGGTCAGTTCTTTTAAAAAGGCAGAAAAGTGTTTTGCAAACAGTTTTTCAACCCGTTCCTCAATATCCGTATCGCCTGTTCGCAAGTCCTTTGCTTCAAAAGTCAGGTAGGATCCTTCTTTTTTTTGTATTGCTGCAGCCGCTTGACTGTCAATCACCATTTTAGTGATTTTAACGCCGGCTTCATCAAAGTGCTCCGTATGCAGCCCTGGAACTTCCGGCTTATTTTCATTGGCTTCGATCGCTAAATCCGTGCGTACCGTATACTTTTTCAGATCTAATTCGTGACTCATGATCGAACTCCTTTCCTCATTTATAAGCGCAACAAGCCTTCGTTGATTCATTCAGAACAGATCATATCTTTTAAAAGGATGTTCATTTATGCTTTTTTCATTCATTCATTGCAAAAGGTGGGACGCTTTGATACAATACAATTTGTCAGATTGGAACTCTGCTTACAGGAATAGGGTCTTTTTGGCCTATCGTTTATTTATATAAGAACGTGTTTATTTCGGCGGAGTAAGGATGATGACCGGGAATTCATGATTTGGAGGTGAATCGAATGCCAAATATTAAATCTGCAATCAAACGTGTGAAAACAAGCGAAGCGAACCGTCAGCAGAATGCTCAGTTCAGATCCGCAATGCGCACAGCGATTAAATCATTCAATGGAAAAGTTGAAGAGAAAGATGTTGAAGGCGCAAAAGCCGCTTTTCTTGCTGCTACGAAAAAAGTTGACAAAGCAGCATCTAAGGGCTTGATCCATAAAAACAAAGCAGCTCATGAAAAATCAAGACTTTCCAAGAAGTTAAGTGGATTGAACGCTTGATCATGAAAAACGGCTCGCTTCGAAAAGCGAGCCTCTTTTTTTTGCCTTATTTAGGATTTGATTATGCAGCTTTACCCGATATAGAGATAATCAGCAGTTCAAGTGCAAGGATTTTATCCATCTGTCCAGTCTTAATCTGAAAATCCGTCTCCGTACAACGCTTGAGCGCATGCTGCAGCAGCACCGGACTGAACGCGCGCGTTTGCTGCAAAGCAAGCTTGACTGCATAAGGATGTACACTCATTTTACTTGCTATACTATTCTGCGTGTAGCCGGCCTCTTGGTAACGGCCGGCTTGATACACAATTCGAAATTGGCGTTCCAAAAGTGCGAGTAATTTGAGCGGTTCCTCTTTCATGCGAACGAGCTCGTGAAACAATTCAAGTGCCTCGGCTGTTTTTTGATGCATGACCTGGTTCACTAGCAAGAACACATTGGTCTCAAGTGACTTAGAGCCGATTTCTTCCACCGCTTGCGCGTCAATTGGACGTTCAGTACCGCAATAAAGCGCGCACTTTCCCACTTCATTTGCCAGCTGGCCAAGATGCGGTCCGACAGCGTTCATCATTTGCTCGTGCCCTTCTCGCGTGTAGTGCGCGCCATACTTTTGGGCGACCTGTTCAAGCAATTGAAAAAGTGCTGTGTCACTTAAATGCGATAGTTCATAAACAGCCGCTGTTTTTTCAAGCCTTTTGACAATTTTCTTGCGTCGATCGAGTTTTTCATACGGCGCAACAATGATGAGAACCGTACTCTCCGAAGGATGGTTCAGATAATCCTCTAGCCGATCAATCGTTTGCTCCACCTTTGTCTTTGTACGCTCTCCGGTCAAAAAGAATGCATTATCCATGATCACAACTTTCTTTTCCCCGAAAAAAGGAATCGTTTCTGCATCCTCGATCGCGTGTTCCAGCGGCAATTCGGTGAGGTCATAGCGCGAAAGATTAAAGTCGCGTTCCTCCTCAACCAACGCTTCACTCGTTAAGTTTTTTTTCATCAATTGAATTAAAAAATCCTGCGTGCCAAAAAGCAGGTAAACGGGTGCAAGCGGCTTTTTTATCGATAAATTTGCTGATTTTGGTTGTGCCATTGAGGTCATCCTTTACCTGCAGGTTCCGAGCGGTATTCTGAATCCGCCCTTTTTACTTTACCGTCCCTTTGCTTTCTTCGCAAGCCGCTTTCACTCAAATGGTCGATAAATAAAAAAGAAAGCGGCGATATCAATTGCTTTCCGCCGCTTCCTGATATATATAAACGCCAACCTGCGAAGCCTAGGACATCGCCGGTCAAGCGATATATGTTACTCTCTCTATGGTATCCTATGAGCAAAAGAACTATGGGTGACATTGCTGCGCTAAATGATGGAAATTCAAGGCGTTTACGGATCGTATGCATGTTCAAAGCCGCTCATCTTCGTTACATCAAACCAGAAGCGAATGGCTCCTGATCGGTCCGTTCTTAAACGAAATACATCGTACTGGTGCAGTGCCTGAACAATCTCCGGATGCGGATGTCCATACCGATTCGCTCTCCCACAAGAAATGACACCGATTGCCGGATTCAACTGTTCCAGCCACGCCTCAGACGTTGATGTGCGGCTTCCATGATGACCAAGCTTAAGCACATCCGCACGTAAATTAGGATACCTTTGCATCAGCTCGCGTTCCCCAGAACTGCTTAAATCACCGGTGAAAAGCCAGCGTTCTCCGCCAAGCACCGCGTATAAGACAACTGAATTGTCATTACTGTTTTTCGCATCCTCTAATGGGCTGAGTATGTGAAAAGCCTGTGCCTTCACTTGTAATGTCATACCCGAGCGCAGCAATCGAATCGCCGTACCTGATGCAGAAAGCGTTTGGAAAAGTTGCTGCTCCTGCAGATTCGGATCATGATAAGGACTGACCAACAATTTTCGAATGGCTGTTTTTCCGACGATTCCCTGCAGTCCGCCGACATGATCATAATCACTGTGGGTAAGCACCAGTGCGTCAAGATGCGTCACGCGCTGGGCAACAAGCTCATTCAACACGACATCCCGCCCAACTTCAAATGGCTTTCTGCGCATCTTCCATTTTTCCTTTTCAAATGGGATTGTTCCCCCCGTATCGATAAGCAGCGAACCTTGACGATGCGGAAGCTGTATCAGAATGCTGTCGCCTTGTCCGACATCAAGAAACGTGACCGACCCGCGCGGATCTGCATAATCAGTCAGCGTCACAACCAGATACATCATCAAAAATGGGGTGCACAGCATGAGCAGTGCCTTTTTGTTACGATGCTGTTCCCAGAGCAGAAGAGAGAGAAAAATCAGAACTACCGACATACAGATCTGCCAACCGGTTAAGGCACCGTAAACCATTTGCAGCGATGGAATTTGTGCCAATTTAAGCAGTATTTGGTGCGGAAGCAACAACAATGCATCCACTGCCCACGAGAAGAACGATGAAGAATCTGCCCAAACGAATGAGGCGAAATAAGCGATGGCACAAAGTGGAAAGATAAGAAAGGTGATAAAAGGAACGAAGAAAACACCGAGGACAACACCAATCAAAGACATCTGGTAAAAATTAGGAACAATGATTGGAAACGTTGCAAGCTCACAAATCAGAGACAAAGTGATCATTCTTACAATGAATGATGCGTAAGCCTGTGCAACAATTGGCGCTGCGATAAGCACAACAAACGCAATGGCAAACGAGAGTTGAAACCCTAAATCAAAAACGATGTTCGGATCAAGAAAAACCATGACAAGACAAGCGATACTGATTGGATCCGACACCGGCATCTTATGCCGTCGAACCAGCGAAAAGAGCAGCACAATACTTGCAGTAATACCAGAGCGGACCACGGATGGCTCTGCTCCGGTTAGAAAGACATATACAGGCATCAGCAAAATAAGAAACAATGCGGCGTATTCCCGCACCACACCGATACGACGAAACAAATAGTACAAACTGCCGAAGACAACGGCAATATGCATTCCGGAAACAACAAGTACATGGACGAGTCCGAACTGGCGGTAAGCCTCAGAAAGTGCGGGATCCATTTGTTGATCGCTGCCAAACAAAAGAGCATTCATCATCTGCGCACTTGGTGAGGTAAACTGCGCATCAATCCGGGCGGTCTGATCTTGGCGAAAACGACTCAAAAAGCCAATCATGTTATAACCGGATTGTGAGCGCATTTGCAACTGTTTCGCATTCATTTTCCAGTAAATATGATGCTGCTCGAGATACTGCTTCTGATTAAATCCATGAAAATTAGTTGGTGCCATGGGCTGGTCCATGGCTCCGATGGCCCGCCACAACTGACCTGCTCTGATGAGATGCCTCAGCCGTTCCTTTTCAACTCTAGTCTTCAACAAATAATCAACGATCACCGTTTCGCCTTGATTCGTTTTCAGTTTAAAACGCAGCCGATCACCGTCAAAGTCCGGCAATGAAGCAATTCGGCCACTCAACTGTGTTTCTCGGCCAGAAAAGATTGATTTATCGGTTTTTACAAACGTAAAATCAACGACAAGGATCAACATAAGAGCCAAAAAGACAGCAAACATACGGTAATGCCGCCGAAAAACAAGATAGAAGCTGTAGCCGATCAATAGTAGCACTGGTACAGTTCCATTGCGTCCGCTAAGCGCCCAAGCTGTCGTGCAGACACATAAAGCAGCCAGATGCCACTTACCTGTCAATGAAAGCTCTCACAAGCACAGTCGCACTCAATCAGCTGCTGTTTCACAGACAGCACCTCCTAAGTTAGACCTCTGTTTTGTCAGAAAAAATTTTATCGATATTCGTTTTGAAAGGAACCTTTTTAACCGTTACGTGCGCTGCTTCAAAAAGCTCCTTCGCATAAGGATGGTTCTTATAATCTTGAGCAAAATAAACAGCTTTGATGCCTGCTTGAATGATCGCTTTGCAGCACTGGACACATGGATAATGTGTAACATAAATTTCTGCACCGTCTGTCGGTTCGCCAAATTTAGCACATTGGAGAATCGCGTTCATTTCCGCATGAATGGTACGCACGCAATGCCCGTCAATCATATAACAGCCTTCATCAATGCAATGGGGCCCTCCGGCAATCGATCCGTTGTATCCTCCGGCAATGATTCTTTTGTCGCGAACGATAGTTGCGCCGACAAAAAGACGTTCGCATGTACTCCGGGTTGCCAATAGATGGCTTTGTGCCATAAAATAATGATCCCACGATAGTCTCTCCATGTCTTAGAAAACCTCCCGATTTTTTACCTGTCCTCCTATTGTATCAGAATCATCGGCTTTTTCAGAGTGCATTCGCGATCGGTCAATAAAGCGCCATAAATGGCTTCATTCGCTCCAGAGATTTCTCACCAATCCCAGATACACCAGCCAAGTCATCCACCGACTTAAACGAACCATGCTCCGTTCTGTATTGGATAATCGCTTTTGCTTTTGCCGGTCCTACCCCCGGAAGCTGTTGCATTTCCTGCTCATCCGCAGTATTTATATTGACTTTTGATTGAGCTGACTGCGATTCCAACGCACCGTTCTCTGATTCTTGTGCCGAGGGAGCAAGCGCCTGTGCACCCTTTTCCGGCACATGGATGACCATCTCGTCAGTAACCTTTTGAGCCAAATTAATTTTGTCCCGATCTGCCTTTTTCGTAAACCCGCCTGCACGTTCAATTCCGTCAATGACGCGTTCTGAAGCTGAAACTTGATAGATACCCGGCTTCTTCACCGCTCCTTTGATGTCAATCACAAAAATTTCGGACGCAGCATCTTTGGCTGGTGCCGCATTCGTTTTCTTTTCTTGATCCGCGTTTGCAAACAATTCTTCAGCCTGCCTCATTTCCGCCTTATTCTGCAAATTGTGTTGGTGCGTAAAATACCAGACGGCACCTGTAAGCAACAGGACAAGAAAACCAATCACTGCCAGCTTGCTTAGCGCTTTTCCAGTGTACTTCATATGTCTCCCCCTTTCGTATCAGGTGCGTCAAAGACATAATCCATTCAAGCGAAACATAAGTTCTAAGAGGAGTTTAACGAGGGCAGAGGTGAATCATGATGAGAATCGGCGTCATTGGAACCGGAACAATTGGGACGCTGCTGGTTGACGCATTAATAAAAAGCAAGGCTGCAAAACCTCACGCGATTTCCGTAATGAATCGCACCAAAGCGAAGGCAGAAGCGCTTGCGAAGAAACATCCACGGCTATCGGTTTGCGAGTCACCAATTGACATTCTCCGCCGGACAGATTTAATTTTTCTTTGCGTGAAACCGAATCAATTTTTTCCGCTGCTGCGTCCGTTGCGGCATGCGTGGCAGCCCAGCCAGCTGGCGATATCGGTAACAAGTCCGATCACAATTAAACAGCTTGAAACGTATGTTCCGTGTCCGGTCGCTCGCGTCATTCCGAGCATCGTCAATCAAAGCCTTTCCGGAAGCACGCTGGTAACCTTTGGAACGCGCATGACGGATTTACAAAAAAGCAGGCTGTGGGCCGTGCTCGCCCAGTTTTCCAATCCAATCGAAATTGATGAAGCAAGTGTCCGTGCGGCTTCGGATATTGCAAGCTGCGGACCTGCCTTTATCACCTACCTGCTGCGCAAAATGATTGATGGTGCGGTCACTACAACACCGTTATCCCATAAACAAGCGACACAGCTGACGACTGAAATGATCGAAGGATTAGGAAATGTGTTCCAAGAAAAGCTTTACACACTTGAGGAGTTGCAGAACAAAGTCACGGTTAAAGGCGGGATAACGGGGGCAGGCCTTAATGCACTTGAGAACGCATTCCACGACGCTTTCGAGAATTTGTTCCGTGCCACACAGGAAAAGTTTGTTGAAGACCAAAAGAAAGTTCGGGAAAGTTTTGAACAAGAAGAGTCTTAATTCGTGGTTTCAAGATAATACATTCGCCGCAATCACGAAAAATCCTTCATTAAGCAAGAAAAAATGATCCGAATATCCTTTCCACATCATAGGATAGCGGATCTTTTTTATTAAGGGGTTGTTTCGTCCCCCTATTCCTCTATTTTATGTGCAAAAACTGTAAAAAACGAAAAAGCACGGAGATCGAATCATCTCCGTGCCTGCGTCGTTCAAACTTATGATAATTTCTTTTCAAGTGTATATGACGGGGCATCTCCCCATAGCTTTTCCAGTTGATAATAATCACGTTCTTCTCGATGGAAGATGTGCGCCACCACATCCCCTAGGTCAATCAGCACCCACCGTGCTTGGTCATACCCCTCCATCCGATGTACTGTGACTCCTTTTTCATCGGCAGCCTTTCGCAAGGCCGTTGATATGGCCTGTACTTGTTTTTCGGAATCACCGTGACAAATGATAAAATAATCGGCAATGACGGAAATTCCCTCCATTTTTAGGATAACAAGATCCTGAGCCTTCTTATCATCAGCGGCCTCGGCAAGGTACTTCACCCATTCTTCGCTATTCATTCAGTCACCTCATTCGTTTTTTTATCATTTTTCATTACAAGATCATTATATGCTTCAAAAGTCTTCGGATAGACGCTTTGTTGTTTGGCGACCAGATAGGCGATCGTTTTCTGGAGTTCTAAGCGCACCGCCTCGTTCAAATCGCGTTCTGCCGCTTCTCTGACCGTATCGACGCCTGGAAAAGAACGATTGGGTTCGATGTAATCAGCAAGAAAAATAATTTTTTCAAGAAGCGTCATTTCTTTACGTCCCGTTGTATGATAAATGATCGCGTTTAAAATATCCGGATCGTCAATCCCAAACTTGTCTTGAACATACACTGCTCCAGCGGGTGCATGCCATAATTTATCCGAATACTTCAGGCAATCGCTCCACGTTCCTGGTTTGCGCAGGATCATCGCCTTTAATTCATCATCGGAGAAATATTTCACGATATCATGCAACATCCCGGCCAATCGTGCCTTATACACGTCTCCCCCATATCGATTGGCGAGCTTGCCGGCCGTTTCCGACACGCCGACAGAATGAACGAAACGTTTTTCCGGAAGAATCTCTTTAATTGCCTGCTCTGCTTCATCAATTTGCATAGAGTCCACGCTCCTTAATGTAGTTTATGACTGTGTCACACAAAAAGTAGCGGCAAGACCGCCCCATCTTTAAACGCTCGCGCAGAAAACTTGAGGACAAATCCACCAAGGGCATCTCGATGTACTGCACATCTGCAAAATCAGGATGCGACTCCGGATAACCTGGGCGATTAAACGCAATGAACGCGGTCATTTCACTTAACTTGCCAACTTTGTGCCATGTTGGGAGATCATCGACCATGTCTGCACCTAGGATGAAATAAAAGCAATCATCCGGATAGCGTTCACGAAGCAATGCAATTGTATCAACAGTGTAGGATTTACCTTTGCGTTCAAGTTCTAAGCGGCATAGTTTAAACCGGTCATTTCCTTCAATCGCCAGTTCAACCATATCCGACCGTTCTTCAGCAGATGCACGCGCATGCTTTTCTTGAACATGAGGAGGCTGATACGTTGGCAAAAACCAAACCTCATCCAACTCGCAGGCCTCAAGCGCCTCTTCGGCAATCAAGAGGTGCATAAGGTGCGGCGGATCAAAGGTGCCGCCATAAACACCAATTCGTTTTCCCATGATCATCCCTACTTCTTCGGGAGGTCGATACGCTTGTGTTCTTTTGATGGCCGATATAAAACTGCCGTATGACCAATCACTTGAACAAGCTCCGCGTTTGTGTGCCGACTCATTTCGCTGCTTGCCTCAGTTGGATCTTCAAAAGTATTTTGTAAAAATTGCACCTTGATCAGCTCACGCTTTTCCAGCACACGGTCAATCTCTTCAATAAATTGGGGATGCACCCCCGTCTTGCCAACCTGAAAAATCGGTTTAAGCGCATGTGCCTTTTTTTTAAGAAATTTTCGTTGATTATTGCTCAGCATATGTTTCGTTTAACTCCTCCATGAACCAATGACAAAACATGTCATGGCCAAAATCTTAGTGTTCGTGTTCACTTTTAATTATACATCTTTAGCATTAGAAGGCCGATCGTCCAACCCGTCTCCTTAGTTCTTCACCCTTTGATAAGCGACGGGCGAAGCGAGACACCAATTCCTTTCGGTGCATAAGCCGTGATCCGCGCACCTCGACCCTTGATCGTAATCCAGCCTAAACCGGAAAAGACGAGATCACACGCCTGCTGATCGGTACGAAAATCGAAACGTTCCATTGGCGGAAGATCAACTTTTTCGCTCGGCGGTGTCAGCAAATGCCCAAGCTGGCGCGCATATAAATCATCAGCCTGCTCCATCTTTGTGCGGTGAATGACAAGCGACGATGACGCGTAGACAATAAGCGACCTTCGTGCAGGACCAATGTAATCAAGCCGCCCAAGCCCGCCCAGAAACAGCGTCTGACGCTCATTTAGTTGAAACACTTTCGGCTTTATTTCTTTCACCGGCATAATTTTCTTTAAATCACGCGGACCAATAAAATGTGCTGCCTGGTGATCATTAATAATTCCCGGGGTATCGTACAAGTTACACCCGTCACCAAGCGGGATCTCGATGAAATCCAAGGTTGTTCCCGGGAAACGAGAAGTCGTTATCGCTGAATCGCCAGTGCCTAAATGTTGGATGAGATGGTTGATAAACGTCGACTTACCGACATTGGTCGCACCAACAACATACACATCACGACCCTTTCGATAATGGTCAATTGCTGCAGCAACTTCATCCAAACCATGGTTCCTTGATGCACTCATCAGCCGCACGTCGACCGGTTTCAATCCTTGTTCACGTGCTGACCGGCGTATCCAGCTGGACAATTTGTTGGGATTGGTGGACTTCGGGAAGAGATCGCGCTTGTTCCCAACCAGAAGAACCGGGTTCCCCCCAACAAAACGTTGGAGACCCGGTACCCAGCTCCCTGCACTATCAAATAGATCAACCAAATAGACAACCAGTGCATCATGCTCTGAAATTTTGGAAAGCATGGTCAAAAAATCGTCCGCAGTCAGCGAAACATCCTGTATTTCATTATAATGCGTTAATCGAAAACAACGCTGACAGACAATCGGATCATGCTGCAGCGCACTTTGTGGGGTATAACCCAGCGCTTGCGGATCCTCGGTCTGAATCTTTACACCGCAACCGGCACAATAAATTTCATCCATTCCTGATTAATCCTCCCATTTCAACAATCCTCGGTGCCTCAATCGTGACAAAATAAACCGCTCCAGGTGACGATTTAATTTCGTTGCCCATCCGTCCGAATCGACAATCGGCGTGACAAGGATCGTGTGCATACCCACTCGGTTTGCTCCCCAGATATCGGTTAATAACTGATCGCCGACAACCACCATTTCATCTTTTTGCACTTTCATCAGCCGCATCGCTCGTTTGAATGCGAACGGGAGCGGTTTGTGCGCCCGAAAGATATAGGAAACACCGGATGAATTGGAAAACAGCTTGACTCGTTTTTCACTATTATTCGATAAGATCATGACTGAAATTCCGGCTGCCTCCAAGCTTGAGAACCATTGAACAAGTTCGGGAGTTACTTTTTCTTTATTCCACGCGATTAACGTGTTGTCCAGGTCGGTGACCAATGCTTTGATGCCCCGTTTCTTTAACTTGCTGGGGTTTATATCTAATACACTTTCCACATGTTCTTCGGGCAAAAATTGTCTTAACACGAATTTCTCCACCTCATATTCTGATCCCATTTTCCCACATGTTGACGATTTTACCAAGTCCTAATTCATAATTATCCCATGAATAGGGAAAACTCGAAATCAAATCATGAAAATATGACCATCAATTGATGATTTCATGAAAGAGTATGGCTAAATATTCCCTAAATATTTCGACACGATGTGACACGGGTTTATCTGTGGATAAATTTGTCCACATCATTCAACACTAGTTTTAAACATAAGTCTTAATTTACCCACACAGAACGCACAGTTTATCCACTTTCGCTGTGGATAAACTCATGATTGTTCCCTAACTTGGATCATGATAGAGTGAACATATGAATTATCGTTTTCTCATTATTCACGTAATCATTGCTGGTAGCGGTTGACAACTGGCTGCCTTGAGCGCTTTTTCAAGCCTGACGAATTACCGCTGTGTTTCTTTTGATCATTTAAGGTCATCCCACATACACGAAGCACAATTCACGTGGATTAATTTTCAGGAAAAAGGATGTGAGAAACCGGAAACGGTTGACAATGGATATACTTTCAGACGATTTGCTTATTGAATCCTACGTTAAAGCCAAGGAATACAAATTAAGCGCAGACTTCATCCGGTTGATTGAAGAAGAAATCAAACGCCGCAGTTTGGACAAAGAAATGAAACAGACGGGCTGATCCGGATTCACCACGATCGCGCCATTCTTTTCTTAAGGTACAGGCACAGGACAGGGCGAATACCCATACACTAGAAGACAGCTACGAAATATCAGATCTCCCAAAGGAGTGAAGGGTCATGCTGTCCATCGTTGGCGGACTCGCCTATTTATTTAAAAACGTCTGGCTACTTGTCTCCTACGTCAAGAACAATACCTTTCCGCAGCCGTTGTCAGCTGCGGAAGAAGCCGAATGTTTGCGACGTATGGCTGAGGGCGATGAAGATGCGCGCAATAAACTGATTGAACACAACTTGCGCTTGGTTGCTCATATTGTGAAAAAATTTGACAACACAAAAGAGGATACAGATGATTTAATATCCATCGGATCCATCGGATTGATTAAAGCGATCAACAGCTATTCCACCGGAAAGGGCACAAAATTAGCCACATATGCTGCACGTTGTATTGAAAACGAGATTCTCATGCATTTGCGTGGACTTAAAAAGTCAAGAAAAGATGTATCTTTGAATGATCCGATTGGACAGGACAAGGAAGGCAACACCATCAGTTTGATCGACATTTTGAAATCGACAAATAAAGATGTCGTCGATGAAATTTCGCTTAATTTCGAGACAAAAAAAATCTATGGAGCGCTGCATATTCTTGATCCACGTGAACGCGAAGTGATTATTGACCGATTTGGTCTGGATAACAAGGACGAATTAACGCAACGTGAAATTGCCAAGAAGTTGTCTATTTCAAGAAGCTATGTCTCCCGTATCGAAAAACGTGCCTTAATGAAATTATTTCATGAGATCTATCGAAAACCGAATCAGTAATGGAACACGCAAGCGATCGAAGCAGGAACATTAACCAAAACTCGATTCAATGGTACACTTTACTTAGCGTAGTTCAGAATATGAATCAGAATCGAGGCATTATGATGAACGAATCCCATAAAAGCAAAGGTTTGCATTTGATGGGCGAACCAGAAGAACTGAAAAGCGTGCATATTGTTGTGAAAGGAAAAGTACAAGCTGTCGGTTTTCGCTATTTTACTTGGCAAACCGCAAATGTCTATCGCATTTCAGGTTGGGTACGCAACCGCATCGACGGAAGTGTTGAAATTGCGGCCGAAGGTGAAAAGTCAGACATCCATCAGTTTGTTAAAACGATTAAAAAAGGAAGTCCGTTCTCACGTATCTCCAACGTATCCATTTACGAATATAGCGAACCACGAAACTATACGCAATTTGAAATTCGAAACTCTGATTGAAAGCTGATGAAACCCGCAGCAAAGATGCCCTTGCTGCGGGTTTTAGTGTCTTTGATGAGGTCCAAGCCTTAAATGAAAACCTGCTGAGATGCACCGTCCAGCAGGTTTGACATACTTATTGAAGCTTTTCTTTCAGTTTCGTCGATCTCCAGCAGCAAATAAAAGAACTGATTAAAAACAGTAGACTTACTCCGGATAAAACCTCAAGTTTCCATTCAATTGCGTGATATGGCGGAATGAACGTCCCGACATAAAGAAATGCGCTGAGAAACAGACACAACATCCCCACTCTTTTATAATCGACGATTTTGTTCAAAATGGTTTTCTGCTCTTCTTCCACGTTCATTCCTCCCCTTCAAGATTACTATAACATGAGCGGGGCAGAGAGAAATGAGGTAGTTTCTGACAAGAAGTGCGAGTAACTGATTTTGAAAAAATTTGAATCTGAACTGCGGGCTCAGTCCAAGGCTTGTGCAAGGTCATCCAGCAAATCCTGCGCATCCTCGATTCCGACAGACAAACGAATGAGGCCATCGGTGATTCCCAATGCGTCTCTTCGCGGCTTTGGTATTGATGCATGGGTCATCTTCGCCGGAACCGAAATCAGGCTCTCGACTGCACCAAGACTTTCAGCAAGTGTAAAATAGCGCGCTTTTGAGAGTATTTGATTCACCGTTTGTTCATCACCGACATCAAATGAAATCATGCCGCCAAAGCCAGAGGTTTGTTTTGCTGCAAGTGCATGACCGGGATGGCTCTCCAAACCCGGATAGTAAACCTTTTTCACCTTTGGGTGGCCCTCAAGGAATTGAGCAATTTGGTTGGCATTCTTTTCGATTTGCTCCATACGCAAGCCCAATGTCTTAATCCCGCGAAGTAACAGCCATGCATCCTGAGGACCAGGTACTGCACCAACCGAATTCTGAATAAAGTAAAGCCGTTCTGCTAACTCTTCCGACGCAACGACGGCTAGTCCTGAAACAACATCGCTGTGACCGCCGATATATTTGGTGGCACTGTGAAGCACAATATCCGCCCCTAAGTCGATCGGGTGTTGCCAGTATGGCGTAGCAAACGTGTTGTCAACAATCAAGAGCAGTCCATGACGGTGTGCGATTGCCGATGCCTTCTGAATATCAGTAACCTTAAGAAGCGGATTGGTCGGCGTTTCAAGGTACAGGGCTTTGGTATGATCGGTAATCGCGGATTCGATTGCTTCCGGTTTGCTTGTATCTGTAAACGTCGCGGTGATCCCGAGCCTTTTGAAAACTTTGTCAATCACACGGAATGTACCGCCATACACATCATCAGTAATCACAACGTGGTCGCCGCTGTTCAGCAACATAAGAACCGAGGAAATAGCTGCCATTCCAGAGCCAAAGGCAAAGCCGGCCTTCCCATGTTCCAACTGGCCAATCAGCACCTCGAGCGCGCGGCGTGTTGGATTGGCCGAGCGCGAATAGTCGTAGCCTTTCGTTTTTCCCACTGCTTCTTGCTTGTAAGTACTCGTCTGATAGATCGGTACAGATACACTGCCTGTGAATTCATCACCAAAAATGCCTGCATGGATGACTTGAGTTTTCGGTCTCATCATGTTTTCCTCCAAATTATGCTTCAGTATTTAAGATTCATAGATGCGTTGACTAAGATAGCGTTCACTGGAATCAGGGAAAATAACGACAATCGTTGTCCCAGGTTTAGCTTTTTCAGCTTCGAGCAGAGCCGCATGAAGCGCTGATCCCGATGAACTGCCAATAAGTAACCCTTCAAGCGCAGCCGCTTCTTTGAGTCGTTTGAATGCATCTTCATCAGATATTGTATAAATTTCATCAAAATACTCGGTTTTTACGAAAGAAGGAATGAATTCCATCCCAATTCCCTCTGTTCGATGTTCCGCCGGTGCACCGCCATTTAAAATTGAACCCACAGGTTCCACAACAACCGTCTTAATCTCCGGATTTCGTTTCTTTAAGTAATCCGCAGTTCCTGTAAACGTTCCGCCTGATCCGGCTCCGGCAACGAGGACATCTAAGGAGCCATGCAAATCTTCCCAAAGTTCAGGTCCAAGTGACTCAAAATAGGCCTTCGGGTTATTCGGATTGGCAAACTGATTCGGGCAATAGCTGTTCTTAATTGACTGTTCGAACGCTTTTGCTTTTTTGATCGCACCTGCCATCCCCTGATCTGACGGGGTTTTGACCACACGAGCGCCAAGTGCTTTCATTAAGGTTTGTTTCTCAACGCTAAATTTTTCAGGCACACAGAAGAGTACATGGATGCCCTTTCCCACAGCTGCAAGAGCAAGGCCAATTCCCGTATTGCCTGCTGTTGGCTCAATCAATGTTCCTCCAGGTTTAAGCTTCCCAGACTGCATCGCTTCACGGATAATCGTTTCACCAAGGCGATCTTTAACGCTTCCTCCCGGATTGAAGTATTCACATTTCGCATAGAGGCGCACGCCTTTCGGAAGCGGAAACGCATGCAGAGCCACTAGCGGTGTTCTGCCTACCAGCTCATGTACATTATCATAAACTGCCATATCTTTCTCTCCTTGTCTCTGGGCACAAAGTCGTTCTGCTCAGCTTGGTGTGCCGGCATTTTTTCGCAATTTTTTGCGCCGACAAGTACGTGACCTGCCGCTCAGCTGCTCGGGCAACAGACAACAGCTGAAACTGTAACGCTATTCAAGTGTTGATCCATTGTATGACTGGGCGAAAATTTGGCTAATCGAGAAACCGCCGCCTCATCAAACTGCGTATTTTCTTGTGATCGCTTATTACACATGCTTGTCACGTTTACGGATAGGTGCCTATTCATGAGTTAAGCTCCTTTAAGATTGAAAGAATAAATTCGGCTGAATGCTTCGCCGCTGTTTCCAAAAATTGATCAAACGATCGATTTGAATCCTTTCCGGCAATATCGGATAATGATCGAATGACTAAAAACGGTACCTTGAACTGATGACAGACTTGTGCAATCGCTGCCGCTTCCATCTCAACTGCCTTTAAATCTGGAAAGGTATCTTTCAGTTTTAAAATGCGCACAGAATCGGACATAAATGAATCCCCGGAGCCAATTAAACCTTTAACCATTTTGTGCTTTGAATCAGCACTGCTGGCTGCGAGCGCCGCTTCAATTAATTTGTGATCCGGTAAAAAAGCTGGAGGCATGCCCGGAATCTGACCAGGCGCATAGTCAAACGCAGTTGCATCCGCATCATGGTGGATCACTGATGACGAGATGACAACGTCACCGATTGAAAGTGATGGATCTGTTCCTCCCGCAGACCCTGTATTAATCACCGCTTGTGGATGATAATGATCCAGAAGCAACGTTGTGCCAACCGCTGCACTGACCTTTCCAATTCCGGATTGCAGCAGAATAATTTCTGTTTTTTCAATGGTTCCTTTATAAAAACGGCAGCCGGCAATTTCGATGGTTTCGACTCCGCTCATGCGTTTCTTTAATAATGAAACTTCTTCTTCCATTGCACCGATGATGCCTAATCTCACAACTGGATCCTCCTGAATATCATTCATTTTTATTGGCAACAATCAGCCATGCAAACCGGTTCAATTGTTTGAAATAGGGCTGAAAATGGTGCCTTTGAAAAAGATTTGCCAAGTCTTGCCGAAGTGGGTAATACTCCGTTTGAAGGTCGTTCAACAAACGGGTATACCCATGGCTACTCGCCCAGTGGTGTATCTTTTTCTTTTCACGTTCACTGTCAAACAGCGTGTCTATAAAAACTATTCTACCATTAATCGGAAGAAAACGGCTATAGTGGTCAATTGCCCGGTCTTTCTCCTGGTCGGTCAAATGATGGAAGGCAAACGAACTGATAATCGTATCAATGGGATCGTTCAGTTTTGGAAAATTAAGAAAATCACCATCAAGAATGTGTAGATTGGGGAGCTTCTCCATCGCTTTCTCCCGCATTTTCCTTGACGGTTCAATGCCTGTAACCTTGAATCCATGAGCAATCAGCTTTTTTGTCAGGTTGCCTGTGCCTACCCCAAATTCGAGCACCGCCCCACGTGCATAAACCGTTGCTGTTTCTAAAATCCGGTCATAATCCTTGAATACCTCTTTATATTCACGATCCCCGCCAAATACCGAACGATCGTAATCATCTGCCCATTGCTCGAATGTGTGGATAAATTCGCGTCCCACGCGATATTCCCCCTTGGCGCTTAAATCATTTAATTCTTATACTATTAGTATGGTTTAAATGATCTAATGTCACTAAACTAGCACAATTCGCTTGCGTATTCAATGAAAACATGCGATTATTTCTGATTTTGTAAACTGGATTCCGATTCCTTCCTGCCAAGCGATGAGGCCTACGCGAATTTTCTGTATGATTTAGACGGTAATGAATGGTATAGAACAAAAAGTCACTATATAAAAAAACCAGCCGTGCGTGACGGTTGGTTGCATGATTTATGGAGCCTTGACATTATCGGCTTGCCATTTTCCATCTTTATAGATGAGGTGAACAACATAGATGGCATTGGCATCGCCTTTTGGACTGACCCGTGCAAGCGAACTGCTCGGGGTTCCTCCATTACCAAGCCAGCGAATCGTCATATTGGTCTCATCGATACCTGTCGCTTCTGAAATGGCATGTACTTGCGCGTTCCAATCCGCAGAACCCATTTCATAAGAGGCTTGATGACTTTCATCAGATCCGGAATCAGCACTCGAACTTGAGGAGTCGGTACTGCTCTCGCCTTCATCATTCGCTGCCTGACTTGATTCATCCGAAGACTGATCTGAGCTTGAATCCGATTGAGTATCGCTGCTTTTCGATTCGCTAGACTGAGTACTGGATTGTGATTCCGATGATGCCGCAGGTTTCGAATCTGGTGATGTGTGAAAAACGGAAATGAGAATAATACATCCAATTGCAAGTATGAGCAATGAAACAATCCCAATTGTCCAACTGAGCAGCCGATCCATTTTGCTTTTCCGCTGTTCATAACGGGATGAGTAGCCATTGCCTCGCTGACTTCTCATAAAGACATCCTCCTTTTAACGACCAACGACAGTGATTATACAGTGAATTAATTACTCGATTGTTTGAATGGTCATCATTGATTGATCCTAATAATGAAATAGAATAAGACAAGCTGGTTCGTGCCTGCCAGCTTTCACACGCACACTATAAATAAATTCGAAGACAAGCACTGCATCATGTCTGTCCAAGCAAAACTGCGTCATTTGTCCGCATAAATAAAGGGTATGTCGCATAAATCGCATTATGTTAGCAAAATGAGCCGGATCGATGACGAAGAGAAAAAGCGCAAAAATGCCGGAACTGCTTCCGTGCATATTTGCGCCCTTTCTGTGCGATCAGCGGTTACTCTACTTTAAGAATTTTAACACGAATGTCGCCGCCCGGTGTGCTGACACTGACTTCTTCACCAACAGACAAACCAATCAAGCCCTTAGCCATCGGTGAATCGTTGGAAATTTTTCCCTGAAATGGGTCAGACTCTGCGCTGCCGACAATTTGATAAGTTTCCTCTTCGCCGTCGGGCAATTCTTTAAAAGTGACTGCTTTTCCGATCTTAACAACATCCGTCGTCTCGTCATCTTCAATAATAACGGAGTTGCGAATCATGACTTCAAGCTGTTGAATACGCGCTTCAACAAAGGCTTGCTCATCCTTTGCCGCATCATATTCCGAGTTTTCAGAGAGGTCGCCGAATCCACGTGCAATTTTTATACGTTCGACAACTTCCTTTCTCTTTTCAGTCTTCAATTCGTTCAATTCACGTTCAAGTTTTGCTTTACCTTCAGCGGTCATGTAGTGAAGTTTTTCCGACATATTTGCCACACTCCTGATTCGTTTAATCATACGGGTTCATAGACAGCGCAAGAGTTTACAAATTTTGAAAACACCCTGTACTGCTCACATCGTTGTTTTATTCTTCTCTTCGAGTACTGCGCGAATTTTGGTTGCCATCAGATCAATGGCAACTGAATTTTTTCCGCCTTCCGGAATGATAATATCCGCATAGCGTTTCGTTGGCTCAACAAATTGCAGATGCATTGGCCGTACAGCGGTTAAATACTGATTGATAACGGATTCAACGCTTCTGCCTCGCTCTTCAGTATCACGAAGCAGCCGCCGAATAATTCGTAGGTCCGAATCTGTATCGACGAACACCTTAATATCCATCAGATCACGCAGGCGCTCATCTTCAAGAACTAAGATGCCTTCGAGGATAATGACATCTTTAGGTTCGACGGGTACAATTCTATCAGATCTTGTATGTACTGTATAGTCATACGTTGGTTTTTTTATTGGGTGGAACTTTAGCAGTTCTTTGACTTGAGAAATCAACAAATCGTTATCAAACGCCAGCGGATGATCGTAATTTGTCAGCAGCCTTTTTTCAAAAGGTTTATCATCCTGTGATTTATAATAAGAATCCTGTTGAATCACTGTGATCGATTTGTCTGGAAATGTACGGTATATCTCACGCGTTACCGTCGTTTTTCCCGATCCCGAGCCTCCTGCGACTCCAATAACAATCGGCTTGCTTCTTTTCATCATCTCAGCGTTCCTCCCAATGCAACCCATGTACGTTCATCGTACTGACGGCCATACCATCGCCGACTGTCAAAAAAACAGTATCAAAGTCTGATTGCTGTGCAAGAAAATGGTTGTATGCGTCTACCTTCTTCACCAATCGATTCAATTGCCGTTTTTTTACTCCGTCAATATCACAAACAAGGCCATGAAAGAAGACATTGTCTGTAACAATGATCCCTTTTTCCCGGAGTAATTGTGTATAGCGATGAAACATACGTTCATACTGAGCCTTTGCAGCATCAATCAGAATCAGATCAAACGGTGCAGCGTCTGCAACTTCCTGTAATTCTTCCGTTGCATCACCGTAGACAATGTGAATGACGTGCTGCAGATTCAGCGTTTCGATATTCTGCTTCGCTTCTTCAATCATTGCCGGATCACGTTCAACGGTAATGATCGATGCATCTGATCCTGCTGCAAGCGCCATTCGAATCGATGAGTAGCCGATTGCCGTTCCCAATTCGAGGATTCGCCGTGCACCCGTCCAGCGAATCAATTGCTGGAGAAAAGCCATCGATGAGGGCTGCATGATCGGAATATAACTTGCAGCAGCTTTTTGCTCCATTTGCTTAAGTCGCTCGTTTTCTGAGCAAGTGAACGCATCCGCATACGCGGATAGCTCCTTAAAATCGATCAACCCAATCTTCCTTTCCTTGCCATTGCCCCCTGCAGCTGCACGGACGCTACAGTTCTTTACGATTCCACTATTCTTTCATGCGTTAAAAAGAGATAGCATTTATGATTTTTCCGCCCATTCATGACGGTATTTAGCAATGACTTCTTGGTGTTGCTTATAGGTTTGTGAATAATACACTTTGCCGTTTGGTCGTGCATAAAAGTAAACATTCTTTGACTTGATCGGCCTCAGAACGGCTTCAATCGCGTCAAGCGCCGGAGCACCAATCGGTCCAACCGTCAGACCGGAACGCGTATACGTATTATAGGGGGTATCCGTTTTTAAATCTTTTTTCGTGTATGCACGGATTCTGCGCTGCTGTCCATAAGCAATGGACGGATCCGTTTGCAGGCGCATGTCCAAATCCAAGCGATTGTAGAAAACGCCTGCGATTTTTTCACGATTTTTTTGATCCGGTGCTTCCTGCTCGATCAGTGATGCCATCGTTAAAATCTTGTGTACTGACCCAAGCTTATTCGTCTTAATCTCCCCGGAATAGCTGTGCAGCCGCTGCGCCGTTTTATCAAGCATCTTGTTCACCATCTGATCGAGCGTCAGCGGCGATTTCCCTTTTTTAAATCGATAGATACCCGGAGCAAGATACCCTTCGAGCGGATACTCAATCCCTTTTTGAAAGATTTCATTTGTTAAAAATGGATATTTTTTCACATAATGATCGTTTACATAATGATGATCTTTAAGCTTCTTCAGAACATCCGGTTTGTCCAATTTAGCCGCATTCGCCATTTGAGCTGCAACTTCACTGACCCACATTCCCTGACGTACATCAACAAGAACAATGATTCCTCGATGAGCACCATTTTTCAAATTATTCATCAATTGACCAACCGACATTGTTTGATTAAACGAATAAGTACCTGAGCGATACGTATTTAAATGATTCCATCGTGCGTAAAATTCAAACGCCCATGCTTTGCGAACTAATCCTTTTTTTTCAAGAATCTGAGCCATATCGCGAACCGATGCACCGGATGGAATCGTGATTGTTATCGGCCGGTCGTTTTGTTTATTAATCGGCGTCAACAAACGGGTATAATAACGATTAAACCCCCAAGCCGCTCCCACAGTGAGTGCGAAAAGAAGAATCACAGCAGCTGCGAAGATACGCCAATGCTTCTTTTTCATAGAAATGAGCCGCTCCTTTCAAGAGTACCCATCAATTATACACTATTTATTTACCGAATTTATCACGTTTCGACAACATACGCCGAACGTTTTTGATTTATTCCGTTTAAGAAAAACTGGGCATAGCCCGCGCAGGATGCGGTTGTGAACCATCAATTTTGTGCCTGACGAGCACTCCAGTTGCTCGCTTGATGCACAGCCTTTGACCAAAAAAACACATGCTTTCTTATACTGCATGGAAAAAGCCCCTAGCCAGGGGCTCATTCATCGCTTTCATCACTAAACGTGTTAATCATTTCTTCAACAATATCCCATTCTTCATCCGTCTCAATCGGGAAAAGCTTGAAATCATCGTCGTTGCCTTCATAGCGGAATGCAAAAACTTCCTGCTCCTCATCTTCTTCCAAATCCTGTTCAGCCGGAACAACCACGACATAAGACTTGTCCGTTTCCGGGACATCAAAATAAAAAAGGACGTCAAATAGGTTTTCATCGCCATTTTCTTCCGGAATGACAATGCGTTCTTTTTCTTCCTCATCCGGGAGGAAGATTGGATAATGGTTATGTTCGTGTTCACTCATCTTTTTTTGACTCCATTCTTTTTTTATCTAAATAGCTTTGCAGTATGAGCACTGCTGCTTCTTTATCGATCACTTGCTTTCTTTTCTTTCGACTGACATCTGCAGAAATCAAAATTCTTTCGGCCGCCATGGTCGTCAAGCGTTCGTCCCAAAGCTCCACGGGAAGCTTAAACTTTCGGTGGATGCTCTTTGCAAAACCGCGTGACGCCCCCGCTCGAGCGGATTCTGTTCCAATTAAATCTTTAGGAAGTCCAACCACGACGGATTCAACAGCATAGTCGTTAATCAGTTGGCCAATGCGATCAAACAGCAGATTCTTCTTATGTTCGACATATTGAACGGTTTCAATACCTTGTGCGGTCCAGCCAAGCGGATCGCTGATCGCGACACCGCATGTCACGGAGCCAAAATCCAAACCCATTATTCTCATTCTTTTTCCCATTTCTCTTTGAGGTATGTTGTAACAAGTTCTTCAATAATTTCATCACGTTCAAGTCTGCGAATTAATTTTCGCGCATCCTTATGTCTTGGAATGTATGCAGGATCTCCTGATAGCAAATAACCGACAATTTGATTAATCGGATTATAGCCTTTCTCATCAAGAGCATCATAGACTTTAAACAAGACTTCGCGCGCATTGTGATCCTTTTGATCTCCAAAATTGAACTTCATTGTTTTATCCATGATACCCATCCCCCAAACAGAATTTTGTACTGCTCGTGAAGGTCGAATCAGCGGACAGCCGCTTTCTCAATCAAATCAGAAACTGCATCGAGTGCATCCCGTACTTTTTCAGGCTGTTTGCCACCGGCTTGAGCCATATCCGGTCGCCCGCCGCCGCCGCCGCCGCAAATGGCCGCAACTTCCTTAACAATTTTGCCTGCGTGGAAGCCTTTTTGGATCAGGTCTTTCGTTACACCGGCAACAAAATGGACCTTCCCATCTTCGACCGAAGCAAGAACAACAATAACCGATTTCAGCTTATTCTTCAGATCGTCGGCCATGGCACGCAGCTGATTCATGTCCACCGAGTCGATCTTTTCTGCAATGTACGCAACGTCACCGTTCTTTTTCGCAGATTGTTCCAGTTCTCCGGTTTTCGCACTACCAAGCTTATTCATTAGCGCCGTGTTTTCTTTTTCCAGGTTCTTGATTTGTTGCTGAAGTCCGTCAATACGTTCCGGCAATTGATCCAGCGCCACCTTCAGCGATGCAGCAATGGCTTTCGACTGAAGCTTAACTGCATTCAGACGTTTAAATGCTGCTTCCCCAGTCAAAGCTTCGATCCGTCGTGTGCCGGCGCCGATGCCGCTCTCGCTGACAAGCGTGAATAACCCTAGTTCGGCCGTATTAGCTACATGACAGCCGCCGCATAATTCAATGCTGTAATCTCCAGCACTAACGACACGTACGACTTTACCGTATTTTTCACCAAATAAAGCAACCGCACCCAGCTTCTTGGCTTCATCAATCGGCATTTCCTTGGTTGTGACTGGCAGCTGTTCCCAAATCTTTTCATTAACAATCGCTTCAATTTGCTGCAGTTCTTCATCGGTGACTTGGCCGTAATGTGAGAAATCGAAACGCAGGCGATCGGCAGCCACATAAGACCCTGCCTGATTGACATGCGAACCGAGTACATCTTTAAGTGCCTGATCAAGTAAGTGTGTTGCGGTATGATTCTTCTGGATCGCAAGTCGTGCTTTTACATCAATTTGTGCATTCAGAGAATCGCCAATTGCAAGATGACCTTGCTTTACAACACAAGTATGCAGGTTCTGTCCGTTCGGTGCGTGTTGAACAGCGGTGACCGCGAGTTGCACGTCTGAATTGCTCAATTCACCTGTGTCGGCAACTTGACCGCCCATTTCCGCATAAAATGGTGTACGATCCAAAATAATTTGCACGGTGTCGCCTTCAACCGCATGATCAACGGTTGCATTGTCTTTCACAAGTGCGATCACTTTTACTCCGTTTACCTTGAAGTCGTTGTATCCGATAAACGTGCTTGGATTGGTGATATTGCGCAGCGTATCGCTCTGAACATGCATTGACTTTTGGTCTTTGCGTGCCGCGCGCGCACGATCCCGCTGCGCGTCAAGTTCCTTTTGGAAGCCATCTTTGTTAATCGAAAGCCCAGCCTGATTCGCGTATTCTTCTGTAAGTTCCAGCGGGAACCCGAAAGTGTCGTAAAGCTTAAACACATTGACACCGGCAATCTCCTTTTCGCCTCGGCCCTTTGCTTCATCAATGTACTGCTTCAGAATCGCGACACCTTCATGAATCGTTTCTTGGAAGCGCTCTTCCTCGCCTTTAATGACCTTCTGAACGAACGCTGCTTTTTCAGCAACCTCCGTGTAGTAATCCTTCATAATATCGGCAACGATCGGTACCAATTTGAACATGAACGGCCTATCCAGTCCAAGATCCATTGCATAGCGTACCGCACGGCGGATCAAGCGGCGCAGGACATAACCACGGCCTTCGTTCGAGGGCAAGGCGCCATCGGCAATCGCAAACGTCACCGTCCGCACATGATCGGCGATAACTTTAAATGCCGTGTTCTTTTTACCGGTTTGATATTTTGCTCCAGACAGTGCTTCAATTTTGTGAATGATCGGCATGAATAAATCGGTATCAAAATTCGTTTCCGCATCCTGAATGACACTGACCATCCGTTCAAGTCCCATACCGGTATCAATGTTTTTCTTTGGAAGCGGCGTATGGCTGCCGTCCGGATTGTGATTAAATTGCGAGAACACAAGATTCCAGACTTCAAGATAGCGTTCATTCTCACCGCCCGGATACAGTTCAGGATCATCCGGATCATCGCCGAACGCAGGTCCGCGATCATAGAAAATCTCTGTATTCGGGCCGCTTGGGCCTTCACCGATATCCCAAAAATTATGTTCCAGCTTAATAATTCGGCTGTCCGAAAGACCGATCTTCTCATGCCACAGCTGATAGGCTTCTTCATCTTGCGGATAGATCGTTACTGACAGTTTGTCCGGATCAAAGGCAATCCAATCCGGACTGGTCAGAAACTCCCAAGCCCAAGTAATGGCTTCCTCTTTAAAGTAATCGCCAACTGAAAAGTTGCCAAGCATTTCGAAAAATGTATGGTGGCGCGCCGTATAACCGACATTCTCAATATCATTTGTTCGAATCGCTTTCTGCGCGTTGCAAATACGCGGATTTTTAGGAACGACTCGTCCATCGAAATATTTTTTCAGTGTCGCTACACCGCTGTTGATCCACAGCAAGGATGGATCATCGACCGGAATCAGCGATGCGCTAGGTTCAACCGAATGACCCTTTCCTTTGAAAAAGTCCAAAAACATTTTTCTAACTTCCGATGAACTTAATTGTTTCATCACAAGAACCCCCACTCAATTTGTTACAGCATTATGTAAACCAATCGGACGCTCAATGAAAAAAGCTCTCATCCCATCACCAGAAAGGACGAAAGCTTTTAAGCTTAATCTGCGCCGCAAGGAAAAGAAGCAACGCAGCCTATGTATCACAGCGCTCAGGAAAATTCTTCCCGTCAAACAGCTGCAGCTGCCCCGATGAACGGCGGAAAAGCCGTTCCCGCACATTGCATTCGGTTGATGAGCTCGCTGCCCGCACGCTTCACGCTATTCTTTTCGTCTCGGTTTCACTATTCTGCCGTAATTATAGATGAAATTCCCCTTACTTGTCAATGATTCGAAACCGCTCGTTCAGGTGGCGCAAACACGTGCGAATGATGATGAAACAAGGAATCGCAAGCAACATACCCACAATTCCAGCGAGCTCACCTCCGGCACCGACTGCCAGCATGATATAGAGCGGATGGATTTCCGCACTCTTTCCGACCACAATTGGCTCGATGACACTGCCTTCAAGAAATTGGATTAAAATGATCATCAAAATCACGCCGGACATGGCGTAAAACGACTTCGTCGCAGCCACAAGTACGGCCGGTGCCGCACCAATAAACGGTCCGAAATAGGGGATCAAATCCGTTGCTCCGATAAACAGTCCGAACACAATCGGATAAGGGACCTTCAGGATCCATAGTCCGATCGTCGCCATCACCGCCAGTATACCGCAGACCGTCAACTGACCGCGAATATACATCCCTATGGATTGATCCATCTCAGCGCAGAGATCTGCCGTTTGTTTCCGCCATTTTTTTGGCACAAACAGCAGGACCTTTTTCTTAATCAGCGCCGCATCTTTGAGCATGTAAAAAGAAAGAAAAGGAATCAAGAGCAAGGTCAAGAATGAGCGAATCACATTGGAACACCAGTCAATGATCCCTTTTCCCATTTTATTCAAACTGTGTTTGATTCGAACGAGCGCTTCATTCACCTGATCATGTACCGCCTCTGGAGTGGACGTGTACACTCGATCCAGATTCGTTTCATACAACTGCTGATAATTGGTGATCTCGTGATCCAAACTGCGGAGTTCATGCAGCAAAACAGGACCGCCTTTATAGACGGCAAGACCGACAAGACTAAAAAAAACAGCATAGATCACAAGAATAGCTACCGTCCGATGCAGCCCCAAGCGCTGCACACGGCCGACTAAAGGGTGCAGCAAATACGAAATAATTGCTGCCGCAAAAAAAGGAATAGCGATATGCATCAAAAAATGGGTAACACTCCCGATGAACGGCAACAAACGGTAGAATAAATAGCCATTTAGAAAAAGCAGCAACATGATGAGCAGCATCTTCATCCACTGCAGGGCAGTCCATTTTCGCATCATGATCCCTCCAAAACTAGTTTTACCCAATTCGCAGCGAATCATGAGCGATAAAACAAGATCGGAATGAATGCTTAGAAACCATTCGCTTTCGCTTCCAATTCAGACTCTTGAAACAAATCATCAAGATCGGTCAAACTGCCGTCTTCCTCAACCTGACTCAGCGACAATTTCCCATCTTGCAAGGTTAATTCGATAAAACATTTCCAGCAATAAAATTGATTGACACCTATTTTTCCGATATCAGTACTTGAGCAATTGGGACATTTCATTTTTTTCACCTCAGTAATGAGCTTTTGTTACATCTTTCATTACTGGCATCCATGTCCATATCTGCTGGAAAATATACATGCCTAATCAAAAAAAGAGAACAAAACTCGATTGTGGGCACGACAATACGTAAAAAAACTTGGCCAATCAGCATCTGAACCATTGCTTGTGACCAAGTTTATTCATCTTATTGATTTAAAGTAACGTGCGCTACCTCATCAATCCTTTGCGATGGGAGCGTTTTCTGCTTCGGTTGGCTGATCAAACTCCGGCTCATCAGGATGCAACTGAGGTTCCGATTCCTCAATCAGATGCAGCCGTTCGCCTATTTTTCGCGCAAGATTAGAGTTGCGCTGATCCACGTCATTACTGCTTACCGCTTGATTAAATGCCTCAACATCGCCGCATAGAACGAGAGAATCCTTGCTCCGGGTCACCGCCGTGTAAATCAGATTCCTTTTCAGCATGCGGTGATACCCCTTAACAATTGGCAGGATGACAATTGGAAATTCGCTGCCCTGCGCCTTATGAATTGAGCAGCAGTACGCGAGTGTCAGCTGATTCAGATCATGCTTGAGGTATTTGACTTCAACCGACGAATCAAAAGTGACGATCACCGTATCTTCCTTATCTGTCGTCTCCTTTGCACGAAAAATAGCGGATATCTCACCAATGTCACCGTTAAATACTTGCTCATCAGGATTGTTCACCAACTGCAATACCTTATCATGAACACGGAAGATATGATCTCCGTACGTCAGCTCACGTTTCTGGTCATTTTTCGGATTAAAGAGTTCTTGAAGGGAGCGATTAATCTGTTCGATACCGGCATTGCCACGGTAAATCGGCGCAAGCACTTGAATGTCCCTCGGCGGATAGCCCTTTTTTTGTGCGCCGGCAGCGACCTTGCAGATGACATCAATCACTTGGTTCTGATGGCATTTGAAGAAACGGCGATCCTTTCGCGGCTCTGCGACATCGACCGCTTTACCCTCTTTGATTTCATGAGCAAGTTCGATAATTGATGAGCCTTGCGCCTGACGGAAAATAGCGGTTAATCGGATCACCGGAACGGCGTCGGATTGAATCAAGTCGCTCAGTACCTGCCCGGGACCAACGGAAGGCAGCTGATCTTCGTCTCCGACAATGACCATCTTCATCTCATCCGGCAACGACTTAAGCAGCTGATTGGCGAGCCATAAATCAACCATTGACATCTCATCGACGATCAGCAGCTTTCCTTCAATCGGATCGTTTTCATCATGCGCATAACCGGAACCACCATTCCATCCGAGCAACCGATGGATCGTCACAGCCGGAAGTCCTGTCGATTCTTTCATCCGTTTTGCCGCACGTCCGGTTGGTGCAACAAGCAACACAGGATAAGGATGATCCTCATCATAATCTTTCGGATCGAGCGAACAACTGTTCAGCTCCGCATAGACTTCTACAATCCCTTGAATGACCGTCGTCTTTCCCGTTCCCGGCCCGCCGGTTAAGATCATGATCGGGGACTGGATCGCTTCACGGATAGCTTGCTGCTGACTCTCAGCATATTGCATCGACAGCTTATCCTCAACCTTGCCAAGCGCCTTGAGGAATTCGCTTTCCGAGTATTCATCCTCTGCATCTTGTTCAACCAGCTTCTGAATGCCGGTGACAATTCCTTTTTCCGCATAGTAAAGCTGCGGCAGATAAAGCTGATCGTCTTCCCGAATCAATTTTCCATCCTCTTCCAGAACATCAATCTCATGGATGAGATCCGCTTCATCGATGCTCTCTTTTGAGGATAATAGTCTTTGGACTTCTGAAATTGTCGCTTGTTCCGGCATGAAAACATGGCCATCATTCATCGCCCGTTCATTCAACCAATACAAATAGGCCGCTTGAATCCGCTCCGGATGGTTTCCGGAAATGCCAAGAGATGCGGCAAGTTCATCCGCACGTTGAAAACCAATACCCTCGATATCCTGAATCAGCTGGTATGGATTCTCCGCGATAACCTCGAGACTATCATTTCCGTATACTTGATAGATCTTCGTCGCCAGCTGTGAACCAAATCCGTAGTCCGAGAGCCCGATCAGAATTTTCTCCAATCCTTCATTTTTAAGCAACGTATCGGCAATCATCGAACGCTTGTCTTTATCGAGCTTCGGTACACGCTCCAAACATGAAGGATCATTTAAAATATCAGAAATCGCGTGTTCGCCAAGTTCGCCAACGATCATCTCCGCCGTTTTTTTCCCTATTCCGGGAAAAAGATCGCCGGAGAGGTAGCTGATTACCCCGGACTTCGATTTCGGCAGCATTTTTCGATAGGTCTCTACCTCATATTGCTGACCATATCTTGGATGCGTCTTCAACTTGCCGGCAAATTGATAGGTTTCGTACAAATGGATCGTTGGGAAAAAACCAACCATTGTGATCTCTTTTTCGTTGATGGGCTCCGTGGTTTCATTAATTCTCACAATCATCACGGTGTATCCGTTATCGCTGTTCTGGAATACGATTCGAATCGGCTCACCCTTTACTGAATTTGTCTGATCTGAAAAAAGATCCATGGTGGTCTGTTCCATTGTCCCGTCGTCCTTTCGCTTAGTTCTGCCGATCAGTTTGCTGCTTATCTAAGCTTTTCAATCCATTTGCAGCCAGTATATGGTTTGGGCTAAGTTCGAGCGCTTTATGAAGCAAGCGCCGTGCTTTCGTAATCTGATCTCGGAATGCAGCAATCACACCTAAATTATAGTACGCATCCGCATGCGCTGCGTCGGCTTCAATCACAGTTAAAAACTGTTTTTCTGCCGCATCCACGTCTCCAAGCCTCGCCAAGGAAAGTGCATATTGAAACCGAGCTTCTGTATCCGTTTCATTTAATTCCACCGAGCGCTGGAAGGCAGCGAGTGCCTGACCGGCATGGCCGAGTTCGCTTGCTGAGCGTCCGATCATGTAAAACAGGTCACCATCATTAATTCCCGCGCGCTGTGCATCGGCAAACTGAGTCAGCGCTTCTGCATATCGACCGCGTTCGAACTGTGCGTTACCATAACCAAAAGCGGCACTACCATAGCTTGGATCCAGTTCCAGAGCTTTTTTGAAAAAGTTGACCGCACGCGCATTTTCTCCCATCGCAATCAGCAGATTGCCGAAATTTGTGTAGCCGGCAGGGTCATTCGGATACTCGGAAATGGCACGGTCCAGCACTTTCGCAGCTTCTTCGAACTTTTTCTCAGTAATCAAGCGTTGCACCTGTTCCATCGTCTTCATGCCATCGCCTCCAAATAGTTCTGTTTTTCCGTTATGTATAAAAAAGGGCGAGAAAAGCGCCCAATCTCCTTTAGAGTGCGGTGTACGCTCCATCTAGCTTGTATCCGCGGACGACCGAGCAGCTTGCTCGCTTCAAATCCACATGTCCGTTCGTTTTATAAAAAAAGTGTTGCGCTTTAAATGCCTGTGAAAAAGACTCAAGCTTTTAGCGCAAAGCCGAGTCTGTAAAGTCGAGTGTTTTATCTGTTCCCTGTCCTAAAATCGTTGCAATCGTTGCTCCGCCGAGGCACTCATCACCATCATACAGAACCACCGATTGACCCGGCGTAACCGCACGTTCCGGCTGATCAAACACGACCTTAAGCCGTTCGTCGTCGAGCACATGAACAGTCACTGGTTGATCTTTCTGGCGATATCTGAATTTTGCTGTGCAGTGGAACTCACTGCGCTTTGCGGTGCCGGAGATCCAATTGACTTTGTCAGCCAATAATCCTTTTGCTTGCAGCGCAGGGTGTTCGGATCCCTCCACCACATACAGAATATTACGCTTTAAGTCTTTGCCACAAACAAACCATGGGCCGCCCGGACCGCCAATACCAAGTCCTTGGCGCTGACCATTGGTATAGTACATGAGCCCGTCATGATACCCTTTGAGTTCACCATCAAGGGTGCGGATCTCACCGCGGTTTGCCGGCAGATAATGGCTCAGGAACTCCTTAAAATTCCGTTCACCGATAAAGCAGATACCGGTACTGTCCTTTTTCTCAGCCGTTGCCAAGTGATGTTCACGTGCAATTTCGCGTACCTCTGGCTTTTTCAGATCACCGAGCGGGAACATCACCTTGGCGATCTGTTCTTGCGAGAGCTGATTCAGGAAATAAGTTTGATCCTTATTCTGATCGACTGCACGAATCATCGCTGTTTTGCCATCGCGACGGTCAACGCGCGCGTAATGACCGGTTGCCACATAGTCCGCACCGAGCGCCATCGCGTGATCGAGAAACGCTTTGAATTTAATTTCCTTATTGCACATGACATCCGGATTCGGTGTCCGCCCTAATTTATACTCATCCAGGAAATACGAAAAAACACGATCCCAATACTGTTTCTCAAAATTGACTGCATAATAGGGTATCCCGATTTGATTGGAAACGCGGACCACATCTTCATAGTCTTCCGTTGCCGTACAAATCCCGTTCTCATCGGTATCGTCCCAATTTTTCATGAAAATACCAACGACATCATAGCCTTGCTGCTTCAGCAACAGCGCGGCAACGGTTGAATCCACTCCGCCCGACATGCCAACAACGACACGTGTCCGGCTTGGGGATTTTCCAGTCACGAAACTTCACCCACCTTTCTTAACGAAACGAGATCACGGACAGATGCGGCAATGATCCGCCCCGCCTCTCGTAATTGATCTTCATCTATATGATCTCCGAAACTAACACGAATTGAGCTGACCGTCTCCGGAGCTCGCTCGCCAAACATTGCCGTCAGCACATGTGACGGTTCCACCGATCCCGCCGTGCAGGCAGAACCGCTGGAGACTGCTACTCCCGCTAAATCCAGTTTTGTGAGCAGCGTTTCAACATTGGTTCCCGGAAAATAAAGATTCAATACCTGAGGCAAAAAGTGATCCGGATTACCGTTGATTTTATAGGTCACTTTTTCCTCATCAAGTGTCTCAAGAATTATTTGACGTGCATGCAAGCAGTTGTCAATCCGCTCATGAAAATGTTCGCCGACTTTTTCGACTGCCCGTGCCAGACCGGCAATTGCCGGAACATTTTCCGTACCGGCGCGCCGTTTGCGCTCCTGATCACCGCCATGCGTATATGCCTGAAGCGACAAACCGTCCCTTACGAAAATAAAACCGATACCCTTTGGGCCGCCGATTTTGTGACCGGCCATCGACATCAAGTCGATGGGGGTATCCTTAACGTCCATGTCGGCCGTACCGAAGGCTTGCACAACATCCGTGTGGAAATAAGCCTGATGATCGGCGAGCAAGTGCGCGATTTCCCGAATCGGCTGAATCGTGCCAACCTCATTATTTCCAAACATTATCGAGACGAGAATGGTGTCCTCACGTAGTTTGCTTTTTAATTCATCAAGTGAAACGCGTCCTGTACGATCCACATCGAGGTAGTCAATCGTGAAGCCTTGCGTTTCTAAATATGCGCATGTTTTTAACACACCGTGATGCTCAATTTTTGTCGTAATGATATGCTTTCCCTTATCGCTGTTAGCGAAAGCCGTACCGAGAATAGCGATGTTATCGCCTTCCGTACCACCGCTGGTAAAGACGATCTCGCGGCTGCGTGCACCAATATATTTTGCAATTGTATGACGCGATTCATCAACGATCTTGCGCGCCTGTCGGCCGAACGAGTGAATACTCGACGGATTTCCTACCACCTGCTGATACGTTTCCACCATGACCTGAAGCACTTCCGGATCAATCGGTGTTGTTGCGGCATGATCAAGATAAATCGGATTCACGCCTTATCACTCCTTTAAATCAATCGAATCACGCGAGCTAACCCGCGTTCGCTTAAATATAAAACATATCCGGATCCTGTACTTGAGGATCGGAATCGTAATGAATCAAATCGTCGAGCGTCGTCCCTTGCAATACATCGCGTACCGCATCACGGATTTTCACCCACAGCTCACGTTTCGCCGGATCATCATCGTCCATCACTTCCACCGGTTGAATCGGCCCTTCCAGAACACGAATCACGTCGGCTGCCGTGATTTCGCTCGGCATTTTCGCCAAAACATAGCCGCCGTAGGCTCCACGAATGCTGCTGACCAGCCCCGCATTGCGCAAAGGAGCAATTAATTGTTCCAAATAGTGTTCGGAAAGATCATGTTCATTGGCAATCGCCTTCAGCGAAAGCGGTCCGCGACCTTTGTTTTTGGCAAGCGCCATCATAATCGTCAAGCCGTAACGGCCTTTCGTTGAAATTTTCATCTCGTTACACCCCATCTTAAATCAACATTTATCTTCTTTCATTTATACCCTGTCAAGTGAGACAAAGATGCACGTCTGCCCCGAAGCAGTACGCGGATCCACTCTGTTAAAACAAGCATTCCCTACGAACATAGCTTCTGATTTATGGTAAACTATGTTCAGACCTTAAATTATTATAGACGAAAATGCTTGGCGTTGCACGTCATCAAGAAGGATTCCCGCAAATACAGAAAAATGAGAGGATGATCGGGATGGATCTGTTTGACTTTCCAACCGATGACCAATCGAATTTAAACGGTCGGCCGCTCGCCGATCGGATGCGTCCGCAAACACTCGATGAATTTGTCGGTCAGGAGCAAATTGTCGGTCAGGGACGGCTGCTGCGCCGTGCCATTCAAGCAGACAAACTGACGCCGATGATTTTCTTTGGGCCACCGGGGACCGGCAAAACGACGCTTGCCCATATCATTGCTCAAACCACTTCTGCCTATTACGAACAGCTCAACGCCGTTACATCCGGCGTTGGCGATATTCGCAAGATTATTGCGGCTGCGGAAGAACGATTGAAATTCGATCAGCAGAAAACCATTTTATTTATTGATGAAATCCATCGCTTCAATAAGGGACAGCAGGATGCACTCCTGCCTTCCGTTGAAAAAGGTACAATTATTCTCATCGGTGCAACAACCGAAAGTCCGATGTTCGAGATCAATGCAGCACTTCTGTCTCGATCTCGATTATTTCGATTCGAGCCCTTGACGGATAAAGCAATTCGTACGATTCTTAGCCATGCATTGACCGATAAAAAAAGAGGTTACGGCGAATCGTCCATCGAAGTGGATGAGGATGCGTTGGATCATCTTGTTCGCGTTGCAAATGGTGATAGCCGCACGGCACTGCATGCCCTAGAGCTGGCCGTGCTGACCACAGACCCAAATGCCGACGGCGTCATCCATATTGATCGCAGCGTCGCTGAGGAATCGATTCAGGAAAAGGTCTTACAGTATGATAAAAACGGAGACAACCACTACGATACGGTATCTGCATTCATCAAAAGTATGCGCGGATCAGATCCAAATGCCACGCTTTACTGGCTCGCCAAGATGATCGCCGCTGGCGAAGATCCGAAATTTATCGCCCGCCGTATTTTCATCCATGCCGCTGAAGACGTTGGTCTTGCCGACCCCAATGCGATTCTGATTGCCAATACCGCGGTGACCGCAGTCACATTTATCGGGATGCCTGAAGCACGTATCCCGCTTGCCGAAGCAGCTCTCTATGTCGCAACAGCGCCAAAGAGCAATGCTGTGATCAGCGGTATTGATGAAGCACTCGCTGCCGTAAAAGATGAAAAAACGGGCGACGTTCCCATCCACCTGCGTGATGCTCACTATAAAGGTGCGGCCAAGCTTGGACATGGCAAAGGTTACCTCTATCCGCACGACTTCGAAGACGGATACGTACCGCAAGACTATCTTCCGGACAAGCTGCGCAGCAAGCACTTCTACCATCCTTCCCCACGCGGCTATGAACGAACCGTTCAAAAACGACTCGACTATTTTGTCGAGCGCGACAAAAAAAAGCGCTGATACAGCGCTTTTTTTATTTTAAAGCTTCAATCCTCTTGAAAATCGATCGTGTATAAAAGTCTTAAAAGTTGTCAATCCTTTTTACAAATCAACAAGAATGCAAGAAGGAGCATAGAACATGACAAAAGTGAGACAAGATGCATGGTCGCATGAAGATGATCTTCTGCTCGCAGAGACCGTCCTGCGCCATATCAGAGAAGGAAGTACCCAGCTCGACGCCTTTGAAGAAGTTGGCGATCGGCTGAATCGAACCGGGGCTGCATGCGGATTCCGCTGGAACGCCATTGTCCGCCAAAAATACGAACAAGCAATACAAATCGCAAAAAAACAGCGTAAACAAAAAAAACGTGCCGAACAGCAAAACAGAATATCCCGTCCAGTGACTCAATCATTTCCTGTTATGGAAACCGCGGACCTCACGGATCCTACATCGTTCACTGCTGAAACTCCGGCACAACAAACCGGAACACCAGCCGCTTCCTCAACAAGCAGCCTCACATTAACCGATGTTATCCACTTTCTGCAGCATCTGCAAAACGGGAGCTCAACAAGCAACCGACTGGATAAAGAAAACACGCATTTAAAACAAGAAAATGCACGTTTACAAAAACGTATCGGCGAACTCGACCAAGAGATCGAAACCTTAAAATCACGCCAGAAAACCGTTGAAGAAGACTATCAAGCACTGGTCGGCATCATGGACCGCGCCCGTCGCATGGTCGCCTTTCAAGATCAAGACGCTGCATCAGCACCCGCCTTCAAAATGGACCAAAACGGCAACCTGGAAAAGATCGCGAAATAAACAAGTAAGAATGCATACACCCTCGAGTTCAAACGGCTCGGGGGTGTATTTTCACAAATTTATTTACTACTGATAGTTTGTTTTTGTATCAATTATTGTTATAGGAGATTGATTTCCATCATTGTCATCATCCTCTGATTCGCCCCCACCCCTTAATTGAGCATTTATTACAATCTCGCCATTACCACTGGTTTTAAATGATGCATTATTTCCTGCCGTAATTACCCCTTTTTTAAAAATAACTGAATAACCTTCGGCTTTTGGATAGAAGTCTTTTCGTACATAAACAGTTCGTTCAAACCTCAATGGTCCACTATTATTAAAAGAACCGTTGATAAAAACATAACCATAGAAATGATGTGAGCCTGAAGAATTATAATCATGATTAAAATAGACATTACCATTAAATGATGCGGAAGAGCTTGATGAACCATTCAATGATCCATTAGCGACATTTAAATTACCATTTACGGAAATCGTACTATCGTTGTTTAAATTAATATCGCTTCCATTTATAAGCAATGATTTTTCAAAATTCATTGAAGTATGATCACTTGCGTTGATTGCGCCATTTATATATACATTTCCTTTAAACAGAAAGTGAGTTTTATTTCCAGCATTAAGATCGCCATTTATTGCCACATCATCATTAAAAATGATCGTTCCTTCATTTAAATTACCAGAGTTTATACTGCTTGCCAAGAAGGCTTTTCCATTAATAGTGACACTTGGATTTGATTTTTTTAAATTAAAACTGTTAAAGTTAACACTTCCATTATATTCAGCCTGCATTACTGCATCTTCATTAATCGAAGCGGCACCATTTATGGGTTGATTGACTGGATAGGATAAGGGCATATTCTTGAATTGATTTTTTACAGTTGTCAAATCAACAGTTTGATGCACTACATCATTAGTTGTAGGCTGCCGACCGCTTATAATTACAGTATTATTATTCACATAAGCATCACCTTGATGTACAAAATCGCCTTCAGAAATCCACTTAGGTGTATAATCTGCAGGTAACCAACTCAAATAACCATTATGGTACCCCCCACTTATATACGGAAGAGATAGTCCCATATACGGTGGTGTGTGATCAGCATCACCAGTAGCTGCTGTATCCACCGGCCGATACTCGAACGTTATTTTTTGCATAATCACCTGAATTCCATCATTTGTGGTTCCCCGACTGGTAATTGTGACGGTAATTTTATCATCCGTTGAATCGCCGACTTCTCCATGGGTTACTGTATAACACGGATTTCCTTGCATCGAATTTATCACAAGATTTGAACTTGAATTAAGCGTTCCAGGCAAGATTTCTATCACTTTATCCTTAAAGTTTGTTTGAGTTACTTCGCTTACATCTAATAGTTTTGATTGAAGTTCTTTATTGTATGCCTTCAACCCCATCTCAGCGACGTTTAATGCCTGGGTTTGTGTGGTTTCTTTGCTGAATTGCTTTGTATGGTTAAAAGATACCGACATGACGGTGAGTCCGAGTACAGAGAAAACTGTAATAACAAGGAGAACGATAACGAGTGCATACCCAGATTCTCTTTTCTGAAACGTTCTTTTATGGGGCATCACTTGGTTCACGCTCCCCTACGTCTTCCCATGGATAGTTTAATGTTGTTGAGAGATGAAAACTTGGACCCTCGTTATCAGCACTACCTGCCGCTGTTCTTTTTTTTATAACATAATCAATAGTTAGTTTTGTGCCAATAAATTTCCCAGTATCATCTGATATATCTTGTAATTCTGAGCCATCCCCACTATAAAACAAATCAGGACTCGATATGTGCTCTTGTTGTGAAGAACTACCCTTACCAGTGGCAAGAATTACTTCACCATTGTCGATTGTTAAAGTAAGGTTATCCTTCTGTTCATAAAACGCACGTGTAATCCGTGCTTGTACGAGATGAGCGTCTGCTTGGAGATCGTTTTCCGTTATGGTATGTTGCGCTGATTTTTCGCCGGATAGCCAGATACTGAAAATAAGAACAAAACAAATCGTTGCAATGGTTATTGCGGCGAGCATCTCGACAAGCGTCACGCCTCTCGAATTATGTATCATCTTCCTGTACCTCTCAATTGCTTGTTATCGTATAATAGTTGTAAAGTTCTACGTATTTTGTATCGTTATAGTAGGTTCGAACGACGATAGGTAAAAGCTGGTCATCTTCGCTCCCTTTGTTTAATACATAAACATAAGTTTTGTAGATTGAATTTTGTTCATCGGGAACTTTAATCGTAAAGTCTGTATGTAGAGGACTGGCTGTCGGTGAAGAAACAGTGGATCCGGAGTTAACCGGAGGTGTTTCCGCGCTCAGCACTTGCGACAATTCTTTTTGCGCGAGCTGCAATGCGTTCAAACGGTCGCCGTTATTGGTTGTCACTTGCTGGCTCTGGATAAATACATACGCGAAAGTTAAAATGACGATACTCAGCAATGCTATTGCGGCAATGACTTCGATTAGCGTCATCCCTGCTTGTTTTCGGTTCATCAGTCGCAGTCCTTTCGCATCTGTCGTCAGATCTATTTTAATGGGTTTTGGTGTAGAATGAAAGTATCGTTTTAAAAGATTACGAATCAGGAGGGCAGACACATGCAGCGCACACATCGAAGATTAGGCGACCTTCTTGTCGAATCAGGAATGATTACACAAGACCAGCTGAGTTCGACACTGGAACAAAAAGATTCATCACAAAAATTAGGACATGCCTTAATTGAGCGCGGATATATTTCCGAACAACAACTGATCGACGCACTTTCGATACAGTTAGCTATCCCTCAAGTCCATTTATCGAATCTAGTCATTGATTATCAAACGGTTAATCTCGTCGACCAGTCCTTTTCACGGCAAAATGAACTGATTTGCTATAAAAAAGAGAACAACACCCTTTTTGTTGCCATGGCAAATCCGCTAAATTTTTACGCCATTGATGATCTGCAAATGATGACCGGTTTTCATGTTAAAGTTGTTTTGGCACTTCCAAGTGAAATTACCAGCACAATCAACCGGCTCTATAACGAGGAAGATTCGGTGAATGAGATTCTGACATCGATCAACAACCGCCCGATTGACGAGCCGGAACTGACTTCAGTCGAGAATACGCCGATTCTGAAAGTGATCAACAAATGTCTCTTAAGTGCTGTAGAAGATCGTGCCAGCGATATCCATATCGATCCCCATGAATTCAGTGTTGTGGTCCGGTTTCGTATTGACGGTGAGCTTCACACGTATCGCACGTTTCCAAAAGAGATTTTGAGCGTGCTTGTGACGCGAATCAAAGTCATGAGTCAGCTTGATATCACAGAGACCCGCTTGCCTCAGGACGGACGAGTCAAAGTCGCGATTGGCAAGAACCGGCTGGATTTACGGGTTTCGACGCTTCCGACCCTTTTTGGTGAACGTATCGTGCTTCGACTTCTGAATACAAAGGATTTACTGCTGAAAATCCCAAACGTCGGCTTTACCGAGTCGCAGCAAAAATCCTTTGTGAACATGATTTCCAAACCGACCGGGTTAATGCTGATCACAGGACCGACAGGTTCCGGGAAAACGTCAACGCTTTACGCCGCTTTAAATTACCTGAACAATGAGACCCAAAACATCATTACCATCGAAGATCCGGTTGAATACCAAATTGACGGAATCAATCAGATTCAGACGAATGCTCCAGTCGGATTGACGTTTGCCGCCGGATTAAGAGCAATCCTGAGACAGGATCCGAACATCATCATGGTCGGAGAAATTCGCGACTCTGAGACTGCGGAAATTGCGATTCGTGCCTCGCTGACCGGGCATCTTGTACTCAGCACTTTGCACACCAATGACGTGCCGACCACCATCTACCGTTTGATTGATATGGGGGTTGACCCGTTTCTCGTGGCCGCATCGCTCACCGGTGTCGTCGCCCAGCGTTTGGTGCGACGTGTCTGCCGCGACTGCGCGCGACCGTCTGCATCAACCGCCATTGATCAGGCACTGTTTCAAAAAGCAGGCCAGGAATGCCCCGATACCCTGATGAAGGGCACCGGGTGCAAATCATGCCATCATACCGGATATCTTGGGCGAACTGCGGTTCATGAAATGTTGACGCTGAGCGATGAACTGTCTGAAAAACTGATTACTCACAATTCCTTTACAGACATTCAAAATCTGGTTCGTGATTCCGGCGGCGAGTCAATGCTTCAAAATGGATTGTCGAAAGTCGCTCAAGGAATTACTACCGTGGACGAACTGCTCAAAATTATCAGCTGACCTGTAGACTTAGGGGGAGAACTATGATTGAATTTCTTAAGGACTGTTTGGCGATTGCCTGCGGGCGCGGAGCCTCTGATTTACATCTATCCGTTGGTATTCCGCCGACGATCCGTTTGAACGGCGAATTAACTGCACTCGACAAACCGATCATTCGGCCTGCGGACACCGATGAAATCGTTCGCGGTATTCTATCCGAAGAACAATTGGCAAAGCTGGAGGCGAACGGTGAACTTGACTTTTCTTACAGCATTGCCAAATTATCGCGTTTCCGGGTGAATGCGTTTCGGCAACGTTCATGCTACAGTATCGCCTTTCGTGTCATACCGCAATCCATACCCAATTTCGCTTCACTACGCTTGCCCAATGTTCTAAAGTCACTCATTCACCGACCGCATGGTTTATTCTTAGTGACGGGGCCGACGGGAAGCGGAAAGTCAACGACACTTGCGGCGCTCGTGGACGACATGAACAAGACACTGCGCCGTCATATCATTACGCTAGAGGATCCGATCGAATATTTGCATCGACACAACCGCTGTATCATTCAGCAGCGCGAGATCGGTTACGATACCCAGTCGTTCGCACTAGGGCTTCGATCTGCTTTGCGCGAGGATCCGGACGTAATTCTGGTTGGAGAAATGCGCGACTTGGAGACGATTCGAACAGCACTAACGGCTGCAGAAACCGGTCACCTCGTCTTGGCGACACTGCATACCAACGATGCAGTCTCAACCGTTGACCGAATCATTGATGTCTTCCCTCCCGAACAGCAGGGACAAATCCGCATTCAACTGGCTGCCGAGCTCGTGTCTGTGGTGTCGCAGCGCTTATTTCCATCCCCGGACTACACCAGCCGGCGTGTGGCGACCGAAGTCATGATTAATAATAAAGCAATCAGTCATTTGATTCGCGAGAAGAAGATCTACCAGATTCCAAGTGTCATCCAGGTCAATCGCGCGCAGGGCATGCAAACGATGGCTGCCTGCGTTCAGGATATGCTGACGCGGCGCGAGATCGCCGGTGAATCGATCGAAACATTTTTAACAAGGAAGTGAACACATGCCGCTGTTTGACTATGTCGGTACCAACACATACGGCAAAATAAAAAAAGGAAAGATCACCGCAGTAACCAAACAAGAAGCCTTGCTACAAGTTGCCAATCAAGGATTAACAATCCAGTCCATCCAGGAACATAACGATTCCATTTGGTATAAGGAACTTTCGTTTGGTTCTCGCGTGAAACTGCAAGAAAAAGTTGTCTTCCTGAGACAGTTTGCGACGATCATTAAAGCCGGCGTGACGGTTTCCGATGCCCTAGAAATTTTAACGGATCAAGAGGAAAAGAATAAATACTTTAAGCAAACGATTATGGATATGGCCACCAATCTTCGCGAAGGGCAGTCCCTATCTCAGGCATTTGAAAATCACCCGAAAATTTTTAGCCCAATGATCATTCACATGATTCGTGCCGGTGAAGGCAGCGGTCGCTTGGAGGAAAGTCTGGACCATCTGGCGACCTATTACGAACGCCAGCATAAATCACGGCAAAAATTGAGCACAGCGATGGTTTACCCTGCCTTTGTTTTTATGATGTCGATCGGTGTTGTTTTGTTTCTATTAACGACCATCATCCCGATGTTCCGCACCATGTTCGCCGGCCTGAATACGCAACTGCCGCTGATTACACGCGTCATTTTGACAATAAGTGACTGGCTTCGCGCTTACTGGTATGTGATCTTTCTTTTAGCGATCGCGGCAGTATTTATGATTACGATCCTCCGACGAAATAAATCTAGTAAATTAAGACTAGATTATGCTATAATCAAGTTGCCTTTACTAGGTATAATAGTCTATAAAAGTGAACTTTCCCGATTGCTCTGGATGCTTGCGCTATTGCTCTCCAGTTCTGTACCTGTCATCGATGCATTGCACTCAATTGAGAAGATCACATCGAATCTAGCCATCCGACAGGCCATACATAAAGTCTCCGAAGCCCTTGATTTCGGACGACCCTTATCACAAGCCTTTCGGGAGGAGAATATTTTTCCGGCAATGGTTCACCACATGACCGCAATCGGCGAAAAAACCGGTATGCTCGATCAAATGCTGAACAGTGTCGCCAAGTATTACGAAGATGACGTTGAACAGATGACTGAGCGTATGAAGGTCCTCATTGAACCCCTCGTTATCCTGTTCCTCGCTGTTGTTGTCGGTATTATCGTTCTAGCCATCATTATCCCTATGTTCCAAATCTATCAAAACGTGTAAGAGACAGGAGGAAAACGTATGCTCAAAAAGATTATGAAAAAAGCGAACGAAAAGAAAAACCAGAAAGGCTTTACACTGATTGAACTCTTGGCGGTAATCGTTATCTTAGCTATTTTGGCTGCCATCGCAATTCCGAGTGTCGTGTCAATTATTAACAAACAAAATGATAAAGCAAAGGTACAAGATGCTCTAACCGCAATTCATGCCGCGAAATTATATGTTGCTGACCATACTTCAACATCTACAACAACATTTGGACCGAGTCAATTAGACGATTATCTTGACAAATCTGTTAAAAGTTCGCTTCCAAATGACTACTCCATTACATATGCTGATGGGGAATACACAATTACTGACACAAGTTTACCTGAAACATTTAGCGAACACAAAGCCACGGAAAATCAATTATTAGCTTACAATAAGGGGGATTCTTCCTCAAAATCTAGTGAATCTTCTAGTACATCTGAACCAACGGAAGAGTAATATAGTCGAATTATGTTATTATCAACATATTATATTTTACTCCTAGGTCTCATCCTAGGCTCTTTCTACAACGTCGTCGGTCTGCGGGTTCCCGCCGGCCAGTCAATCATTATGCCGCCTTCGCACTGTCCGTCGTGCGGGCGGCGTTTGACTATCCTTGACTTGATTCCAGTATTTTCCTATATTTTGCTGGAAGGCAAATGCCGCACCTGTCATTCAAAGATTTCACCAATCTATCCAATCATCGAAGCAGCAACGGGACTTTTATTCTTGTTTAGTTTCCTACGCGCAACATCAATTGAAGAGATGCTATGCGGCTGGCTTCTTGTTTCATTGTTGATGATCGTGCTCGTATCTGATCTTGAATATATGCTGATTCCGGATAAGATTTTGCTGTTCTTTTTCCCATTGTTCGTTGCCTTTCGGGTCATTTACCCTCCTCATCCGTGGTGGGACGCGCCGCTCGGCTTTGCAGCGGGGTTCGGACTGCTTGCCTTGATTGCCTTAATCAGTCGCGGCGGCATGGGTGGCGGCGATATCAAATTGTTTGCCATCCTAGGCCTGGTTTTAGGTTGGAAACTCGTCATTTCAGGGTTTTTTCTAGCCACATTCTTTGGTGCTGTCATTGGCCTCGGCGGACAACTTCTGGGACTGATTAAACGCCGGCAGCCGGTACCCTTTGTTCCATTTATTGCTTTAGGGATACTGACCAGCTTCTTCTTCGGCGATCAGCTAATCACCTTATATTTTGATCTAATCTTTTAATAGTAGGAATGATGCTTGTGTTTCGACTCTTTCAAAATCATGCCAGCGTTGGATTAACTGTATCCGATTATGCGATTCGGATGGTACTTTCGCGCGGCAATGCCGACCTTCCTGCTGGTTTCACTTATCTTGAGAAGCCACTTGAGCGAGGTATTGTGGAAAACGGACGCGTTAAGGATGAACAAACCTTCACGGATTATTTAAAGGACATGGTTCGCGCGCTTAAAGCAAAGGGCAAGAAAACGTACTTTGCCATTCCGACATCCCAGCTTATCCTTCGCCAGTTTGATTTTCCCGGTGTCAAATCGGATTCAGAACTGCAAAACTACTTTTTCATCGAAATGGGAAATAAGATTCAACTTCCATTCGATAAACCGGTTTTCGATTTCCATGTGATTCAACGTGAAGCAACCGGAACCAATGTGTTGTTTATCGCGGCACCGGAACATGTCGTGCTGAAATACAGGAAACTGCAGTCCAATGCCGGTTTGAATCCGGTCAATGCCGAATTCAGCGCTTTAGGAATTGATCGCTGGGTGCAGCATTTTCACCCGGAAATTGCTGAGCAGCAGCGGATGTACGTGCACCTTGAAAACGAATCACTCTATGTGTCGATTTTTAGTGGCGACATTCCGATGTTTGTTCGCCAAGTCAATCTTGAAACAGCGGAATCGGATACGTTCTACCTCAATGCGGCGACGGAAATTGAACGAATGCTGAACTTTTATCAGTACAGCGTGCGCAAAGGTACTGACGAGGTTGCAATGATCTATTTATTTGGCGATCATGGGCATACCGCTCTGCTTCAGAATGCACTTCAAGCGCTTGTTCCGCAGGACGTGCAAAGCCTTGCGATTGACCGCGAAAAGATCAACTATTCTGAAACAATCAATGAAACGAGCATTCCTGCCGTCGGTCTTGCGATGAAGGAGGGGCTGAAATGATTGATATCAATCTTCTCCCCTACGAACGGAAAACGCCGAAAGCATTGATTTGCTTTGCGATCGTCTTTGCAGGGGTTTGCGTACTCACACTTGCCTTCTTTACTTGGTACACGATGAATTTAAGTGTCCAACTTCAGGCTGCGCAGAATCAAGAGAGCTATTGGAAAGCACAATCGGAGAAAAAAATCGCGAATGGGCGTACAAAATCACTTTCCACGATCAACGCGGTAAATCAAATTAAGAAAAATAAGCTCTCGATCTATGACTCGTTAACCATAATTAATGAACAATTGCCTAAAGGGGCAAAGGTAATCCGTACGGACATTGATTCAACAGGAAATCTCACAGCAGAATATCAGATTACTTCATTTTCCGATGCCGATTTATTTACATCGCGATTAAGAAATCAAACCTTTTCAAATGTGATCGCAACGAAAATTGTTAATTCCAAAACGTTCAAAAAGGGACAGGTTCACTTGTTTCTAAGTATGACGATCTCTAAGAAGAAGGAGAATTGATATGAGACAGACCTATATCGTTATTGTTGCCGCTGTTCTCATTGTCTGCTCTGGATTTGGATTTTTCTACTTTATGAAAATTATCCCTTTGAAAGAAAATCTTACTCTCACGCAAAGCTCTGTTCAGAATTACAAAGAAATGGCCGCCTTAACAAAAAAAAGCAGCGCTGATGGAGAGGACAATGCAATAAACGAAGAAACCCTGCCAAAGCAGCCAGAAATTGAATCCTTCTTTGTGAAATTCCAAGCTCAGGCTACGGTTCGTCAAGTGTACGTTGATACGATTACTCGAGTAAATAGAAGCCAAAATTCTTCCTTGAACGCGAACAGCTATACCATACAATTATCCGCAAAATCAACACAGGAAATTATAGATTTCATTTGTGATCTCGAAAAGATGGAACGCATCTTAAACATCACCCAATTTTCAATGCAAACCGGATCACAAGCATCATTGAGCTTAACCCTCTATTCAGCGAAAAAATAATCATCTATATAGTAAAAAAGCCGGAATACGGACCACATCTCCGTCATTCCGGCTTTATTTTTTCCAAAACAAAAAATCCCGAACGTGCCGTTGCAAAGCCGCAGATTTGATACCCGCAGTTATAAGCAGGTGGGTGTCCTGTCCCACAGTTCACGCGTCCCGAGCGCGGGCATGCGCTCCGAGTGAGAACAATCGAACTCCCTATCAAAATATGTTCGGTCAAAACATAACGACTTTAGACTAACACTTCAGGACTTTTTTCATTATCTTATGCATTCAGTTTAACATATCTTAACTTTTGCTTCAAGATTCCTTTATTTTAAGATGGTTGCCACGTCGAGATGCAGTTCGGCCAATTGAGCCAGGCTGACCTCGCTTGGTGCCTTGGTCAGCAGGTCGGACGCGCTGGCTGTTTTCGGGAATGCGATCGTGTCGCGCAAACTTGAACGGCCGGCGAGCAGCATCACAATGCGGTCAATGCCAAGCGCCATGCCGCCATGCGGCGGAACGCCGTATTCGAATGCGCTCATTAGAAAGCCAAACTGTTTTTCAGCACGTTCTTTTGTGAAGCCAAGTACTTTGAACATTTGTTCTTGCAAGTCGTGGTCCGAGATACGCTGCGAACCGCTGCCAAGTTCATAGCCATTAAGTACCATATCAAAGGATTGTGCACGTACACTGCCCGGATCGCTCTCGATCTTATCGAGGTCTTCAAGCACCGGCATCGTAAATGGATGGTGCTCTGCAACGTATCGGTGTTCTTCCTCGCTGTAGGAAAGCAGTGGGAAGTGCGTAACCCATAAGAAGTTGTAGGCAGATTCGTCGATCAGACCCAGCAGTTTGCCAAGATGCAGGCGCAGGGCGCCAAGGCTGTCGGCAACAATCTTCTTCTTATCTGCGACAAACAGCAGTAAGTCGCCCGGTTCAGCGTTCGTACGCTCAATAATCCGCGCCGTCAGTGCTTCATCAAAGAATTTGGCAATCGGTCCTTTCATGCCGCCTTCCTCAACCTTGAGCCAAGCCAGTCCCTTTGCGCCGTACGGGGAAACCACGGCGCGCAGGTCTTCGTCAACTTGTTTGCGCGAGAACTGTGCAGCAACGCCTTTCGCATTGATCGCTTTAACCAAGCCGCCTTTTTCCTGTACTTCCTTGAATACCTTCAGCGTGCTGTCCGCAGCGATGTCGGTGAGATCGATTAATGTCATACCGAATCGTGTATCCGGCTTGTCACTGCCGTACAGGTCGATGGCTTCGGCATAGGTCAAGCGTTTGAATGGACGCGGAATGTCAACGCCCTTGACTTCCTTCATGACACGCACGAGCATTTCTTCAATCATGTTTTGGAATTTGTCGATTTCAAAAAAGGACATTTCCATGTCGACCTGTGTAAATTCAGGTTGACGGTCAGCACGCAAATCCTCATCGCGGAAGCAACGTGCGATCTGATAGTACTTTTCAATTCCCGATGCCATCAGCAGCTGTTTGAATAGCTGCGGCGATTGCGGCAACGCATAAAATTCACCCGGGTGCACACGGCTCGGTACGAGGTAATCACGTGCGCCTTCCGGAGTGCTCTTGGTCAAAATCGGGGTTTCGACATCAAGAAAATCGTTTTCATCGAGAAAATCGCGCAATGTATGGGTAATCTTATTGCGAATTTTCAACGTTTCGAGCATTTCCGGACGACGCAGGTCCAGATAGCGATATTTCAAACGGATATCTTCAGAAGCTTCAATGTCGTCTTCAATTGGAAACGGCGGTGTTTTCGATTTATTCAGCAAGGTTATCTCGTTGATCATCACTTCAATCGTACCGGTTTTGATTTTCTCGTTCACGGCTTCTGGATCGCGTTTTACGACCTCACCGGTCACAGTGACACAATATTCGCTGCGCAGTTTATCTGCTTTGTTCCAAGCTTCTTGTGAGACTTGTGGGTTGAAGACAATCTGGACAACCCCTGACCTGTCGCGAAGATCGATAAAAATAACTCCGCCAAGATCTCTTCTTTTTTGCACCCAGCCGGCCAAGGTAACTTTCTTGCCGGCGAATGCCTCGGTTAATTCACCGCAATTTGTGTTGCGATACATGTCGTTCCCTCCATTTATATTGAATCAGATTTTTTCTTTAAGATAATCCGTTAAGTCCTTAAACGCGACCGCTTCTTGAGATCCATCAGCCATATTCTTAACTACTGCCTTTTCTTGTTCAAGCTCCTCATCGCCAACGACGACAACGAACTTCGCTTTATCGCGATCGGCTTGTTTGAATTGGCCTTTGACTTTACGCCCAATATAGTCTTTATCAGCGGTCAGCCCGGCCAAACGCAATCGGTTCAGCAGCACCGGTGTTTTTTGCTCGGCTGCTTCGCCGATCGCAACGACGAAGCAGTCAAGTGCCGGATCGGAATTCAAGGAGATGCCCTCAACGTCAAGGGCAAGCAGCAAGCGTTCAATGCTGAGCGCGAAGCCAATGCCCGGTGTTTCCGGCCCGCCAAGTTCGCTGACCAAACCATTGTATCTGCCGCCGCCCATCAAGGTCGTGATTGCACCTTGACTAGCTCCCATAATTTCGAAGGTTGTATGGTTATAGTAATCCAATCCACGGACAAGCGTCGGATCGAGTTCATAGTCGATACCCATCTCGTCCAAGATGGCTTTCACCTTGTTGAAATAGTCACGCGATGCATCATTCAGATAATCAATGATTGACGGGGCAGTCGCCATCAGTGGGTGATGATGATCCGCCTTGCAGTCGAGAATGCGCAGCGGATTCTTCTCAAGACGCTGCTGGCAGTCATCGCAAAATTCGCCAATGGACGGTTTAAAGTGGGCGATCAGTGCATCACGATGCGCTTTGCGGCTTTCCGGATCGCCGAGACTGTTCAAAACAAGCTTCAATTTCTTCAAGCCAAGGGTTTGATAAAAGGTCATTGCGAGCGAAATAACTTCTGCATCAATGGACGGATCTGCAGAGCCAAGGGCTTCGCAGCCAAACTGAGTAAACTGGCGGTTACGACCGGCTTGTGGACGTTCATAGCGGAACATTGGTCCTATGTAATAAAGTTTCTGTGGCTGATTGGGATCGCCGTACAGCTTGTTCTCAACATAAGCCCTAACGATAGAAGCGGTGCCCTCAGGCCTCAGCGTCAGTTCACGCCCACCGCGATCTTTAAACGAATACATTTCTTTTTGGACGATATCGGTTGTGTCGCCGACACCACGCTGAAATAAAGCGGTCGACTCGAACAACGGCGTCCGTAATTCTTTGTAGTTAAAGCGCGCACAGATTTCGCGCGCTGCTGCTTCGATCTTCTGCCACTTGAATGCATCTTCAGGCAAAACATCATAGGTTCCGCGGGGAATTTGTATCATTGCAGAATGTTCCTCCTTTAACTGTTTTCGCATGCTTAATCCTTTATTTTTCTCTGCTTAAAAGTACGGATGCTGGATATGAATAAATAAAAAGTCCCTTGTCCATCGGTGAGCCGACAGACAAGGGACGAATTAGCTTCGTGGTGCCACCCTCATTTAAAGCATTGAAATGCTTCCTCTCAAGAGCCGGTTAACGCCCGGAAACGGCTTTTCCTACTGTCCAATTAAAAAAAGTAAATCGGATGTTCAGTAAAGCACCTCTGAAGTGTCTATTTCCCGGGAACGATCGGCATACTTCCAGCCTCAGGCATGCCTTCTCTCTCGATCGATTGCTCCGAAAAACCTCTTCGTCACTGGTTTTGTTCGTCTTTTAATAGTACGTATCTTCCAATAAAATGTCAAGGTTTCGCGAATTTTTGTGCATCGAGCGGATTTCAAGTAAAACAGGGTTAGATCAATCCTTCTCAGTGCACGGTGCATATCACTCTGAGGTTGTAACCACGCATCGCAAAGTTATAACTCCCCCTGCAAAACGTGTAACTAATCACGTCATCGATGTAACCAATTCCTCATAAATAGCAAACAATTGGAACAATAAGTTACAGTAATTATTGATTTTTGCTCTCCACAATCAATGTGACCGGTCCGTCATTCACCAGAGATACTGCCATATCGGCACCGAAAACGCCGGTTTCGACATGAAGTCCATTCGCTCTGAGCCTTTCATTAAATGCGTGATAAAGCGGTTCGGCAATCTCGGGACGTGCTGCCTCGATAAAGCTCGGCCGTCTTCCTTTTGACGTATTGCCATAGAGAGTGAACTGCGATACTGACAGCACAGCACCACCCATTTCTTTAATTGAACCGTTCATTCTTCCACTCTCATCTTCAAAAATACGCAACCCGGTCAGTTTATCGGCAACATAACGAAGATCCTCTTCAGTGTCGCCGGTTTTAATTCCAACCAGAAGCAGCAGACCTTTTTCAATTTGACCGACCGTTTGGCCGTCGATGTCCACTTTTGCATGCTTTACCCGTTGTAACACAACTTTCATTGACACTTCATCCTTTTTATTGCATCACGCGCCGAACCGAATAAATATCGGGAATCCGTTTGATTTTCTCAACGACGCGATACAAATGATCGATATTGGTAATGGCAATGGTCATATGAATCGTTGCCACTTTATTTTTATCCGCGCGACCGGAGATTCCGTTAATGGCCGTATGTGAATCGGAGACACATTGCAACACCTCATTGAGCAGTCCATTGCGGTCATAGGCGGTGACTTCAATATCCACATTGTATTCTTTCGCCTTGGACTCGTTGTTTTCCCATTCAACATCCATAAGCCGATCATCTTCATGACTTATATTCGGACAATCCACTCGATGAACCGTGACTCCTCTCCCGCGGGTAATGTACCCGACAATCGCATCGCCAGGTACCGGATTGCAGCAGCGCGCCAAACGAACGAGCAGATTATCGACCCCTTTGACACGCACGCCCAACGAGGTCTTGCGACGATTCTGCGTATTTGGTTTGGGTTCGGAGAGCTGTTTCATCTTCTCCTCGGCATCTTCAGCCTCCGTCGGTTTACGCGTATCTTCCGTAAAACGGGTAAGGACTTGTTTGGCGGTGATGCCATTGTAGCCGATCGCTGCGAAGAGCTCATTTTCATGGGAGAAGTTAAACTTTTTGGCAACCTCCATGATCTTCTCTTCAGTCAAGTTTTCCTTAATGCTTATATTCTGACTGCGGCATTCTTTCTCCAAAAGTTCACGACCGTGTGCTACATTTTCCTGGCGCTGCTGCCGTTTAAACCATTGGCGGATCTTGTTCTTCACCGCCGAACTCTTTGCAATTTTCAGCCAGTCACGGCTTGGGCCGTACGAATGATTGGAGGTCATCACTTCAACAATATCGCCGGTTTTCAGCTTGTAGTCCAGTGGAACCATTTTGCCATTGACACGCGCCCCGACCGTTTTGTTGCCGATTTCAGTATGAATACGGTAAGCAAAATCAATCGGCACCGACCCAACCGGAAGTTCAATGACATCACCCTTCGGGGTAAAGACAAACACGGTGTCTGAGAATAAGTCCATTTTGAGCGTTTCCATGAACTCCTTGGCATCATCGGTTTCATTCTGATACTCCAGAATTTCACGGAACCAGGTGAGCCTGTCCTCAAATTTGTTATTAATGTTCTTAACTTTGCCTTCCTTGTAAGCCCAGTGTGCGGCGATTCCGTATTCCGCTACATCATGCATCTCTTCGGTACGAATCTGAACTTCCAGCGGATCACCTTTTGGACCGATGACCGTTGTATGCAACGACTGGTACATATTCGGCTTTGGCATTGCAATATAATCCTTAAAACGTCCAGGCATTGGCTTCCAATGCGTATGGATGATACCCAGAATCGCATAACAATCTTTGATCGTTTTGACAATAATACGTACCGCAAACAAATCATAGATTTCATTAAACTGCTTATGCTGGTTGACCATTTTGCGATAGATGCTGTAAATGTGTTTTGGCCGTCCGGACACTTCTGCAGGAATGTGCACGGATTTTACATAAGCCTTGAGATCCTCAACAACTTTGGCGATATACGCTTCACGTTCTTCGCGCTTTTGTTTCATCAAGTTGACGATCTTATAGTATTGCTGCGGCTTCAAGTAGCGGAGCGATATATCTTCCAGCTCCCATTTAATCGCTGAAATTCCCAGCCGGTTCGCGAGCGGTGCATAAATTTCAAGCGTCTCATTCGCTTTTTGAATTTGTTTTTCGTGCCGCATGTATTTCAGTGTGCGCATGTTATGCAAACGATCGGCAAGTTTTACAATGACGCAGCGCAGATCACGAGCCATTGCCACAAACATTTTCCGGTGATTTTCGGCCTGCTGATCTTCTTTCGAGGTATATTCGAAGTTTCTCAGCTTCGTCACACCATCGACAAGTTCTGCGACATTGTCTCCGAATTCCGCGCGTATATCATCAAGCGTAACCGGCGTGTCTTCAACGACATCATGCAGAAAACCGCTGACAATCGTAATGACATCCATGTTCAGTTGGACTAGAATACCGGCAACTTCGATTGGGTGAATGATATAGGGTTCGCCCGATTTGCGGACTTGTCCCTTATGCGCCTCATCCGCAAACCGGTAAGCTTCTTTGATTATTTCGATATCTTTTGCATCTAAGTAGGTCGATGCCTGCTGAATTAGTTCTTCCATCGTCATCGTATCATCACCTGTATGCCGATCCTCATTTCCCTTTTGAACCCAAATTGATGAGAGCCATTATTTTATAATTATAATTCAAACAAATCAGTTATCACGACCGATGATGGATGGCTTTTCTCCCAATCATCGAGACCTGTTAAACCTATTATCAAAGAATCAATAAAGATTGTAAAGTATTTGCTTATCTAGTGTTCCCTTTGAGAGAAATGAGAAACCCTATTTGTGCCAGTTTTCAGAATAACCGAGCAGATCTTGCCCGCGCTTTACGCTCAGTTTTTCTCTTCTGCGAAAAAGAGAGTGCCTGAAGTCAGGCACTCCGATTGTACGTTTAGTAGTTGATTAAAGACAGAACATCATAATCTTTAAGAAGCTCACTGCCGCCAAGTCCGGTCAATTCAATCAAAAAGGCAACCCCGGCAACAACGCCGCCAAGCTGTTCCACCAACTTAATCGTTGCTTCAATTGTGCCGCCGGTCGCCAGCAAATCATCGGTCACTAAGACGCGTTGCCCTGGCTTGATCGAATCTTTGTGAATACACAGCGTATCAATCCCGTATTCTTTTTTATAGGAAACTGTAGCCACTTCACGCGGAAGTTTCCCCGGTTTACGAACCGGTACAAATCCGATTCCCAAAGAATACGCCACCGGTCCGCCAATGACAAAACCACGTGCTTCAGGACCGACTACAATTTCAGCATTCTTGCTTTCAGCGAAAGCAGCGAGATCATTAATGGCCGCCCGATATACCGGTCCTTCCTCAAGAAGCGAGGTAATATCTCTAAAATTAATTCCCTTCGTCGGAAAATCCATGACCGACTTAATATAGTTTGCATAATCCATCTGACATGCGCTCCATTTCCATAAATGATCAATTCGGTGTTATTTCTTAAAGACCGCATTGTTGTCATCTCTCATTTGATGCCTTGCTTTTCGCTCTGTCTCAATTGTACAATCAGCCACTGTTTCACTTCGCTGATCGGTGCATAACAAAACCGTGCTTCCAAATCGCGCTGCGCTTTTTCCTTTCGGTAGAGTTCCGAGGAAGTCAGCGGCGCTTTCGCAGGTGAAGGAATTTCTGATAAAATGCCTTTCTCTATTTTAACAAAACCAAGTTCAAAAAACACCTGTGTCATCAAAGAAATCGATTGTTCGCTCCAACCCTTGTAACCGGCAATTTGCCGCATCATGTTGCGCAGTTCGAAGCGATGACGCTGCCGGATTAGTGCGTAATACCAAACAAAGTGATCGCGTTCCGGGAATGCGGAGAAATAATGATCACGAGAGTGATAGAAAATGCAATAGAAGCGGTTGAGCTGCGGATGCGTACTAAGGAATGCAGACAACTGCTCTTCATCATCGGGAAGATCTAATAATGCAACGACATGCCCTGAGAGCGTCATGCCGGATTCGTAGCGCATCACGTCGTCCAATTGGAAATGGGCGGCGGTGTCTTCTTGAAAAGTAAGCAGTGGGACGGATTCTGCGCGAAGCACCTGAAGTTTTTCCTGAAGATCGCGCAGAGCACGCCAATCATACACTTGCACGCCTTCCACACGCAAATCTCGGATCATGAGCTGCGCTTTGCGGAATCCATTCCACTCATTAATGCCCAGTTCGCCAACCGCAGCAAGTTCATCCGTAGGTGCGATTTTCTGTATCCATTTACCAAAGCCGAAACCGATGCCTTCGAGCTGCTTTTCGCTCCCCTTCAGCGTCAACTTAAGATGATCGTTATTCCGGCCAACTGTAGCAAGCTTCGCCAACGGCGCTTGTGGAATCAGGAATAGCGGTTTCGGATTGTCGGTTCCAAACGGAGCCAGCTTCGCTACTTCTTCGATCAGCTCGACAGAAAGATCATCTACTTTAGCGGTACCGTCAACCGTCAGTTGCGGAATGAGCTCTTGTGCATCCAGCATATGGTTCGCTTGCTCGTTAAATGCTGCACGAAAGTGATCAATCTCTGTTTGGGCAAGAGACAGTCCGGCCGCCATTTTGTGTCCGCCGAATTGAATCAAATGATTGCTGCACGCCTTCAGACCTTCATAAAGATTAAATCCTTCGATACTACGGCCGGATCCCTTCGCAATCCCTGTTTCTTTGTCAATGCTGAGAATGATCACCGGACGATAATACTTGCCGACAATTTTAGATGCTACAATGCCAATAACACCCTGATGCCAGGCTTCCCCCGAAAGAACAAGGGCTTTGCTGCCCTGATCCATATAAGTTGCTGCTTGTTGGTCTGCTTCCTTGGCAATCTGATCGACAATCGACCGGCGTTGCTGATTCAACGCATCAAGCCGCTCCGCCAGCATAACCGCCTCATCCATGTCCTCGCTCAGGAGCAAATCAAGTGCTTCTGCAGCATCCGTCATGCGGCCGGCTGCATTTAATCGCGGTCCCATTTGAAACCCGATCCCATCACTGTCAATAGGACCGGCACCCGACGCTTTTACCTTCAGCGCATCAATGCCGGGTAGCGATCCTTCGTTGATTTTTCTCAAGCCCTGAGCAGCAATCAGCCTGTTTTCATCGATAAGCGGAACAAGGTCGGCGATTGTACCGATCGCAGCCAGTGCGACCCACTGCTCATCAAAAACAGCTGTGTCACAAACCGCTTGTGCCAATTTAAGCGCGACGCCTGCTCCTGATAATTCCTTAAACGGGTAAGGACAATCCGTTTGTTTCGGATTCAGTATGGCGTACGCCTCGGGCAGCTGTTCCGGCGGCTCATGATGATCGGTGATGATGTAATCAATCCCCATCCGTCCGGCACATTCTGCAGGATCAAACGCAGCAATTCCCGAATCCACAGTGACGATCAGTGTGATGCCATCCTTCTTTGCCTGCCGGGCAGCGCCGATATTCGGCCCATAGCCGTCTTTAAAGCGATTCGGGATATAGGAAGTGACATCCGCTCCGCATGCGCGCAGCGCTCGTGTCAAAATCGCCGTTGACGTCACACCGTCCGCATCGTAATCGCCAAATATCCGTATCCGTTCCCCGGAAGCGATCGCTTGCTGTATACGTGATGAAGCCTCGCGCATTCCTTTCATGATCATAGGATCATAGAATTTCATCTCTTCTTCGTGCAAGAAAAGCTGGGCCTCTTTTGATGCTTCGATGCCGCGAGCAACAAGCAAACGTGCCGTCATCACAGAAATATGCAGCGACTCAGAGAGCCGCTGCACCTTTTCTTCATCTACTTCTCTTATCTTCCAACGATTGTTTGATTCAAGCACCCGCCTTAGCGCCTCCCTTATTCAAACCGGTTCCTCGCTTCAGCCGGATTTTTTTATCATCATTTTGACCGTCGATTTCCTGCGCGTGTCTCATTCGCTGCAGCTTCTTCGCCGCCCAGATCCACCTTCAAGCGTTCCGAATCCTCCGGATGCAGCTCAATCATCCGTCTTAGATCACGCTCAAGTTTGGTGATCCGGTGACGCTGTTTGTAGATTGGCGGATAAGTAAATAAACCGATCAGTACAGCACCAATCAGGACCGAACCGATAATGACAAGAATTAGCGGCAGATGTACATTGCCAAATAAAAAGCTGAACTTGACTGAATCCACATTAGCAATCGAAAACAGAACAATGATCAGGATAAAAATAAGGATCAGCAGAATCTTCCACTGTTTCTTCATTTGCCGCGCCCCCATTCCTTTCATTAATTTTGCGGTTGTGTTGAAACCGTTCTTCTTCTTTTGCGTCGCTTCAAATAGTTAACTTTCAACACGGCCCACAGTGGACAAGCAATACAGATGGACGAGTAGACACCACAAAGCAGTCCGACAAACAAGGCGATCGTAAACGTGCGAATCGATTCGCTGCCAAAGATCAAAAGAAGAACAACTGGAATTAGCACGGTAATCACGGTGTTCAGTGATCGAGTCAGTGTCTCACGAATACTCAGATTTACGATATCGCCGAATTCTTCGATTGTGGACAGCCGCTTTCTGCTTATTTTTATATTCTCGCGTACGCGGTCAAACGTAACAATCGTATCGTTAATCGAATAACCGATAATGGTCAAAATTGCTGAGATAAACAAAATATCTACTTCGATATGCAGCAGACTGAACACGGTCACAATGAAGAAGGCATCATGAATCAGCGCCAGCACTGCTGTTAGTCCTTGCAGAAATTCAAAGCGCACCCATACATAGATAATGATAAAAACAGAGGCAATGATCAAGGCATACAAACCATTCTTCGCCAAATCGCGCCCCACTTGAGGCGATACGGTGCTTACGTTCGGTTCAATACCAAACTGATCCTTCATTTTGCTCTTTAATTCCGCAATTTGATTATGATCCAATTCTTTGTTGATGCGCACCGTTGCGATGTTATTGTGCGTACCGGAAAGCACCGGTCGTTCCGGTTCATAGTTCATTGCGCGAAACGCCTTGTCCACTTTTTCTACTGAAATCGGCTGCGTGCTCTGCACGTCAACCCGTGTTCCGCTTGAAAAATCGATACCTAGGTTCAACTTAAAAATAAAGAGTGAAACAATCCCCAGAATGATCAATGCAACGGAAATCGTGAAAAAGAGATTTCGGTGCTTCATAAAGTCCAAACGGTCGTAAAATTTATTGTAATGTTTGTAGTTCATCTTATCATTTAGATCCACGGATATCACTCCTCTTCACACCGAACAGCCATGGGTGATTATCAAGTGCATGACTGTGAACCAGCAAGCCAAGCAAGATGCGCGCACCGTAAACAGACGTCACAAAAGTAACCACATTACTGATCAGCAACATTACGGCGAAGCCCTTCACCGCGCTGACACCAAGTACGAACAGCACCGCTGCGGCGATAATCGTTGTCAGATTGGCGTCAACAACAGTCGGCAGTGACCGTTTGTTCCCTGCTTTAAATGCAGAAAGCACGGTCTTCCCGCCCCGCAATTCATCCTTTATTCGCTCAAGTGTAATGATGTTGGCATCAACAGCCATGCCGATACCAAGGATCATCGCGGCAATTCCCGGCAAGGTCAGCACTGCCTGCATACCAACGAATACGCCCATAACGACAGCCATATAGATGACGAGCGTCAGGCTGGCAATCAGTCCGCCCAATCGATAGAACAACAGCATGAACAGCATGATTGCCGCAACAGCGATTGCACCGGCATAGATCGTTTCTTTCATGGAATCTTGTCCAAACTGTGCACCCACTGAAGTGGAATAGGTTTCGACAAGACGAACTGGCAATGACCCGGAATTAAGCAAGTCTTTCAGGTCGTTTGCTTCCTGTACCGTAAAACTACCGGAGATCTCTACATCCGATGTATTCAGCTCCTGACTTACAGAAGGCGCTGAAATAAACTTATGCTTGTTTTTGGCCGCTTCCTTTTCATAGGAATCACCCTTTTGGTAATCCATCCAAATGACAAGCACGTTATTTGGATAATAGCCGGTGATTTTCTTTGTGACACTGGCGAATTTAGACGGATCCTTTAATTGGAGGGTTACTTTCGGTTTGTTCATCTCGTCAAAAGCAACCTTCGCTTTGCCCGGAACCAAGTCGGAACCGTCCATCATCAGTCGGTCTTTGTAATCACGAAATTCCAGCTTTGCGGTTGTCGACAAGAGTTCCCGCGCACGCTGTTCATTTTTAACGCCGGGGAGCTGAACGCGAATTCGATTCCCATTTTCAATTGAAATATTCGGTTCGCTGACACCCAGTACGTTGATTCGTTTATTAATCGATGCGACCGCATTACTCATCGCTTCATTGTCAATTTTTTGACCTGATTTAAGCGGTTTGACCTGATACAGTACCTCGAATCCGCCTTTCAGATCAAGTCCTAAATTCACGTTATGTATGATGGGTTTTACTGAAAAAGCAATGATGATACCCAACACAATCAATAGCGCAAAAAAGGAAAAGATCGGTCCTTTTTTAACCATTGTTCAAGCCTGCTCCCTTCTCTTTATCCGAGCTCCGGTTCTTACGGAAAATACCTGTATACGCGGCTGCTTATTTAAACAGCGACTGGTCAATAGCTGTTGAACTGTTTTTAAACATATCGACGCGCAATTTGTTCATGTAGTCGTTCACGGTCAGTGCCATCACTGCGGCAACGACTTCATGAATCCGTTCAGGCTTGTCCGTTTTCTTTTTTTCCAGAGATTCTTTTACAAATTGCCAGAATTCATCCATTTTCAAATGATTCAGTCCGAGCAAATGAAATTCATTTAATTTGCTACGCAAAAACGGCTCAATGGTGATCCGCCATTTTTCCATATCGTTCCGTTCATCCGGCATGTCGATTCCTCCCATAATGCATATAATAGCATATTTAAGAAGCAATAAAAAACAGAATGTGTGAAGTCGCTGCTCTTTTCCTGATGTGTTTCACCCTTTCCTAGAAAAAAAGAAGACGGCTTGTCATGCTTGACCATCTCCTTCGCATATACTCCTCATAGACCGCGTGCAAATAAGAAGTTGCATGCACGTATCCTTTTTTCCCCACTACTGAGATTCATTAATTTGCACGTAAAGGCAGGTCCGATCATGACACGACAATCATTCTTAAAAGGATCCTTTATACTAATGACAGCTGGACTCGTCACACGTATTCTCGGCATGATTAACGGGATGGTTCTAGCCCGTGTGATCGGCGATGAAGGCGTCGGACTCTTCATGATGGCATTTCCTGCCATGCTGCTTGTGGTGACGCTAACCGAATTGGGGCTCCCTGTTGCCATATCCAAATTAGTCGCTGAAGCACAAACCTTCGGCAATTACCGAAAGATCAAACTGGTGCTTGGTTGGTCGCTTGCGATTGTCGGTGTCATCAGCGTCGTCCTCACAGCAATGATGCTGCTGTTGATCCCAATCACCGCCAAGTTTCTGTTCGCCGATACGCGGGTTGTCTATCCGCTGCTCGCAATCACACCGGTCATTCCAATTGTCGCCGTCAGCTCAGTGCTGCGTGGTTATTTTCAAGGAATACGCAACATGAAACCCTATGCCTACTCAGGGATTGTGGAACAGGTGGTGCGGATCTCGCTTGTTGCCACTCTAGCCAATCTTTTGATGCCTTATGGCGTTGCTTACGCGGCAGGAGGCGCAATGGTCGCTGGCTCCGCGGGTGAGTGTGCTTCACTGATGTACATGCTCTATGTATTTAAACATGGCGAAGGAATCAAGTTAAAGCGGCCAAAACAGAAAGCGCTGAAGGGCACCCGTGAAGTACTGCGCGATCTGCTTCGGATTGGCCTGCCAACTATGGGCAGCCGCTTAATTTCTTCGCTTGGCAATTTCCTTGAACCGATGATTGTCTCTCATGCCTTAGTCATTGCCGGCTATTCAATTGCACAGTCAACGCAATTGTACGGGCAGTTAACCGGATATGCGATGACATTGCTTCTGCTGCCTAGCTTCATTACGCATGCACTGCACGTCTCGCTGGTCCCGGCGGTCAGTGAGGCCTATGCGCGCCAGTCTTTTCGTATGATCCATTATCGGCTGAATCAAGCGCTGCGCATCGCAATGGTCACCGGCGGTTTATCTGTTGTCGTGACGTATTGTTTTGCTGAACCACTCATGACGATTATCTACAGCTCGCCGGAATCCGCGCAATTTCTTTATCTAATGTCGCCGTTCTTCATGATTTTTTATTTTCAAGCACCGATGCATGCTGTCCTTCAAGCACTTGATCTAGCTAAAGCTGCAATGTACAACACATTGACCGGAGCGGTTGTCAAAACCATCATGCTGTTTCTCCTGACTTGCCGACCTGAGTTCGGTATAAAAGGAACAGCGCTTGCGATCTGCACCAACGTCGTTCTTGTGACGGTTTTGCATGCTGCCGTGATGTTTAAAAAAATCGGATTCTCATTGATTATTCGCGATTATATTCGGACGTTTCTGCTGATCGCTTGTACTGCTTATGCAGCAAATATATTGACACATCATGCCCTGCTTGGCTGGTCACTTCTTCCAAGAACGGTCGCATTACTGGCCTTGATCAGCATCTTGTACCTCGTACTCGCTTCTTTTCTCGGACTCGTGCAAAAGGAGCAAGTGAGCCAGCTCCCGCTGATTGGCAAATGGTTTAGTTAAATTAAATTTAATGCAAGTATTTCTTTAAATCCATGTAGAAATTGCCCAATGAGTCCATGGTCAAGTAATTGACTTGATGAATATTGCGGTAGCCAAATTTGCGCAGTTCTTGTCTGAGCCAAAATTGCGTCTTTCCAATCTCTGTTAAATGATCGTGCCGTATTTTACCATTTTCAATCAGCGAGAGTCCAATTCTCGGCGGCCCATAGGAGCGAGGCTGTGGTTCTGCTTTTTTGATCGGATCAGAACCCTTAATAAAATGGGCGAGGTATGCAGGCCAGAATCGCATGTGCTCAATGAGCAGAAGGATGATAAATGGAACAAGCATCGGCAGCAGCGGATGATCTGGAAAGGCAACGGCAACAACAATAAGATTAGCTGCTGCAAAAATCAAAAGTTGCTGCAATGCGCTGAGTTCCGATATTTTTTTGGATAAGATATTGTGAAACCCTATAGCAATCATTAAACTCAGACAGACCATACGAATGACCGATGTACCCATGCCCATCCCCCTCTCGAATAAATTCAATCGATATATTTATTATGAGCAAAGGAACTGATTTCATGAATTGGATCGGTCATGAAAGCGAACTTGTCCGAATAAGATTTATTATCAGGAATTCGGAGGCCGCACGCGACTTGTCGGCCGGTGTGCGGTCCATCAGCCGACAAGATCTGCTTTTCCTGTAATCCTTATATTCGGAGGTGATCACTATGTCTAGAAATTGGCTGAGCGCCGTTACGTACGGCATGATCGCAGCGATTGTGATTGTCCTTGCTTCAGCATTTCTGCTCGCATCGCTGCTTCGCTTTACATCATTTGCTGAATCAAACGGGTCCATTCTTCCGATTGTGATTTCACTCGTTGCTCTGTTTGTCGGCGGGGTCATTGCCGGGGCAAAATCAAAAGAAAAAGGACTTTTGATCGGCACCTTCACCGGTCTAGCGTATTGTCTGTTCAATCTTTTTTTTCAATATCTCGGGCTGGATCAGACGCCTGGAGTCAATCAGTACTTGTTTCTGATCGCCAACATTGCCGCCTCGGCACTTGGCGGTGCGATTGGTGTCAACTTGTTTGCGTCGAAACACTGAATCGGCATACGTATGAAAAAAGCGGCCGTAATCCGGCCGCCTTTTTCCGTTCATTATTTCTTTTCCGTTTCAGTATCGTTTTCAGTCTTTTTATCTTTGCCTTCTTCAATCTTTTCCGGTTCCGGAGCATTTGCTTTTTTCAGTACCGCACGAATCGCGTTACGTTCAAAAGTCAGCTTACCTGCTCCGCAACGCAATGTAGCTGTTTGATCATCGAGTGAATCGATCGTTCCTTGAAGCCCGCCAATGGTTACGATCTTGTCCCCTCTTGAAAGAGAAGACTGCATTTGTCTGGCTTCTTTCGTTCTTTTTTGCTGCGGGCGAATTAACAGAAAATAGAAAATCGCCACGAACAATAACAAGAAAATGATTTGCATTGATTCAAATCGTCCCTTCTACACCTCAAAAGTTTTTTGCACCCGGTTTATTAAACCCGTACGACTCAAAGAATGACGCTTTAAGTTCAAGCAGTCGATCTTCTCTGATCGCAGATCGGACACGCTTCATTAATTTTATCAGAAAATAAAGGTTATGGTAAGTGGTTAAGCGAAATCCAAAGGTTTCATTCGCTTTTACAAGATGCCGGATATAGGCACGTGAGTAATTCCGGCATACTTTGCAATCGCATGATTCATCGATCGGACGAAAATCGTGAGCGAATTTCGCATTACGGATCACGAGCCGGCCATGCTCAGTCATACATGTTCCATTACGGGCAATGCGTGTTGGAAGCACACAATCAAACATATCGATACCGCGAATCACGCCGTCAATCAGCGAATCCGGAGAGCCAACGCCCATCAAATAGCGTGGCTTATCCGCAGGAAGCAGCGGCGTTGTATAGGTCAGCATTTCGTTCATCTTTTCCTTGGGTTCACCAACCGATAGTCCGCCGATCGCATAGCCGGGAAAATCAAGCGACGTAAGATCACGCGCCGACTGCATGCGCAATGCTTTGAACCCGCCGCCCTGAACAATTCCGAAAAGCGACTGACGGTCCGGATTGACATTGGCTTCGAGACAGCGTGCGGCCCAACGGCTTGTCCGTTCTACAGATGCTTTCATATAGTCAAACGATGAATCAAACGGCGGACACTCGTCGAAAGCCATCATGATATCAGAACCGAGTGCATTTTGAATTGCAATCGACTTTTCAGGAGACAAGAACAGCTTTTCCCCATTCAAATGATTGTGGAAATGAACACCTTCCTCTGAGATATCGCGCAGCTTGCTGAGACTGAACACTTGAAAGCCGCCGGAATCGGTTAAAATACCTTGATCCCAATTCATGAACGGATGGAGACCGCCCGCTTCCTGAACAATGTCTTCACCTGGTCTCAGCCAAAGATGATAGGTATTGCTCAAGATGACCCCGGCACCCATTTCTTTTAATTCTTCCGGACTCATCGTTTTCACCGTCGCCTGCGTGCCTACGGGCATGAACATCGGTGTATCGAAGGTCCCGTGTGGTGTGTGCAGCTTGCCAAGCCGCGCGCCTGTCTTTTTATCTGTTTTAATTAATTCATAAGTAACTGCAGGTTGACTCATTAATGGTTAATTCCTTCCTCAATAAACATAGCGTCGCCAAAACTAAAGAAACGATACCGTTCTTTTACCGCCTCGCGGTACGCCTTCAGAGTAAAATCACGTCCGGCAAACGCACTGACCAGCATAATCAACGTCGATTTTGGTAAATGAAAATTGGTAATCATCCCGTCAATGGCGCGATAGCGAAAGCCCGGATAGATAAAAATATCGGTCCAACCCGAACTTTCTCTGAGCTGACCATCGTATTTAGCCGCGATCGTTTCCAGTGTGCGAATCACAGTCGTTCCGCAGGCAATGATTCGCTTGCCTTGCATGCGGGCTTGGGTCAGCGTATCGGCAGCCGCAGCGGTCATTTGGTAAAATTCAGCGTGCATCGTGTGTTCTTCAATCTTGTCCACTTTAACCGGACGGAACGTGCCCAGACCGACATGCAGCGTGATAAAGACAACATGTACACCTTTTTTTTCAATGTCGGCCAACAATTCTTTTGTGAAATGCAAGCCTGCTGTCGGAGCGGCAGCAGAACCGCGGTGCTTTGCGTAGACGGTTTGATACATATCCGGATCATCAAGCTGTTCTTTGATGTAAGGAGGCAACGGCATCTTGCCCAGCTCATCAAGAACCTCATAAAAAATGCCCTGATAGTGGAATGTGATCATGCGCCGTCCTTCATCCAGTTCCTCAACGCATTCGCCGATGAGTTTGCCATCGCCAAATGAAACGCGCGCTCCCTTATGAACACGTTTCGCTGGTTTGGCCAAGCATTCCCAGCAGTCGTCTTCCTTTTGTTTTAGCAGCAGCAATTCAATTTTTGCGCCGGTCTCTTCTTTATGACCGATCAACCGTGCCGGTAATACTTTCGTGTCATTAAGCACGAGGCAGTCACCGGGATTCAGGTAATCGATGATTTCGCTGAATGTATGATGATGGTTAATCATGTCTTTATTTGGATTAAGCACCATTAAACGTGATGCGGCGCGATCCTTCAGCGGGGTCTGCGCAATTAATTCTTCAGGTAAATCATAATCAAAATCAGATAAATCCATATCAGCACTCTCTTTCATTTCCAGAATGCCGCACACGCAGTGGATAAAGTGCGTTCTGCTGCCGGCATTCTTACATTCTGTGAAATAAATTAATGAAGTACATAATTAAGGATAAGAGCAAACTAACAAGAATACAGGTAACAATTGGAAAGACGAAGGTGACATTTCCCTTTTTAAAAATGAGGTCTCCAGGCAGCCGCCCAATAAGCGGCCAGCAAAGGCCGATTAGAAAGATAATGGCGCCAGCAATCATGAGCACTTTCCCGAAATCACCCATTTATCACTCGTCCTCTCGTTTACAATGAAAATGCCGGTACGCTTGGTCGGTCACAATCCGTCCGCGCGGTGTGCGCTGAATAAATCCAATCTGCAGCAAGTACGGCTCTTGAACGTCTTCGATCGTATGCCGATCCTCGCCAATTGATGCGGCAAGAGTATCTAAACCGACCGGTCCGCCATTAAATTGGTTGATTATCCCCAGAATCAGTTGACGATCAACACGATCGAGTCCTGCTTCATCAACATGCAGTCGCGTAAGCCCATCTCGCGCCGTCTGCTGATCAATCATGCCATTGTTTTCAACTTGTGCAAAGTCGCGAATCCGTTTCAACAGGCGATTAGCAATTCTCGGCGTACCGCGCGAACGTCTGGCAATTTCAATGCAGGCATTCTCGGCAATTTCTGTTTTCAATACACCTGCCGTTCTGTTAATAATCATAGACAATTCTTCCGGTGTATAAAACTGCAGGCGGTGAATCACGCCAAAACGATCGCGAAGCGGCGGAGACAGATACCCGGCACGTGTCGTAGCCCCAACTAAGGTAAACGGCGGCAAGTTCAGCCGAACCGAATGCGCGGTTTCATCTTTTCCAATCATGATATCCATGCAAAAGTCTTCCATCGCCGGATACAGAATTTCTTCAACATGGCGCGGCAGCCGGTGAATTTCGTCAATAAAAAGAACATCGCCCGGTTCCAAGGATGAGAGCACCGCAGCTAGGTCGCCAGGTCGTTCCAGTGCCGGGCCGGAAGTGGTGCGAATTCCTGCACCCATCTCCGTTGCGATAATCATTGAAAGCGTCGTTTTTCCTAGCCCCGGGGGTCCATAGAGAAGAACATGATCAAGCGGTTCCTGCCGCGCTTTTGCAGCACGTATAAAGATTTTAAGATTCCGCTTCAGTTCTTCCTGACCGATATAATGATCTAAGTCGGAAGGACGAATGGATTGGTCCAGCCCTTGATCTTCAAGCAACGCATCACGCGAAAGCAGATGATCCTCTTCCAATTAGACGCCCTCCTTTTATAGCTTTGATAATCGTTTCAACGCTTCCTTGACATAATTTTCAGCACTAAGATTCTGTTGTTCAAGTTTAGGCACGATTTTTCGAATTTCTCGTTCCGAGTATCCGAGCGAAGACAGAACGTCCATCGCTTCGGCAAGTGCATTGTTTAACCGCTTTTCGGGTTCATCCAACAGTTCTGCAGCAGGACTTATTGCGAATTCCTGCAGTTTGCCTTTTAGGTCGAGGATGATTTGCCCTGCGGTTTTGCGGCCAATGCCAGGAAAACGGGTCAAATATTTTTCATTTTCCGCTTCAATCGCTTGAATCACTTCATCCGGATCACCGGAGGCAAGAATCGCTAGTGCGTTTTTCGGTCCAATTCCGGAAACAGAGAGCAGTCGGACAAACAGTTCCCGTTCTTCCCTCGTCTGAAATCCGTATAAAATATTCGCGTCTTCGCGTACATATTGATACAGATAAACCTTCGCTTCCTTTTTCAGCAAAGGCTGATAGGTAAATGGATTAGGACAAATAATTCGATAGCCGAACCCGCCCTGTTCAATAACGATCCCGCCTCCGGAAAGATAGGTTAAAATTCCCCTTATGTAATCAAACACGTAAGTAACTCCTCATCCGTTCATTTCTGCTCTGAAGTCAGTTCACTCATTCTATCATAGCATATGACACATTTTTGTCCCAATAAAAACAATGCAAGGCGTCCGAGCGATTACATGTCTCGCAGCGATTGATATGCCGCTTATTTCAGGAGAAGCAAATTCAAAATCATGAACTTCCTTATCTCGCAAAAGAAAGGAGCATCCGCGACGAATGCCCCTTTTCTCCACTTCTGCTGAATCAATCGTTTTCTTCAAGATTGGTATAAATATCCTGAACATCATCATTGTCTTCCAGCACTTCAATCAATGTTTTCATCTTTTCAAGATCATTGCCGGTCAATGCTGTTTTTGTTGTCGGGATCATGGCAACTTCCGCGCGGTCAACTTCATATCCTTTATCTTCACTCAATGTTTTGCGAACATCTTCAAAGACGTCAGGTGTTGTAATAATGATGAACCGGTCATCCTCCGTTTTCATGTCCTCTGCACCCGCATCGATTGCATCCATCATCACTGTATCTTCATCCAGTTCATCATTCTTCTCAATTTCAATGATGCCTTGTTTGTCGAACAGAAATCCGACACTGCCGCTTTCGCCTAGATTTCCGCCACTTTTTGTAAAGGCATGGCGAATATCCGAGGCAGAGCGGTTACGATTATCCGTCAGGACGTCGACCATTACAGCTACACCGCCTGGTCCGTACCCCTCATAAGTGATTTCTTCATAAGTCACACCATCAAGATCGCCGGTTGCTTTCTTGATTGCCCGGGAAATATTGTCATTTGGCATATTTGCAGCTTTCGCCTTTTCAATCGCGTGGCGAAGCCCGGAATTCATTGACGGATCGCCGCCACCATGGCGCGCTTCCAAGAAGATATCTTTGGATAACCTCATAAAAATTTTTCCGCGTGCTGCATCAACAGCATTTTTCTTATGCTGAATGTTATTCCATTTTGAATGTCCAGACATAATGGTTCTCCTCCCAAAAATTACGGCTGAACGCATCTTAGTCGAAAAAACATAAATGTCAAAAAAAGAACCGGCAATTGCCGTCCTCTGTTCTTGTTCGTCGTCGTTTTTTACCATTTATGTTCTTTTATCCTATACTTTCGCGTACTCCGTAAAATTCACTCCGTTCCCATTATAACCATTTTTTATTCTAAAAAAAAGAGCAAAGGGCTCTGCCTTTGCTCTTTTGCTGCTTTAGAGGCATTGATCAGCGACTGTTGTTTTCAAAAGGACGTTTCACTGCATTGGTCAGATCGTCAATAATGCCAACGATATCAGAACGCACTTCACGTGTTGCTTTTCCCGCATTAAAATCTGTTTCAGTTGCGGTTATGCGCTTCACATAACGATTATCCGTTGAAACGAGCACTTCACGATCACCGGCTAGTGGCTGAACCTGAAGACGGATCTGCTTTCTCAAGTTTGCAACGTTCTCATTTTTTTCCGGTACGGCACCAATTGCAACCGTATTGCCTGTGACGAGCACATGCGCTTGATCCACCCCATCAACTGAAGCGGCCCGATCAGAGATACGTTTTGCTAAACGCCTCTGATCGCCATAGTTCATCTGATTTGCACGCGGACCATTCGGATTGTTGAAATTTGTGTAATCAGGCGCTGTATTCGGATTGTTGTACCCCGTACGATAATTGACGTCTCGCGGTGCAACATTTGGATTGTTGTTTGCCGCATTATCTGCTTGGCACCCTGCCAAGAAAGCCCCAAGTGAGAGTACGGTCCCCAATTTAAGTACTGCTTTTTTCAATTTAACTCCTCCTTTCGCACTTATGATGTGTGAAGGAGGCAATTTTTACGCTAAGAATTTTTACCGATAAACTGACAAAAAATAGAAAACGAATTGAGAAGCAGCGATTCGCGTCTAAAACCGTCTTCACTCATTGCACGCATCTTTATTTTTTTGACTTTCCTTCTTGTTTTAACGGTTGATAGGTAGGTGCCTTAGGATTTGACAGTGCACTATAAGGAATCGGTTTCTGATGTGGTGGCTGATTGCCTGCATAGTACCCTGCTACCGGAGCATTTCCATAGTTTGAAACCGGTCCGCCGCAGTTACATGGCTTTTTCGAATTAACCGGAGTATAAGGATATGGTGGCATCCCATAGGAGCCGGTACCAACCGGTGAAAGCTTTCCCGTATAAGCAGGCGCCGTTTGTGATCCTTGCGTTTTTCCATATGCACCACCCTTTTGCGGAGACACAATTGAAGGGTGCTTGCCACCTTTAGAAGCTCCTGTATACGGCTGATCCAAAGGTACTGATTTTGTTCCAATTGGGTATTGCGGTTGTTTCCCTTTCCAAGGCTGCAATTTCGGATATGAACCGCCTTTTTTCTGCGGATAATTCTGATTTGCTCCAGTTTGGGTAGGATAATATGGATTTATACTTTGTTGTGCAGGGCTCACGGGGCCTCCCATATTTGGATACGTTGGCCCTTGCGTCGACGGACTGACCACATTCCCCATATTCGGATACGCTGGGCTCTGCGTCGACGGACTTACCACATTCCCCATATTCGGATACGTTGGCCCTTGCGTCGACGGACTGACCACATTCCCCATATTCGGATACGTTGGCCCTTGCGTTGCCGGACTGACCGCATTCCCCATATTCGGATACGCTGGGCTTTGCGTCGACGGACTTACCACATTCCCCATATTCGGATACGTTGGCCCTTGCGTCGACGGACTGACCGCATTCCCCATATTCGGATACGTTGGCCCTTGCGTTGCCGGACTGACCGCATTCCCCATATTCGGATACGTTGGCCCTTGCGTTGCCGGACTGACCGCATTCCCTACATTCGGGTAGGTTGGGCTTTGTGTAATCGGACTGACCACATTTCCCACGTTCGGGTAGGTTGGATAGGTTGACCCTCCATAAGCAGGACTAACCGCGCTACCTGCGTTCGGATCAGAAGGCCCCTCATTTGTTGGACTGCCCGACGACGGTTGTGGGGCAGAATAATTGGGATACATCCCTGTGTCTGTCGGACTCCATTCGTTATCTTCCGGGCTTTTGGGGTAGAGAATTTGCGGATATTCTGTATCCTCTGTTCCGGAAACATGGGCATTAGGAACTGCATTCGGCTGTTCCTTGATCTCTTGCACAGCCTGCGGCTGGGAAGGCGCTGGTTCAGGTGTTTGCGGTGGTTCCGGTTCAGGCGCCTGCGGCTGAGGTTGAGGAGCAGACGCGTGCGTCACCTCGGATCGAGCGGAAATCTTTCGCTTGATCGGCTGTTTTCCAATTGCCACCTTTACCTTCTCCCCTTGTTGCAAGGAACCTTCGCTTAAATCTGTATTCATTTTCCTGAATTCGTCAATTGTCATGCCATGTTTTCTTGCGATTTCTTCCATGGTATCGCCTTTTTGGACAACATATAATTTCACGGTTCTCCATCCCTCCTGTGAAAGTCATTTTATATATATGGTGTTTCTGGGCATTTTGCCACTCTTTCCAATCGAAAGTTATCGGCCGATCACTCAAATCAATGGGAGCCAAGCCGTCACCCATACACAGAAGCATTGATTTGTCTTATACTTAAAAGAGCAGTCACACACAATCATTCAAATCAAACGATTGAATGGGTAAAAAATTGATGGGGTGCAAAACCATGAAAACGACAAGAGGAAAAAGAATATCCGGGGATGAGCGCAGAAAGTCGATTCTGAGTCTTTTGGCGCAAACACCAGATCCGCTTAAAGGCAATGAACTCGCCGAAAAAATGAAGGTAAGCAGACAAGTCATTGTTCAAGATATCTCGCTTCTCAAGGCTGAAGGGCAGCCGATTATAGCCACTTCGCAAGGCTATCTGTTGCTCCAAAAAAGCAAACAGGAGCAAATCACAAAGATCGTTGCATGCAAACATTCAATCAGCGAGACCGAAGACGAATTGAATCGAATTGTTGACTGCGGTGTGACGGTTCTGAACGTAACTGTGGAACATCCATTATATGGCGAAATCACTCGCTCATTGATGGTGCGCAATCGTTCCGATGTGCAACACTTTGTCGAAAACTTACAAAAAACCGGTGCATCACTGCTCTCTTCCCTCACCGACGGCGTGCACGTTCATGAACTTGAAGCAAGTGACCTAGAAAAGATCAATCATGCAATACATGCGCTAAAAAAGGCAGGTTACCTCTTGTAACCTGCCTTTTTTAATCAGAGTATTCAAATTCAAAATCCATAATCCGAACGGTATCTCCTTCAGAGACCCCTTTTTCACGCAACGCATCATCCACACCCATACCGCGCAGCTGACGCGCAAAACGCCGAATAGCTTCATCGTGATTGAAGTTCGTCATTTTAAACAACAGTTCGACCTTTGGACCAGAAACATTGAAAACACCATCCGAATCCCGTGTAATCACAAACGGTGCTTCTTCTTTTTTAAAAGTGTACAATCCCTTGCCATCCTCTTGCTCCGGTTTTTCCATTGGAAATTCCGGTGTGGTCAAGATCAATTGATACACGGCTTGTGTTAATTCTTTTAATCCTGCTTTCGTCAGAGAAGAAATAGCGAATATCGGAACATCAGGACCAACTTTTTCCTTGAATGTTTTCAAATTTTCCTCAGCTTTCGGCATATCCATTTTCGAAGCAGCGATAACCTGTGGACGTTCTAAGAGACGCAGTTGATAACTTTTCAGCTCTTCATTGATTTTCTGATAATCTTCATAAGGATCCCGGCCTTCGCTTCCCGACATGTCAACCACATGAATAATGACCCGTGTACGTTCGATATGGCGCAAGAATTGATACCCCAAACCCGCACCACTGCTTGCACCTTCAATCAGTCCCGGAAGATCGGCAAGTACAAAGCTTCGCCCTTCATCAACAGCTACAACACCAAGGTTCGGCGCAAGCGTCGTAAAATGATACTCAGCAATTTTTGGTTTTGCTGAAGTCACGACAGAAAGAAGCGTTGATTTGCCAACACTTGGGAAACCAACAAGCCCCGCATCTGCTAAGAGCTTTAACTCCAGCTGTACTTCGCGTTCTTCACCCGGCTCGCCATTTTCAGAAATATACGGGGCCGGGTTTGCCGGTGTCGAAAAACGGGTATTGCCACGTCCGCCGCGTCCGCCTGCTGCGATCACTTGACGCTGCCCGTTCTCAGTCAAGTCAGCAAGCACTTTCCCTGTTTCCTTATCCTTAACAACCGTTCCCGGTGGAATTTGGACAACGAGCGGAGCCGCACTTTTGCCATGTTGATTCTTCGTTCGGCCGTTTTCTCCCTTTTTTCCCTTAAAATGGCGTTTGTAACGAAAGTCCATCAAGGTGCGCAACCCTTCATTAACCTCAAAGATCACGTCGGCCCCTTTGCCGCCGTCGCCGCCCGCCGGACCTCCGTCAGGCACATACTTTTCGCGCCGAAAGGCAACCATGCCGTTGCCGCCATCGCCGCCTTTCACAAACACGTTTACTTGATCGACAAACACATTGTCCACCTCACTTCATTTTCATTGCTTCCATCGTTTATTATGTAGTGTTCAACCCATTGAAACGATTGATACACAATCTGATTGTTTACCTGTTGTTCCGCAGCATGAGGATCCGTAAGTATCCCTATAAAATAGACCGATATGCGTGTTTCAGGTTCCGTTGTATCAAAAATAATCTCTACCTTATTTTCTGACAAAGGCGACGCATGTTGTTCGATGATCGAAAAAAGTTCCTTGAACAAGAGCGCCAGTGAATGATCATAGGCAGATAAGTTCTTCTGCTTACCGTCAATATGAAAAGTAACATGAAAGTCCTGAGCAGTCCAGCTGTAGTGCATTAGAAAAACCGCACATTGCGGGATCTGCAAACGAGTCAGTCCCGTTTGATTATGAAGTTTCTCTGTGACCCGTTCAACAATTTCTTCCGCTTTTTCCGGCTGCTTTAGAAAAAGATAACCCTTAATCAACTGCAAATCATTCAATAGGCCATGCCGCGCGAAACTCAACAATTCCATCGCTTTTTGTTCATTAAACATTGCCGCACCTCCAATCGCACAAGACCAGTATAACAGATCCCTGTCGGGGAACGACAAGCGAAAGCGTCACTCAAATCATGAAAAAAAACCTTGCATCCCCACTGGCGATTGCGGCGTTTTTCGACTTAAGCAGCCAGGCCTTCGATGCCCTGTAGAGGCACATTCTAATTGAGCAAAAGTCGCTGCATGAAAAAAACTGGATAGGCTTAAACGACACTTCATCTGCTCGCTGGCACGCATCAACAAAGCGCAATCCCGCTGGCGCCAGAGTACTTCCGCTTTGATTCTTAGCCAAGACACTGGGCTATTGGTTTGAAGACAGGGCAAAATCTTATACTTTCTTTTCCTGTAAAAAAGCGGCAGATAAACCTTTTGCTTGCGCAAAAAGTCATCTGCCGCCTCAATACTTATTCATGCACAAAAAGCATTAAGCTTCTTTAGCCACTTCTACCGGGTAGACACTGACTCTTTTCTTGTTCTTACCGAACTTTTCGAACTTAACGACACCATTTGCCGTTGCAAACAATGTGTCGTCGCCACCGCGTCCAACGTTCGTTCCCGGATAGATCTTAGTCCCGCGCTGACGATACAGAATTGAGCCGCTTGTCACCGTTTGACCGTCTGCACGTTTTGCGCCTAGACGCTTTGCGATGGAGTCACGACCGTTTTTTGTACTACCAACACCTTTTTTCGATGAGAAAAATTGAAGATCTAATTTCAACATCTTTAAGGCACCTCCTTTAATCACTAATACGAATATATTGACCATACGACTGTTCAATCGTACGCATTGAGATAAGCATTGCTTCCAAGATCAACTGGGCTTTCTCCAAATCACTGCCAGCAGCGTGATCCGGGATCGCACATTCAAGATAACCACTATCTTTCTGCCGCACGTCCAACTGCAGATTTGCCAGCGATTCAACGGCGTTAACCGATCCGAACGCAACAGCAGAAACCGCTGCACACACAAGATCACTTCCGTAGGGACCGCTATCGGCATGACCGGTTAAATTAAAGGCAACAATCTGCCCATGAGGATCACGATGAATGGTTAGATTAACCACCGCAAGCCACCGTCACGCATTGATTTTTTCAATGACAACTTTTGTGAATGGCTGTCTGTGACCTTGTTTGCGACGGTAGTTCTTTCTTCTTTTGAACTTGAACACAACAATTTTCTTGTCGCGGCCTTGTTCAACAACCTTACCCGTTACCGTTGCACCTTCAACAGTCGGTGCGCCGACCTTTACAGATTCTCCGCCAACAAAAAGCACCTTATCAAACGTAACGGCATCGCCTGCTTCACCGGCAAGCTTTTCAATAACAATCGTTTTTCCTTCTTCTACCTTCAGCTGCTTGCCTCCGGTTTCAATAATTGCGTACATTCCGATGCACCTCCTTTAAGATTATGTTTGTGACAAATCGGTTTGTCCAAACATATCTGTCATCTCAGACTCGCCAGAGAAAGGCTGCCCAAATTGGCGGGCATTATAACCTATTCTGAGCGGTTGGAGCGAGATGCTCCTAAGTCCTTTAACAACATAATAACATGTTGAATCTTAACATAGTCCATTGCTGTCTGTCAACGATGAGCTGCATTTTTCATCATGCTCATGACCTGATTCTGAATTCCCCAGCTCTGACGTTTTCTTGTCACTTCCACTAAGCCAACTCGAGTAAATCCATAGACCTGAACATGGTTTGGATCCGGTTTGGTTTCATGGATCAGCTGCTGCAAAAGGGCTTGCCGATCCGACTCGTGGTTCATCCGTAAAAAATCAATGATTATGATTCCACCAATCTGACGCAATCTCAATTGCCTTGCAATCTCCCTAGCTGCATTGCGATTAATTCGCCGAATCGCTTCATCACGATTCTTCTGAATCTTCATTGAGCCTGAATTCACATCAATTGTCGTCAACGCTTCCGTATAGTCGATGACAAGGGACGCCCCCGACTCCAGTGCTACTTTAGATGCAAAGGCATGCGTATATATAGACTCAATATTTAGTGAACGAAAGAGATTTGTTTCCGCAAGATGCCGTACCGACGCTCCTTCCGGAATTTCATTCTGGGCAATCAAAAAATTAGTAAGCACCGTACAATGCTCTGGAAAATGATGCTCATTAAACAGTTCGCCAAGAAAAGATAATTGGCGGCAGATCCGTTTCGGCTGCGTTGCCGAGGAAGCCGCTTTCTCAACGTTACGCCACTGATCCTTCAAATTAAGAAACTCTTGCCGAAGTGTTTGCAGCTGCTGCTTGGCTGCTGCTGTTCGCACAATCACGCCCTCGTTATCAACGCACCAAGCGGCAGCCGCCCGCTTCAATGAATCGCGCACTTGTTCGGGAAGGCGCTGTGATCCGGCAACATAGCCACTGTAGGGCAAATAAATAATCGTTTTCCCCTTCATCTGCACATGTTCTGTAAGTTCGGCTTCCTTTTGATTCCATGGCTCTTTATCAACCTGAACGAGGATAAACGCGCCTTTATCCTCCGGGCGATGCTTGACGCAGCGGTTGTGGGGAAGAAAGCCGCTCCTTCCCTCTCCGAGATCAACAAACCAACCGACTTGACTGAGGCGATCTTCAGAAATACGGCCAAGAAAGATATCCCCAATTCGCAGATCCGCTGCATCGTTTTGAAGATAAAAGGACACCACCCGCCCATTTTCGAAAACTGCCGCTCGAACGCCTTCCAAATGCTTTTCAAGCGCAATGCTTAAATCGAGTTGGACCATCGCAACCCCCACCCATAATTCGCTTAGGCTCATTATCCCAAATTGAATCGGGCGGTGCAACTTCGCACTTATAGGCATTCACGAATCGTGGCTGCTTCACAATCACCTTTAAAATAATCACGAACCAGTCCGATACCATCAAGTTCAGACTTCGGTTCGCCAATAATTCGTAAACGATGATCGGCATTTTTATAGTACATTGCAAAAACTTCAGTAAGCAACATTTCACCTGGAACTGACAGCTTCTTTAACCGTACGAATCTCTGCTTGCCGCTTGATAACGCAAGCAGAAAACGAATAAAGCGTAACGGGATCACGCGCCACTCTTTATAGATCGCAACGAGAATAAATAAAAAAATGATCCAGCTGTTGATTGAAAAGGGATAGAGCAGCAAGCTGATTACACCGAACAATCCTAAAGCAATTGCGGAGAAACAAAGCGCGCGGCGATAAGCCAGTTTATAGGGATAAACCATCTCCATCAAGACATGAGTCAGACGTCCTCCATCAAGCGGCCAGATCGGCAGCAGATTGAAGAGCAGCAGCGCATTATTTTGCATGAGAAAGAGATTGTGTTCGTTCATTCCCCAAAACGGAAAATTCAGCAGCGCATAAGAAAGCAGTGGCAGCCAAACGTTTTGCAGTGGTCCGGCAATCAGCACCAAACATTCCTGATAAAAAGGATGCGTCTCGCGCTCATCTATTTTTGCGACGCCACCAAAGGGAAGTAATTCGATTTCGAGCACATTCCATCCGAACAATCGAGCAGTCAATGCATGACCGAGTTCGTGAATCAGCACAATGACAAAGGCCATTACCGTTCCCCAAAGATGCCCGGTCAATGTTCCGGCAGCAATGACCAGCCAGAAAACAGGGTGAATCTTAATCTTAGGAAGCAGCTTAGTCAAAGGACATCACCTGTATCGGATCAATAAACTTTTCCCCCTTTTTTAGGGCGAAATAAAAGCTTCCTTTTTTATTGTTCGTACCGGAAGTAACGCCGATATTTTGACCTTTTTTCACCTCCTGATATACTTTTACATCCGCCGCATCGAGTTTTCCGTACCATGACTCATCATTATCTTTATGTTGAATGACGACCGTTTCGCCAATTGTCTTTTTCTTTCCGACAAATACAACCAGACCATCTTTTACTGCTTTAACGGTTGTATGTGCATGGGTTTCAACGGTGACTCCCTTCGTTGCCGATTTATACGGTGTCTTCACCTCGCCGGTCACCGGGTTAGCAAAAGATGATTTATCCGTTTGCGTTTGATGCTCACTTGATCCTTCATCGGCGCTTTTAGTGTCCTTGGGGATATTGGGAAGGAAACTGATTGGATCGCCTAAATAGTTCTCATACCACTGCGATACGGCAGCAAACTGGAATTCCTGAGTCATCGCTGTCTTTATGGAATGTTTTACCGCCGAGAGTTGACTGTCGTTTGTATTTACCCAATAGACTGCCCCGACAAGCAAAGCTGAGACCACACATTGCAGCATGAAGCGGCGAGTATGATTAACCGGCGGTTTTTGGGGCTCTTCCAGATCTGCCCAATAAGGCGCATTCATCATGCTGCTCCCTGATTTCTTGGGATGAAGGCTGTAATCCTTTGGCGACTCTCGCAGCATCGTTAGTTTTCTTTGTTTGCGCAACTGATGTCTTCGCTTATAATCCATAAAATCGCTCATGGGTTTGCTTCCTTTCCGCATGGATCCGTTTTATTCGTTCATTCAATTTCTTTCAGCATTTTGCCTATCGCATGATCTTGTCCATTGTGAACAAGCCTCTACAAAGACTGTATGCCCGGTCTTTATTAAATATGAGCAAAGAAAAAAGCGTCCATGCGCAAAGAATTTCTTTACGCACGGACGCTTTAAAAGCTAACTCTCTCGATTATCTCATTCCAAGCAAGGCTTTAACCCGATGGAAAAAGCCTTGCTTTTCATCAAGATCCATAAGCGGAACGGTTTCTCCCAGAATCCGTCTTCCAATATTCCGATAAGCCATTGCAGCCTTTGATGAAGGATTGAGCGCGATTGGTTCCCCCTTATTTGACGAAGAGATCACGCCATCATCATCGATGACAATACCAATCAAGTCAATCGCCAATATGTTCATGATTTCATCGATCTCAAGCATTTCACCGCTTTTAAGCAGATGCTGCCGTATGCGATTGATAATTAATCGCGGTGGTGAAACTTGTTTTTCTTGTTCCAGCAAACCGATAATTCGATCAGCATCGCGAACGGAAGAAATTTCAGGTGTCGTCACGACAATCGCATGATCCGCCCCTGCAACCGCATTCTTAAAGCCGCGTTCGATGCCAGCCGGACAATCAATAATAATGTAATCGAAATCGGCTTTTAACGTATCAATGATTTTCTTCATCTGATCGGGTTGGATCGAGTCCTTATCGGTTGTTTGGGCTGCCGGCAGCAAGCTGAGGCACTCAAAACGCTTGTCCTTCACTAATGCCTGATTAAGCTTGCACCGGCCTTGTGCAACGTCAACCAAATCATAGATGATTCGGTTTTCAAGTCCCATAACAACATCCAGATTGCGCAGGCCGATGTCCGTATCCACAAGACAGACTTTTTTCCCTTGCAGGGCAAGAACAGTACCGACATTTGCGGAAGTTGTTGTTTTTCCAACCCCGCCTTTTCCAGATGTCACAACGATTGCTTCTCCCATCGCTACACACCCCTTTTCTATCAATCTTACATCTTATTAAACGTAAATGGTAGATTTCCTTTTTTTATTGTGGCTTGTATGTGGTCAATCACGATTTTTCCAATATGATCGTCCAAATACGCACATTCGAACCTATGTCGTTCTGTCAACACTTCGGCTGTGTTGCGCTCATTGCGGCTAATGGTTTCCCCAATTTTGAGCTGTGTCGGCGCCATAATCGATGCGACAATTACCGCGTTGTTTCCATCTTCGCCTTGCCCTGCTGAAGCGACTCCGCGCAGAGACCCAAGAACGTATATGTTTCCTGAGGCAGACACAACGCCTCCCGGATTGACATCTCCGATTAAGAGAAGATTTCCTTGAACAGAGAGCACTTGGCCTGAACGTACAATTCGAACCATCGTGACTATTTTCTCCTGCTCTTTGATCTGGTCCAGTTCTGCATAAGTCAGCACATTCGAATGAATGGCTTCCACTTTTAAATGATCATAAGAGTGGATGATCTGTTTAAGCTGATCCCGCTGATCTGTGCTGATATAACGATTACCCACTTCAATTTTCACAGAAATGACCGGACCGTTTTGATCTAGATTCGTACTCGCTGCCAATTTTTCCTTAAGTTCGATTAACAAATCGCGATAAGCGCAAGCTTCATTCATGACAAGAACAAGACCATCTTTGCGCCCTTTTATTGTCACAAGTGACTGAGTGGCTGGCATCGGGATTTTCACCTCGATATGTTGATATTCAATATTAATAGAATAAATTCCTTCTTAAAACATACAGTTCCCTACAAAAGTTTGGATAACGGCAACTGGACTAAATCATTTTTTAATCCAGTCAGACATTTTCACTAAATCTCGGCGAAATGGATAATAGATCAGCAGAGTAAAGAGTGCGTTGAGCGCAAGCGTTGCAGGCACACGTGCTTGAAAGAAAACGCTGAGATTCTGATCCGTTAAACCGATCATCAAGTAAATGACATACACCTGAAATTCCATAACGACAACGCCGACAGCAACAAGGAGAAGGGTCATCACTAGGTTTAAATTCACCCATCGGGAAATCATAGAAATCAAATAAACGGTGAGCGTTAAGCTGAACGCATAGACACCGAGCACCGATGAATAGACGATGTCGGTCATAAAACCAAAGACGAGGGCATACCTCATCCCCCAACTGAGCGATCCGAAAAACGCGATCATCAGGATGGCGACAAAAACAAACTCCGGAACCCATTGTACATTGTCCCATGCATGGAACAGAGAGATAAGCGGGATAACGGTCCCTTGAATGATGAATAGAAAGAAGAGAAGAAAGAAAATTTTACTTTGCTTCATTCTCATTCCCCCTCATCACTTGCAACCGATGCTTTGCGCTCCAGGACCAGAACATAGCTTAGATCGTTAAGATTTGCAGCCGGCTTCACTTGAGCGGCCTTCGTCAACCCATATTGATCGGTTGTTACTTTGATGACCGTACCAATGACGAGTCCTTCAGGGTATTTGCCGCTTAAGCCTGATGTTGTCACCACTTGGCCTTTTTGCACTTTAGCTTTGATCGGGATTTTGCGAAAATACAAAAGATCCTTGTTCTGATCATAGCCTTCAATCATGCCCGGAATCGGGTCGCCCTTTTTCGGTTGAATAACGGCTGAAATTTGATTTATGTTCTGATCGTCCGAGATCAGCGATACCTTGCTGGTGAAACTGCTCGCCTTCGTGATGCTGCCGATCAGCCGTTTTCCGGAAGTAATGACCGGCATTCCGTCCTTAATCCCGTTGACTCGACCTTTATCAATCGTCAACAGTTGATTAAATTGATCAACCGTTCTGCCGATCATCATTGCCGAATACTTTCGAAAATCAGATAGTTTCGGGTCATTTTTTAAACCAAGCTGCGCTCTTAATGTCTTGTTCTGCGCAGAGAGGGTTCGGTTTTCCTGTTCAACACTGGCATAGTTTGCCAGATTTTCTTTTAGCCGCTTATTTTCTTTATAAGCATTTTCAATATCGTTCACATTCTGAAAGAAACCCGCTGCATAGCGAGCGGGTACATTGATCACATATTGAAAACCGCCGACAACATCCTGAACAAATTGTTCCGCCCAATTCGCACGTGTCCCCTGCTTTAGGGAATAGCTGATCAGTGCGATCAAGACAATGAGGCTGGTCAATAAGATGATTAATTTTTTGTTTGAAAAAAATGAAGGCATACAGACACCTGCTTAGCTGTTCACACGTTTTAGCGCTGAAAGATTATTTGTTTGCTAATGAGATTGAGTTCGCCTTGGAGCGAATTAACGGCAAGTTTTCAAGCGAACGTCCTGTACCGATTGCAACACAATCAAGCGGGTTTTCTGCAACAATTACCGGCATCTTTGTCTCATCACTCAGAACATGATCCAAGTTATTCAGCAATGCTCCGCCTCCGGTAAGAACAATTCCGCGATCCATAATATCGGCAGCAAGTTCAGGCGGGGTCTTCTCAAGTGTCACTTTGACTGCTTCGATAATTTGATTGACCGAATCGCGCAATGCTTCGGCGATCTCTTTTCCAGATACTTCAATGGTCTTCGGAAGACCGGTTAGCAAGTCGCGGCCGCGTACTTCCATTTTACTTTTTTCTATTTCTTCGGAATCGCCTGCAGATCCGATTTCAAGCTTCAAGGCTTCAGCGGAGCGTTCCCCGATCATGAGGTTATAGGTTTTCTTCACATACTGAATGATCGCTTCGTCCATATCATCACCGGCGATACGAATGGATTGGCTGGTCACGATCCCGCCAAGTGATATGATGGCAACTTCCGTTGTACCTCCGCCAATATCTACCACCATGCTTCCGGTTGGTTCCCAAACCGGCAAATCGGCACCAACTGCTGCTGCAAAGGGCTCTTCAATCGTATATGCTTCACGCGCACCCGCTTGTTTTGTCGCATCCTCTACGGCCCGTTTTTCAACGGCTGTAATTCCCGATGGGACACAAACCATCACATTTGGCTTGCGTGAAAAAACGGAGCGTTGTTTCTGTGCTTGATTAATAAAATATTTCATCATTGTCGCGGTTGTCTCGAAATCGGCAATCACACCATTTTTCATCGGACGAACTGCAACAATATTTCCCGGTGTGCGGCCGATCATGTTCTTTGCCGGCGTTCCGACTGCTTCAATCACACCATTGTCTGTGTGTAAGGCGACGACCGATGGTTCTCTGACGACAACACCTTTCCCCTTAACGTACACTAACGTGTTCGCCGTCCCAAGGTCAATACCCATATCTTTAGAAAATCCGCCAAACATCTATGTAATCTCCCTTCGATTGCAAAAACTCATGCATTTAATTATATCTTAATTGATCTTGAATTTATAGGGGGGCTAGAAATGAAATGTTTGGAATCATGCGCTTTTCATTTTACATTAGCCCCTTCTGTTTCAAACTAACAAATCGCCGGTCCCCAATGACGATATGATCCAGGACGTCCACACCAAGCATTTTTCCGCAAGAGGCTAAGCGTCTGGTTACATCAATGTCCTCCTTGCTGGGCGTTGGGTCGCCGCTTGGATGATTGTGAAAGCAGATGATCGAAGCAGCCGAGTGCCGTACTGCTTCTTTGAACACTTCACGTGGGTGAACGATAGAGGCGTTGAGACTACCAACAAAAATGGTGCACTTATGCAGCACTTGGTTCTTGGTATTCAAGAATAATGCCACAAAGTGCTCCTGTTTTAATGTGCGCATTTCCTCCATCACATAGTCGGCGCCATCTTCGGGAGAACGAATCGCGTACCTGGCATCGTGAGCCTTTCGACTCATACGCCGACCAATTTCAAAAACGGCTAATAAAAGAACCGCCTTTGCTGCGCCAATCCCTTTAACTTGCTTCAATTCTTCGATGCTCGCTTCCCGCAATTGTTCAAGATCGTTAAATTGACTGACCAATCGGCCGGCAAGCTGCATTACAGACTGATTTCTTGTCCCTGACTGCAGGAGGATGGCAAGCAGCTCTTGATTTGACAAAACAGGAGCGCCTTCGCGAATCAACCGTTCTCGAGGACGATCACCATTTGGTACATCTTTCATCATTATATTCTTCACCATAAACCATTCCCCCATTCTGCACGTTGAAGATCCCTTAAGCCAAGCATAGCGTGTTTCAGGATTTTCTGCAGAATGAAAAATGACAAAAATGGTCTATTTTCTAGGACAGTCGCCCATTATTTTCGACGCGAATCATCCGTTTATGTCACAAAAACGCAAAAATAAGCAATAATAATCTTTTTGTAATCGTTCTGTTACGCGCGCAACATCGATGCCTCGTAGAAGCCTTTGATTACGGGCATAGAACGGCCTGATTAAAGCCATACCGCTCATCACAGTATTAGCAGCAAAGCCGCCTCTTATCTGTTGTACTTCAATACGTTGTGCGCTTTGTTCTCTGCAGGCGCCACACATTCTTAATGAAACATCCGGTTTCTTTAAGAATGGATCAACGCGTTATAATGTGCGATCGACTCAAGCAGGCACTTGTGAAATGCAGCCGCCTGTTGTGTGGACGAATCTGTGGTCAATTGGGCTGCTGCTGCACGCGTTTGTTTAAGATCATCCATCACTTGTTTAGTAGCACGATCTGATTTTAAGCCTGATACGGATTTATAGAGCTTGTCCACGGTTTGCAGTACATTCTGGCCAGAAGCTGCGATTCGGTTAGGCTGCGCCGATAAGGCGAGATATTGCTGAATCATTTTCTTTGCCGCACGTGCCGTCTTCGCTTTATTTTGATCTTTTGCTGCTGCAGCAGCCGCTTGCAGCGTCATTTTCTTTTTAAACACATCCATGCCGTTCCCTTCAAACGCTTTAATCATTTGGTCCGCTTCTTTTTCGTTTTGTGCTGCGCCAACAAAAATGGCGTTGCCTCCCGTTACAGGCATCACAACTGCAGGTGCGTTCAGCTGAGATGCAATCTGCTTCGCCTTAGCCGGCGAGCCAAACAAACCCGCCTGAATGAGATAGAGTGATAAATTTAAATCGCTACTGGCAATCGTCGAGGTGCCGGTCTGCTGATTGGATTGCGCGCCGCTCGCCCATGTGTTCTTCTCTTTTGGCGTTTGTTCGTTTAGCACCATTAAAAGAGACATGCCAATCACCAATCCGACGACAAGCGCTGCCGCTGCCGGTAAGCCGATGAAACGGATCATACGCAGTTTCGTCATCGGTTTCTTGTGCGCCGATTGCCATTTGTTTTTTGCTGGTGGCTGCTTTTTTTCCGTAAAAGCATTTGAATCGGTACTTATTTTTTTGGGTTGCTGCTGAAGTTCATCGTTCTCATCGGAGAAAGCGCCGATCCAGTCCAGCGACTTATCCTGATCTGCGGCTGTTTCTTTTCTTGTCCACTCTTCCAAGGCATGTTTTTCTCCATTAAACGATACCGTCACTTGGGGCGTTTTATTATTCCTAGCGGTCACAGGTATCCCCCTTTGTCCAAACAAAGCTCTGCTTCCGACTAGCTTAGCACAGCGGACATAAAAAAGAACGAGACATTTGTCGTCTCATCCGCAAAAAATTTCTCTCTTTTTCTCGACTATTTTCAGCACAGCATCGATTGGTCAAAAGTAGCGAGCGACTCGATTCTTTCCTTGCTGCTTTGCTCCTTTATACATTGCGTGATCCGCGTTATAGATCAATTCAGACGGATCCGTGCCGTCTACAGGCGCCGTTGCCGTGCCAAGGCTGATCGTCACATGAATTTTGTCGTAGCGGTTGTCTTCTTCATTGAAAATCATGAAGGGTTCCGTTGCAACCGCGCGGCGAATCAATTCAGCAATTGAAAAGCATTGGCCAGAATCGATTTCAGGAAGCAGTACGGTAAACTCTTCACCGCCGTACCGTACAGCAATTCCACGTTCTCCAATCGTTTTCCGCAATCGATTCGCGACACCAATTAAGATCGCATTGCCGTTTTGATGCCCGAACCGATCATTAATTCGTTTAAAGTTATCAATATCAATCATAACAATTGAAAAAACCTCTAGCGAAGGATCATGAACCATTTGATGGATCATTTTCATCATGTAGCGATAATTAAACAAATCAGTCAGCGGGCAATGCTCGCTTTCCTTTTTTCGAATTTCAAAATTCTTCGCATTCTCAAGCCCTATTGCAAGAAAATCGGCAACAATTTCAATTCCGATTTTATTTGCTTTTGTAAAGGCTCTGTTGATATGTGAAGCGATTGTCAAAACACCGATGACTTGTCCACGATGCATCATCGGCACCGACAAATAAGATCGCGCTTGTCCTTTTGACACCGCGTCGAGAAACGGATACTTTGCACACACCTCTCCACTTTCAGTGACCGTTTTCGCTTCTTGATATACATTCATACTGATATCGGCTTCTTGCTGAAAGGGCACAAAGTCACTTTCCTGATTTTTGCGATAGAGACGGACAAGCTTTGGGTGCTCCGGTTCCGTGTACAGGACAACATAAAGATAATCCGCTGTTGTCATCATCGCGGGCATTTGAGCAAACAAGTGGTCAAATACACGGTTCACGGACAATTCTTCCGTGAGCTGCTGACCAAGATGATTCACGTTTTGAAGAAAATGGACTAATTCCTGGCTGTTGTTGATTTGTCTCATAATAACTGACAACGTGACCATTGGAATCGCAATCATCATCATACCTTCCCATCCCCTGGTTGTATACATGAGATAGAAGGCTATACCAAGCGGCAACATTAAAGCCGTAATCACCAGTTCCCAAGCAGAATCACGGTCGAATAGTTTCAGAACAACTTGCTGATTGAGCAGCCCGCGTCGAATGACAAGTAAAAGAAGGCTGTTGGATAGATAGGCAGCAATATAGAAAGCTATAATCGGCCATAAATGCAACGCCAAAACATTGCGGGCTCCCGTCACTGCTTGGCCGCCTAGTGCGTAATAAGCACATCCGGAAGAAATGGAAACGAACAAAAACATGGTCAAGTTGACCGGTATCCGATAAAAATCCGACTTCCCGACCCGCTGAAAAAGCAAATAGGTGATAATGCACAGTTGCGTCAATAACGTTTCAATGAATAGTCCGAATATTAGAAAGGTAGCTAGTCCGATTCCCTGAAGGACAATAATATCGGTCCCTTTAACTTTAAAACTGAAAATTGCGGTGAGAATAAAGACAATGCTTACAGTGAATAAGGAAGAAAAAGTGATGTTTCTTGGTGGATCAAGGACGTAGATTAGCGGAAGAAGCCCTGCCATCGACATGAGCCAAAAAATGATCACTGCCCTTTGCTTCAGTAATGTCAATCGCACTTCCCCCTTTTTATCCTGTGCGATTACAATCCAATTTTTACAATTATCTATTTTCCTATTACAATTTGACTAATTGTAATTGTAGCAAAATAAAAAGAAGTTGAAAAGGCTTTTTTTTGCCCCTTCAACTTCTTTTGCCCTTCTGTTTTTGTAGTTAAAATTACGGTCGCATTTCATTTGACTTCCCATCACGCAGGGCATGGCGAACCGCAGAAATAAAGTAGAGCGACCCGCACACCAGCACCATTTCGCCGGCTTTCGTTTTAGCAATCATGTCATTCAGAGCATGCATCCAGTCCGGATCTTTTTTCTTGATTCGATGATGCCCCGCGGCATAGAGCAGATCACTGCTTGCTGCGCGCGGGTAATCGAAGGAGGTAAACGTCACATCATGCACCGCCGATTCAATTAAATGAATCATTTGTTCATATTGTTTATCTTTCAGTGCCGCATAAAGCAGATGAATCGTTCGCCCTTCATAATATCTGGTCAAGGTGCGGACAAGCGCTTCAGTTCCCTGAACATTATGTGCACCATCAATAATAACGAGTGGATCATGCTTCATCCGTTCAAAACGCCCCGGCCAAGCCGCCTTCAGAAGCCCCTCACGAATAGCCGCCTCGGTGATGGGAAGCCCGCAGCATTCCGCCAAATGTTGGACAGCCATCAGGGCAGCCGAGGCATTTTTCAGCTGATGTTCCCCTCGCATGTGGAGAACAAGATCATTTAGATGAAGCTTGTCGGCAGTAAAATTAAAATGCTCGCCGTCTTCATCATGTCCGAGCGAATCATAGGAAAACGCAGTATTGAGGAGATACAATTCAGCATTTTTTTCTCTAGCTTTATCACGAATTACAGCCTGGGCATCCGGATGTTCGGCAGTCGTAACAATAGCTGTAGCTTCCTTGATGATTCCGGCTTTTTCAAAAGCAATCTGTTTAATGGTATTGCCGAGCTGCTTCATATGATCCATTGCAACATTGGTAATCACGCTGACGAGCGGATGAATGACATTGGTTGAATCCAGCCGTCCACCAAGACCGACTTCATAGATCACCAGATCACAAGGATGAATCATGGCAAAATAAACAAAGCTAAGCATCGTCACAACTTCAAATTCAGTCGGAAGGCCGAGATCGGTCTCTCGATCTACAGCAAGCGTCAGCGGATAGACAAGATTCGCCGCCTTAATCAGATCTTGATCACGGATTGGTTTGCCATTCACCATGATCCGCTCATTAAAGGAAGTAATGTATGGTGAAATAAACGTGCCGACCGTCATGCCTGAAGCTTGGTAAATATGCCATAAATAGCATACCGTCGATCCTTTTCCATTCGTTCCGCCGACGTGAACCGCACGAATCTTTTGCTGCGGATTGCCTAATTCAGCCAGCATCCATTCCATTCGCTTCGTACCGGGTTTGATTCCATGCGGGATCAGCCCGTGAATCCAGTTCAGTGTTTCATCAATTGTTTCAAACATTGCCGCGTCCTCCGCATCACTTTTGTTCCCCATGTGAAAACGGTGGGGGATACATCCCGCCACCGTCATCAACCATGACTGTATCTTCTATTTTAGTCGAATCACGCTTGTAATTCAGCAATTCGTGCGTCTAATTTATCCCGTTTTTCGATATAATCCGCTTGTTTTTCACGTTCTTTGTTCACTACTTGCTCCGGCGCTTTGTCAACGAATCTTGGATTGCTTAATTTTTTCTTGGTCCGTTCGACCTCGGCATTCATTTTTTCAAGTTCCTTCTTCAATCGGCTGATTTCATCATCAACATTAATCAAACCGGACAACGGAAGATAAATGTCTGCGCCGGAAATGACTGCAGATACGGCTTTTTCCGGAGCCTGAATGTCCGTGCCAATCGCCAGCGTTTCCGGATTACAGAAACGTTCAATATAATCTTTATTTGCTTCAAAAATTGTTGTTTCTTGTTCTGATTTCGTTTTAATGAGCAGTTCAACCGGTTTTTTCGGTGCGACATTCATTTCCGAACGGATGTTGCGCACAGAACGAATCACATTTTGCAGTGCGGTCATTTCTTGTTCTGCCTCTGCATCATTCCATTGCGCGTTAACGGTCGGCCAGTCGCTGTGCATGATCGTTTCGCCTTCATGCGGAATGTGCTGCCAGATTTCTTCAGTGATGAACGGCATAATCGGGTGCAGCAATTTCAAAATTTTATCAAGCACATTAGTGAGTACCGATTTGGTTGTTGCTTTTGCCGCTTCATCTTCCCCGTATAGTGGCAGTTTCGCCATCTCGATGTACCAATCGCAGAAGTCATCCCAGATGAATTGATACAGGTAGTGGCCGGCTTCGCCAAAGTCATAGGTCTCATAAAGTGCCGTCACTTTTTCGATTGTCGCATTCAAGCGCTGCAGTATCCAACGATCGGCAACCGACTTCTTGCCGGACAAATCGATATCGCTGAACGTGAAGCCTTCGAGGTTCATGATCACAAACCGTGAGGCATTCCAGATCTTATTGGCAAAGTTCCAATTTGCTTCCACCTTTGACCATTGGAAGGTCAGATCCTGCCCCGGCGTTGTTCCGGTAGCAAGCGTATAGCGGAGCGCATCAGCACCATATTTAGCAATAACATCCATCGGATCGATTCCATTTCCAAGCGATTTACTCATCTTCCGTCCTTGTTCATCTCGGACAAGACCGTGAATCAGTACGTCTTTGAATGGACTTTTTCCAGTAAATTCTGTGGATTGGAACATCATCCGTGCGACCCAGAAAAAGATAATGTCGTATCCGGTAACGAGCGCATTGGTCGGGAAGTAGCGTTTGAAATCTGAAGCATCTTCATCCGGCCAGCCCATCGTTGAGAACGGCCACAGTGCTGAACTGAACCAGGTGTCCAAAACATCTTCATCCTGTTTCCAGTTTTCACTGTCCTTTGGCGCTTCCATGCCAACATAAACTTCGCCGGTCTGTTTGTGATACCAAGCCGGGACGCGGTGACCCCACCAAAGCTGGCGAGAAATGCACCAGTCGCGAATATTTTCCATCCAGCGGCGATAGGTGCCTTCAAACCGTTCAGGGACGAAGTTCACGCGATCATCCGTTTCCTGCATGTTCAGCGATGCTTCCGCGAGCGGCTTCATTTTGACGAACCATTGGGTCGACAAAATTGGCTCAACAACAACACCGGTACGTTCCGAATGACCGACCGCATGCGCGTGTTCTTCGACGTAAGCAAGTTCGCCGGAGGTTTCCAGATCCTTAACGATCTGCTTGCGGCATTCTTCGCGATCCAATCCTTGATACTTGCCGGCATTTTCATTCATTTTCCCGGTCTCATCAATGACAAGGATACGCGGCAAATGGTGTCGGTTGCCGACTTCAAAGTCATTCGGGTCATGCGCCGGAGTAATTTTCACCGCTCCTGTTCCGAACGACTGATCAACATAGCTGTCGGCAACAATCGGAATTTCTCGTCCAATCAGCGGAACAACTGCCTTTTTGCCGACGATCGCTTTATAGCGTTCATCATCGGGATGAACAGCAATCGCCGTATCGCCGAGCATCGTTTCCGGACGCGTCGTCGCAATTTGGATGGATCCGGAACCGTCTGCAAGTGAATAATTGACATGCCACAGATGACCGGGAATTTCTTTATAAATAACTTCTATATCAGAAAGCGCGGTACGTGCAGCCGGATCCCAGTTGATAATGTAAGCGCCGCGGTAAATTAATCCTTTGTTATAGAGACTGACAAATACCTTGCGTACGGCTTTGGAAAGGCCTTCGTCAAGCGTAAACCGTTCTCTTGAATAATCCAGTGATAACCCTAGCTTCGCCCATTGTTTCCTGATGAAGGACGCATATTCTTTTTTCCAGTCCCAAGCAACTTCTAGAAATTTTTCACGCCCAAGATCATAACGGGACTTGCCTTCCGCACGCAGTTTCGCATCAACCTTAGCCTGCGTGGCAATGCCGGCATGATCCATGCCTGGCAAATAAAGGGCATCGTAGCCCTGCATCCGTTTGAAACGGATCAAAAGATCCTGCATCGTTGTATCCCAAGCATGCCCCAAGTGAAGTTTTCCGGTAACATTTGGAGGCGGAATAACGATCGAGTACGGTTTCTTTTCCGGATCGCCCTCCGCTTTAAAATAATCCTTCTCCAGCCAGGTTTTATACCACTTTTCTTCGGTCTGGCTCGGATCGTACTTTGTCGCCAACTCTTTTTCCATCTTGACCGCTCCTTTTTCTAACCTATAATCTGAACCATTTTGGATGAGGTGTTGAAACGCAAAAAGAGCTCTCTCCGTCACAAGGACGAAGAAAGCTCCGTGGTACCACCTCTATTTACGCGTAAAAACGCGCCTCATTCATTCGATAACGGATTCCCGGAACCTTCCTAATAGGCCGATTCGACCGTTCAGAAAGACTGCTCAAGGGCTACTTCCATTTCCGCAGGCTAAAGAAGTCTCTCAGCGCACCGGCTTCTCTCTCTTACAGAGACTTGTTTCGTCTCTTCTAGCTTAAAGAAATGTACTTCTCCCTGTCTCAGCATTTTCACTTTAACACAGATCGTAGATGTGTTTTGTACTTATTATATATACATACGGTTTGCTTCGTCAATGTTTGCTTATAAAAAATTGCCGCACATGAAGCATACACCGCTCATAGACTATAGTATAGCCAAGAGAATGGTCATGGAAACAATGGGAGTGATTTGCGTGTTCAAGAAAAATCGTTTGCAACCTTTTTTTAAAAAATGCCGGGAAGGCTTAGGCGTGATCGTACTTCCGCTTGCATTGTTTCAGCTTATCCGTACGATCTTTCTGCCGACCACTTTGGATGTCATGCTGACCGCCCTTCTCTTTTTTATTTATATCGGGTTTTTAAAACATTGGCTGTAACCGATTCGAATTAACCGTCAGCCTCTTGCTTTTCTTCCGCTTCTTTTTGTTTACGCAGCTCATCTTTCCTCTTTTGCTCTTCTTTCATCATTTTTGTGATTGCTGTATACATGAATTGATGCGTCTCACAAAGACGGGTCCATCGGCTTACAAACCATTGCTCATCGGCCGTCTCCGATTGACTGTAACGAATAAGCAAATCGGCGTGAGCACTGGGAAACAAAAGAAAGTGCTGCAAAAAACCCTGTTCTTCTTCATCTAACGGACAAGCCGATTGATACGATTGATAAAAAGTACGCCAATCCGATTGCTTGCGCTCAAGCATTACCGCTGCCTGCTCAAATAAAGCAGCCGTTTCCACAATGAAAAAGCCGTCTTCGCTGTTTTCAAAGTTGGTCAGACAGCTGCGTTCATTTTCAATCAATAGATGGAGTGGAGTAAGGCGTCCGTGACAGAGCGCACGACGCATTTTTTTACTTTTTCCTTCTTCATCTTTATCACGACTGAAAAAGTCACGTGCACGCTGCATGTTTTCAAGATAAATAAACGCACTTTGAAGGACAGTCTGCTCGAACGGCGACGGGTAAACATGATGCTCGGCAGTATAGAGAAAATGTTCCCAAATCATTTGCCGCTGACCGAGTACCCGTACCATCCCTTGGTAAAGCGTGGCGCACTCTTGCTTTTTTTCCATCGTCTGACGATGCAGTTGTGCCGCTTTATGAAAGAGATGGCGATAACGTTCCGGGAGGTTCGATGCATCAACGGTTTCCTGAAACCAAGGCATTAAATAATAGCTGGTCGCTTGGTCACGAATGATCAGATCGCCGTATTTCGTCGGAAGCGGACAAACCGCATCAATCACCAGTCGCCGTGCTAGCGCGTAAACCGTCTGAAGTGCACGAACTTGCCGGTCATTTAAAACTTTTCGTTTCAAAGCAAAGCGTCCAAAATACGTATCAACTCGGGTTAGGCCGCCCTCGGCGGCAAGGCTGATCGGAACAAGGTCATAGTAAAAGAGTATTCGATTGATCCAGCTGCTGTCCTTCTGATCCATTTGGTGCACCTCCGCCTGCCATCCCCGATTGTACGCCAATGTTCTTCAATAAACGGATCAACTCAATTTTCTGATCCCAGACGCACTTGAATACCTCTGACGATCGATCCGCCGGTACATCGCCCTGCAAACTCGCTTGCAAGAGACCGATCCACTCGTCTGGAGCAACCCATTCGGCAAGCATCAAATCCGCATTTTCCCGATCAAGGAAGCCCTTTAACGCCAATTCTTGAAGCAGCTTACCTATTGATTGCCCGCGCTGCGCCTGCAAAGCCTCGGTTAAGACAAAGCGCGCTAAAACGCCGCATCCATCCGATGGTTCGGATTGCCCAAGTTCAAAGAACAGTGTATCAAAGAGCGCCTTACACGACTCACGTGAAAAATCTGCAGGCAATAAAAAAGCGGACCGCCTGTATTGATGCAGCTCACGCAAACGGTCTGCCTCTGCAGCCCGCGTACATGCGGACGAGTAGCAAGCAGAAACAATAGCCCAAATCTCCGGATCCACACGCATCTGTTTTGCTTGTTCAAAAAGTGAATGAACTTGGATCTGCATTTCTGTCATCGATTCGTTGATGGGCGAGTTGCGGCTCGTTCGGCTAAGATCAGTTAAAAAGGCGGCCCATTGCTGTTCATTATTGTTCAGTGCAAGCAGCTCCCTTGGCGCGTCGTGACACGTCATTGAATAATTTCCGAGCCGTACCGATGGAAGCCCCGCCCGAGTCACATACATCCGATCAACAAAAAAACGTTCATTCTTTACGTGGTTCCGCCACTTTAAATGTAAGTGAAGCAAGGCTTCATCTGTCCATCGTCGAATTTTCTTAATCCCGCGTTCCGTATCAATAAGCAATGGCTGCTCACGCGCAACGTTCACCTGTCGAAATCCATAATTCGCCTGAAGCGCGGACAGAACAGCCGCTAGATCAGGATTCATCTTTTACAGCCTTTGAGCTCTTGGGAATATAAAGAAGTTCACCTGGTTCAATGTCTCCAGTTGTTCGCGCATTTTTGCGCAAAAGCGAGGTTACTGGTACGTGATAGCGCTCAGAAATCGTTTCAATTGAATCACCCGCTTGCACAATGCAAATTTTCATACGCGTCTTTTGTTCTTCCTCATCACCAGCAAGTACTTTCGTTAAATAAAGGCTCGTTGGATCTGGTGCTGCCTTCTCTTTACCTTCAGGCGCATCTTTTTGTTGGGCACCTTCTGTAACCGTCGGCTTTTCTTGCACGTCCTCCGGCGGTGTTGCCAGTTCCGATCCAAGCGGAGGTGCTGACGGCGCTGCTGGCGCTGCTGATGCTGGAACTTCTGAACGCGCCGATTCCGGGGTTTCTTGAGCTTCTGGATCCATTCGATTGAAGGCAATTGCCGGCGTGCCGGTATCGCTCGGGTCATCCTCCGGTTTTCGAAATGCATCGTACTGAAAGGTTTCCGCCGCTTCATCGCTCAAACGATCGGTCGGCATTTCGTCAAAGTCTGCGCTCAAATCACCGCCACTTTGGAATACATCATCTGATCCGCGCTTTGATTTTGAAGCCGAGGCTTCTGCTTTTTTTGCAGGCTTTTTCGCTGCTTTTGCCGGCTGCGTATCCTTATTGGCAGCTGCTTTTTTTGCAGTCCCTTGATTGACGGTTTCTTTCTTGGCAGCTGCTTTTTTGGTCGGTTCCTTTTTGGACTCAGGTTTTTGATCCGCAGCTTTTTTCGTTGGCGTTTTTTTCGCTGCACTTTTTTCCAGTTTCGCCGGTTTTTCCACTTTTTTTTCAGGCTTCTGCGCCGGCTCTGCTTTTGCCGCCGGCTTTTGCACTGGCTCGGGCGCTTTAACGGGTTCTGCCGGCTTTGCTTTAGGCTTCTGGACAGGAGCTGCCGCTTTTGGCTTTTCCGTTCGATTTGTCACAGGCTGCTTGTTGGCTAGACCGGTGATTGAGATATCGGCCTGCAGCTGGATATGGCGATGCTCGGACAGTTCATAGTCGAACGAATCAATAACCACGAATAAATCTTCCAGATTTGGGACGCGATCCGAAGGAATGGTGATATCAATTGGAAAACGATGTTCTAACTTATCTGTTCCATTACCCGTATCCATGATTTCATCTATGGTGCGGAACGGTGCTGTATGTTGTTCTGAAACATTTTCCACATCTGCAGGCTTATATTCTCCGGTCAATCGAAGAAAACCTTTGATGGTCACGTCATTCCAGTTCTCTTCAACCGTAATATCCGGTTCCAGCGCCATTGATAGTATTTCTTCAGCTGGTGCATCTTCTCTGAGCCATACCGATTCATTTATTGAAAACTGTAATCGATCATTCGACGATTGAGACATTCTTCCTTCCACCCTCTCATCCATTCTTAATACTGTTCTATGCATCAAAAAATGAATTATGCGAAATGGGCGGGATGTGTACGAATTTATACGCTGTTCTCGGCACCGGTCAACAAGCTATTCCGCACGATTCTCGCGCATGCATGTGCTAAAGCCGCTTCCCTCATTAACAGCAAAAGCCAAAAAAGAGGCTGCCCTCAGCCCTAGGCTTTTGGACAACCTCATCTTCTCTCATTGGCATTCATTTTCTCGATAAACACCCCTTCATCTTTTTTCCATTCGCAATAAAAGACATCTTTGTAGCTGCGAATATGATGCCTGCGAAGATTTTTTAGCAGCCACTCTTCGTTCAATCCGGCTTCTTTTAAATTGTCCCAATCCACTTCTCCGTCTTCAATGATTGTTATCGGCAAATACACCGGTTTTTGCTGCTTCTGAAGGTCCTCCATCGTCGGCGTCGCATATTGCGACTTTTGTTTTACACTGATGGACCCGTCCGTTTCCAATATTGCAAACGCAACTTCACGAATGGAAAAGACATTTTTATGCCGAAGCAGATTTTGCAACATATTGATGTCCAGCTTTTCCTTTTTCATCGCTTCTCGATCCATATGCCCATTGCGAATAACGATTGTTGGTTTCCCTTCAAAGAGTTGCCTCGTTCCACGGAACTTCTGGGTGGACCATTCAACGGCGTAGATCATCAACCCCCAAAGTGCAACTGCGAAAACAATCGATCCAATGCCAATCTCTTTATCGTAAAGCGCGTTTCCAACTAATTCACCAAGTACGATCGCTGAAATAAAATCGAAAGCAGTGACTTGTGCCAATGTTGCCTTTCCCAATATCTTCGTCATTAGGAACAAAGAGACAAACCCGACAATCAGTTCAACAGCTACTTGTACAAAATGCATCGTTTCCGACCACCTTCGGACCAATCTTAGTCTCAAAGTTAGTCTTTCACGAGATCGTGAAAATTATTTATGTGCGGGCGCCTCACTACACATGGCTTCATTCTTGGTTATGAAAAAAGATCGGAACCTGTCATTCCGATCTAGTCCTTATTCATGTTCTGCAATGAATTGAAACGCATGTTCTGCTGCTTGAATCGTTTTCTCTATATCCTCCATTGAATGTTTGGTTGATAAGAAAACCCCTTCAAACTGCGATGGCGGCAAGGACACACCTTGCTCGATCATCTGCGCAAAATAAGTCTTAAAATGATCCAGATTCGATGATTTCGATCTCAGATAATTAATAACCGGCTGATCTGTAAAAAAGATCCCCATCATGGCACCCGCCTGATTAACGGTAAGCGGAATGCCGTATTTTTCCGCTGCTTTCTTATACCCTTTGGTCAAGTGATCTGCTTTTTCACGGAATTGCGGATAGTCCTCAGGGGTCAGCTGACTCAGCGTCATATAACCGGCTGCCATCGCAAGCGGATTTCCAGATAGCGTCCCTGCCTGATACACAGGGCCTTCAGGGGCTACTTGGCTCATAATATCCAATCGTCCCCCATAGGCACCAACCGGCAGCCCGCCACCGATTACTTTGCCAAGCGTCGTCAAATCCGGAGTCACCCCGAAATAACCTTGGGCACAATCGTATGCAACACGGAATCCGGTCATGACTTCATCAAAGATCAACAACGCACCATATTCTTTTGTAATCTGCCGCAGAGACTGCAGAAATCCATCAATTGGTGGGACAACGCCCATGTTGCCGGCAACCGGTTCAACAATCACGCAAGCAATTTCATGGCCATATTGTTTGAAGATCTCAGCGACCCTTTCCGCATCATTATAAGGCACCGTTAGGGTATCCTCAGCAAGTTCTGCCGGAACACCAGGACTATCCGGAAGCCCAAGTGTCGCCACTCCTGAACCTGCTTTAATTAAGAGTGAATCCGCACTGCCATGATAGCTGCCTTCAAACTTCAAAATTTTATCCCGTCCGGTGTATCCACGTGCCAGTCGGATCGCACTCATGGTCGCTTCTGTTCCAGAATTGACAAACCGCACCTTCTCAATTGATGGAACACGCTCAATAACTAACTTTGCCAATTTGCTCTCAAGCACTGTTGGCGCCCCGAAGCTTGTCCCTTTTTCAGCCGTTTCTTTAATAAAAGCGACAACTTTTTCATCAGCGTGGCCAAGAATGAGCGGCCCCCAGCTTAACACATAGTCAATATATTCATTTCCATCAACATCATAGATCTTCGACCCTTTCCCATGATCCATAAAAATAGGACTGAGATCTACAGATGGAAAAGAGCGGACAGGGCTGCTGACACCGCCAGGCATTAACGGTTTTGCTTCTTCATAAGCCGCAATTGATTTACTGAAATTCATCTTATCTGACTCCCCCTCGCACATGTTCTTCACATGTGTATGTATCGCTTACCAAGCAAGCGGAACCGGTTTAATCGAATTGATCATTCAAATGGTTGTTCACTCGTTCGCACCGCTTGCCTTATTCCGTATCTATTTTAGTTCAAAAAGGATTCAATCGCACGCCATGCCTCTTCCTTCCCCATTCCATTAAATGATGAGAAAAGAATGAGAGGATCGTCTGGTTTAAGCCCTAAATCGCGACGAATGATTTGTTTGTGCTTCTGAAATTTGCTCTTTGGAATCTTGTCCGTTTTGGTCGCAATCGTTATGACCGGATGCCCGTAATAAGTAAGAAATTCGTGCATCTGAATATCTTGCTTGGACGGCGGATGGCGTAGGTCGACTAAGTGGACGACGGCACTGAGCTCCTGACGCTCGGCAAAGTATTTTTCGAGCATTCGTCCCCAGGCTTCTCTATCTTTTTTCGATACCTTTGCATACCCATATCCAGGTACATCCACAAAATAAAACGATCCATTAACAATAAAGTAGTTCAATTTCTGCGTTTTGCCTGGTTTCTCAGAGATACGCACAAGATTGCGACGATTGAGCATTGTATTGATAAAGGACGATTTTCCAACATTTGATCGGCCGGAAAGCGCAATCTCCGGAAAACCTTCCGTTGGGTATTGCGCCGGACCAACGGCACTGATCACATAGTCTGCTTGTTTTATTTTCATGTTCATCTCTCTCCTCAGATTGACTCGCTATGCGCAAGTACGGCATCTGCTCATGTATACACATTCTATCTTAACTGACGCGATACTGTCCAATCAGCGTCAGGCTTACGGCTTCTCTGATCTTTTTACAACGCTCCAAGCACGCACATCAACAGGGCATAACCATGCGAATCCGGGAAGCACGTCTCTGCGTGGTTTGTTACACCTTGAAGTATTTACTCGCTTTGTCGAAAAAAAAATTCCGGGTGCTGATTGATACAGCAGCCGGAATCCGATGAACCCTTTATCCTTGTTTTTCAATCGTTGCATTTGCTGGTCGGGCAGATAGAGAACGATTAAACGAGAGTTCGGAACCTGCTCTAAGCTGTCCGGTACCTTCATCCGCTTCTGCAGGGCACAGACACAGTTCCAGAACTTGATGCAACGCTTCAACCGGAATGATTTCTGCCTGATCAAAATGCTTAAGCGTCTCCTGCATATTCTCAGTAGGAATTATGATCCGTTTCGCGCCTGCTTCAACTGCTGCTTCTACCTTTGCCATCACACCGCCAATTGGTTTGACTTGACCGTGGAGCCCCAGTTCCCCAGTCATCGCAATGTCTGGATACACTTTTCGGCGCATAATTGCCGAGCTGATCGCTACAGCCATGGAAATTCCGGCTGACGGTCCGTCAACTAGTGCTCCTCCAGGGAAGTTCACATGTATATGGTAGCGGTATGCGGCCAGACCCATTCGGTTCAGTACAGTCAATACATTTTCCACGGATGCGCGTGCCATACTCTTTCGTGTGATCGTTCGCGATGAGTTGCCCATCGATTCTTCTTCAGCAATCCCCGTAATCATCAGGCTGCCTTCATGACGGCTCTTCACGGCAGACGCTTCCACTTCCATCAACGTGCCAAGCCCCGGTCCATAAACGGCAAGACCATTGACCAATCCAATTTCAGGAGCGGCCGGGACCTTACGATTTGGTTTCGGCACCAATCTGCTGGAACGTATGACCCACTCAATTTCATCCATATGAATCGCTGCATTTTTTTCCTTTTTCTCTGATGCAGCACCTGCGGCAATCTGCATGATGTTTACGGCTTCACGTCCACTTTTCGCATATTCAGCAATTTTTGTCAAACACTCATCGGAAATATTCAGGTTTAATTTGTGCGCGGCTCGTTTGGCAATTTTTTTAAGATCGCTGCGTGTCAATTCATTGAAGAAAATTTCCAGACAACGCGAACGAATCGCAGGCGGAATCTCTTCAGGGCGTCGTGTTGTCGCACCGATTAGGCGAAAATCAGCAGGTAGCCCATTTTTAAAGATGTCATGAATGTATGCAGGAATCTGATGATTCTCTTCGTTATAATAGGCACTTTCCAAAAACACTTTGCGGTCTTCCAACACTTTCAACAATTTATTCAATTGAATCGGATGCAGCTCGCCAATCTCATCAATAAACAATACGCCACCATGCGCTTTGGTGACCGCACCTTCCTTAGGTTGCGGAATTCCTGCCTGTCCCATGGCACCTGCGCCTTGATAAATCGGATCATGAACCGATCCAATCAGCGGGTCGGCAATGCCTCGCTCGTCAAAACGTGCGGTTGCTCCGTCCAGCTCAACGAATGGTGCAGAAGGCCTAAAAGGAGACTCCGAATTGCGTTTTGCCTCTTCAAGAATAAGCCGTGCTGCTGCTGTTTTTCCAACCCCTGGCGGTCCATAGATGAGCACATGTTGCGGGTTTTTTCCGCAAAGCGCTGCGCGAAGTGCGACGATCCCATCCTGCTGCCCCACCACATCGTCCAAGCCTCTTGGCCGAATTCGTTCGGAAAGCGGCTCGGACAACGCTCTGCTCCGCATTCGGTTTAATTCAGCCATTTCTTTCTTTGATTCCTTATCTATAGATATTTTCTGAACCCGCTGATTGCGCAGCAGACTGAAAAAATACAGACCAATGATCACACCGAAAAAAATCTGTGTGAAAATAAGCAAGATCATCCAACTCATTCGCTCTGCCTCCCATTGCGGCCACACATTCAGGCTCCTGTTTTCGTGGCTCTGCTTCTAAAGGCCATTATTTCCAATCAAAAAGTGAGTTAAACACCAAACCTGAAAAAGCTAGGCAAAAAACCGGGTTTTGCGTGATCTATCTGTAAGAAAAACCAGGCAAAAAGCACCCGGTCCTTACTTCCGCAGGATGCGGCGGCTTTCGCGTTGCATACAGGACGTACTTTCACAGGATGTGATGACTTTCGCGTTGCATACAGGACGTATGCGCACTTAGCGAAAGTTCCTTTAAATTAGCGAAAGTTCCACTTTGATTCTCGGTTAAGACACGGGTCTATTGGCTTGAAGACGGGATAAAAAAAACGTCCCCGGATGGAGACGTTTCTTCTAAAAAGCGAAAGCTTATGCACTTTCTTTTGGCTTTTCAACACTGACTTCGGTTCCGTCGTCGAGAATTAGGGTTGGACGTGCCTTGCCTTCAACCGTTTCCCTTGTAATGATACATTTATCAATATCTTCGCGGGACGGCAATTCATACATCACATCAAGCATCATGCCTTCAATAATCGAACGCAGCCCACGGGCGCCGGTTTTCCGTTCGATCGCAAGTTTCGCAATGGCTTCGAGCGCTTCTTCGTCGAATTCAAGATCAACGTCGTCAAGTTCAAGCAGTTTCTTGTATTGCTTAACGAGCGCGTTCTTCGGTTTTGTCAGAATTTCAACGAGTGCATGTTCATCCAATTGTTTCAGCGTGCTGATGACCGGAAGACGACCGATAAATTCCGGAATTAAACCAAATTTCAGCAAATCTTCGGGAAGGACATTTTTCAGTGCATCGTCACGATGCATGTCCTGTGTTTTGCTGCCAGCACCAAAGCCAATAACCTTTTTGCCCAATCGACGTTTAATGATTTGTTCAATCCCGTCGAAGGCACCGCCGCAGATGAACAGAATATTGGTCGTATCAATTTGAATAAATTCCTGATGTGGGTGCTTGCGTCCACCCTGTGGCGGCACGCTTGCTACCGTTCCTTCAAGGATTTTCAGCAATGCCTGCTGCACGCCTTCTCCAGATACATCACGTGTAATTGACGGATTTTCCGACTTGCGGGCAATCTTATCAATTTCATCAATATAGATAATCCCTTTTTCGGCCTTTTCAACATCATAATCAGCCGCCTGAATCAGCTTGAGCAAAATGTTCTCAACATCTTCGCCAACATAACCGGCTTCAGTAAGCGAGGTAGCGTCAGCAATAGCAAACGGAACATTCAAGATTCGTGCCAGCGTTTGAGCAAGCAGGGTTTTACCACTACCAGTCGGCCCAATCATCATAATGTTGCTCTTGGAAAGCTCAACATCATCCGGCTTTTGTTTGCTGTTAATCCGCTTATAGTGATTATATACAGCCACGGACAGGCTCTTTTTTGCATCCTTTTGCCCAATAACATAATCTTCCAGGATCGAGCAAATTTCCTGTGGCTTCGGGATATCTTTAAATTCGATTTCTTCATCGGTGCCTAATTCTTCTTCTACAATTTCCGTACATAACTCAATACACTCATCACAAATGTAAACGCCCGGTCCGGCTACAAGTTTACGCACCTGATCCTGGGTTTTACCGCAAAATGAGCATTTTAACTGTCCTTTTTCTTCATTGAATTTAAACATTTTTTCACCCCTGTTCTGCTTTCCTTATCAACGTTTCAGAAGAGCGAAATCTTGGTCAATTTTTGTATTGACTCTTGTTCATCCCATGCATTCGCTGCATTTTTTAGCCTTCCCCTTTTCTCGTAAATCGAACGAGGCTTGGAAAGCTTTGCATCTGGAAAACCATGCTGCATTTTATCACAAAATACCTGCATAAATGGAAATGATTTGCCGGCATTGTAACATCATAGACTGATCGTTATTGATGAAGCCAAGCATAAGAACGGATATTTCTGGATCAGCAGCGGATGTTCTACTCGGCAACTAACTATGTAGGCATTGTAACATAAATACATGCTCCCGATAAGCTATATGCCTTACTGAGTACACTATGTATTGCAAAGAAAAATTATTTATTTTTCTTCGCTTTCTTTAGATATAAATAATTGGCAGACGAGACCGTCCGCCAAAAAAGTTCATGTATGTCACACTTTATTTAGCTTCGGCAGCTTTTGGCTTGCTGTTTTCCACAAGAAAATCAACAGCTTTGCGCAGTTTCAAATCACCTTTAATGAAGTCAGTTCCGCCCATTGCAGCTTTGATTTGATCTGCACCGATCTTGTACTGATCCGCCATTTTTTTCAGTTCTTCTTCAACTTCTTCGTCAGAAGCTTCAATGGATTCAGCTTTAGCAATCGCTTCAAGTGTCAGATTTGCACGCACGCGTTTTTCAGCATCTTCCTTCATCTGATCGCGCAACGCTTTTTCGTCGGTACCTGTCAGTGAAGAATACATTTCCAGAGTCATGCCTTGTCCTTTAAGACGCTGTTCAAATTCTTTCACCATATTGTCCTGTTCATTCGTGATCATCACTTCAGGAACGTCAATGTCTGCATTTGCGGCTGCTTGCTGCACAACGCCGTCGCGCTTGCTGTTTTCAGCATCAGCTTCACGATGTTCTTTCTGATGATTCTTGATTTTTTCTTGTAATTCAGCGAACGTTTCAACATCGTCATCAACGTCCTTGGCGAATTCATCATCGAGTTCAGGAAGCTGTTTCTGTTTAATTTCATGAACCTTTACTTTAAACGTCGCTTCCTTGCCCTTTAATTCTTCAGCATGGTAGTCTTCCGGAAAGGTTACAACCACGTCTTTTTCAGCTCCGACTTTCGCGCCGATGAGCTGATCTTCAAATCCGGGAATAAAGGAGCCGGATCCAATTTCAAGTGAATAGTTTTCAGCTTTTCCGCCTTCAAACGGTTTGTCATCGACATAGCCGTCAAAATCGATAACCGCAGTATCGCCTTTTTCGATTTCTCCGTCTTCTTTAACAACCAGTTCCGCATAGCGTTCCTGAAGATGTTTGATTTCGTGAGCGACATCTTCATCGGTAACGTCCGTGCTCTTCTCTTCGACTTCAAGACCTTTATAGTCACCGAGTTTAACTTCCGGTTTAACCGTTACATCTGCTTTGAGTACCAGCTTTTTGCCTTTACCAATCTCTTCAATGTCTACTTGTGGCTTGTCCACAGGTTCGATACCGGTTTGATCGATTGCATCAGAATACGCACTCGGAAGAACAAAATCAATTGCATCTTCATACAGACTTTCTACCCCGAAACGCTGTTCAAAAAGAACGCGTGGCACACGGCCCTTACGGAAACCAGGTACGTTGACCTTTTTAACAACCTTTTTAAAAGCTTTATCAAGGGCTTGATTAAAACTTTCGGCATCAACTGAGAACGTCAGTGTGCCTACATTACCTTCTTTTTTTTCCCATTTTGCATCTACAGTCATTCGTTTTACCTCCAACATCTATCTTCATGCTATTCTGCATCTTGGTTTTCTGCCTGAATGGCGTACAAAGTCATCATTTGTCCGCCAGTTCGAGGCTAATGACTCGACTACTTTGGCAACGCAATTGCAAACCATGTTATTATAACATAACCGTTTCCTATGAAAAACACATTTGTTGCAAATTATCGACATAACCACATGTTTCAATACGCTAAGACCAAATGTCGTATGCCTCTACACCATGCAGCATGCTGCTCGCCGCGCAAAAATCATCCTCATTGACACCAAAATGCGCAAGAACGTCTTTTTTTTCCTGTTCCGATTCACCGCCCATCGCCCGTAAGCAGAAGAGCGCTGCCCAAACTTCTGGTTGACTCGGTACAATCGGTTTCGGATAAACATTCATGGTAAACATGCGCTCCATTTCAACTGCCGACGTGGTCAATGTCGGATTTTCCGATTCCATCGTCCGGCGAATTACAGCTTCAATTTGATCCGCAAACTCTTTATTCAAAAAATCCGCGTGATCCAGCTGTGCATCGTAAATTTCACCAAATTTGTGCACGGCCACTTTCTGAGCAAGATGTCCTTCCTTAACCGCACAAAGCAACATCGTCTTAAGCTCGGTAGGCTGCTGATCATCGAGTAGAAAACGCTGGATTTCCGGAAGATGGGTTGTTTTTAATTGATCAGCTAAGTTATTGAGGAGCAGCATTTGGCTAATGGTGTCCGCCTTCTCCAATGCCGGCCAGTCAATGGACGATTCCCGATGCTCCGTGTCCGCATCAGGTTTCGTCATTTGATCCGTTTCATCGGCTTCCTCCAAACCAACATCGCTCCACGAGGGTTCATGCAGACGAATCTGACAGAATTTCTGCATGTGAACCAAAAACTCTTTGAATTCGATGGGTAATCCTTTTTTCTTACGAATCGTCAGGATCTCACGGATCGCGCTTGTATAATCCTTGCGCTCAATAAGAATGGTAAGATAAAGTCGAAACACCTCGTAAAAATAGGGAGTATCTGCTTCAAGCAGCAGCACCACGGCTTTTTCCGCTTCCGAGTAATCCCCCAGTTCAATGGAGCAAACGGCCCACCCGTAAAGCGCACGAACATCCCGCACATTCAATTCCAAAAGCTTGCCAAACAACTGACAGGCTTCCTTGTGTCTATTCTCTTCAACCAGCAGCATGGCTTTGCTCAGTAAGCGTTCTTCCAAATGAGGAATCGGCACCACCTTGTCGCTGCCGCCAATCGATCCACCTTTTTTTTTCATCGTTCGTCCCGCTTCCAAAACTTTATTTTAAGAATATCAGTTTCTGGCAGGCTTCGCAATTTAGGTGCGAAAAGCTCCCTCAAATTTGCTCAATCAAATGAGAATGCCCAGGCACCGTTGCGGAATACGGGCACGCGCCTGCCGTCTTGAGTGATGCCATCAATATCCAGTTCTTCAGATCCAACCATAAAATCTTCATGAATTAAGCTATCGTTTACTCCCGCCTGATCTAGGCCGACTTCATCGAGATCGTTACCGCCTTTAATACATGTTGGATATGCTTTCCCCAATGCCAAATGGCACGATGCATTCTCATCAAAGAGCGTGTTATAGAAAACGAGTCCCGATTCAGACACCGGTGAATGATGCGGAACCAATGCCACTTCGCCGAGCCGGCGCGCATTCGGATCAGAGTCAAGCAGATGCCTCAACGCATCTGCGCCTTTTTCTGCTGTAAAATCAACGACTTCCCCATCCTTAAAAGTGAGCGAGAAACCGTCAATGATGCGGCCGTCGGCATTCAGCGGTTTGGTACTGGAAACGGTACCGTTGACACCGCGTTTATGCGGCATCGTAAATACCTCTTCTGTAGGAATATTTGCGTTGAACATAATCCCGCTTGTCGAAGGGCCTGAACCACCGCTCCAAATATGCCCTTGTGGCAAATCAATCGTCAGATCAGTGCCCGGACCAGAATAAATTAATTGTTTAAAGTTCATGCGGTTCATAAATTCACTGGCTTTGTGCATCGTTTCATTATGTTCGTTCCATGCTTCAATTGGATCCTCATTGCCGCTGACTCTGCTGATACGCAGAATTTCTTCCATGAGCAGCGTTTGCGCTTCGCCTGTATTTTTGTTCGGGAAGATTTTTTTCGCCCATGCCTTTGTCGGGTATGCGACAATCGACCATTGCGTTTCATCTTTCATAATGCATTCCATATACGGCTTCAACCCATTACTGGATGCCTTCATATAGGCACCGACACGCGCATCGTCGATCGTATCCAACAAATCCGGGTTGGGTCCGTAAATATGTAAAACTGCATAGTTATCTTTGACTGCTGCATTTTGCGCAGCAAATTTCCAATCTGGAATCTGCTTTAACGCTTCTTCAGGTGCCCGCTCCAGACGCAACCTTTCCGTTTCATCATCGCCCCATCGCATCGTGACGTCTTTTGCACCCGCTTGGTAGGCCTCCTCAGCAACAAGATTCGCAAAGTGTGCGGCTTCAATCGGCGACGTCAGGAACAAGCCTTGCCCGGGCTGCAGATTAACGCCAATTTTTATCGCCAGTTTGGCAAACTTTTTTAATGATGCTTCAAATGGTTCCATAATCTTGCCTCCATGTTTCTTTTTCTTAATTATAGCCCACTTTATACCTATGGAAAACTTTGGATCCGGTAAACCTTTTGATAGACTCCACCTGAGAACGTATATTCGTGTATACTATTCCTTAGAAAATAAGGAGGGGTTCGGGTGAAGCATAACAAATTGACAAAAGGATCAAATATGCGCTGGGAGTCAAGCCGAATGATGCTCCCTGAACATGTTGCCGTACTCAGAGAAATGGCACGCCACGCGGATAGAATCGCAAAACCGCAATTAGATGAGCAAAAGCTTGAGGAAATTGAACGTATGATTCATGATGCCTCAAGCAGAAAGCTGCCCATCGATCTTGACTATTATCATGATGGGAAAATCCATACATTGAAGAACTGTACCGTATCCATTGATTCGTATGTTCAGAAGGTACGCATTTCCAATTCATCAGGTATCTCTCAAAACCTCCCACCGCAAACTATTGTTGACGTTCGATTCAGCAGCCGGCAGGACGTTTGACTCCTTGCAGAATCTGCGTTCAGATCTGCTATACTTTATGTGGAACATCAAGACAGGAGGGATCATACGATGTGCGGACGATTTACGCTAATCGCTCCTTTTGAGTATTTGATTTATCGATTTCAGATTAAGCACGCATCGGGAGAAGCGCGCTATCAACCCAATTATAATGTCGCACCCGGTCAGAATATTGTCGCTGTCGTCAACAGTTCGGGTGGAAATCGAATGGGATTCCTCCGCTGGGGCTTAATTCCCTCTTGGGCCAAGGACGAGAAAATCGGCTGGAAATTGATCAACGCCCGGGCTGAAAGCATTGCGGAAAAACCAAGCTTCCGCCACGCGTTCCGCAGAAGACGCTGCCTTATTGTTGCTGATTCTTTTTATGAATGGACGCATCAGACGCCTAGGGAAAAGGTGCCCTTTCGATTTGTTATGAAATCCGGATCGCTTTTTGCAATGGCCGGGTTATGGGATTCCTGGCAGACCAAAGACCAGCAATTGATTCACAGCTGCACCATTATTACGACTGAGGCAAACTCAATCATGCGGCCGATTCATGACCGAATGCCGGTGATCTTGAATCATGAAGATGAAGCACGTTGGCTCAATGCTTCCAGCGATCCGAAAAAACTGCTTGATCTTCTTCGTCCGTATGATTCAGGGCAGATGGACTGCTACGAAGTATCACGCGATGTCAACTCACCGCGCAACAACGCCCCTTACCTGATCGAAAAGCAGCAAACCCATCACGAGTAAAATTGGGCAAAAACTCAAGCGCAGATACCGATCGTTTCATATAAATAAAGTATCTCGTGATGAGGAGGTGTCGACTCATGGGTGCTGTATATGGCGGATATGGCAGCGGCTTCGCATTGCTGATCGTTTTGTTCATTTTACTTATCATTATTGGTGCTGCTTATGTTTATTGATTTCTTCGTCCATCAAAGGACAAAAAAAATCCGCCGCTCCTTCAGAAGCTGGCGGATTTTTCTGTAGTCTCAAAGCGAAGCTTGATAAATGGCAAGTGCATCTTGCCTGCCGAGAACCTTAAATTGACCGAAAGCGCCTCGGGCCATCGCACGATCAGCGAGAAGATCAAGCTTGCTGTCGTCAATCGAATAGTCCGCCAGTCTACTTGGTGCCCCAATGCTTGTCCAGAATTCACGAAGCGCCCGGATTCCTTCAAGGGCAACCTCCCGATCCGATTTGCCCAGCGGATCGACATGGAAAACACGCTCGGCCAGTTGCTTAAATCGAGCGACATTAACGTCTAGATTATGCTTCATCCAATTTGGGAACAGAATCGCTAAGCCGCCGCCATGTGGAATATCATACACTGCGGATACTGCATGCTCTAGATTGTGACTTGCCCAATCACCCTCAAAGCCCATCGAAACCATCCCATTCAAAGCCATTGTGCCGCAATAGAGAATCGTTTCGCGGAGCTGATAATTTTCAAGATCATGAACAAGCTTCGGGGCAGCCTCAATGACCGTAAGCAAAATCGACTCACACAGGCGGTCTTGAAGGGGTGTATGTTTTGCCGGATGAAAATAATGTTCAAAGACATGAGCCATCATATCCACCATACCGTAGATGGTTTGATTTTTCGGTACAGAGAACGTGAAGCTGGGATCAAGGATAGAGAATGCAGGGTATGAAAATGGACAACTCCATCCGTATTTTTCATGCGTTTCCCAATTTGTGATTACAGAGTTTGGGTTCATCTCCGATCCGGTCGCGGCAAGCGTGAGCACCGTACCGAATGGAAGGGCATCCTCTGCCGTCTCTTGACGAGTAATAAACGCCCAAGGATCACCGTCAAACTTCGCGCCGACAGCAATCGCTTTGGTGCAGTCGATCACGCTTCCGCCTCCCACAGCGAGCAAAAAGTCAATCGCATGGTCGTTGCAAAGCGCAATGCCTTTTTTTACCGTTGTCAATCGTGGATTAGGTTCAACGCCTGCAAGTTCATAGACCTCGGCACTCATTGCCTTAAGCTGTTCGAGCACTTGATCATACAGCCCGGTGCGTTTAATACTCCCGCCCCCATAGACCAATAAAACACGTTTGCCGTATTTCGCGACCTCTGTTTTCAATTGATCAAGCTGCCCTTTGCCGAAGATGAGTTTAGTCGGGTTGTGATAAATAAAATTGTCCATAAAAGGATCACTCGCTTTCATAATAGATCTTCCGTCATTTCGTTCTCCTTCATTATAACCGCAGCACAGCTTTCTCGTTAAGAGAAAACCCCATTGTCAAAAACGATCATGCGTGTTGAATACGCTCAAGTCCGGTGTTTAGTCACATTTCTTTTTGAATTTTCTTGTCCGATAGGTGATAATGAGCGTATACGAAGTTAGCGGTTCAACCTTAAGCTTAAGGATGTGTCATGGATTGTTCTTTTCAACCTATCGCCTCGGCCAGCTTGGACTGGCTGTCAGTATTGCCATCTTTATCATCTGCTTTGCTGTACTTGTTACACTTGGTTTTACGCCGCTTTATTATTTTGATGTGCAGCATCTGGATCTCGTAGGTCAATCTGGCTTCAGCTATGATCAGATCGTGGAGAATTACAACTATACGATCCAGTACCTCATCAACCCGCTGCCGCAGACGTTTCACCTTCCTTCGTTCGATTATTCGCGTGCGGGTCGCATTCATTTTCAAGATGTGAAACGTATTTTTATGGCCATTGAACTGCTACTGGTTGTTTCAGCGATTATCAGTGTCATCGGAATTTTTCATAAGCGCAAGCAACGGGATTTCAGCTTTTTTAAACCGACAGCAATCATGCTTATTATGTTTACGCTCCTCCCGCTCATGATGTTTGCCATTGATTTTGACGGGACATTCATCCTGTTCCACAAACTATTCTTCAGAAATGATTATTGGGTATTTAATCCGCAGACCGATCCGATTATTACGATTCTCCCGGAAGCCTTCTTCCTTCACGCTGCGCTGCTGATTCTTTTCATGATTGTCGCTGCCGTATGCGCCATCGTGATCATCGCAAAACAATTAAAAAAGCGCAGCACTTCACTTTGAGCCTCACCCAATCCATGGACTCCGTCTCCGTTATGTTTGGCATCACCTCAACTGGGGAACAAAAGGAGTAAGGAGGGATTTTTTTGAATTTAGGCTTACAAAATAAGGTTGCCCTGATTACCGGCGCCGGCAATGGTATGGGGCTTGCAATCACCAAGTCTTTTTTAAAGGAAGGCGCAAAAGTAGCGGGTGGTGATTTGACTACTGATCATTTAAAAGATCTTGCACCCGCCGATACACTTCATCCCGTAACCGCCGATCTCAGTACAAAAGAGGGAGCAGAATCACTCGTCAAAGAAGCGGTCGATCATTTCGGACATATCGATATTTTAGTCAATAATGTCGGTATCGCTAACTATAAAGACAGTTTTCTAAAATTGACGGATGATGACTGGGATAAAACCTTGCAGACAAATTTGTATTCCATGATCCGGACCACACGTGCCGCGCTGCCCTATTTAAGAAATCAAGCGCATGCATCGATCATTTCAATCGCATCAGAAAGTGGTCATGTTCCTGATGAATTTGCGATTGACTACAGTGTCAGCAAAGCCGGCGTGATAAATTTGACCAGTGCGCTTGCCAATGAATTTGGCGGAGACGGTGTACGCGTTAATTGCGTTTCACCTGGACCAACGCGGACACATATGTGGGAACGGCCCGAAGGTATGATCGACATGCTGGCTGAGAAGTTCACTATGGACGGCGAAAAAGCGGTGCAGCATTTTGCCAAAAATGTCCGACAGATCCCCCGCGGCGAAATTGGCCGACCCGAAGAGATCGCGCACGCGGTTCTCTTTCTGGCGTCAGATCAAGCTTCTTATATCAACGGGGCTGAACTTCCAGTAAATGGCGGATCAATCAAATATCATTAATCCAGCAAAAAACTGCTGATTAAAAAGCGTCCAAACAAGACCATCGCGCCTTGTTTGGACGTTTCGTTTAAACCAAGAAATGTTCATTGGGACGATCCGTTTGAATGCATGCCTTTTTTTGATATTTATAAAAGAGCAATTGGTCCAGCACAGCAATTTGCTTCATCAGTTCACGACCAACATTGGTTTCTCGAACCTTTTTCCGTCGCAATCTTCGATCAACCAGCCGCCGTACCGAAAACACATCGGTTCCGTTCATCAGAACGTCTTCTTTTGAATGAAAATGTTGATGCGCGACGAGTTGCATCCCATAGGAATTGTAAAGCAGTGTGTACCCGGCTATCCCGGTTTTCGGCTGATATGCTTTAGAAAAGCCGCCATCAATGACAATCATTTTGCCGTTTGCTTTAATTGGATTCTCTCCGTTCCGTTCTTCAACCGGCGTATGCCCGTTAATGATGTGTCCCTCATCAGGATCAAGATCAAATTCACGCAAAATGTTTCGGCAAATCGATTCCTGTTCACGCAATGCATAGTAAGGATTTTTTTGTTCGACATGGGTTTCCTTATCTTCAATAAAGTAGCGTTCAAAAGTCGTCATTTCTTTCTTGCCAAACAACGAAGAGTTCTCTCCGGTCCAAAGATACCAAACCATATCCGTTGCAAAGTCATCCGTTTCCTCAGGATGGGCAAAACTGTCACGTACGAAACGTTCAAAGGCATCAAGCAGCTGTTTCCCAGACAAAGGCTTTCCCTGAACCGTCATTTGCTTCATGCTTCCGTCTTCATTAAGTGGAATGCAGCCGTGAATAAGCAGATTCCCGTTATAGTTGAGGTAGAGGCTCCCTTTATTGACTAAAAAGTTCATATGCCTAGCCAGCTTTTCAGAATGCTGCATCGAATAGAGCAGTTTATCGATCACCTGGGTCTCTTCGTCAAGCAGCCTGCCCGGATCATCGCGATCAATGGTCGCAAAGCACGTCTCTTTAAGCGGGTAGGTCTTCCCGTTTAGGTCAATGGTTTGCTTTTCAAAATTGACGCATTCGAGAAGCATTCGATGCTCCATATGAAACTCCGGACGCCGTTTCATAATTTGCATTTCTAATTTAAATTGAATGATTGCAATCGCTTGATGAATCTTCGTTATTTGCAGCCGTTCTTCTTCCGAGAGTCGGTCTTCACGCACGACTTTTGGCCGGAATGATTGTCGATCATGATAATACTTATCCGCAAGATTGAGCAAAGGGATCAGGTTGATTCCATAGACATCCTCGATAATATCAAGGTTATTATAACGAGCACAAATGCGAATCAAGTTGGCAAGACACACTTTTGAACCTGCATAAGCCCCCATCCAAAGCACGTCATGATTGCCCCACTGAATATCCGCAGAGTGGTAGCTCATCAGCGTATCCATAATTCGATCCGGGTATGGTCCGCGATCATAAATATCACCGACAACATGGAGATGATCGACAACCAATCGCTGGATGGTATACGCCAGTCCGATGATCAATTTATTTGCCTGACCTAATGAAATAATCCGATTAATAATTTTGGAGTAATACTCTTTTTTATTGGAGAATTCGTCCGTTTTGTAAAGGAGTTCCTCGATAATGTAGACAAAATGCTCTGGCAGCGCTTTGCGCACCTTGGATCTTGTATATTTTGTGGACGCAAACGCGGTCAGTTTAATCATTCGTTCAATCGTTGTCTTCAGCCAGGTGTTAAAGGAATCTTGATGAAGCGTCTTTCGTACAAGTTGAAGTTTTTCCTCCGGGTAATAAACGAGGGTGGCAAAAGCATCCGTTTCTTCTTGTGTCCAATTTTTAAATAAATCGCTGATTTTCTGTTTCACATTGCCGGAACCGTTTCGAAGCACATGCTGAAATGCGTAATATTCTCCATGAAGATCACTGACAAAATGCTCGGTTCCCTTTGGCAGATTCAATATTGCCTCAAGGTTTATCAATTCGGTCACAACTTTTTCTTCACGATCATACCTTTCAGCGAGCAAATCCAAATAGTTTGTGTCCATTGGTTTCTCCTTCACCCCTAAAATAGTGCTGATTCGCGCCGATAAAGATAGCGTTTTCAACGGAACGTTTAAAGAAAAACATCTCCTGTTCCAATCGCTTCTATCATCGTTTAAGTATATCACATTAAACAATATGTGTCTCATATTTGTTTTTCATTCTGATTAAGAAACGAAATCACGTCGCATCACAGAATCATCATCAAACAGAGGCTGTCCCAAAAAGAGATTCACCTCCTGACGTGCCATGTCTGCCGCATCACAACGCTCGAATCCATGCGCATTACAATTAAACAAAGGGTGTCTCATCGTGATCGACCATTGAGACACCCTGCATATTCTATTTAAAAACAATCTATGCTTAGCTGTGGGCGATTCCGCATTGCCCCTTTTGCGGCATCTTAGGACGTCGCGCGCTGCACATTATCTCTCCATCATCCGAGATAATGGAATACTTTTCCTTTTTTATATAGGCGCAATAGTTTTTCGAGCACAAACTGCACGAGAAGGCCGGCAACGATCGGGATGATGAACCAAACGAGGACGGCAAGCCAGGGATTAAGGCCGGCGGTAATCGAGGCAAGGGGGCCTACCAAGCCGACGAGACCGAACCCGGCGGATGAAGGGACACCGGATACACCGAACACTGCAACCGGGACGGCGCTGACAACGGCAGTAGTTAGAATCGGAAGCAGGATAATCGGATGGCGGAACAAATTCGGCATCATCATCTTCATTGCCCCTAACGCAATGGCCAAGGTCACTCCGGATTTATTCACTCGCCACGAATGAATAACCAGAACGATCGTCGTTACAGCAACACCCATGGCTGCCGCACCCGCAGAGACACCATTCAGTTGAATTGCCATTCCAATTGCAACGGTCGATATTGGTGAGATAATGAGAATCGCAAATGAGCAGGCAATCAAGATACTCATCAAAATGGGTTGAAGTGTTGTAAAGGCATTAATGATTCTGCCCAATGATGTCGTAATGTAGGAAACGTACGGCAGCAGAATCAAGCCAATAATACCGGCACCTCCGCCAATAACAATCGGAGAAAGCACAATGCTCACCGACCCAAATTTCGCCCCGATCCAAAGCACCATAAGCACTGCGATCGATGCTGTAATCATTGTATTAATCAGATCTCCGGTCCCAGCGCTTAGATAGCCGCCCACTGCGTGGGTCACATTGTTTGTAATCGCCGGTGAAAACTGCGTGACACCTGAGCCCACATAAGCCGCCCCGGCAACCACCGCCATATTCATCGGACTAAATTTGAATTGCACAGCGATTAACGCACCAATAAGCAGTGGTGTTGCGACTTGAAAAACAACAACCGCATGGGAAATAAAAAGCGCGATGCTATTATCGCCAAACAAATTAAGAATCGCACACAGTACTGCGTTGGGAATCAGACCGACAATGATCCCTAACGCTGTTCCCGACAGTACTTTGTTTATAAAAACTTTCGTGGTGAGTCGTTCTTCATGTTCCGTCATCATCAATTCCCCCTTTATGAATCCTGGGCTTCAGCTACTTTGCTTTAAGGATTTGTTCCTTCGCATGAATCAATTCTGTCAATAAAGCACAATAAGGTGTCGGTACGCCATAAGCCGCTCCTTTTCTAGCAACAGCACCATTAATATAATCAATTTCTGTCAAACGATTATTTTTGATCAAATCCTGATGCATGGATGGATAGTGAAGACCAATCCCATTCGGATCAAAGGTCTCAACCACATGCTGCAAAATTTCCTTTTGATCGAGGATGACATGCTCTTTTGCCGCGACTGCAGCAAACTCACTGATAATGGCTTTAAGAATCGGAATGGCTTCGGTTGTCGCGCCAAGTTCGCTAATGTTTGCGTTCAAAATCGTGCACGTACTGTTCAACGTCCCGTTCACGCACGCTTTTCGCCAAACCGAATACTTCACATTGCTGCTGTAAACCCCGTTTAGACCGGCGTTTCTCAATTCGGCAACAATTTTTTTGGCATGCTTTTCACCCTCAGCATCAATATTTTGTAATTCTACTTCTCCGGTTCCAAATAGCTTTACTTTCCCCGGTCCTTCCAATCCCGCCGTCCACATCGTAATACCGAGCACGATGTTTTTTTTGGGTACATAACGCGCGAGCGTATCCTCATGCCCTAGGCCATTGAGCAAACAAAGGACCATCGTTTCCGATCCCAAAAGCGGTTTAATCGATTGAAGCATGTCTTCCAGCTGCATGGCCTTTGTAAACACGATGATTAGATCGGCCGGCGTACTGTTTGACGCTATTTCATCAGGATAGAAAATGGGCATTCGTGTTGTACTCCGTTGGCCATTAATGTTCGCGCTTAACCCGTTTTTTTTAATTGCTTCAACATGTTCACGCCATTTATCAATCAGAACGACATCGTTTCCTGCATGGTGCAGCATCACTCCAAAACGGCTCCCCATCGCGCCGGCCCCCGCAATCACTATTCTCATTTTTTATTCCTCCTGGCTGATCGTTTTGTATGCGCTTACATAATATTCTCACCGTGACGTTTTTGTGAAATTTTTCCCATATTTTCATCTCGGATGAGGCGTAATCAAAAAGCGCATTCTATCAATTAGAAACGTGGCCTCAAGGCAACTGAAAAAACTTTTCACACGTGTTTTATCCGCCTTGAATCGCGCCGCTCGGCTAACGCTATCCTTGACAAAATAATGAGTTATTGAAAGAATTAATAGAGAACTACCGCCCGGAAATAAATTTCATAATTGTCGCTCATTGATACGGAGGAACTGCAGAATCAATGGGACATCAAATCATTTTAGCTTTTGACAACAGCATAGAGCAAAAAAATTGGAGGAAATTCTGTGATTGAAGAAGAAACGCATCCGCATAAGTTTTTTGAACGCGTCATTAGATCTTTAGTTTCCCTCGTCGGCGTAGCCATTCTCGCACTGGGTGCGACACTGTGCAAAGTCGGCAATGTCGGTCTTGATCCATTTACTGCAATTAATATCGGCATATCAGACAAGCTGCATTTAAGCTTGGGCGTTTATCAACTGCTGGCGAATATTGTGATCATCGTCCTTGTCCTTCTCCTTGATCGAAAAAAGATCGGAATCGGAACCGTTTTTAATATGGTACTTGCCGGTTTCCTGATCGATTGGTTCTCAACCCTATATTCGACCATATTCCACTATCAGCCAACCCTGCTGACATCAATCGTAAACGGTATTCTTGGTTTGCTGGTCTTTACACTCGGTACCTCACTCTACATGACCGCAGACCTCGGCGTCGCTCCCTACGATGCACTCGCCCCGATCGCATCAACGCGGCTGAAGATCCGTTATCTCTATTGCCGTATCGTACAGGATATCGCTTTTATGATCGGCGCATTGATCATGGGCGGACCAATTGGCCTCGCAACAATTATTATTTCGTTCTTTGCCGGACCGCTGATTACCTTTTGGGATCAGCATGTCAGTGAAAAAATGATAAACCAGCTCGTCGATTTCAGCAAAGAGCCATCCGGTAAAAAAATTGGACACGGCATCGATGTTGCAGGAAAATCAACTTACAATTTGGTGAAGGGAAGTTATATTCACACGGTTGAAATACAAAAAAAGCTCTCGCATTTTTCAGATCAAGAACTCGAACAGAAGACTCGACAGGTACGTCAAACCGCCACACAGGCACGCCGGGTGCTGAGAACTTCATTTGCCCAATTGCTTCTTCTGAAAAAAGAGCAGAACCGCAGAAAAAAATCGGAGGATAAACAGGATTAGTCCTGTTAAAAAGGGTAAATAATAGTGTATCTGTTTTACACCCAAATTCGCGTCGTACGTGCCTAATAGGAAAGGAGTTTTTTACTATGAAAGCACTTGTTTTAACGGAAAAAGAACATATGGAAATGCAGGATCGCCCTGCAGCTCCACTAAAAAATCACGAAATCAAAGTAAAAGTCAGCTATGTCGGTGTTTGCGGCACAGACAAACATTTGTACAAGGGGCTTCCCGGTTCAGGTGATGCCAACATGCCGGTTGTTCTCGGACATGAAGTTTCCGGAGTCATTGCTGAACTGGGATCAGAGGTTCACGGCGCTTTAAACGTCGGTGACCGGGTTGCGATCGACCCCAATATTCCATGTGGATTTTGCCATTTCTGCCACGAAGGCCGTCCTCAGCTTTGCGAAAACAATCAAGCAGTCGGTGTCACACGAGACGGCGGTATGGCCGAATTTGTGAACGTACCGGAAACAAACGTCTATCCGATTCCAGATAGCCTCTCGTTAAAAGCTGCTGCGATGGTGGAACCGGTCAGCTGTGCGGTTCACGGCATTCATGAATTAATGATCAAGCCCCATTATACCGCTTGTGTGGTTGGCGATGGCTTTATGGGACAGATCTTCACCGCTATCTTGGCAAGTATGGGCCTTAAGAAGGTTGCCGTCAGTGGCCGGAATCCAAAGAAGGTTGCGCTGCTCAAGCAAATTGGTGCCGATGACGTGTTCAATCCTGAGAAGGAAGAACATGGAGAAAGCTATGATCTTGTGATTGAATGTGTCGGCGTTACCGCAACTCAGGAACGCGCGATCGCCTTGGCACGCCGCGGCGGACAGGTACTGATGTTCGGCGTCGCTGATCCTGAAGCTTCGATTCGAATTAACGCTTATGATGTCTTTTTTAAGGAATTGACCATAAAAGGTGCATTTATTAATCCTCACGCCATGCAGGATGCGATACAGATGATGACAAATCGAATTGATGTCGAAACACTAATCACGCATGAGCTGCAGCTCGAGGATATTCCAAAAATGCTCGATGGAACAATTAAGGAAAAAATCACGAAGGCGGTTGCTCGCATCGCTCAGTGATCTGATCATAAAAAAGATCCCCTCTCAAAATGAGAAGGGATCTTTTTTATGACTTAAATTCACTGATTCGCTGCCTGTTTTTCCCGGTCCATCGCTTTCATCGATTGGGCGACCTTGATCATCATCGCACATTCAATCCGCTTGCGGAAGATGTCGCAGCTGAATTCAAAGTTGCCATTAAGCGAACCGGTTGCATGCAGCGAATTGGCCGGGCAGCCGCCGCTACAGTACAATTTTGCCCAGCAATCTTGGCATTCCGGTTTCGAATAGCAGTTGGTTTCTTTAAATGCTTCCTGAATTTCCGGTGTTTTAACTCCGTCCCAAATATTTCCCATGCTATAGGTTTCTTCGCCAACGAACTGATGACAAGGAAACAGCTCACCTGTCGGCGTCACGGCCAAATATTCGGTCCCTGACCCGCAACCTGAAATTCGTTTATGAATACAAGGGCCATCATTCAAATCCAGCATGTAATGATAGAAAATGAATCCTTTGCCCTCTTCTTCACGTTTCAGCATTTCTTTGGCAAGGATTTCATATTGCTCATAGATGACCGGAAGATCCTCTTCCTTAAGCGCATACGGTTCCTTAGGATCACAAATAACCGGTTCCATTGAAAGACGGTCAAAACCAAGATCGGCCATATGAAAAAGATCATTAGTAAAGTCAACATTATTATGTGTAAATGTGCCGCGAACATAGTATTCCTTCTCACCGCGCTTTTTCACGAAGTTTTGGAACTTAGGGACAATATAATCATAGCTTCCCTTTCCCGTGATCGTTTTGCGCAGACGATCATGTACTTCTTTACGCCCGTCAAGGCTCAGCACCACATTGTGCATTTCCTGATTGAGAAAATCAACAACCTCATCACGCAGCAGCAAACCGTTCGTTGTCAGTGTAAAACGGAACTGTTTGTTGTATTCCTTCTCCTTGCTGCGCGCGTAGGCAACGACGCTCTTGACGACCTTCCAGTTCATGAGCGGCTCGCCGCCAAAAAAGTCGACATCAAGGTTACGGTGGAACCCGCAGTTCTCAAGTAAGAAGTCGATCGCTCGTTTGCCGACTTCCTCACTCATGATCGCACGCGGACCATGGTATTTTCCCTGGCTGGCAAAACAATACTCACAAGTCAAGTTACATGTATGAGCAACATTCAGGCATAAAGCCTTCACATAGGTTTTTCGCTTTTTTAGATTAAACGACAGATCTTTAAACGCATCTTCAGAAAAGAGTTTGCCGGTTTTCTTGAGTTCTGCAACATCGTCAATCGTTTCGCGTATGCTTGTTTCTGAAACATCCGTATCCTTTCTATATTTAACTAACATTTGCCTCACAATAGCATCGGGTGCGTTCTTCTCATACATTTCAATCACATCATAAGCGAGATCATCCACAACATGAACCGAGCCGCTATACGTATCAAGCACAATATTGTATCCGTTTAATTTGTATTGATGAATCATCTGATCGATCCGGCTCCTTATTTAAAACAAAATGTTATTCATTACTTCTACGTCGGGCACAGGACGCACACGAAATTCATGTGCATGCTTCGGAGCTTCACTGTGCCAATCATGCTTAATAGAATCATAAATTAGAGCAAAGAAAATAGCCGCCCAGCTGAATGTTCAGTTGAGCGGTTGACTAACGGTCTTATCGATTTGCCGGTTCTGCGCACTGCTGATTGGCAACACCACAAGACGTTTTGCATGCAGACTGGCAGGATGTTTGGCATTCGCCATGTCCGCCATTTGTTGCAGACGCCTTTAAATTCATCGTGTTCAAGGTAACAATTCTTTTCATTTTTTCTAACCTCTTTTCGTTGTCTTCAGACCACTACTCAGATCAGTATACAAAAAGAATCGACTGGTGACTGTGATGTTTGCCATTGAAAGACATAAAAGAATAAAACAAAGATCTATTTATTTGACATGCTTAACAAGCTGCTGATGCTCAATACGAGCACAGACTTCATTAATCATTAGGATATCTCGTTCTATTTGATCCAGTCGACGATGTGCATCCTTCAGCAATTCAACAAATGAATGGTATTCCTTACTCATTAGTAAACCGCTCCTCTGCGCATTGTTGATCATTCAGATCATCTTAGATCATGTCTGACCACACCTCGATCGTAGCATCCGTTACCGTTTACAACATAATATGTCACCTATATGCACCCTGCAAAATAATCGAAAACCAGCGACAACCAAATAGAAAATTCGCCCCCCATTTCCTCCCGATTTTATTCAAAGCGAACGCTTAAGAAGTTTACTTACAGAAAACAAAAAACGCATAAAGTTGGTTCATATCGATTAAACAAAATGGCTATTTTATACACATTCTATGATTCAACATCAGTATCAATAAAGCTATTCAAAATTCATTAATGCTTAAATTCTGCCCCATTCCTTGGGCGTTTCATTTAGCAGATGCTATTTACCAAAGAATAGTTTATAAACCGTAAAAATCGCTATTCCCCAACCAATAAACCATAAAATTTCCATAACTGCTTTTTTATATTTTTTTGGAACTTTTAACCATAATCGCAACAATCTTTCATCTTCATTTTTCATTAAAGTAGCGACCAACCTTTCTGAACTATCTATTATAATCATAAGGCAAATTTCAACCGTGTAACAACGCATTTTTCATGCGTGACCTCGTATCTTTTACGTCCTCCCACATGATTAACTACATTACGGAGAAGCAATGATAGTTTCTTAAATGTTGAATTTTTATCTTTTTTTAACGGTCACCAGTGCGGAATCAGCTCTTCAATGTCGCCAATCGCAGATTTACCGAGCGCAATCAGCTCTGGTGCCCTGTGCAATCACGGCTTTAACTGCATCCTCTTTAACACTTGCAGCAAATTCAGATGTGAAAACTCCTTTTGCCTTGGCGTCAGCTACAACGCGCTGATTAAAGCCAGCAACGACTGTTTGAGCAATAGAAGTCAATCCATCAATAACCTTCTTAGCAATATCTACTTGCGCTGTATCAAGGTGTTTGTCCACTGCTGCTTTGTCCTAACGGCATCTTTAACAGAGATTCGGCAGCTTTGGGGTATAGCTCTCCTTCTTAAAGAAGGAATGTCATTCCCGAGGACTGCACAATGTTGAGCCGTCATCTTTCTGCTCATTGCATTACATGTAAACGGGTATAATAAAGAAACAAGAAATGTAAAATAAAACCACCAGTGCGTGAACACTGACGGAATAGCAATATCCGCGATAAGAGTGGATGCAGCGCATCAATGAAAACTTACACTTTCGGAAAATGGTCTGCTTCAATCAAAGCCACTGCAATGGCATATGAAGCGGATCATTTCTTTTTATCTGACAGCATCAGTATTAGCATTGCAAAACTAGTCATCAATGTTAATGCTTGGATACTATCGTCGGCTTTCCCCCCTTCAGAGGGCGTCACCGCATCCGCTCATATGCTTCATTTATCGCCTGTGTGATTATAGCATGTCATACCTATGTTTGAGGAATGAATCAACGGGTATATTGCTTTTGGGATCTTCTGACCAAACAAAAGCACGGATGAAAAAGTTTTTGCAGCAACCATTGACAGATCCTGTCATATTCTCTAAAATAATATAGGTCGTCATGAAAAAGTGAATACATTTGTCCCAGTAGCTCAGCTGGATAGAGCAACGGCCTTCTAAGCCGTGGGTCATGGGTTCGAATCCCTTCTGGGACATAAACGCTGATATAATAAGATTTCTGAAGGAGCCATTTATTTATCAGCAAAATGTAATGAATAATCATATTTTCTTTTCAAAGTTTAGCCTTCTTTCTTGATTTAATGAATCAGAAAAGAAGGTTCTTTTCTATGCCAAGAAATCATGGCAATGGGGCTTTATCCCTGTCAAACTGTTTTTATCAAGCGCTGGTTTACCGATCCGTCATAAAAAAAACTCTGCATCTCAGCAGAGTAAAAAGGTGACTATCCATTTATATAACGGAAGGATTATTCATACTATACAACTATGTTTAGTTATATTTCAAGTGTTTTTTATCGGATCCCCTTTTACCTATGTTTAAAAGTCTCAAATAAACCCGTTGCGGCAAGGCCACTGATTCCACCTGCCCAAACAAGGTAAGCAATAGGGACATCCGTGAACAAGAACGAAGCACAGAATCCGAGAAAGATGCCAATACCAAGGGCGCTCAGCGGCAGATCGTTATCGCTAATTTTGCCGGTTTGCTTTACAGCCTGTACAAGTGCGGTCGTGATCGGCGCGATCAGTGTTGCAATCAACAAAATTTGGTTCATAATTTCCTTCATTCAACCACCTCTAAGCCCTGACATGTATGGAGCATGACGGGCAACATTGTGTTTTCACAAATAGTTTATTCATCGTTTCTTTAAATGAGTGAACCGTTTACCTTAGAAATAAACCCGTTTTTTCTGACTTTTTTGTGAATGAGGGTTGACGCACGATCTCTCAGTATTATAATTAGCACTACAAAAAAAGATAGATAAATAAAAAAACAGAAAAGAAGGCGCTTAGGATGTTGGTTACAAAGGATGATTTATCAGAACAGTTGTATCAGGCATTGAGTAAAAATGAACCGCTTGATTTTAAAAATGCGGATACCTCGACATTGAGTTTGGAACATGCCTATGAGGTGCAGCACGCATTTAACGCAAAGAAAAAGGAAACCGTCAAGGGATATAAAATCAGTTTAACAAGCAAACAGACACAAGACATGTTCAACTCTGATTCGCCGCTTTACGGACAAGTTGTTGCTTCAAGTGTCTTGCATGACGGGGTCGAGCTTGCATTGGCAACACTCAACGAGCCACTCCTCGAACTCGAATTGGAATTCACCGCCTTGGAAGATTTGTCTCCTGAAGATAACGAAGAACAGCTGCTCGCAAAAACAGATGTTGCCCCCGGTATCGAAGTTCCCGACTCACGTTTCAAGGATTGGTTTCCAAACCTTCCACTTGAACTGGTTATCTCAGACAGTGCCGTGTGCGGTCGACTCGTTGTCGGCAAACCCGCAGCAAAAAAACCGACCGTTGACGAGTTAGCCCATGTTCATGCTGATGTACGCTTGAACGGCAAGCCGCTGACATCAGGAGAAGCATCCGAAGTACTCGGAAATCCACTGCATGCCTTGAAATGGCTTGTTGCACGACTCGCACAAGAAGGAAAAAAAGTCAGCAAAGGAACAACGGTTTCGACCGGTACCTTCTGCTTGCCGAAAAAATTGGAAAAAGGAACTTATGTTGCAACATTTACGCATCAATTGGGCGATGTCACCTTGCATGTGAATTGAATCAATCAATGAGCAAACAACCGGATTCTCTGCGAATCCGGTTGTTTTGCGTTATTTTTTAATCATCATAGATTTCATGAGAAAGTGATGGATCGAGTTGATTTCGTTGCAACTGTTCTTGATCAAGCAACTGTTTTGCACGCAGATTAGAGAGATTGAACGATTGCCATGCCTGTGGTTGATTGAGTATCTGTTTCTGTTCAAAAAGTCGGTTTTCCGCGACTTTCCGAACCGCGTCATCCTTGGCCTTGAGCAATTGAACCAAGTAAGGGGTTGCGTCATTCGACAGTGTTGCCAGGTATGCCACATCAATTTTCCCCGTCTGACTGTACCGATCAATGTTCCATCGGGCAATCAATACATCAATATTGGCATAGTTAATCACGACAAACGCGGTTATGCCTGCGAGCAAGTAGTATTTAAATAGCTTGATCCCTTTCTTCCAAATACGAAACAGCGTGACCAGAAATAATACAAAGAGCAGAATCATGAACGCATGGGTAAGCACACGTAAATAAGTAAATCCATACATTTGTTCATAAAGGTACATACGGATAAATGCAGAAACAAGCATGACCATCGTGCAGCAAACGAGCAATGACTCCAAGATTTGTATCGCACGGTTGACGCGCCCGCTACTCTGTTTTGTTAGATGCAGCAGTACCAGTAAAAGTGTAAAGTTGATCAAAGTGACCAGTACCAGTTCAAAAAAACCGCGTCGTGCGTATTCAGCATAGGTAAACTGCTGCGGAAGACCAAGCGAGAAGCTGCCAAACAAATAGGAAAACTGAATCAGTGTAAAGAATACGTAAATGGCATTGATTATACTTAGGATGGTCGTTACCACCGTCGCATCCATACAGCCTGCAAACGTCGTCTGCTCCGTTGAATCCGTGTAACGTGCAGGCTGCTTTGGTTTCATCATCAAACTCCAAATATAACTGAACGAAAACAGAGCCACAGCGCTTATAAAAATCAAACGCGGCATTAATGTATCGAGATTGAAACCAGCCAGCCAATGGGGGAATGCCCCTAAATAGTAATTGAATCGCTCATCCGCCGAAGAAAGCAGCATAAGTATGATGACCACGAGCGGAAAGGTGAGTACAATTCCAATGAAGACATTCGTCAACGTTTTGTTTTTCCCACCCGCCGTCCGTCGCCCTATCTGCTCCGCTGCAATTTTAAAAGGAACTGCAAGAAAAGCAAACGGACGATAGATAAAGCCGATCAGTACATCAATCACAAATGAGGGCGCATACCAATCGGCTCTTGCTCGCTTCGCAGAAAGCGTCGTCTGCATCACGATCAGGGTTGAAATCGCGAGCACATTGAGCACCTGAAACACTTCATTTGAGAAAAGGACATAGGTTAACGTCAACAAGAGAATGGGAATCATCAATCCCCCGGCAAAATTTTTCTGTACAAGAGCTGTGCTGCCCAGGTTCCAGAAAAAAACACCATAAAATGCTAGTACAAATAACGGAACCGAAATACCGAAGGCCTGATCAACAAAGCACTCGTTTGCAAGCAGGCCAAGCAGGATCGTTCCGAGCAAAAGCTTGCTGCCCCTCTGATAGCCATGCGGCCGTTTCTCTTTCGCTCCGTTTTCTGCTAAATCATTGACCATCTGTCGTCACGACCTTTCTTTTTAACTAACTTAATAAAGGATAAGTAAAAACCAGTCATTGCAGGTTGTATCCTCTTCACCACTTCATTCACCTCGATTGGATTATAGCATAGATATTATTGAAAATCAGTATTATTTTATTGTTTTTCGATATGTTTTTACTGTTTTATAACAAACACGGCGGATCATCCACACAAAAGCGGTCACCAGCTGAATAGCATTGCTTTATGCGTGCAAAAAAAAGGCATTTTCACTTGTATAAAACAAGCTGAGGCGGGTATACTAACTATGTAAGCGGTAACAAAAAATGAGGATGGTGGGTAAAATGACTGTACTTGGTGTGTTTGGCTCAATTTGTGTGATTATTCCAGTCGTTGCAGCCGTCGCATGGGATCGCTATCATTCGCGGGTGCAATAATAGAGAAAAAGACTTTAATAATGTAAAAGGCCCACGTCCTAAACTCGGGACATGAGCCTTTTTGTTATTTAGTGCCGATAGACACGAATCTTTAGTTTTTTTCTTCCCCACTTAATGGCTTGTTTCCTCGTTTTAAAATGTACATCAATGATTTTTCCTTTAATTCGTCCGCCGGTGTCGCGCGCAATCGCATAGCCGTAACCAGGAATGTAAACTTTTGAGCCAAGCGGGATGACACGAGGATCCACCGCAATCGCTTTTGCTTTCGGATGTTTCTTATAATTATAACCGGTTGCGGTACGGCCCATTTCGCAATAAGCCGTTGCACTGACGGTGATTTTCTTCGATTTACTTTTTGCTGCAGCAAAAGAACTCGGTAGTACGGAGATTAGAAGAACGATCACGGCGAGGATTAATGTTAGTTTTTTCATGACACAACCATCCTTTGTTTTCGTCTGAATACAATTTACCAATTCTATATAACAGCCGTGTATCATAACCGTTCTTGTTTTGTTACAGTTTAAATGCTTCGTGTAATAACCAGTTAAGAAAAACCGGGCAAAAAGCGCCCAGTCCTTACTTCCGCCTTCCATTCGGGCTTTGTTCATCACCTTGTGCACAAACGACACTCCAGCTGCTCGCTTGCCGCGGGCGATCCGG
>NZ_JFZC01000038.1 GCF_000648615.1 Sporolactobacillus terrae DSM 11697 | reverse complement strand
CACCTTTCTTCGAGTTTTAACTTTTTGGCATAAATTCACGAACGGTTATAAATTGAAAATTCGGACTATATTTATGCAATGCTAATGAGTTCAGATATATTTTGCTGTACCAACTTATTAAAAGACACGAAACGCCTGCGCACCATGGTCTCCCTCCTTCCATCATTAATCCTAGTATTGTTATATGTTTTATGTGTTTTACACATTGTAATACAAATTGGCATCCGTATCAATAGTAATTTCTTAGCCGTTTATCCCCGTCCAGCCATCCCATGACCATAAACATTTGAATCCTTGTACGAAAAAAAGATGCCTCATCGTCGTAGACTTTTGAGGCATCTTCATTTTTTATATTTAAGTTCAATCGGTAAAATTTCTTATTCGTTTACAGCTGATTCCACGCTCCGTTTAAACTTTGGCGGAGAATCAAAGAGTGAAATCATTGCCGGAACAAAGATCGGAAGCATAATAAAGCAAAGCACGATCAGACCGGTAATCACAGCCGTTGCCAGCTCAATAAGGAGTACAATTCCTGATGGCATCAAGGTTGCAAAGGTTCCTCCAAGAATGACGAAGGCCGATAAGATCACAGTGCCGACTCGTTTTGCAGCTTCAACAATCGCTTCCTTGCCCGACATCAGCGGATATTCCTTATAACGCGCGAGCAGGAAGATGCTGTAGTCTACACCCAGCGCAACGATCACGATAAAGGCGAAGAAGGGAACGAAAGAAGAGATCCCTTCTAAGCCGAGCATAGTGATGAACAGCGCGTTCAAGACAAACATCGCCGCATAGTATGCACCCATTAGAGACACCGTGATAAACACCGGAATCCAGAAGGAGCGCATCACTACGATCAGCACGAGCAACACGCCAATGAGTACGATAACCGTTAAGCGATTCAAATCTTTTGTCAGAACGTTGTTTGTATCATAGGTTGTCGAACTTGGACCGGCAACGGCTACGTTTGCGTCAGCCAATTCCGTGCCTTTCACTCCGCTCCTCAACAGTGTATTCATTTGTTTTATCGTGTTTAAAGCGTTCTTTGAATACGGATCATTGTCAAGAATTACCGTGATCTTTGTCATCGTCCGGTCTTTAGACATGAACGCATCCAAAACTTGCTGATACGGTTTATCTTTCAGTGCTTCATCCGGTATCGAGAAGGCGCGATTTTCATTAAGCTGCGTGAGGAAAGCGTTGGTCTTTCCCAAGCCGCCCGATAGTTGATCCAAACCTTTATTCACATCGGCGAGTTTATTACTGAATGTATGGAACCCGTCAAGCCCATCTGCCAGCTTCTGCTGACCGGATTTCATTTGCCCCAGTCCGTCCGTGACCTGATCCATGTTGGTGACGATCTTGCCGATGCCTGAGGAGGCACTGTCAAGGCCACTTTTCGTTTTTTCAAGTCCTTCAGCCATTTTGGACAGGCCGGCACTCATCTCAGTCAGATGAGCGTTCGCCGTTTTGAATCCGCTCGTCAGTGCATTGTAGTTCTTGTTTAATGCATCGATGCCTTCCGGTGTAATCTTGGTCAATGATGCAGACAACTGATCGATGCCTGCTTTTAATTGAAGATAATTTTGATCATCGGCAACGCCCGGACTGCTGTCACCGAGCGCCGATGTCAGCATTTGCATTTGCGTGAGTGCATTTTTGACACCCAGCAGTGCTTTTGCCGTGTCTTGATAACTGGTGCCCATTTTCGCATAGCCGGACTGCATCTGTTCATAGTTACCGGCAAGTGTGTGCACAGCACCGCTCATTTTCTCAAGATTACTTTCAATTTGCCCGATCCCATCACTGATCGTCTGTGATTGACCCGTGCCGCCGATCCCACTTTGGATTTGCTTAAGTCCGCTGGTCAGGGCAGTCATGCCGTTCTCAAGCTTAGCGGTTCCATCAACCATCTTATTGACTTGAGAGAAGTCAGCAGAGCCAAGCTTTTTCTGAGCCGTTTTCAGGCCGCCGCCGATTTGGTCGATACCCTTCCGCGTCGCGGATAATCCGTCTGTCACCGACTTCGTCTGATCGCCGATGTAAAAGCCATTCACTTCTTGCCCCTGAGGCCTTGTTATGGAAGAAACTTGTTTTACGCCTTTAATTTTTTCCAGCTGTCCGGTTAGTCGATCGATCGCCGCCAGCGACACGCTATTATCCAACGCTTTTTTATTCTCAATGACAACCGTTGCTGGCATCGCATTGCCTTTGCCAAAATGATCCGCCACAATATTCATAGCTTTAGATGACGGATAGCTGTTGCCCAGTTCGCCGATCGTATCAAAGTTTAATTTTTCCTGATAGAAGAACACGGCCGGAACAATAAGTAGGGCTACCAGGATAACGGAGACGATCGGATGCCTGGTTGCCAGCGACGCAGTTCCCGCCCACATCCTGTTCTCACCGTGTCCCTTAGTACTTTTGGATGGCCAGAACAGCTTTTTGCCAAGCAGTTTCATGGCAAATGGTGTTAAGGTGAGTATCTCGAGTAATAAGAACGCAACACCAATGACCACGACAATTCCCGACTGATAGATCGGCGATTGAGAGAATAGAAGTGCTGCAAAAGCGATAAAGACCGTCAGGATGCTGTAGACAATCGTTTTCCCCGCCGTTTGATAGGTCGAGACAATCGCATCGTCAACAGACAGTCCATTTGCCAGCTCTTCCTTAAACCGGTTGAACAGCAGTATATTATAATCGGTCCCAATGCCGAACAGGATCAGAATAAGCAGCATTTGCGTCAGACTTGTAAGCGGAAAGCCTGCTTTGTCAATTAACTGCGCTGCAATCCCCATCGAGCAAAGGTAGGAGAACATAACCGCAAGTAAAGAAATGATCGGCGTCACAATGGATCGGAACATGATAACAAGAACAATTAAGATGAACAGAACGGTCAGTGCCGCACTTTTCTCAACCCCGCCTTGAGATGCCTTTAAGTAGTCATTATTAATGAAATCCTCGCCGGTCAGATAATGGGTGACCGTTACCTTGTCCAGTCGCTGATCGATGGCTTTCTTAATATCATCGATTTCTCGAGACTTTTTGTCTAACTTGAAGCTTACCATTACCGTTGTTTTGTCCTTCGAAATCAGCGAACTTTTCGCTTCGGGTATGCTGAAGGGATCCATGATCTCGGCAACTCCGAGTTTGTCCGCGTCATCATGGAATCGTTCTACACCCTGCTTGATCTGATTCAACGCGTTATTGGAAATTTTATTTTTGTCATAAAAAACGACAAGATTATTGGTTCCCTTCGATTTTTCCATTTTACTTAACATGGCATCGGCTTGTACCGATGGGCTGTCTTCGTTTAATGCCTTCTGTCCTCGATCTCTAAGAATGGCATTGATATCCGGTTGCAGTGCAACGAGCACAACCGTTGCAACCAGCCATACGGATAAAATGACCCACCGTGCTTTAATGATTCCTCTCACTTCTGATCCTCCCCGTAAAAATTAAATGAATTTCATCTGCCCGTGATCATTACTCATAAGCAGAATCGTCTTTTCTCTATCAAAATCGTATGTTCAGGCAGTTTGTTCATTTTATGGAGAGACAACGCTCGTCGAATCCCCTATGGGTCATCGTTTAAATGCGTTCTTGATTTCTAAAAAACCCATTGATGCTCCCTCCTGAAATTTATTGAACACAGTGTTGATTTAACATCATGTTGATAGTATAGTAAACGTAAAAGTTAAGTTCAATATGTAATTTTTCATTTTCTGTTATTGAATAAACAAGTACATCATGTATTGTTTAATAAATGAAGAAAAAGGTGAATCGGATGGTCGGTATAAAAAACAATAGACGAACTCAATATACGCTCCAAGTGATCAAGGAAGCTTTTTTACGGCTCCTGAACACGAATGAGCTCTCCAAGATAACGGTTACCCAAATTTGCAGGGAAGCGGATGTCAATCGGGGAACGTTTTATTTGCACTTTGACGACCCGCTTGATTTATTTCATAAGATTGAAGCCGAGTTCGTCGATCAAATCAGACCGGTTTTAGCAATCCGTCCACAAGAACAGATTCATGATTGGCTAAAGCGGCTAACGCTTATATTCAAAGATAACGAAGTTGTTAGCCGTATGATTCTGGCAAATTACCGTGATGGAATCATGGTCAGTGAGCTGTTTTCTGAGGTTCGGGAACAAGCGATTGAGGAATTTAAAGAGGATTTTCATGAGCAGAATCCTCACATTCTAAAGTATTATTTTTCCTATTTTGTCAACGGTTCAATTAGCGCTATTTTAAGTTGGTTCGCAGATGAGGAAGATCAATCGATTGAGGGAATTACTAAAGCTTTAGCCAACGTCTTGTCGCGATCAACGGAATAATTTGAAGAGAGATTGTAATAGTCGATATCGATTAACAGAACAAAGGTGAATTCATATCATCATGAGCATAATGACTTCAAATGAAAAGTGGTGAAAATCATATGGACATGACCATTCAAAAATATATGGCCTTTGTCAAAACGGTTGAACTCGGCAGCTTTACCAAGGCAGCAGAACTATTTAACTATTCCCAATTCGGCATCAGCCGCATGATCAATGATTTGGAAAAAGAATGGAGCGTATCGCTTCTCAAACGTGGGCGCGCCGGTGTACGCCTGACTTCCGACGGATTAAAGCTATTGCCGTTTGCTCAAAATGTATGTAACGACTATCAGAAGTTGCAGACGCAGGTGGATGAACTGAACGGCTTGCAATCAGGACTCATTCGGATTGGCACAATCTCAAGCATAGCAAACCCATTGGCTTCCAAATGTCATTAAAGCGTTTCAAAAGGACTACCCTAATATTGATCACGAACTTTTGTTAGGCGACTATACGGAAATTGAAAGCTGGATTTCAGAAGGGCGTGTGGATTGTGGTTTCCTCCGTCTTCCTACACACCCTGAGTTTGAAACACTATTTTTGACGCAGGATAAGCTACTTGTTGTTTTGCCGGAAGATCATCCGATGGCTGACTATGACTGCTTTCCTGTGAAAGCGCTATGTGATTACCCATTCATGCTTCTCGAAAAAGGCGCTAAAGCCGAAATATCGGAAATATTCGAAGCGTTTACCCTTAAACCAAACGTACATTTTACGACATGGGATGATTATGCCATCATGTCAATGGTCGAAAGCGGGGTGGGGATCAGCATTTTGCCGGAGCTCATTTTGCAGCGTATTCCCTATCGAATCATAGTAAAGGAACTGGACAAACCGGCATACCGTCAGCTTGGTCTTGCAATGAGAGATAAAAAATCTGCACCGCTTGCGGTTAAGCGATTTTTAGACTACCTGCAATTTAGGCACAACATTGGGAATGAACAGTAATGAAATTCTGGTTTACCTGCTCTTTGTTTTTTTGCATCCATGCAATTTAACTCATTTAGTTTTGCAAATAAAGTCAAGTTACAATCTCAACAAAGTCTCGTATCTACGTCATAATCCCCCCTTCATAAGAAAAACTGGGTAAAGAGCGCCTGATCCTTGCTTTCCGCAGGATGCGGTGGTTTTCGCGTTGCATACAGGACGTACTTTCACAGGATGTGATGACTTTCGCGTTGCATACAGGACGTACTTTCACAGGATGTGATGACTTTCGCGTCGCGTTGCATACAGGACGTACTTTCACAGGATGTGATGACTTTCGCGTTGCATACAGGACGTATGCGCACTTAGCGAAAGCTCCTTTATAATTAGCGGAAGTTCCTTTTACAATTAGCGAAAGATCCCTTCATACGGAAGTTCCTCTACTGTTAGTGAAAGCTCCTTTGCTCTAAATACCGTTTTGAATCATCGACCTTGTACTTGAACAAACATTTCTGTTTCATTAAGCATTCTGGTCGCTCATTAAGTAGCGAGTAAAATAAGCGGAATTTTTCCGGTTAAGCACAGAAAAACCCTCCATTTTCACGTTTTTCGATTCGATAAGCGGAATTTCTCCGTCTATTTACTTCCGCAGGATGCGGTGACTTCCGCGTTGTGCACAGGACGTGCACGCCATTAGCGGAAGTTCCTTTTACAATTAGTGAAGATCCTGAACAATTAAGCGGAATTTTTCCGTTTATTTCTCAGATTGGGCGATTACCTGATCGCCCATCCGATAGGCTTGAACGACACTTCAGCTGCTCGCTTGCCGCGGGCGATCCGGAAGCCTCCTCGGACACGCATTTATCCTGCGGGGTCTTCCCTGGCTTGCTGTCCCGCAGGCGTCTCGCGCTTACGTGTCTCGAACCAACTTATTGATAAAATGCCGCTTATCGTCGTACCACAAAGCAAATTCATGAACTTTCTTTATCTGCAAAAAAGGTGTTTTACTAGTTAATAGACTAGTGAAACACCTGCATCATTGGCATATACAATCAATTGATTTAGTTAGATAAATAGATTCACATTTGATTTTGCTGCTTCGCCTAGATAGCTGGCAACCCCACCGAATTCAACACCGTCGATGATTTCTTCACGTGCAACGCCCATTAACTCCATACTCATCGTACAGGCAACCATTTTAACACCAAGCTGTTTTGCACGCTCGATCATAACAGCAAGACTGTCAACATTCTTGTCAGCCATGACTTTTTTTATCATTTTCGGCCCCATGCCAGCCATATTCATTCGTGACAGCGGCAGATGATCCGCGTTCTTCGGCAGCATCATACCGAACAGTTTGTCGGTACCCGACTTGCTGATCTTCGCATGAGCCTGCCGCTTAATGATATTAAGCCCCCAGAAGGTGAAGAAAAGTGTGACCGGCTTACCCATCGCAGCCGCCCCAGTCGCAATGATAAACGTTGCAATTGCTTTATCCAAATCCCCGTCAAAAACCACCATTGTTGTTGCTCCGCCATTATTTGAAGCCGTTTGTAATGTTTGCTGAGCATCGTCATGGCTGTCCTTTGCTCCCTTCATCAGCGTCGCGACAACCTTATTGCCGACAATGTTGTTTTTCAGCAATTGATTGCCCGTCGCATCGGCCCAGGCAACAATATCCTTGTGAAAGCCGAAGTCCGAAGCTTGCACCTGCAGGACATCGCCCTCATTCAACTTTTCCATAGATTGTTTAACTTTAAGAATCGGGCCTGGGCACTGCAGCCCGCAGGCATCTACTACAATTTTTGCAGCTTGCGTTCCGTGCTGTACCATTGTTGAAAACGATTCACCTTGATCCGCAGTACGAGGCTGTACTTTCATGTGACCCGTCTCATACTTGGCTTGTTCATACGTTTTCAAACCGCCGTCGAGATTATAGACATCAAAACCATTCAGCGCCAATATGCGCGCCGCATTATAACCGCGGAGTCCAACAGAACAATATACGTAAATCGGCTGATCCTTAGGAAGCTCCTCAATCCGCCCTCTTAGTTCGCCTCGCGGAATATGATGGCTGCCGGAAATTTTTCCGGCGGCCAGTTCGAATGATTCGCGCACATCCAAAAAATATGCCTGCTTCCCAATCAACGCATCGACCTCATGCCATTCAATCGTCTTCACTAACCCCTGCCGCTGGTCTGCAGCAAGATAACCGGCATAGTTTACAGGATCTTTTGCCGATGCATACGGCGGCGCATACGCCACTTCAATCAACTGCAGATCCTCAACCGATCCGTTTAAACGCATGACTGCTGAAATCATGTCGATCCGTTTATCCGCGCCTTCTGTTCCAATCGCCTGTGCACCAAGAATTTTGCCCTGATCGTCATAGATCACCTTCAACTCAATCGGTGCCGCGCCAGGATAATAGCCGGCATGGGAATTTGGGTGCAAATGAACCACCCGATAGGCAATACCCGCCTGTTTCAAAAGACGTTCATTTTTTCCCGTTGTCGCCACGGTGAGCGCGAAAACCTTAGCCACGGCTGTTCCCTGCACAGTAGGATTTTTCGCCTCTAAGCCATTTAGATAGTCTGCGAGAAACCGTCCCTGCCGATTAGCCGGACCTGCCAGTGGAATTAATGTGGGCATGCCGGTGACGAAATCTGTCACTTCAATCACATCGCCAATCGCAAAAATATCGGGGACACTCGTTTCAAAATGTTCGTTAACGACAATCGCACTCTTAATGCCTGTCTTCACACCCGCTTTTTGCGCCAGTGCACTGTCGGGTAAGATACCAATCGCCATCACAGTCAGGTCGGTATCTATTTCTTCACCACTGCTGAGTACGAGCGTACGCCCGTTGTTGGAAAATTGCGCAACGCCGTCGTTCAAGATGAGCGTGACACCGTGCATTTCAATCTGTTCATGGACAAATTGTGCCATTTCGAAATCAAGCGGCGCCATTACTTGCGGGCTCGCTTCAACTAACGTAACCGCCAACCCTAGTTCAACAAGATTTTCAGTCATCTCCAGTCCAATGAAGCCGCCGCCGATTACTACGGCCTTGCGCACGTTATCGGAATCAATATAATTTTTTATACGCGCAACATCCGGTATATTTCGTACGGAGAAGACATGATCCGCCTCATCGAGTCCCGGGATCTTGGGCACAATCGGTTTTGCCCCAGTAGAAAGAATCAGCCGATCATAATGATCTGTCGATATTTCTCCGTTCAGCACATCTTTTACCGTAATGATGTGTTTTTCTGGCTCTATATCAATCACTTCTGTATTATTGTGAACATCAACATTGAATTCCTTAACCATGTTCTCAACGGATTCAACAAGCAACGCGTCCTTTTCACGGATCGTCCCGCCGACATAATAAGGCAGTCCGCAATTAGCAAAGGAAATATAAGCACCCTTTTCATACATGACAATTTCATTTTCTTCACTTAATCGCCTGAGCCGCGTTGCTACACTTGCACCCCCGGCGACGCCGCCGACAATAATGATTCTTTGTTTCACAATGGGTCCTCCTGATTCATGTATTTGAGTCGTTGCATTCGCCATAGTCCTGATTAACTTCCTTGGCTTGTTGTCGGTAAAGAAAGATTATTCATGAATCAGACTCATAATCCGACTTGGATCAAATCCGAGTACCCATTGTCCATTCACATTGGTTTGGGGTACACCCATTTGTCCGGTTGTTTCCACAAGACGTTGACCGGCAGCCGGGTCTTGCTGGACATTGACTTCTTTAAATAGCATCCCTTTTTCACTCAGAAAGTTCTTCACCATATGACAATAGGGACAAGTATTGGTCGTATACACGGTAATTTCATTCATCGTTAATAACTCCTTTAAAAGTTTTTTGCCTCAATTCGAGCGAACAACTTGTTAATCTTTCCTATCATTCCTTTACTTTTTCCGGAAAAACACTTTTATACAGCTTATATCCTCCATCTAAATTCTTAACCTTATAACCTTTCTGAGCAAGAATACGAGATGCGAGATAGCCGCGCAGACCCACCTGACAAGTCACAATCAAGTTACGGTTTTTTGGAATCTCCCGTACTCGTTGACGAAGATTGTCCAAAGGAATATTCACCGCCCCCTGGATGGTTCCGTTCTCGTATTCCTGTTCTGTCCGAACATCAATCAGCATTGCTCCTTGTTTTACTAGCTGGTCGACTTCATTCCACTGAACATGCTGCACTTTGTCTTCAAGCAGATTTTCTGATGCATAACCGATTAAATTAACTGGAGCCTTCGCCGAATTAAATGGCGGAGCGTAGGCGAGTTCAAGCTCAGTTAAATCATTGACCGTCATCTGCCCATGGATTGCCGTGGCAAGCACATCGATGGTCTTATCAATCCCCTTCTTACCAACTGCTTGAGCACCCAGTAGCTTTCCCACTTCCGGGTCGAAGAGCAGCTTAAGTGTCATCTGCGAGCTGCCCGGATAATACGATGCGTGATCTGGCGGACTGGTGTGCAACGCCTCATAAGGGATCTGATATCTCTGTAGCATTTTTTCACTTAATCCTGTCACAGCGGCAGATGTATCAAAAATTTTCACAATGGATGTGCCTAGCGTTCCCTTATAGTGACGATTCAGCCCGCTAAGAATGTCAGCAACCATTCGTCCTTGGCGATTGGCCGGTGAAGCGAGTGGAATAACTGCTGCTTTCCCGCTGATGGTCTGCGCAACTTCGATTGCATCACCGATCGCGTAGATATTTGGATCACTGGTCTGTAGCTGATCATTAACCGATATACTGCGGCGGATACCCAGTGCTAAGCCTGCTTGCTCAGCTAAAGATGATTCAGGAACGATGCCTACCGATAAAAGAGTCAAATCGCTCTCTTTTCGCCGTCCATCATCCATCACAAGAACGGCACCTTTTTCTTCAAAACCCGTGACGGTTTTTCCTTTGAGCACCTCAATACCGCGCTCTTTCAGTTCAGCTTCTACACTAGCCGCCATTTCCGGGTCAAGCGGAGGAAGGACTTGATGCTCGCGTTCAATAATCGTCACTTTAAGTCCGCGTTCTGCAAGGTTCTCTGCCATTTCCATGCCGATAAAACCGGCACCGATGATCACTGCACGATCCACTTGATGCTGCTGCAGGTGTTGAACAATATGTTCAGCATCGGGAACATCGCGTAGCGTGAACAAATGATCCGCTTGGTCAATTCCTTTAATTGGCGGACGCATTGGGTGCGCGCCGGTTGAGAGAATCAGAGCATCATAGTTTTCTTCATAAGTCTTTCCATGATGAGTAATAGTTACTTTCTTTTGTTCCCGGTCAATATGTGTTGCTTCACTTTCCGTCCGCACATCCAGACGAAAACGCTGATACAGCTTTTCTGCCGTCTGTACAAGCAGCTTTGACCGTTCTTGAATCACGCCGCCAATAAAATAAGGAAGTCCGCAATTGGCAAAAGAAACATAGGGACCACGTTCCACGACAATAATTTCTGCTTCTTCATTTAATCGGCGAAGCCGCGTGGCTGCCGACATCCCGCCGGCCACCCCGCCAATAATGACGTATTTCATTGAATTTACCTCCTTAGCATTCAATCGGTCCGTGCCAATTCATCATCCCGCCAGCCATATTTTTCACCTTAAATCCACTTGCGGATAAGATGGCAGAAGCCACATCGCTTCTGTTTCCGGAATGACAAACCATGACGTGTTCTTGCTCTTTGTTGATTTCACCGATTCGGTTCTGAATCTCATTAACCGAAATATTAATCGCCCTCGGAATATGTCCCTCGGCAAATTCAAATGGTTCACGAACATCAATAATACTTACTGGTGTATGGTTGCGTATCAAACGTTCCACTTCTTCAGGTGTCAGTTCTTCATACATGCTGTTTTCCTCCTTGGATCAACTTTTTTCTTATCAAAACCTATGTGCTTTATACCCCTATAGGTATATTTAACTGCATAAAAAAACTAAACCCAACGATTCATCCCGCCGCGCACATTGGTCACTTTTTCATATCCCGCTTTTTTCAAAAGCTTACAAGCAACTGAGCTTCTCATACCGCTTTGACAGATGACAACGACTTCTTTTTCTTTCGGGATCTTGTTGAGATGATTATGCAGAGTTTGCAGCGGAATATTGATAAAACCCGGAATTGATCGACTGCTGAACTCCGGTTTTGTGCGTACGTCAAGAAAGTATTTCCCCTTTTTATTAGGCAGATAAGCCTCTTTTAGTTCCGAAGTGCTTATCTTTGTAATTTTAGGTTTGCAAAAGAACAGGCAGTTCATATCTACTTTTCCTCTTTTCGCCATTCGATTCACCGCATCTTGATCCTTTAGCGACTTTTCACCAGCATTTGAACCGCTTCATTTATGATGGATTCAGCTGATCCGCCGCCGCTTTCAATCTGCTCTCGCAGACAGGCTTCCAAATTCTTTCCAATTACTAAACCAAGTGCACGATCCATTGCCGTCCGAGCAGCAGTCATCTGGGTCACTACACTGCGGCAGTCTTCGCCTTGTTCCATCATGTTAAGAATCCCGCGGATCTGACCATCAATTCGTTTCAATCGATTTTTCATTTGCGCTGTATACTCCATAAACAGCCTCCTTATACCCCTATAGGTATAATAATTGATGCATTTTTTTCTGTCAAATAAAAGGACAGTTTAGCTAAGCGAAAGACCTAGATGATCGGAAACCTCCTCAGCTTTTTTAAAAATGCCTGTACGGTCTCGCCATTCGCCCTTCAAATAGCTTCCAGACTATTCATCAATCCGTACAACACGGGATTTATCAATCGTTTCGATTCCTGAAGATTTCTCTTTCTTCATCCGTATTTCTAAAATTTCACAACATTTGCACTATAATTGCACATCGCAATACAATCGAATATAATTTTGGTATAGGAGGTGTTTCGAATGACAAGAACATCAAACATTTTCGCCCGTGTCGAACCTGAAATTAAGGAGCAGGCTGAACAAGTGCTGAAGCAGCTTGGTATTCCCATGTCCAACGCGATCAGTCTTTTTCTGCGTCAGGTCGTGCTGCAGCGTGGGATTCCCTTCGATATAAAACTGTCCGAAAACAAGCCGCTCACTTTCGAATCTCTCAATGAAAAGACGTTCAACGATGAAATTGAAAAAGGACTAGCTGACCTGACTGCCGGGAGAATTACATCGGCTGACCGCGTCACCGAGAAGATGAGGCAGGATTATGGCAAATGAGTCAGTGGAAGATTGTATTCCTTCGGAAATGTTCCATTATAGTACTTAATCGACTCGATGATCTGTTTCATTTTCTTAGGATCCTTTCGTATATGTGTCGACCAATTCATGTTGTATCCCTTGCGCACTCATGGCATCAAAATAACTTTAAGCTTGAGCCACTAAATAGCGATCATCAATACATTCCTGTAACAATACTTGATGAAAAAACATCCTGTCGCTCTGGCGGCAGTGGTGTTCTTTCACCCTCAGCTTCTTAGAATCTTCTCCATCGACTTGCCTTTCGCCAGTTCGTCCACCAGTTTGTCAAGCCAACGAATTTTCTGCATAAGCGGGTCTTCGATGTCTTCGACGCGATGTCCACAAATCACGCCTTTAATTTTGACGGCGTTGGGGTTGACTTGCGGCGCATCGGCGAAGAACGTTTCAAAATCAGCGTTCTTGTCAATTTGCTCCTCAAGACCTGCATCGTCATAACCCGTCAGCCAGCAAATCACAGCATCCACCTCAGATTTACTGCGCCCTTTTCGCTCAGCCTTTTGAATGTAGAGCGGATAAACTCTCGAAAACGCCATTTTGTACACGCGTTCATTTTTCATATCATGCCACTCCCCTTTGCTTCTATCCATTCACTCAATGACTACTGGAATAATTCCAGACAGAATGACTTCAGTAAGAGTATTCTTTACTGCTTATAGCTGATTGTTGATTCAACCGGATGAAACAATCGGACATTGCTCGCTAGACCATCTTTGTCTCATTCCCGAACAAAGTGATCCAGCAATGTACGCACTTCATCGGTTGACTTTGTACTCATCAACTGATTTCTTAATTCACTTGCCCCGCGAAAACCGCGGACATAGATCTTAAAAAAGCGATGAAGCGCTGTAAACGGACGCAGCTCTAATTCTTCCGAATACTGATCATAGAGATCCAGATGCAGCTTTAAGAGATTAAGCAGTTCCTGGCTACTATGATCTTTCGGTTCCTTTTCAAAAGCAAATGGATTTGTAAAAATACCGCGCCCAATCATGAGTCCATCAATGCCATATTGATCAGCGAGCTTCAAGCCGGTTTGACGGTCAGTGATATCGCCATTGATCGTCAAAAGTGTATCCGGTGCCATCTGGTCACGCAGTTTCTTAATCTCCGGAATGAGTTCCCAATGGGCATCGACCTTGCTCATTTCCTTTCTTGTACGCAAATGGATGGTAAGATTCGCGATGTCTTGTTTCAATAGATGCGTCAGCCAGTAACGCCATTCGTCTACATCCGTGTAACCCAGCCTTGTCTTCACACTTACAGGCAGTCCCCCTGCTTTGGTTGCTTGGATTAAATCGGCTGCAATTTCAGGACGCAGGATAAGGCCGCTTCCCATCCCATTCGCCGTCACATTAGGCACCGGGCAGCCCATATTGATATCCACCCCACGAAACCCTTGTTTCGCCAGACCAATACTCATCCGCCGAAAGTGTTCAGGTTTATCCCCCCATATTTGGGCAACTATCGGTTGTTCATCCTCTGTAAACGTCAAACGCCCACGCACACTTTGGATTCCCTCTGGGTGACAATAGCTCTCCGTATTTGTAAACTCGGTAAAAAACACATCAGGTATGGCTGCCGCACGCACGACATGACGAAAAACAACATCCGTTACTTCTTCCATTGGTGCCAGTACAAAAAAAGGCCGCGGCAAATCATGCCAAAAATTATCGATCATCGTTACATTCAAATCCTCACATTATGGGATGCCTGACCAAAATCGCCATCCCCAAAATTACTTTCTTAACACTTATAGCACGCACAAGTACCTTAAAGCAAATGACCTACATTTGACACGATAATTTTCACACGTAACAAAAGCCAACAAGAAAAGGATGCTTATTAAATTGGAAATGTTTCTTTTGGTTTAGAAGCTCTTGACTATAAAGTGCTGCTCTCTAAAATTTTCCGGATAGAAATTTTGTCCATACCTTCCTTACAGTAACCTGAACTATTCATGATCCACTCCGGCGACTAGCTAGAACATGTGGTTAACAAAGGAATTCATCTTTACCTGTACGAGCAAATAGGGTAGGCGGTCATTCATTGGGGGAACACTATAATTCAGCTCATTTTACCCATTGTGATCCTCCAACTTAATGATCTCTTTATCGCTCAATCCGGTTAGTTCGCTGATTTCAGCATGACGCATTCCTTTTTGCAACAGTTTTCGGGCAAATTGTTCCTTTGCTTTTCGTTCTCCTTGTTCAATTCCTTGTTCAATTCCCTGCTCAATTCCCTGTTCAATTCCCTCTTTCTTTCCGCGGTCATAAAAGGAATTGGGCCACTTGAGCACTTCTTCGCGAATTTCTTCCGGAAGCTTTTTTGCTTGATCCATCAATTGATCCACCTCTTCCTTTTCTAATTGAAGATAGGTCTCGAAAAATCCATTGATCATGCTTTCACGTGCTTCTCCAAGATGCATTGTGATCATTTGCCTGATAAAAGCAAGTCGTACCTGTACACGTTCCTTTTTCGAGTAGTTCATCTTGCTCATCAGCGCGGCGGCGGCAGGATTATTGCTGTTCATAAATTTTCGCCAGCTCATTCTAGAAAGTTCGAGTTTTAAAAAATGGAACGTGCTAACAACCATTAGATGCGGCACTTTTATCACAAATTCATCCGGTTCATCTCTAACTCCATCATAACTAAAAATGGCGATTGGTAAAACAGGTTTTCGAAATTTCAGATAGATCATGCTGTAATAGATATACATCCGTTCGGAAAAATCATCTTGGTAATAATTCTGTGCTTCAAGATGGACAATCAGGATGACATCCTTTTTTGATTTCAGCTTCGTTTCTGCGATAACATCTGCCCGTTTTTTGTCGCCTTCGACCATATCCGCAAACAGTTCCTCGGAAAGGAATTTTTTCTCGGAAAGATCGAGTGCCTGGTAAATTTTCGGGAAGAATGCTTCGAGAAATTCATCAAAAAACTCGTGAAGCAGGACTTTAAAGCGTCGATCGTGGTCTATAGACATAGGAAGCCTCCTTGCGAGGTATGTTTCGGTCATTCGAGAGGAATGTGTGAAGCGAATCGAGAAGAGAACAAATGAGAACAAATGATCGTGCTTGCTATTAGTATACCTTATATTGAAAATGCTTCAAGTCGTTTAGAGAAAACAGTACCGGGTTAACGTGAGTAAAACTCGGTATCGGTTGCGCTTTCATATGCTTATACTTTTATTCAATTTCTCTTCAATCCTCACAGTTTCCCCACATTTATACGCTACACTGATGGAAACCAGATAAGGAGTTATCACTCATGAATAAGTTGCTTTTCGTTGCGGTCGCTGGTTTCGCATTACTGCTTATCACGGCGTGTTCGGCGAATACAGAGAACAGCAATAAAGCGATTGACCAGCAGGAAGCGGGCAGTGAATTCGCGACATCACAATCACCTCAAATAATAAAGGGACCAAATATTACGCTCGTTGCCAAAAAGGGGACACAAAAGTTAAGCAGTGGCGTCACCGTTCCGGTCTGGACGTTTAATGGATCGGCTCCCGGACCGGAAATTCGCGTGAAAAAAGGCGAGAAAGTGCGTGTCACGCTTAAAAATGAGCTCCCCTCACCTGTTTCCATACACTGGCACGGTTATCCAGTCCCAAATAAAATGGACGGCGTACCAGGTGTGACGCAGGATGCCGTTGCACCAGGAAAGAATTTTACCTATTCGTTCGTCGCCGACAAAGCAGGAACCTACTGGTATCATTCACACCAGGACTCAGTGAATCAGGTGGATCGGGGATTATATGGCGCTTTTGTTGTCGAAGAGCCCGAAGAAAAGTATGACAGGGATTACACGTTGATGCTGGATGAATGGGTGACCGATAAACGTCAGATTAACCGTCAAATCGCGTCTATGACTCAGGGAAACAGCCAAAAAGAAAACAAAGACTCCGGAGGAATGAATCATATGCCCGGCATGAATAGGAACGATTCGGATCATGACCGTGATAGGATGGATATGGGGAACATAGACATGTCCGGAAACATGATGAAAAATAATATGAGCATGTATGACCTGTATACGATTAATGGAAAAAGCGGTCACTCCGTGAAACCACTGGACGTTAAAAAAGGGGATAATGTCCGGCTTCGCTTCATTAATGCAGGCTATCTCCCGCATGATATTCATATCCATGGCCATAGCATCAGAGTCATCGCCACCGACGGTCAGCCGATTAACAATCCTCAGGCTGTCAAGAATCAGGTCATTCCTGTTGCACCTGGTGAACGCTATGATGTTTCCTTTATTGCCGACAATCCGGGGAAATGGTACATTGAAGATCAAGGAACCACAAAGGCTGCGGACGGCATGAAAACCGTTATTGACTATGCGGGGAGCAAGACAACAACCGATCGGCCTAATCCCGACTCGTCTCTGCCGGCAATCAACTTCGATCAATACGGGGCGAACGCAAAACCGACGTTTACTTTGAACCAGAAGTACGATGTGAACTACACGATGGATTTGAACGCTGGCATGGACAACAATGGGATGATCTATACCATTAACGGGAAGACCTTCCCGAATTTCGATCCGATTAAGGTCAGAAGGGGGGATCGTGTAAAGGTTAAACTGGTCAATCGTGATCCTATGAACAATCATCCGATGCACCTGCATGGTCACTTCTTCCAAGTACTAAGTAAAAATGGCAAACCAGTAACCGGTTCACCGATTTATAAAGATACGTTAAATGTGAAACCAGGAGAAACCGATGAAGTCGCCTTTCTGGCAGATAACCCCGGAAACTGGCTGTTTCACTGCCATGATCTTCATCATGCATCGGCCGGTATGGTGACAGAAGTCAATTATACCGATGATCATTCGAACGATGTAACAGATCCCTCAAACGATAATAAATCAGATTAAAGCCTTTAAATGAAAAAGCAGGTTCTTCCATTAAATGATAAAGAAGAAAGGTGTGGTAGATATGATGGGATGGAATAACGGTATGATGGGTGGATTCGGAATAGGTATGGGGTTCATCGGGTGGCTTTTACAACTCGCACTCTTTATTGTCGTAATTTATCTGGTGATTTCCTTAATCAAAAATTCAAATCACCATTCGAACACCAGCGATCATGCCGAATCGATTTTAAAAGAACGCTTTGCCCGAGGCGAGATCACGGAAGATGAGTACAAAAAAATGAAAAAGATTTTACATGACTGATAATGAGATTCGCCTAAATATATGTTGAGGAGGAAAAGTTACATGACTTTTTCTCCTCTTTTTTGTACGCGTATATTTGTCAAAATCATCAGCTGTTTTCATGTAGACAAAAACGTGTTCGAAACGATCTCACTTATCGATGTCATTTGGCTCAACCAAGACTTTGACTTCGGGTTTTCAGGAAAAAGTCAGGTTTCAGGTTTCATCCGTAAACTCAAGAATATCCCCGGCTGCCCGGCATATTTTGTTCAGCGTGTCAAACTAGATTGCTCTGGCTTTTCCATTTTTCAAAATTGATCTATTCGCCATTATAAATACCTACCCGTTCGAACAGTTCGGTCACACTCATCTTTCTTTTTGCCATCATGACATCGAGCGTCACCCGGATTGCCACATAGGCGTATTTTTATTGTATTTCAATAATGTTTTGTTACCTTTCAATAAAACAAAGTCATGAAACAGCCCGTGTTCGTTACTCAGTGTTTCCACACATTCATTTATTGCTTGCTCATCTGATCAGCAATAAATTGAACAGGCAGGCGGAGCGTGAACGTGCTGCCTTCCCCTGGTCTACTTTTTACCGTGATACCGCCGCCAAGCTTTTTTTGCAATTTGCTCTGAGATCGGTTACGGCACCATCGGCTTCCATCCACTGGTGGCGATCGATGGGGCGACAGGCGAAGAGACCGTGTCCGCCCATTGTTTTTAGCAGGGGTTGGACTCGGTCCTTTGCCATTTGCGACCCTGCGAATGGAATCGAAAGCTTTTTAGCAATTGCCGCTTCAGATCTCCCAAAAATCATGAAGAAAGAGCGCAATTCTTATTGCAGAATTGCGCCCTATTGCTGAAGACATACTACGGGTACGAACAGGATTATGAAATGGTTTGTAAAACTTTAGAAACCTCTTTTTCAATAACGGAATCATCTACGGTATCTAAATGTTCAGGCTTAAGCAATTGATATTCTTTCATTTTATAAAAATCCATAATCGCTTGTTTCAAGGTAACATCATACTGAATTGAAAATGAGGGTTCCATGAAACGCCGCAACACAGCGTCGTCTTGAACCATGAACAACACCGCATTCAATTTGTTGAATATCTTCTGCTTCATTCCGGATTCAAAAAAGGTTTGTAAATTTTTAATTCGACTTTGTTGCGCAGCTGCAAGATCCTCAAAATGGTGCGGGTAAAATTCTTTGAGATCATTTAAGAACAAATCAGATATAAAAGCTACACATATCAACGATTGCAAAAACGTCATTTGAAAGCGTTCAACATAAGAGACGGAATCATCTTTTACAAAGGTATCAGCCCCTTGCAAGTAATTAATATAATACATGACAACCCGTTGAATGATTTCATCTTTGGATGAAAAATGCTTATAAAGTGTCACTTTGCTAATATCCATATATTTTGCGATATCGTCTATTTTTAATTGGCTGAATTTGTTTCTTCTTATAACAGGTTTTATTTTTTCAATATATTGATCGACGCTCACGGGTTTTCTCACGAATGAAACCTCCTTTGACAGTTATATTATACCGACATCGCTTTGTTATCACAAACGTATTTTACATTGATTATTAAATTAACCAATTTAATTAAATTAGTTTACTTTGTTAATTCTGTGTTGTATAATTCTTTTTGTAGCCGAACATCTTTATAGAAATATCCAAAGGAGGTAAGAACATGCGTGTTTTTGTTACAGGAGCGACAGGATTCATCGGAACTGCAGTTGTCCGTGAACTCATCGAGGCAGGGCATCAGGTCATTGGCCTTGCTCGTTCAGACAAATCTGCCGATACATTAAAAGTTGAAGGGGCCGAGGTGCACCGCGGTTCCCTCGACGATCTTGACAGCCTTCGCAGCGGTGCCTCTGCTGCGGACGGCGTCATTCATCTAGCATTTAAGCACGACTTCTCAGACTACGGCAAGGCGATCTCAGACGACCTACGCGCCGTCAAGGCAATGGGGGAAGTGCTTGAGGGTACAGGCAAACCGTTCGTGATCACCTCGGGAACATTGATGCTCACATACGTACTCCCGCCAGGGCAAATCGGGACGGAAAAGGATGTGGTCGACAACTCAGTACCCAGGGGCGAAGCGGAGAACGTGGTTATCGCGCTGGCTGAGCGTGGGGTACGGTCATCGCTCGTCCGTCTCGCACCTTCCGTTCATGGCCTTGGCGATCACGGCTTCGTATCGAGCTTGATCGGCATTGCTCGCGACAAAGGCGTCTCGGCCTACATCGGCGACGGTTACAACCGCTGGCCGGCCGTTCATCGCCTCGATGCGGCGCGTCTGTTCCGGTTGGCTGTGGAAGCCGCCCCAGGGGGTTCACGGCTGCACGGGGTCACTGATGAGGGAGTGCCATTCCGTGACATCGCCGGTGTCATCGGTCGTCACCTGAACCTGCCGGTGGTCAGCATTTCCCGCGAGGAGGCGGACGCCCACTTCGGATGGCTCGGCGCCTTTGTGTCGGCTGACAACCCAACGTCGAGTGCGCTGACTCAGGAACGCTTGGGATGGCAGCCAGTGCATCCTAAGCTCATTCCAGATCTCGAAAAAGGACATTACTTCAGCAACTAAAGGTACAGAGGGCAGAAAAAAAATCTGCCCTCTGTTTCTTTAACAGGAGAGGATTCTCCTTTCGCCTTATTCTATTAAATGGCCCTTCAATGGAATAATATGATTTACGGTCTTATATGTAGTGTAGTTAAGTACATAAATCATATTTATAGTATTTTTATATATTGTCATCTCATTGAACATTGGCTTTTACACGGTTAAGTTAGTTTCCAGTCCTGATTGCTCGTGTTATACCCCAAAATATAAAGCGATATAATGCTGCAACAAGAAAGAAAAGCCAAATATATTCAAAAGCAGTGTAAGACGTATTACTGATTAAAAGAGAGTTTAAAAATAACTAGGAATAGAGACAAATACTCCATTAAAGAATCTTTAGATCTATATTTTTCATACAAATATTTAGTCTTTCTAAAATTAAAGACATCTTTTAATTCCTTAGTACGCCATCCTTTGACAAGTCCTAGCCCTATTATATAAATTCCCAGAGCAGGTCCATAGTCTACATCCAAGACCCGTGTTATTACACAATAAATTATAGGTGAATAAAACTAAATACATTTTACTATCCCCTTTAGAGGATGGGATAGGTTTGTACGTAACGAGGATTAGCATAATAAGGCGGTCTTGGTCCTATTAACGGCATTGGCCACGTGTAAGGATTGTCATTATAGAGCATCTCTACTTTTTCATCTGAAAAATTCACGAGTAATAATTTGACTTCAGGACTATATTGAAACAAGCGAATAACCTCCTCTTAAACTTCTTAATACACCTTATTCAGCGACTTCTCATAAAGAGCAAGTACTTCTTTCATCAAGCTGTAAACAATTGTGGATTGAAACATGCACTGGGTACGCCCATGTAACATAATGTAAAAGGGTATTTTCTATTAAGGCAAGGAGGTCTCCAATGGAGCAGGATGAGCAAAAAAATCAGAAGAGTATCACCAATGGAAATTATCCAATGTATCCAAATTACGGGGTCATAACTCGCTATGAGGAAATTCCGATTAATGTCCCTGAACAACGTCAACTTCGACAACCGGGCGTGGAAGGACTGATGGTCCCCCGACCCATTATTGAAAATCCGAACTATAAAGGGAGTGGGAAGTTAACAGGAAAAGTCGCCCTCATCACAGGTGGGGACAGTGGTATCGGAGCAGCTGTAGCGATTGCGTTTGCTAAAGAAGACGCAGATGTTGCTATTTCATACTTAGATGAACATGAGGATGCAAACCGAACAAAAGCACGGATCGAACAACTCGGCAAGCGCTGCATTCTATTGCCAGGTGATGTCCGGGATAAAATTCAATGTATCTCCAACGTGGAACAAACGATTCAATCATTTGGACGACTGGATATTCTTGTTAACCACGTGGGTATCCAGTTCCAGCAACCAAGTTTACTCGATATCACAGACGAGCAATTCGATGACACCTGTAAAGTGAATATCTATTCTCATTTTTACACAACTCGAGCGGCGCTTCCCCATTTGAAACCAGGTAGCTCAATTATTAATACATCTTCGGTTGTGGCTTTTGAAGGTCCTGCACAATTGATTGATTACACATCAACGAAGGCAGCGAATATTGGCTTTACTCGTGCTTTGGCCAATAATCTTATAGGTAAGGGAATTCGGGTCAATGCTGTAGCACCAGGATCAACCTGGACTCCGCTCCAGCCGTCAACGTATTCTGCAGATCAGGTCGCGATATTGGGTGCCAGTAATCCGATGCGGAGAATGGCCCAACCATTTGAGCTTGCGCCAGCGTACGTCTTTCTTGCCTCCGACGATTCCAGATTTGTTACTGGCCAAACCATTCATGTTAATGGTGGAGAGGTGACCTCATCATAAGGTCCTATTCAACCAGAAATTCCATTAAATAAGTTAATCATTGAGGGTACAACGGTAAGCGTCAATAGTCCCCACCTGTAACCAGATGGGGATTCGTTATATGATTTATTTAGCAGATGAGGAGACGCGACAATCTTCCGGGATGGCTGTTGACCGAGAAGTTGTTCCATCAGATTCGTGGATGAAAAAGGCAAGACAGATACTTGAAGGGATTCAATCCGTTTTCTTTCGCTGTCTCCACAACACTGTAGATAACCGCACTGGCCTGTGCAGAAGGTGTGCAGGGTTTGACGCTTACCTGTGCTGAAAGCAAACAACTTTTTACCACTTTTTTACTATATTTGTCGTGAACAACATAAACATTCTATAGAAGAAAATTATTTCTATAGGAGGTTACCATGGATCAAAAGGATCAAAGTCATCCATTTAAACGATTTTAAAACGACTTTTATTCAGTCGCCCTCAGATGATTAAACCTTTGATACTCATGACTTGCTTTTAAATCAAGGATTTATTTATAGAAACATGTTGACATTACGGTCTGTTATTAAGGAGATGAATGATGATTCTCTCTAAATTTGTAGACGAACTACCCATCCCACCTATTTTAAAACCTCGATGGAAAGATCCGTTTTATACTTATTACGAAGTAACTATGACTGAATTCCGTCAATCACTTCATCGTCAGTTAAATGACTCAACTGTTTGGGGGTACGAAGATGGCTATCCAGGGCCTACAATTGAAGTCGAACGTGGCGAAAAAGTGTTGATTAAATGGATGAACAATCTTCCTGATAAGCATCTTTTTCCAATCGATTATACGGTTCATGGTGCCCATCAGGACGTGCCTGATGTAAGAACAGTCGTGCACGTACACGGTGCTTGCGTTGAATGGGAAAGCGATGGCTACCCAGAGGCTTGGTTTACAAAGGGCTTCAAACACGTGGGGCCATATTTTAGAAAGCAAATATATCGATATGATAATTGCAATCATGCCTGCACGTTATGGTATCATGACCATACGCTTGGTATTACGCGGCTAAATATTTATGCAGGTTTAGCAGGATTCTATCTTATCAGAGAAAATCGGGAACGTTCATTGAATTTACCGAGTGGGAACTATGAGATTCCTCTTATGATTCAAGACCGAACATTTAATAAGGATGGTTCGCTTTACTACCCGAAGCAACCAGAGAAACCGATTCCTGAATTAGAAACGTCGATTACTCCTGAATTTATTGGGGATACGATTCTCGTAAATGGTAAAGTATGGCCTTATTTAAAAGTGGAACCACGTAAATACCGCTTTAGGCTTTTAAACGCATCCAACACGCGTTTCTATAGGATTAAGCTTGATTCTGGACAACTTATGTATCAAATTGCGACTGATGGAGGGTTGTTGGACTATCCAATTGGTATCAAGGAAATCATGTTAGCCCCTGCAGAAAGGGCAGATGTGATCATTGATTTTACCAATTTAGAAGGGAAGAATATTATCATGACAAATGATGCCCCCGCTCCCTTTCCAGGGGGTGACAAACCGGATCCAAATACGGTTGGTCAAGTGATGCAATTTAGAGTAACTCTTCCTTTATCAAGTGTTGACACGAGTACAATTCCGGCTCATATGATACCTGTTCCAAAAACAAAAGAACAGTCAGTTTCGAGGATAAGATACCTAACTTTAAATGATACTATGGATCAGTACGGTCGTGAATGGATGCTATTGGATCATAAACCATGGGATGCACCCATATCAGAAAATCCAAAATTAGGGGCAACCGAAATATGGTACCTCATCAACGTAACTGATGATTCACACCCAATTCATCTTCACTTAATTGATTTTCAAATACTTGACCGAAGAAATTTCGATGTTGATACGTTTAACAAGGAGAAGGTTATCGACTATACAGGTCCGGCAATGCCACCAGAACCACAAGAACGAGGATGGAAAGATACCGTTCGAGCTAATCCGAAGCAAGTTACTCGAATAATCATGCAGTTCGGACCATTTACCGGGTTATATATATGGCACTGCCATATCTTGGAGCACGAGGATTATGAGATGATGAGACCATATATTGTTATCCGATAATGATCGGTGACCTGTCAAAATTAACTTGAAACACCGGGATGGTACTTAATGTTATCCTAATTATTCACAATTTAACTTACCAATATTTTAAAAATATGATCTGGGGTTCAAGCTCCTAACTTTGCTAAAAGTCTTCAGAAAGTTGGTTGAAGGCAAAATCAAGGCAGGGCAAGTGATAGTAGAGAAAGGACCCCGAAATTGGAAAATTTTTTTCACGAAATCAGGGGCGGAATCGGAATTGTTTATTTTGACTGAGAGATTTATTTTTTAGTTAGACAAATTCCTTTGTAGCAGTGCGACCGTCTCCACATGCATCTTCTGCGGAAACATGTCCACCGGCTGCACTTCAACAGTCTTAAATCCACCTGCTTCTAACACTTTTAAATCCCTTGCCAATGTCGCTGGATTACAAGACACATACACAATTCGTTTCGGTTTCATGTCGATCATGGTTTGAAGAAGGGCTTCATCGCAGCCTTTTCGCGGAGGATCTACGACAATGACATCAGCTTTTATCCCTTGATCATACCATTCTGGGATGACTTTTTCTGCTTGTCCTGCTTTAAAAGTGGCATTTGTTATTTGATTTAATTCGGCATTCTTCTTTGCATCTTCTATCGCTTCAGGAACAATTTCAACCCCATAAACATGTCCTGCTTTTTGAGCGAGGCATAATGAAATAGTCATTTCGGTGCCTGTCACTTATCGAATCATCTAACTGTTTACGCTTAAAGATAGGAGTTACCTCCTATCCTCCAAAACTCGCTACGAGTGGGTGGCTAACCTTACTCGACGGGAATCCCACCCGCTAAATGTTACGACCTAAGCTCGGTCGCTCTGACAGGCACCAAACTTTAATTCGAAGGATTTAACTCCAAGTTTTCTAGGTCAATTGTAAAGTTATATGATTTTAAAATATCTAACCCTAGTAATCCATTGTGATTATTAGGCAACATTCCTATATCTATTTCAAAATTCTTAATAGAAAATGTATCAATTTTAATATTGTCCATAACTTTTGTATAAAACGGAACAGTTCCACCTATCCCATAAGCTTCATAAATCACGTCCCCATTTTCATATCTAACCCCAATTTTCTCCAAAATATCCGGGTTAATTACTGTATGAGAAGATCCTGTATCGACAATTACATCATTAATTTCTACTGCCATTCCACGAAATTCCACATAAAGAGTTGTTGTAATAAGTTGCCCATCATATGAAAGCTTCATTAGATTCTTCTCACTTTCATTAAAGGATCTCTGCGAATGTAAATTACAAATTCTTCATTAGATGTGTGATAAACAATAGTTCCTTCTTTAGCACGGAAGAATTCTTTGTTTGCATCCTTTTCGGAAATGGTTCTTATTGGGGCTACTTCATCAACAATTTTCTTGTCACCTTCTTCATGATAATCAAGAATTGAAACCAAAAGAAACTGATTTGGAAATAGCTCCCTCGCTTCTTGCCATTTCATTTTATCCAGCCCTCCTCCTACCAATACCTTTACTTTTATTATAATTCATTCAAAAAGAATTATCATACAATAGAGTAGATGTTCAGGTGCTTATAACACTTAAGAAGAAAACAGGCTCCGAAATAATTGTGCCGTTACAATCACAAATTTCCAACCCCTATTAAATTAAGTGCCACTTAAAGACTTTAGCCCAGTCTTAAGACTGGGCAAGTTTTCTACTATTTTAAAATGAGTTGCACCACCAACTCCACATGCATCGTCTGCGGAAACATATCCACAGGCTGCACTTTTTTGATCTCGAATCCACCTGCTGTCAGCAGTTTCAGATCGCGTGCGAGCGTTGCCGGGTTGCAGGAGACATAGACGATCCGCTGCGGCTGCATGGCGATCATTGTGTCGATCAGTGAGGCGTCACAGCCTTTGCGTGGCGGATCAACGACAATGACATCCGGTTCAATGCCTTGGTCGCGCCATTTGGGGATGACGTCTTCTGATTTACCCGCCTCAAAGGTGGCGTTAGTTATCTTGTTGATTTCAGCGTTTTTCCGCGCGTCCTCGATCGCTTCGGGAACAATTTCGACGCCGTAGACGTGTTTGGCTTGTTTTGCAAGAAACAGGGAAATCGTGCCAATACCGCAATAGGCATCGATCACCATTTCTTTTCCGGTCAGTCCGGCATATTCCAAGGCTTTCCCGTAAAGGACGTCGGTCTGAGTAGGGTTAACCTGGAAAAATGATCGCGCCGAAATGGCAAAAGTGACGTCGCCAATTTGGTCGTAGATCGTGTCACGGCCCCAGAGTGTTTTCGTTTCGTTGCCGAAAATCGCGTTGGTGCGCTTTGTATTGATATTTTGGGCAATCGACTTGATCTGCGGATAGCGCTCAGTGAGTACCTTAATCAGCGTTTTGCGGTGCGGGAGTTCTTCGCCGCGCGTGACAAAGACGACCATCACTTCGCCGGTTTTCTTGCCAACGCGTGCCATGACATGGCGCAGCACGCCGCGATGCTTCGTTTCGTCATAGGGCATGATGTGATGTTCTTCAGCGATCTTGCGTGCAGATTGTACGATTTCATCGATCGGTGAATCGGTGATCATGCAGTGATCCATGGTGACGATCTCGTGGCTGCGCGTTTTGTAAAAACCGAAGGCGAATTTGCCGTTTTGTATGGCGACCGGTACTTGAATTTTGTTGCGGTAACGCCACGGTTCGTCCATGCCAAGCGTTGGTTCAACTGGGATAGCGGATAGTCCGCCAATCCGTTCTAAAGCGCTCTGAACGATTTCCCGTTTGTAGGCAAGCTGACCCGCGGCGCTGATATGTTGAATGGAGCAGCCGCCGCATTGCGGATAGTATGGGCATGGTGCTTCTGTGCGGCGGTCACTTGTCTCAGTCCGTTCAATCAAGCGGCCGTAACCGTAACCTTTTTTCGTTTTGATGACTTGAATTTTTGCTTTTTCGCCAGGCAGTCCACCGGGAATAAATAGTGTATAACCGTCGACCTTGGCCACGGCGGAACCGTCTTGAGTCAGGTCGTTGAAGGTGACTTCAAGCTGTTGATTTTTTTGCACAGGTATATTGAATGCTGCCATTGCTTCGAGCTCCTAATTGTTTCAATCTATTTTACACGTTTGTTGTTTCAGATGTTGAAGTTTGAATTGGGCTGCTTTGCTGCATACGTTTACTTAGTGCCCTTTCCCCTTATTCTAAGATAGCGGGAAAAAGGCGAGAAAACAAGCGGATCCTCCCTTTTCTCGTCACTTACCTTCGTCTCCAATTGACAGCATTCCGCCCGTGATGTTACCCTTTTATTATATTTATCAAAGGAGGCTTGCTGCTCATGGGATTTTTCATCCGTATTTGGTAAGATCGGCAACAAAAAAGAAGCGCTTTTTCCACAATAGTGGGCTTTTTTATGCTGCTTGCCTTATGGATGATCAACCTGAGCACATCGAATATCGACGCACATCCTGTGCCTTCTTTGCTGTGCTTCCGTTTGTATCTCCATGCAAAGCTTTTGCCCGCGTTGTGGACGTAAGCTCTGCATTTTTTATTGCCCTTTCGACCAAACGACAATAAAAAAATGCATGGGGGATTTAAGAATGGCACAGAAACTTCTTTGGAGACGCAAATTTTTTACATTGCTTGGCGGTCAGGCGGTTTCATTGATTACCAGCAGTATTTTACAGATGGCGATCATCTTTTATCTTACGGAACGAACCGGATCAGCAATGGTTTTATCGCTGGCAGCGCTCGTTGGCTTTTTGCCTCAGGCATTATTCGGTCCGATGATTGGTGTACTGGTTGATCGGATGAGCCGAAAAGCAGTGATGATCGGCGCTGATTTAATGGTTGCATTGGCAGGCGGCGTGCTTGCTTTCGTTGCGCTTTTTATCGAACTTCCGATCTGGATCATTATGGTGATCCTCTTTATCCGCAGCATTGGTACTGCCTTTCACGGACCGGCATTCAATGCAACGACACCGCTCATCGTGCCGGAAGACCGGCTGACCAAGTGTTCTGGATACAGTCAGATGATCCAGTCGATTGGTTTTATCATCAGTCCTGCTGCTGCAGCGTTCTTTTACGCGATATGGGATCTGAAGGAGATCATTTTGCTTGATATCGGCGGCGCACTCGTTGCCTGCGCAACGGTTGCCGCGCTAGCGATTCCAAGTCCTGAGCCGTACAGCAAAGCCGGGTGCCAACATTTTATGCAGGAGATGAGGGAAGGCTATGATGCCATCCGTGAAAACAAGGGCTTGTTTGCGCTGCTTTGGATCGGCACCTTGTACATGTTCGTTTATTCGCCAATCAGCGCGCTCTATCCTTTAATGAGCATGCAGTATTTCGGCGGTACAGCGGCCCATGCGTCGGCGGCTGAAGTGGCTTTCGCTGTCGGCATGCTTGGCGGAGGCATCCTGCTAAGTGCTTGGGGCGGTTTTAAAAAGCGTACCGTAACGCTGTGCGCATCGATCCTGCTCATGGGGATCAGTATTGCTGCATCCGGCTTGCTCCCGAGCAGCACTTTTCCGATTTTTCTCGTTTGCTGCGCATTCATGGGCTTGTCCGCTCCCTTTTATGGCGTACAAACGGCTCTTTTTCAAGAAAAAATTAAAGCGGAATATCTAGGCCGTGTCTTTTCGCTATTTGGCAGTTTGGCTTCACTTGCCATGCCGGTCGGCTTGCTTTTTTCCGGGTTGTTTGCGGAACAGCTCGGCGTCCATCGCTGGTTTTTCATTTCTGGCCTGGCCGTCATTGGCATTGCCGTAATGGCCTTCCGTCTGGCGTCTATTCATAAATTAAATTAATTGCTAGAAAGTGCCATGAACCTTTTCAAAGTTCATGGCACTTTTTTTATTTATTCATCACTTTTATATCATTGCAGTTGCTTAACGGCTTGCTGCACGTCCAGTTCATGGGCTTCTTTGGCCTCTTTGGGAACGATCAGATGAAGATGGTGGTAGAGATTGACAATTTCACCGGGCAGGTCGCCGCCATATTCTCCATCAATATTGAGCTGCATTTTTTCTTCCGATTCAACTTTAATACGGCTTGCTTGTGCGTAGATCACTTTTGGATCCTTCATGTGCTCGCCGCGTGTTGCCATCGATGCAAGGCGAATGAATTCAGCGAGATTGGACGCCTTGAGTATAATCAAATCAAACAGACCGTCATTCATTTTCGCTTCCGGTGCCAGTTTCTCAAATCCGCCGACCGAGTTGCTGTTTGAAACAAGAAACAACATAATGTCGCCTTCAAAGCTGCGGTCGTCATAGTCGATTCTGACTTTGATCGGGCGGATCGATGGCAGCATTTCAATCCCCTTGATGAAATAAGCCATTTGCCCGAGCATGGTTTTCAGTTTGCTCGGAACGTCGTAGGTCAGCTCGGTCAGCTTGCCGCCGCCGGCAATATTGACAAAATAACGGTCATTGACTTTGCCGATGTCGATCGGCATTTCATGACCCTCGCAGAGTACATCGCAGGCCTTAACGATGTCTCGAGGAATTCCGATCGCCCGGGCGAAGTCATTCGTTGTGCCCAAAGGTAAGATGCCGAGTTTCGGTCGATAATTCTGTTCGGCAAGTCCATTAATTACTTCGTTTATTGTACCGTCTCCGCCCGCCGCAACAACAAGATCAAATTTGCGGTCAACCGCTTTACGTGCGCCGGCCGTAGCATCGCCCTCATGTTTGGTGGCGTAAGCGGATGCTTCATAACCCACATCTTCCAGCCGATCCAAAATGTAGGCAATGTTCTTTTTCGCCAGTTCCCGGCCTGACGTCGGGTTATAAATGATTCTAGCCCTCTTCATGTTTATCACCCAATCAATTTCTGTGAAGATTTGTCAACGCTCAAGCTCAAAAAAATTACTGTGCCGTGTAACTCTGAGGCGATCCATTTTCTTGAATGATCGCTGCCCCATTGGCGGGTTCATCCATGCGCATCAATTTTTGACGTTTAAAACGGGCGATGCCAGTCCGTTCCCATCGCCCATCCTTTCTCAACTAATTATATTGTAAACGTTTCTTAAAATCAAAATTTCAACAATGTAAAACATTTGAATTGAAACAGTTGGATTTTGTTGCAAGGTTTTCGAGCGTAGCGTGGGATCCGTAAGTCGATGGCCGCTCAGTACATCCGGTCTTTACGCGCATCGTCCGATCAGCGGCACGAAACAGCTGTACTGTAGGAAGCAAAAAAAGACCCCTTGTTTAAGGGGTCCCGTTTTTAATCCTTAGAACTTATAGTTTGTTAATTTCGTCGAGAATGATCTTGTTGACCATTTTCGGGTTGGCCTTCCCGCGTGACTGCTTCATGACTTGGCCGACAAGGAAGCCGAGTGCGCGGTCTTTGCCGTTCTTGTAGTCAATCATGGACTGTTTATTGGCTTCGAGAATCGGCAAGATCAATTCGTTCAGTGCGCCTGCGTCGGAAATCTGAATCAAGCCCTTGGCTTTAACGATTTCTTCCGGATCGCCGCCTTTTTCGATTAGATCTTTGAAGACTTTCTTAGCGATCTTGCTGGAAATTGTGCCTTTTTCGATCAGCTTAACCAGCTTTGCCAATCCTTCGGCGGTCATCGGCACCTGATCGATTGTCTTGTAGTTGCTGTTCAGGTAGGCAGACACTTCGCCCATCAGCCAGTTGGATACGAGCTTTGCGTCGGCTCCTTGGGCAACTGCCTCTTGGAAGAAATCGGACATGGTCTTGGTTTGTGTCAGAACCATTGCATCGTATTCCGGCAGACCGAGTTCGTCCACATAGCGCTTTTGGCGCGAGTCCGGCAGTTCCGGAATTTCAGCTTTAATGCGGTCGATCCATTCCTGATCGATCTTCAGCTTGATAATGTCCGGTTCCGGGAAGTAGCGATAGTCATTGGAGCCTTCCTTGCCGCGCATGACGGTTGTCGTCTTGGTTGCGTCATTGTAACGGCGCGTTTCCTGAACCACTTCGCTGCCGGAGAGCAGGACGCGTTCTTGGCGTCTTTCTTCGTAAGCCAACCCTTTTTCAACAAAGGCAAATGAGTTGAGGTTCTTCAGCTCGGTCTTTGTTCCGAAGCTCGTTTGACCGAACGGACGGATCGAGATGTTGGCGTCGCAACGAAGCGAGCCCTCTTCCATCTTCACGTCGGATACGTCAATGTACTGCATGATCGCTTTCAGTTTTTCAAGGTATGCATAAGCTTCCTGCGGATTGCGCATATCGGCTTCAGAAACGATTTCGATCAGCGGCGTGCCGACACGGTTGAAGTCGACGAGGGAACCGGAACCGTCTTCCAAGTGACTCAGCTTGCCGGCGTCTTCTTCAAGATGCAGCCGATGCACGCCGATCTTCTTCTTCTTGCCGTCAACTTCAATTTCAATAAAACCGTTGCGGCCGATCGGCTGATCAAACTGTGAAATCTGATAGGCTTTCGGGTTATCCGGGTAGAAGTAGTTCTTGCGGTCGAACTTCGTCTCGCGTGAAACGTCGCAGTTGAGTGCAAGCGCTGCTTTGATCGCATAGTCGACTGCCTCATGGTTCAGAATCGGCAGCACGCCCGGATGCCCGAGACAGATCGGGCAGGTATTCGTATTCGGTTCTGCACCAAATTGGTTGGCGCAACCGCAGAAAGCTTTCGTTTTCGTTTTCAATTCAACATGGACTTCGAGTCCGATAACCGTTTCAAAATTGCTCATTTGTTCATCGCCCCTTTGGCAGGCGTTAGTGTAAAGCCGGTGGATTGCTCATACGCGTGTGCGGCGCGGTACAAGGTCTCTTCGCCGAATGGACGGCCGATCATCTGTAAACCGACCGGAAGTCCGTCCGCAAGACCGCACGGCAGACTGATTGCCGGCACGCCGGCGAGGTTCACCGGAATCGTCAGCAGGTCGTTTGCATACATCGTTAACGGATCATCGATGTTTTCGCCGATTTTAAAAGCAGTGGTCGGTGTCGTTGGTCCAACAATGAGGTCGTGATCCGCAAACACTTTTTCAAAGTCTTGTTTGATCAGCGTGCGGACTTGCTGCGCTTTTTTATAGTAGGCATCATAATAGCCGGAGCTTAGTGCAAAGGTTCCCAGCATGATGCGGCGTTTCACTTCGTCACCGAAGCCTTCGCTTCTGGATTTCTTATACATTTCAATCAAGTCATCCGTTTCCGCGCGAACGCCATAACGGACGCCGTCGAAGCGTGCCAAGTTTGCCGATGCTTCCGAGGAAGCAATGATATAATACGCAGGCACGGCGTACTTCGAATGAGGAAGTGAGACTTCATCAATGACAGCGCCCAAGGATTCAAGCTGCTTGATTGCAGCACGAATAGTTCCTTTTACCGATTCGTCGATCCCTTCGCCAAGGTATTCTTTTGGAACGGCGACACGCAGTCCTTTGATATCGCCGGTGAGTGCAGCCGCATAGTTCGGTACCGCGACATCGGCGCTTGTGGAGTCGTGTCGGTCAAGACCGGCGATCGCTTGAAGCAGATAGGCATTGTCTTCTACCGTACGGGTAATCGGGCCTGCCTGATCCAGTGATGATGCGAACGCAACGAGTCCGTAACGCGACACACGTCCATAGGTTGGTTTCATGCCGACAACGCCGCAGAATGCTGACGGTTGACGAATGGAACCACCGGTATCGGTACCAAGTGCGAACAAGACTTCTCCGGCAGCAACCGCTGCAGCAGAACCGCCGCTGGAGCCCCCTGGAACGCGGTCCAAGTCCCAAGGATTTTTCGCTTTCTTGAAGAATGAGGTTTCGGTTGAGGAGCCCATCGCGAATTCATCCATGTTCAGCTTCCCGATCGTGATCGCTTTTTGTGCATTGACCTTCTCAACGACCGTCGCGTCATAGAGGGGATCATAGTTTTCAAGAATATGGCTGGCACAAGTGGTTCTCAGCCCCTTTGTAACCATGTTATCTTTAATTCCAATCGGCATACCGGCAAGAATCGCATCGCCTGCCCCGGTTTCATCCAGCGCCTTGGCTTGTTCGCGGGCTGCCTCTTCATTTAATGTCAGAAATGCTTGCACGTCACCATCGACTTCACCAATGCGCGCGAACGCTTCGTCGACAAGATCGGATGCCTTAATTTCCTTGTTATGTAACTTTTGAGACAAAGACACAAGGCCTTCTTCAAAAAGTGGCATCTCGGTTTTCCTCCTTCTCTTCAATCAATCTGCACTCATAATCTGCGGCACTTTGATTTGTCCGTCTTCTTGTTCCGGCGCATTCTTCAGCGCCTCTTCACGTGGCAGCGACGGTTCGACAACATCCTCGCGCATCACATTATACATGTCGCGTACATGTGTCGTCGGCTCGATGCCGTCCGTATTCAGCTCGTTCAGCTGTTCTGCGAAGCCAATGATGTCGTCCAGCTGTGTGGTGAAGGTTTCAATCTCTTCATCTGTAAAAGAAAGACGTGCTAAATTTGCGACGTATTTCACTTGATCTTTATCAATTCTGCTCATCTTTTTCACCTCCGCCAATCGGCTTCATCTGCCGCCTTCCGGCAAATGTCCACAATAAATTTATCATATCAAATACTATTGACAAGATGCAATAACCGCAAGCGCCAAGGTCACGCTTTTCAGCAAAAAGATGCCTTAAAGCAATTTGTTAAATACGTGGTAAAGCGAAACAATCGCAAATCCAAAAATGACCACGGCCGACAAGTGATCCACCCAAATGAATGCTTTTCTGTCCATCTTTTCCTGAAAAGAACCGATACATACGCTGAGCAGCAGCCACCAAAACGCCGATCCGGAAAAGACGCCAAGGACAATGGAAAAGGCTTGCCATGGATCACCTGAGGTCAGCCCAATACCGGCAAACATGCTAATAAACGACAAAATGGTCATCGGATTGGTCAGTGTCAAAACAAACGTCGACCCGTATGCACCGAACAAGCGATTCGACTTCCCTAGTTTTGCGGCATCCGCCGCACCGGCAGATCGCCATGTCCGGGCCGCAAGAAAAACAAGAAAAAGTCCGCCAAATGTTTGCAGCCAAATGCGTTGGTCCAGAAGAAAATGCGCGATTACCGTCAAACCAAAGGCTGCGATTGAGCCGAAACAGGCATCGGCTGTTGCAGCACCTATTCCGGACAGTAGACCGACAAGCCGGCCAGAGGCTATGGTTCGGCGAATGCACAGCACGCCGATTGGACCAACCGGTGCGGCGATCGCCAAGCCTAAAAGGAAACCTTTGAAATAAAAAGAGGCATCCATCGGCACACCTCACGAAAACCGTTCGGAATGAATCGGAAGCTGGGTGGTTTCCTTCAACGAATTCATCACAATGGTCGTACGCGTGCGCAATCCGGGCAGCCGCTTCAATTCAGAGCTAATCAAGCGATCCAAGTCCTTCGTGTTCCTTGCACGAATTTTAACTAAGTAGTCGTAATCGCCGGCAATATGATGGCATTCCTGAACTTCTAGCAATGTATCGATCAGCGCAAGGAAAGCGGCACGCTGGTCCATTTGCTCTAGAGTCACGGCAACAAAAGCGGTACATGTATTCCCCACCAGTTCAGGATCCAGGACCGCTTCATAGGTACGGATCACGCCTTTGTCTTCCAGGCGGCGCACGCGTTCCGCAACAGCCGGCGAAGACATCTCAATTTCAGCGGCCAGATCGGACCATGTGGCCCGTCCATTCTTCATCAGGCTTTGCAACAGTCTCATATCAAGCTTATCCAACCAAACACCTCCTTGTTTTTCTATATAAACATCCTATATTCCTTAATATATTATCCATTTTACATCACTCTCATAACAATGTTAATTGTTATTTCAAAAAATAATAAAAAAGCAAAACTGCTCGCCAACGCAATTTTGCTTTTCAGAGAAACATTATTGTTGGTAAATATGCACATAGGGTTCATCCATGTCCTTCGTCCGTTCGACCAGCGCCTCGGAATTTGAACCGCTTGAGATATAGATGTGAACCGGAACATGCTGTGGAAAGGCCAATCGATTTTTCACAACAGAGGCAACGTAATTCGTAAACCCGATCAGTTCCGTCTTATCGACAAACTTATTAAAATTGATCTCTAAAGTAATATCGGACAGTTCATCATTTTGGTAGAACCCTTTACCAACGACACCAAGATAATTTGGATAGTACTTTTGTATATCCGTCTTGAATTGATCAAATTTCTGGAGATCGCTTTTATAATCTTTTGTGGCCGGATCCGACGGGAACAATACATGCTGCTGCTTTATCGTGGACCATTTATTAATGGAACGTGAGCCTGAGGCAACTTCCGTTGACGCGAAGAAATTGCCGGGTACGAGCGAATCAGGCGCTGAGGTCATGTATAAAGTAACGTAAATCGGTATGTTTTGCAGTTCCTGAATCGGCTGGTTCTCTGAATCTTTAAGGCTGCGGATGCGCTGAACAACTTTCGCTGCCTGCGATTTGCCCCATTCTTTAACCTTTGCCTGATTTAGCTTTTCAGAGATTGGGTAGAGTTTATCCTTGTAGTTGATGCTGTCTGCATACACGGAATTGAGCGACAAAGCGATCGACATACCGGCAATCTTGTAGGCACCGCTGCTGTTTTTCTTCATATAGTCCTGTTCAAGTACGTAATTCAGATACTTCGGACTGTTTTTTGACTGCTCGACGATATTCTTTCCCTTACCAAGCTTCGGATTTAAACCGTCAACCACCGGCTGCCGTTTACTCGGATCGTTGATTTTCTTATTGGCGAGGCGCTGCGGTTCATTCATATAGCGATACAACATGCCATTGATGTCTTTATCGGTGAGGTACTGTCCGCTCTGAAAAACATAGTCGCTGGGACCGAACACATTCTTGGAAAGATCCATCAACCCCGACTCAAGCTGATCCATATCGACACGATTGTCCGGGCCGTACTGAATGTAGCCACGTGTCGTATTGCCCGATTTTGGTCGCAGCATCTGATAGCCCGAATCATTGGTACTTGGGATCAAGCTCGCATTTTCTGTTTTTCCCTCGCTGTTTTTTACCTTGCTGTCTTTGCTGGCATTGAACCAGCACCCTGAGAGGATCAGCTGCAAGGCGAGCAGGATCGAAATTGCTGCTGCTGTTTTTTTCCATTTCATTGTATGTGCATCCCCTTAATCCTTGAGCGTTTCTGCAAAGCGCGCTTCATCCCAAACCTCAATCTGAAGTTCCTGGGCCTTTTTCAATTTGGAACCTGCCGCCTCTCCGGCAACGACCAAATCGGTGCTCTTGCTGACACTTCCGGTGACGTTCCCGCCGCGCGCTTCAATCGCTTGTTTGGCTTCCTGACGCGTCATCTGGGTCAGTTTTCCGGTCAGAACAACGGTTTTCCCGTTAAACGGCGAATCCGATTGCGCCGCTTCTTCAGGATCCGGACCGAGATAAGTCATCGTCACGCCGGCGCGCTTCAATTCGCCAATCAGAGCCTGGGCTTCAGGTTGGGCGAAATACGTCGTGAGCGAATCGGCCATTTTCGTTCCGATTTCATCCACGGAAAGCAATGCCTCCGTGTCGGCGGCAGCCAAGTGATCGATGTCTTTAAAGGACTGCGCCAGAATTCGGGCCGCTTTGGCACCGATATACCGAATGCCGAGCCCAAACAACAGATGTTCGAGCGAATTTTCCTTTGAGCGCTCAATGGCCTGCAGTAAATTATCGGTTGACTTCTCGCCCATTCGTTCCATCGAGAGCAAGTCCTCGCGCTTCAGCTGATACAGATCGGCAACGTCCGAGATCAGCTTCTTCTCAAATAACTGACGGATGACCTTCTCGCCAAGGCCGTCGATGTTCATCGCCGCGCGCGAGACAAAGTGAATCAATCCTTCACGAATCAGCGCCGGACATTTCGGATTAATACAGCGGAGCGCAACCTCGCCTTCAAGGTGTACCAGTTTGCTGCCGCATTCCGGACAGTGGGTCGGCATCGCGTAGGGAATTTCCTTGCCCGTCCGCTGCTCGGTCAATACATTGACAACCTCCGGAATGATGTCGCCGGCTTTACGAATGACGACGCGGTCGCCAAGACGCAGATCCTTCTCCTGAATCAAGTCTTCGTTATGCAGGGAGGCTCTTTTGACCGTTGTCCCGGCAACTGCAACCGGCGTCAGCACTGCAGTCGGTGTGACTGCTCCGGTACGGCCGACACTGACTTCGATCGCCTCAAGCGTGGTCACGACTTCTTCAGCCGGAAACTTATAGGCAATCATCCAGCGCGGCGATTTAACCGTGTTCCCCAGCTGCCGCTGCTGCGCCATCGAATCTACTTTCACAACGATGCCGTCGATCCCGTATGGAAGTGCGTCGCGCTTTTCCGTATATTCCTTGATATAATCAAAGACTTCCTGCATCGTTTTGCAACGTCTTGATTCTGGATTGACCGGCAGCCCAAGCTCGCGAATCGATTCGAGCAGACCGTAATGCGTCGTAATGCTTTCACGATCAAAGCGGCCGGAACTGTATAGGAAAACGGCAAGGCGCCGTTTTGCTGCAATTTTCGGATCAAGCTGCCGAAGCGAACCGGCAGCAGCATTGCGCGGATTGGCGAACAAAAGCTCCCCATTCCGGCTGCGCTCCTCATTCAACCGTTCAAACGAGCGTTTCGGCATATATGCTTCTCCGCGCACTTCAAGATCAATCGGCTCAGGCAGAACGAGCGGAAGCGAACGCACGGTTTTTAAGTTATTCGTAATATCCTCGCCGATCGTTCCGTTCCCGCGCGTTGCACCAAGGACAAAAACGCCTTTTTCATAAGTCAGCGAAATCGCGAGCCCGTCAATTTTCAATTCACAGACGTACGCGACATCATCACCAACGGCTTGACGTACGCGGCGATCAAAATCGAGCAGCTCCTCTTCGCTAAATACATCGCCGAGACTGAGCATTGGAACATCATGGGTCACTTTTCTAAACGCCTTAAGTGGCTCACCGCCGACGCGTTGCGTTGGTGAATCCGGCGTGATCCATTCCGGGTGCTCTTTTTCCAGCGCAATCAGCTCATTCATCAGCCGATCATACTCACTGTCCGGCACGCTCGGATTATCTTCGACGTAGTACTCATAACTGTATTGATTTAATTGTCGATGCAGGTCAAGGACATGCTGCGGCAATGATTCTTCCATAATAAGTTTCTCCTTTACACCAATGGTTCAAATGCTGCAAGGTAAACGCTGCACGCGTATCGTACCGAGAATAAAGGGGGCAACGCATCCGTTGTTCGCGCTTGCAGCTTGGATCGGTGACGCTCAAGAGCGGATTGTACGTGATTCCGGCCAATTTATACGCGGCAACGACCGAATGCTCCGCAAGGCAGACGCACGTGTTGCCGCCGTAAAAAACGTGCGCCTTCACCAGTATTGCCTCATTCAACTTTCTCAATCGGAGCAAATGCGCCGAGCAAGCGCTTCAAGCCGACCGGACTCGGAAAAACAATGTCCAGCTCAACACTGTCGCCGCTGCCGCGTGTCGCGACAATTGTTCCCTGCCCCCATTTATTATGCGACACCTTGTCACCGGCGCTCCATTCTTGCGTCTGCGCTTTTTTCTGCAGGATCGGCCGTGGTTTGGCTGTCGGAGCAGCGAAGCGACGCCCGCCGCCGAACGGTGATGCGGCTTTCGATGCGAACCCGCCGGAAATGTGCTCCTCTTCCGACTCCGCTTGTTCAATAAGTTCTGCTGGAATTTCTTTAATAAAGCGCGAAGCAGGATTCGCAATCGTTTTTCCGTAAAGCATGCGCACCTGGGCATTGGTGAGGAACAGCTGCTGCTTGGCTCGAGTGATGCCGACATAAGCGAGCCGGCGCTCCTCTTCCATTTCTTCCTCATCATCGAGCGCACGCAGATGCGGGAAAATACCTTCTTCCATACCGGCAAGGAAAACAACCGGGAATTCGAGTCCTTTTGCAGAGTGCAGCGTCATCAACGTGACGGCGTCCTGTGGTGCCTGATCCTCCTGTTCCTCAATATCGGCGTCAAGCGCCAGTTCGGTCAGGAAATTGATCAACGATTTATCGTCATGATTACTCTCGAATTCCTTGGTCACCGACAGTAATTCGTCCAAGTTCTCCAGACGGCTCTGCGCTTCAATGGTTCGTTCAGCTTTCAGCGCATCACGGTATCCGGACTTGTCTAAGACTTCATCAACCAATTCGGTAACGGAAAGAAATTCCTGCATCTTCGACCAATTGAGCATCATATCGGCGAATTCTTTCATCTTCTTGGCTGTGCGCGCAGCAATGCTCGTCTGATCAACCTCACCGATCGCCTGCATCAGCGTCAGATCGTTTGCGATTGCGTAGTCGGCCAACTTATCCATTGAAGAGGCACCAATGCCGCGTTTCGGTTCATTGATCACGCGCGCCAAACTGATTTCATCATTTGGATTGGCAATCAAACGCAGATAGGCGAGCATGTCTTTAATTTCCTTGCGCTCGTAGAATTTGATACTTCCAACCATTCGATACGGAATATTTGATTTGACAAGCGTCTCTTCAATCACACGCGACTGAGCATTGGTTCGGTACAATATCGCCAGATCGGAATAGGTGAATCCATCCTGAAACAATTCACGCATCTTGCCGGCAATATAGTAACCTTCTTCCCGTTCCGTCGGTGCCCGGTAATAATTGATTTGCTGACCATCGTCATTTTCGGTCCAAAGATTCTTCGGCTTGCGGTCATGGTTGTTCTCAATCACATGATTGGCTGCATCAAGAATCTTTTTCGTTGAACGATAGTTCTGTTCCAGCATGATCACTTGAGCGTTCGGATAATCTTGCTCGAAAGAAAGGATGTTGTGAATATCCGCACCGCGCCATCCATAGATCGACTGGTCGGAGTCACCAACGACGCAGAGGTTTTTAAAGCGGTCGGCAAGCATACGCACGAGCAGATACTGCGCACGGTTGGTATCCTGATATTCATCAACGTGAATATATTGGAACTTTTTCTGATAGTATTCGAGCACTTCGGGTACCCGCTGGAACAGATGCACGGTCGTCATGATCAAGTCGTCAAAATCAAGCGATTGATTTTGCAGCAACCGTTTCTCATAATCCTGATAGACGTCGCGAACGACTTCCTGGTGCGGTCCATAGACAGTTTTTGCGAAATCCGCTGCCGTTTTCAGTTCATTTTTGGCCGCACTGATACTGCCGAGGATACTGCGCGGTGTAAATTTTTTCGGATCAAAATTCCGTTCTTTGAGGATTTGCTTGACTACCGACTGCTGATCGGTACTGTCTAAGATTGTAAAATTGCGGCTGATCCCCATGCGGTCGATGTCTCGACGAAGAATGCGCACACACATCGAGTGAAACGTGGATACCCATGTATCTTCCACAAGCGGTCCGGCAAGTTTTGCGAGCCGTTCCTTCATTTCCTTCGCCGCTTTATTGGTAAACGTAATCGCCAAAACATTCCAGGGTGCTACGTCGCGCTCGATCATTAAATAAGCCATACGATGCGTCAATACACGTGTCTTGCCGCTTCCGGCGCCCGCCATAATCAGCAGAGGCCCCTCATGGTGCTTCACCGCTTTTAATTGTTCCGGATTCAAGCCTTCCAGTAGTTCCTGTGAAAGTCGTTCCATTTAGCTCACTTCCTAAAAATAAAATGCGCTCACTGTCCAAAGAAAAAAAGGGCTGAAAAAGCAAAACCGGCGCATTCTGATTGCCTAAAGTCCCCCAGAACATCGCCGTCCATGCCTTTTTTCAAATAAAAGCAAAAGTGCTTAGTTGTTTTCCGATAAACGATCAAGGATCATTTTGTACCCTTCTGTACCGAAGTTGATGCACCGTTTCACTCGAGAAATCGTCGCTGTGCTAGCACCGGTTTCTTCCTCGATTTGATGATAGGTTTGACCGACCATCAGCATTCTTGCCACCTCTAGACGCTGCGAGAGCGATTGAATTTCGCCCATCGTGCATAAGTCATCGAAAAAACGATAGCACTCCTCACGGTCTTTCAAGGTAAGGATGGCATCGAAGAGCTGATCAAGGGCTTTTCCTCTTAATTTATCAATTTGCAACCTTGTCCATTCCTTTCTCGTCGGTTAAATCTGTCACTTCATCACTTTGCTGCAGACATTATGTCCGATGCCGATCGACAGGTATGCAACCGTTGAGCCGGCAACTTTTTTTCTATTTGGTCAATCCTGCGATTCGATCTTTTAAACTTGCAGATAAGATTCCTTTTATCATCTTACATCAATTAAGCTTGGTGATAAAGCCAGATCATCAAAATGATTTCATTCTTCACCGTGTGAAAATTTTCCTGGGCGACTTATTGTGTTTTCATTATGGCTCATTTACAGTAAAAGGGAACGCTAGCTGAAGGACGTGGCAAACGATGAAGATACTCTGGGATTTCGATGGAACAATTTTTGATACCTATCCGGTGTACACGAGACTACTCAAACAAGTACTCCCCCCATCAGTAAAAGAAAAGGATATATTTCGTCAGTTAAAGATTTCGGAAAGCACTGCGCTTGCAGCTTTTCAAGTGAATCAGGAACAGGCTCATCGCTACCATCAGCTGGTTCTCTCTTGCTCCTCGGATGCGTTCGAGCCGTTTCCATTTGTTGAACGGGTCCTGGCATCCGCCGATCAAAACGTGATCATGACGCATAAAAGCCGAGCTTCGTTGATGCAAATTTTAAAGCATCATGGGCTGGACAAGTATTTCAGCGCATACGTAACCCGAGACGACGGATTCCCGCGTAAACCGGATCCAGCATCCTATATTTATCTGGATGAGCACCATGGCTTTGATTTGGCGGTTGGCGACCGGACACTTGACATCATCCCGGCGAAAAAATTAGGCAAGAAAACATGTCTGTTTCAAAATGATGCACCGGGCGCGGACTTCTACCTCGACCGTTATGATCAGTTTTTTGATCGGGTTAAGCTATGATACGGACGTAAAAACTCACCGTCTGCTTCATGCTGGCGGCGAGTTTTCATTTGCGACTATTCAGCGTAACGGCATATCGATCCGTTTGCTAATTTTATCAACCACTTTTCGGGTTTTATCAACCGGTTTTGTGTTTTTATCGACCAGTTTGTGATTTTTATCGACCACTTTGCAAGTTTTATCAACCAGTTTACGATTTTTATCAACCACTTTACAAGTTTTATCAACCAGTTAGCGCGTTCAGCTAAATAAAAAAGCCTCCCGATGGAGACGCTATGGTCTCAAACGGAGGCTTGATGTATCGATCAGTTCGCGGTGGTTTCTTCATGTTCTTCAAGTGTTTTTTTAATATAGCCTTTGATCAGTTCAACCGATGCGTTGAATCCTTCTTGTTCTTGTTCGCTGAGGCGGTACTTGATGATCCGTTCGACACCGTTGCGGCCGAGAATGATCGGAACACCGATGGCCAGATCGTTGTGGCCGTATTCGCCATTCTGAATGACCGAAGCGGCCGTCACGACACGCGCATCGTTCAAAATCGACTTCGCAAAAAATGCCAGCGCGTTGCCAATTCCGAATTGCGTGTTCCCTTTGCGCTTATGGATTTCCCAACCAAAATGGCGTGCTGCATCTTCCACCAGATCGCGATCAATTGGGCCAAATTCATCGATATTGTCTTCTTCAAACTGATCAAGCGATTGTCCACCAACCGTGGCTTGCGACCACGCTGCGATCTGCGAGTCACCATGTTCGCCAATCATGAAGGCGTTGATGCTGCGCGGATCAACATCACCGATCACTTGCGAAAGCTGACGGCGTAAGCGCATACTGTCCAGCGCCGTTCCCGTTCCGATCACATGATTCTTCGGCAGTCCGGACAGTTTATAAAACAAGTAAGTAATGATATCGCAAGGGTTGGTCGCAATCACATACGTACCTTTGAACCCTGCTTTGCGCAGTTTCGGGACGATATCATAGGCAATCGCCGCGGTGCCTTTCAACAACTCCAAACGTGATTGGGTTGGAATCTGCGATCGTTCGGTTACCGCAACAAGAAGCACGTCACATGCCGCCAGTCCTTCCAGCGGCGCCTCAAGCACACGCGTCCGCGATGGTGTCAACTCAATACTGTCTGCAAAATCCCAAGCCTCGCCTTTCGCACGTTCGGTATCAATATCGGAAATGTACAACTCATCCGCAATATTTTCATGAAGCACTGCAGAGGCCGCCGCCTTTCCAACATTGCCGATGCCAACAACTCCCACTCGTCTGACTGTTTTGCTCACTTCAATCCTCTCCTTGTGCCTTCTGATAGATCCTTTTTTTGTGTTTAGTGACGTATATTTTACACCTTATCGATGGGTGTATCAATATTTTTCCGACTATTAGCACTTAAATGATAAATACATAATAAAAACATATTGAATACCAAACACACTCAGCTTAAAATGAGACTAATCGCTTCATACGGCGCGGCTTCCATCATTAAAAAGAAAGAACCCATGATGAACGCTCTTCTATTTCGCAAGCTTAGAAACGAAGACATTGCCGAATTTGTGGAAATGAGAAAATTGCAGCTGCTCGAAGAAGGTGCGCTGCCGACAACTGATCTCACTGAGCCGCTCAGAGACTACTTCCGTCACGCACTTGAGAATGACCGCTTTGTCTCCTGGATCGCATTGGATGATGGGAAAATTGTGGCGACAAGCGGCATGTCCTTCAGCCGCCGCCCGCCCTACTACAGCAATCCAACGGGATTTGTCGGCACACTATCCTGCATGCACACGCTCATGCCATACCGGCGAAAGGGGATCGCCAGCAAATTGCTCGATGCCGTCGTCAAGGAGGCCAAGCAGCGCCATTGTGGAAAAGTAACGATCACCGCATCCGCAATGGGCAAATACCTCTATAAAAGTTACGGATTCAAACCGAAAGACAATTATTTAGATTATGATTTGACGACGAACGATTGAGGAGCATGCGTGATGAAAATTCGCAGAATGAGAAAAGAGGATTACACGGAAATCTATCAACTCTGGACACGCAGCGACGGCATGGGTTTGCGCAGCCTCGATGATTCCGTCCAAGGCATCGAAAAGTTCTTAAAGAGAAACCCGAATACAAATTTTATCGCGGTCGCGCATCAAAAAATTGTCGGCGTCATCCTGTGCGGACATGACGGCCGCAGAGGCTACATCTATCACACAGCAGTCGACCGCAGCTATCGCCGCCAAGGAATCGGCAAGCAACTGGTAAGCGTAGGCATCGATGCCTTGAAAAAAGAGGGAATTAATAAAGTTGCCCTTGTTGTTTTCTCCACAAATCAAGCAGGAAATGAATTTTGGCAATCGATTGGGTTTGACCAACGCGAAGATCTCATATATAGAAATTTAACCATTAATGAAAAAAATAACTAAGAAATGCTCTGAGGTGACGATCAAAATGATTCGCTTAGCAATCCCATCCGATATACTGGCGCTCAAGGATCCATGTACACAACTTGGCTATGAAGAAACAGAAGCCGCTATTAAACAGCGGCTTCACTACATCCTGAACAATCCAGACAACGGCTTTTTTATCTATGAAGCTCAATCAGGATGCGTCTGCGGATGGGCGCACATCTTCGGTAAACATTTTCTTGAAGGGGTTTATGCCGAGCTCGGCGGCATCGTCGTTGACCGTGCGCATCGCAGACAAGGAATTGGCAGACAATTGCTCGAAGCATGCGAGCACTGGGCCGTTCAGCACGGCTATACCGAACTGCGCGTCCGTTCAGGAGGAACCCGGGAAAAAGCACATCAATTCTACAGGCAGCTCGGGTACGAAAATACAAAATGGCAAAAGGTCTTCAACAGGAGATTGACATGACACGCGCATTGAAACAGCCGCTTCCCGATCGCATACATATTATTGGTTCGGTGGGCAGCGGGAAAACGACCTTAGCCCGAAGGTTATCGAAGAACTATAATATACCCTATTATGAACTGGACAACGTTGTTTGGAAACGAACGTCGTCCGGCGATCTGCGAAGGAGCGATGAGGAGCGCGATCACTATTTAGAACAAATCGTTCGTTCAAAGCGATGGATCATCGAAGGCGCTCATGCGCATCACTGGGTGAACAAAAGTTTTGAAGCTGCTGACTTAATCATTTTTTTAGATCCCCCCTACTTCGTGAGAATCTATCGGATTACGAAACGCTTTATCCGACAAAAATTAAGAATAGAAGCAGCGCACTATACCCCCTCATTTAAAATTTTCAAGAAGATGTTTGAATGGAATCGCACGTTTGAAAAAGAAAGCAAACCGCAAATTGTGAACCTGCTCAGGCGCGATCCCGCTCATTCCATGATCCTAAACGATGCAGCGGAGATCGAAAAATACTTTAATTAATCATTGTGTTTGCGGATCATACAAATAAAACTTTCCTGCAACTTGATGCTATAAATGCATACTTACATCACGTTAAAACTTATCATCAAAGCAATTGCTCTTGACAAACCACCTACTAAGTGTAACTATATAGTGGTAGTCTGTAACACTGCATACCAGTCATACGAATTAGTAAAGAAGGGATTATGCTGGAAAACCTAACAGAAATGCTGAAAGGCGTACTCGAAGGCTGTGTCCTTGAAATGATCAGCCGCGGAGAAACCTACGGCTATGAAATCACGCGAACGTTGAATGCTCTTGGTTTCAGTGACGTGGTGGAAGGCACTGTCTACACCATTTTAGTGCGGCTTGAGAAAAAGAAACTCGTGGACATGGAGAAAAAGCCATCCGATATGGGACCACCGCGAAAGTTTTTTACTCTCAACGACGCGGGACGCGAGGAACTGCGGAAGTTCTGGGAAAAATGGGCTTTCCTGTCATCAAAAATGAATGAGTTAAAGGAGAGAAAAGAATGAATTTCTGGGAAAAAATCACGGGCAGTGACATGACTAAAGAATTGAGAACTTTTGAATCGCGAGCTAAAAAACTGCCGGCCGATTATCAGGTGGCATGGGAAAAAATCAAAGCCAATCTTTGGCCGCACTCAGATTTTACCGGACGCAACCTCATGCCCATTCTTGACGATGTACTTGGCCTGCTCGAAGAAACAGCAGCGGACGGGCAGAGCGTTCAAGAGGTTTTGGGTGACGATATCAAAGGCTTCTGTTCAGCACTTGCCGGCGAAGAAGGGGCAAAGTCTTTTCGCGACAAGTGGCGCAGGCAACTCAACAATACTATTGCAAAAAAATTAGGCAAATAGGAGGATAAAATGAGCATTCGAGATATCATCAAGAGCAAAAAAGAGTGGCGGGCGCACATGGCGCGTGTCAAAGCACTCCCGCAAGATTATCAGATTGTTTATAAAGAGATTCAAAAATATTTCTTTAAAGTCGGCCCAGTTGAGCTAACCAGCGGGATCGGTTTACTCTCAGGCATTGTCGATCTTTTTGAAGAGGGCGCAGCCTTGGGAAAAGGGGTGCTCGAAGTGACGGGTAGTGACGTAGCGGCTTTCTGCGACGCTCTCGTCAAAGATTCAAAAACTTACGCTGACGTCTATCAAGAAGCTGTTGACCAGAAAGTGAACAAGGCCATGAAAAAGGTTTCGGATAAAAAAAGAGGGGATCAAGATGGAAAAAGCAATTGAGGTAAAAGATTTGCGAAAGTCTTTCAAGAGCGCAGCAGTCCTGAAAGGTGTCGATTTTGAAGTAAAGCGAGGTGAGATTTTCGCCCTGCTCGGCTCCAATGGCGCGGGCAAGACAACGATTGTCAAAATACTCGCTACGCTGCTCAAACCAGATGGGGGAACCGCTACCGTTAACGGTTTTGATGTTGCGGCACATTCCGAAAACGTGCGGCAGTCGATCAGCCTGACCGGACAATTCGCCGCTGTGGACGAGATTTTGACCGGGCGAGAAAATCTGATTATGATCGCCAAGCTGCGCCATCTGAAAAATCCGCGTCAGGTAGCCGCTGATTTACTGAAGCGCTTTGGGTTGGTCGATGCCGCCGATCGCAGAGCCTCAACCTACTCAGGCGGTATGCGCCGCAGACTCGACATTGCCATGAGCCTAATTGGGAAACCGCAACTCATCTTTCTCGATGAGCCGACCACCGGACTGGATCCCGAGGCACGCATCGAGGTTTGGAACGTTGTCAAAGAACTTGCGAACAGCGGCACAACGGTATTCCTGACCACGCAATATTTAGAGGAAGCCGAGCAGCTTGCGGATCAGATTGCCATCCTGCATGAGGGAAGGATCATTGTAAGCGGCACGCTCGAGGAATTGAAAAAGCTGTTCCCGCCCGCGAAGGTAGAGTATGTAGAAAAACAGCCAAGCCTAGAGGAACTATTCCTCGCTCTCATCGGCAAGAAGGAGGAAAAGTAAATGGAAACGACAAAGAAACACTTTCTCAGTGACATTGGGGTCATGCTCGGACGTTCCATGCGTCATATTACCCGTAGCATGGACACCATCATCACAGTCTGCATCACTCCGATTGCGATGATGCTGCTGTTCGTCTACGTATTGGGCGGCGCAATTCAAGCCGGCACGGACAATTATGTAAATTATCTGCTGCCCGGCATCCTGCTGATGGCGATTGCGAGCGGCATCGCCTATACAGCTTTCCGCCTGTTCATGGATATGCAGAGCGGCATCTTCGAACGGTTCCACTCCATGCCGATTGCGCGTTCCGCCGTGCTGTGGGGGCATGTGCTGACCTCACTAGTTTCCAACGCGATTTCGGTCATCGTCATCATTCTCGTAGCACTGATTATGGGCTTTCGTTCGTCAGCAGGGATCGTGTCATGGCTTGCCGTGGCCGGTATCCTCGCGCTGGTTACACTGGCCCTGACCTGGATCGCGGTGATTCCTGGATTGACCGCAAAATCGATAGACGGCGCAAGTGCCTTCTCCTATCCGCTTATTTTTCTTCCGTTTATCAGTTCGGCCTTTGTGCCCACCGACTCGATGCCGACGGTTGTTCGCGCTTTTGCCGAAAACCAGCCGGTCACTTCAATAGTGGACGCCATCCGAGCGTTGCTGTCAAATCAGCCCGTCGGCAGCGAGATCTGGATTGCGCTCGCATGGTGCCTGGGTATCCTCATTGTTGCCTACCTGCTTGCAATGCTGGTTTACAAACGCAAAGCATTATGAGCTACGATCAGCAAATTGTTGGGAACACGATGCGCGATTAACGTCTGCAACAAAAATTCATGGATCCAGCTGTTTTGAGAGAAGTAGTAGATGGATAGAATGCAAGAACTACTTAAAGCTTAATAGGCTGATTCTTAGGATGGACGCTGATATTTTTGCTTGAACAATGTAGATTGCCTGTCTCTTTTCCTCACGCATTTTTTTGGTGTGCAGTATCGATGACCATGATACACAAAAAGGAATACCGTCAGCCGTGGTATCCTTTTTTACATGCTTCACTTTTGCATTGATTTTAGTCGTGCTTTTTCACGATTGGGATATAAATGTCGCATACTTTTCCTACGTCAGACATGCAGCGGTCATCGTAGCGTTCAAAGTCGACGCAATCTGGTGCGTACTCGTATCCTGATGTTGGAAACCATTCGCTGAAGATGTAGTTCCACGTTCCTTGAATTGCAGATACAAAGCGTTCGGCATTGCTTGGCGGCGTTGAAAACACAGCATAGGAAGCAGGTGGAATGGTGCATGTGTGGTAGCCATCCGGTACTGCTTCGCCCTCCTTTCGTTCAACACCGATCACATAATCAAAAGCGCCGTCCTGCGGATCTTCAGGAAAGCAGACCCCGTATTCATCGTGTGCTTTGACAAAGTGCTCGGCATGGAGCTTATCCATTCGCCCATCCGTCATATAGGCCTGCCAGAATGCCGGAATGGTTTTACTGTTTTCTCCATCCGATGAGGTTGTTTTAATCGCATAGCCCGCAAGTTTTACAGCAGCAAGCGTCACAAATTTTGGCTCCAAAATAATTCCTCCAGTCAAATAGTTGTTTGTGCGCGGAAGGCTCGGCGGATTCGGGCGACCGCCGCGTGCATGCAACCGGTATGTTGCCGGACTGCAGCCAAAATAACGGCGAAAAGCCTTGCTGAACCCTGAGTGCGTGTCAAATCGGTACTTCAGCGAAATATCGAGAATCCGCTTGCCTGAAGCAAGTTCGCATGCAGCAAAGGCAAGGCGGCGCTGTCGTACGTAAGCCATCACCGTATAACCCACGCCACATTGAAAGGCTCGGCAAAAATGCCACGTGGAAAATCCGGCTTGCGCCGCTAAACGTTCAGGAGTGATGTCGTCTGTAATATGTTCGTCAACATAGTCCAGCGTTTGTTGCAAGATCGCGATCGTGTCCATGAAGCATTCCCTCCAACCGTACGGTAAACCCAGTATATCAACTGCCATGGAAAGATGCTGTTCCAAAATTGCTCAGATGAATGCAAAAAAAGCGACTTGCTCAAAAAAACAAGCAAATCGCCACCGATTATCATCCTAAAGTATTTTCCTTTCTTTAAAGACCTCTTTAGCCACGGCTACAGCATTTAATGCTCGCGGAAAGCCAACGTAGACCGCGCAGTGAATGAAAACTTCAACAATTTCTTTAGCCGTTACCCCTACATTCAGCGCTCCGTTGATATGTACACGCAGCTGATTTTCAGCACCGCCGATTGACGCAAGACAGCTCAGCGTCATGCAAAAGACCTTAGAGCATGGATTTTTCAGGGTACTGCTCTTTTTCCTAGCATATGTTGTACTGATTTTCGTTTGCAGCTTATTATTGGCAGTGAGGCTTTACCACGTACCATTCATTGCCTTGTTCTTTCAATTTGTATCTGAGGCTTTAGTCTACACGTCACTAAGTTTTATGATCATTATTTTGTTTAAGCTGATTTGGGTCCCCTTGCTTTTTATAGGCTCCTACGTTTCAACAGAATATTTGACAGGAGGGCAAATCATTTTACATTCCCGAATGGTACGCGTTTCGGGGGTAATAAGGGGAGGTTTTCCGTTTATTCAAAGCAAAATCCCCCATTTTCACGTTTTTCAAGTTGATAAGCGGAATCTCTCCGTCTATTTAAGCTTCTTTTTATTCTATTTTCTAATTAAGGGGAATTTTTCCGTCTATCTATTTATCGGATTGGGTGCTTAACCTGATCCACCAACCGATAAGTGCTGAGCCTCTCGCCAGATGCGCATACTTTCTTTACCTATTAGAAAAACCGGGCAAAAAGCGCCCGGTCCCTAATCTCCAACCATGTTTGATGGGCTCGTGTCTTTTCGGCGCTGAATCGCCGCTTCGGTTACTCGCTTGCCGCGGGCGCACCGCGAGCCTCCTCAGACAGGTAAGGTATCTGCGGGGTCTCGCTGGCACGCATCAACTAAGCGCGATCCCGCAGGCGCCAGAGCCCCTCCGCTTTGATTCTTGGCCAAGACACTGGTCTAATGGTTTGAAGCCAGGGCAAAATCATATACTTTCTTATCCTATGATAAAACTTGGCTTTGCCAAGCCTCTGACAAAGGCAAAGTCACCGCCCGCGACGGCCATGGACGGCCTAGTGTTCGGTGAGCCGCAGGACGCGGCATTCTACCGAACCACTTACACTCGTTTCCTTAAATCTTTTATTTTTTATACTCTCCTACCAGTGTAAAAAAACTGCCTCCACCTATTTAGGCGAAGACAGTTTCTTAGGGCTTATTCATGTTTCGAAGCTTCCAATGCATGATGGCCGATGTCTTTTCGAAAGAATACGGCATCGGTTTGGATGCTTTCGAGATCATTATTGACTGCGTCGCGAGCGGAACGCAGATCGTCACCGAGCCTGGTGACGAGCAGCACGCGGCCGCCATTCGTCAGCCAATCTGCGTCGGACTTTTTCGTTCCGGCGTGGAAAAGCAAGGCTTCTTCCGGGAGTGCGTCGAGATCACCAAGCTTTTGTGCTTTTTCGTAGCTGCCGGGGTATCCGCTTGACGCAAGCACAACGCCCACAGCTGTTTTTTCACTCCATGCGAGCTGTGGTTGCTTGCCGTCCAAAACGTCAAGCACCGTTTGCACGAAGTCCGACTCCAGCCGAGGCAGAACAACTTGTGTTTCCGGATCGCCGAAACGGCAGTTGAATTCGATCACTTTCGGTCCGGCCGCGGTCAGCATCAATCCGGCATAGAGCACACCGGTGAAGGAGCAACCTTCTTGAACCATGCCTGCAGCAGTCGGCTGAAGGATTGTCCGCACGGCCTCATCGACAATCGTTTGCGCGATTTGCGGAACCGGCGAGTAAGCACCCATGCCGCCGGTGTTCGGTCCTTGATCGCCTTCAAATGCCCGTTTATGATCCTGAGCAATGTCCAGCGGTACAACTTTTTCTCCATTCACCAAAGCCATCAATGAAAACTCTTCACCTTCAAGGTATTCCTCAATCACAACACGTGACCCAGCCTCGGCAAATTTCTTGTCCTTCATGATTGCTTTTAAACCGGCCGCAGCTTCTGCCATGGTCAACGCAACGATAACGCCTTTGCCGGCAGCGAGACCATCGGCTTTCAGCACGATTGGCGCGCCAACCTTTTGCAGATAGTCACTGGCTTCTGCGTAGTCGGTAAACGTTCGGTAGTGGGACGTTGGAATTTTATATTTTTCCATAATTGCTTTTGCAAAAGCCTTGCTGCCTTCAATTTGCGCCGCTGCTTTTGACGGGCCGAAAACGTTTAGACCTCTTGCTGCAAAAACGTCGACAATACCAGCGACGAGCGGTTGTTCCGGTCCAACAAGGGTCAGTTCAATCTGATTCTTTTCTGCAAAATCAGCGAGTGCTTCGAAGTCCATCAAATCGATGGGCACGCATTCGGCAACAGCCGATATGCCGTCGCTGCCCGGTGCAGCGTAAACCTGGTCAACAAGCTTGCTCTGCGATGCTTTCCAAGCCATCGCATGTTCGCGGCCACCGCCGCCGACAATCAACACATTCATGGTCGTTCTCCTTTCGAAAAGCGAATCAAATTAATGTTTGAAGTGACGCATACCAGTAAAGACCATCGCAATGTTGTATTTGTTGGCCATATCGATCGATTCTTGATCGCGGATCGAACCGCCCGGTTGGATGATTGCGGTGATGCCGGCTTTGGCCGCTTCTTCGACCGTATCGCTCATTGGAAAATAGGCGTCTGAGGAAAGCACGGCACCCTTTGTCTTTTCGCCCGCTTCTTCAAGTGCAATTTTCGCAGCGCCGACACGGTTCGTTTGACCGCCGCCCATGCCGACCATCAGTCCGTTATTCACCAGCGCGATGGCGTTAGACTTTACGTGTTTGACGATCGTCCAAGCAAATTTCAAGCTTTCCAATTCCGCTTCGGTCGGCCTGCGGTCGGTGACGACTTTCAGATTTTCTTCAATGTCCGCGTAGCCCTTGGTGTCTAGATCCTGAACAAGCATGCCGCCGCGAACGGATGTATATTGGGCAAACTCTTGATTGTCATCCGTGAATTTGACTTGCAATAGACGCAGATTTTTCTTCTTATGTTCCAAAATGGCAATCGCTTTCTCAGAATAAGAAGGCGCGATGATAATCTCGAGGAAAATGCTATGCAGCTTTTCAGCTAAGGCGGCGTCTACTTCCCGATTTAACGCGACAATACCGCCGAAAATCGAAACCGGATCCGCTTCATACGCTTTGTCATAGGCTTCGTTAATAGTTTCGCCAATCCCAATACCGCATGGATTCATATGCTTGACGGCAACGGCAGCCGGTTGCTTGAATTCCTTGACAATACCGAGAGCTGCATCTGCGTCGCGAATGTTATTGTAAGAAAGTTCTTTACCATGGAGTTGTTTCGCAGCTGCGATGGTCGATTCGTTTTTAATCGGTTCGCTGTAGAAAGCAGCCATTTGATGCGGATTTTCACCGTAGCGAAGCGCCTGCTTCTTTTCATAAGTCAGGGTCAGCTTTTCCGGGAATTCTTCGCCGACTTGTTTGGTAAAGTAGTCGGCAATTAATGCGTCGTAAGCCGCTGTGTGGCGGAACACCTTGGCGGCCAGCTTCTGTTTCAATGCAAAAGGAACCTCTGCGTTTTCATCGAGGCTTTCGGCAACCCGATCATAATCTGCCGGATCGCAGACAACGGTAACGCTGCGATGATTCTTCGCTGCGGAGCGGAGCATGCTCGGCCCACCGATGTCAATGTTCTCAACGGCATCATCATAAGCGACATCCAGTTTTGAAATCGTTTCTTTGAAAGGATACAAGTTGACCACAACAAAATCGATCGGCTGAATGCCGAGATCCTTGATCGCATCCATATGTTCTTTTTTGTCGCGAACCGCTAAAAGGCCACCGTGAACGGCCGGATGCAACGTTTTGACGCGTCCGTCAAGAATTTCCGGAAAATCTGTGATTTCGCTGATCGACATCACCGGAATCCCGGCGTTTTCAATCGCTTTTTTGGTACCGCCGGTTGAGATGATCTCAATTCCCGCATCGACTAATTTTTGTACAAAATCAATAAGCCCTGTCTTGTCAGAAACACTGACTAATGCTCGTTTTGCCACTTCGCTACTTCCTTTCTTTTTTCAATCCGCATAGTTTTCTATTTATCTAGTGTCCTGTTATTTATGAGTGCTGATGAAATCAAGATTCTCTTTAACTTTCGCAGTTTTCGCTTTAACTCCTACTGGATCGTTTGATCACTCGCTGAGCATTTTCGCGATGGTTGCCGGGTACAGCTTGTGCTCGGTTTCGTGAATGCGTGCTTCCAGTGTCTCGATCGTGTCATCGTCCTCGACCGGGACTGCCGCTTGGGCAATGATCGGTCCGGTATCCATGCCTTCGTCAACGTAATGGATCGTGATGCCGGTCATTTTGACACCTTTGTTAAACGCTTGACCAATGGCATCGAGTCCGGTAAAAGACGGAAGCAAGGATGGATGAATGTTAATAATCCGATGCGGGTAGGCTTCAAGCATGACTTTGCCGAGAATCCGCATATAGCCGGCGAGAAAGATATAAGCAACCTCATGGGCACGGCAAGCATCCGCGATCACCTGCTCAAATGCTGCTTTCGACGGGTAATCATTTCGGGAGACAACCAGCGTGTCAATCCCTGCTCTTGCGGCACGATCAATGACCGCAGCGTTCGGCTGATCGCAGACAACCAATTCGATTGTTGCCGGAATCTGCCCCGAGTGAATGGCATCGTTGATCGCTGTGAAATTGGTTCCATGACCGGATGCGAAAACGGCTAGTTTATGCTTCATCGACATTCACCAGCGTCAATTCTTGACCTTCGAGAACTTTTCCGACGACTGCAGCTGAGGACTCTCCAGCTGCTTTTAAAACCTCAATCGCTTTTTCGGCATCCTCTTGGGCAACCGCCAAAATCAAACCAAGTCCCATGTTAAACGTATGGTACATATCATCCAGCTGCAGATTACCGAGCTGTTTCAACCAGTCAAATACAGCCGGGCGTTTCCATGAAGAAACATCCAGTTCCGCAGTTAATCCTTCCGGGAACATGCGCGGAACGTTTTCGTAAAAACCACCACCGGTGATGTGCGCGATCCCGTGCACGTCCACCGATTTCAGCAATTCCAGCACCGGTTTCACGTAAATTTTTGTCGGCCTCAGCAGGACTTCCCCGATCGTTTTATCTGGCTCCGGTGTATAGGTGTCGCTGTAGGCAAGCCCAGCATCGGCAACAAGTTTGCGGACAAGCGAGAAACCGTTGCTGTGAATACCGCTTGAAGCGAGTCCGATCAGAACGTCACCCGTCTTCACCTGATCGGGCTTGATCATTTTAGACTTTTCAACGGCACCGACCGAAAATCCGGCAATATCATAATCATTTTCATCATACATCCCCGGCATTTCCGCGGTTTCACCGCCGATTAGGGCGCAACCCGCTTGCGTGCAGCCTTCAGCGATCCCCTTGACGATTGCTTCCGCCTTCTCCGGCTTCAGCGCTGAACAGGCAAGATAGTCTAGAAAATAGACCGGTTCGGCCCCTTGGGTGATGATATCATTCACGCACATCGCCACGGCGTCGATGCCGACCGTATCGTGGCGGTCGGTTGCGATGGCGATCATCAATTTGGTGCCGACACCATCTGTTCCCGATACAAGCACCGGTTCTTTCAAATTCAATTGAGACAAATCAATTGCACCGCCGAAGCCGCCCAATCCGCCCATGACTTCAGGGCGGAAGGTACGCTGCACGTGCTTTTTGATGCGTCCCACCGTTTCATAACCGGCTTCAATGTTCACGCCGGCTTTTTTGTATGCATTCGCCATGATGCCCTCCTCAGACAAGCAGTTCTTTTTCGTGCGGCAGAACCGTATCCGGATAGATTTCTGTCGGATACTTGCCGGTGAAGCAGGCCATACACTGCCCGCAGTTCTTCATTGCCGGATCGCGTCCGATTGCTTTCTGCATCCCTTCAACACTCAGGTAGACGAGCGAATCGGCGCCGATCATTTCACGAATGTCTTCAACAGAATGCGTCGAAGCGATCAATTCTGACGATGTTGAGGTGTCGATTCCATAGAAGCAAGGGTGTGTGATCGGCGGCGAGCTGATGCGTACATGAACTTCGGTTGCGCCCGCATCGCGCAACATGCCGACAATCCGGCGGCTGGTTGTCCCGCGGACAATCGAATCGTCGACCATAACCACGCGTTTGCCCTCAACAATCGCCCGAACTGCGGAAAGCTTCATTTTAACCCCTTGCTCGCGCAATTCCTGAGATGGCTGAATGAACGTGCGGCCGACATAACGGTTCTTAATCATGCCCAGTTCGTAAGGAATGCCTGTTGCTTCTGCATAACCGATGGCGGCTGAGATACTCGAATCTGGAACACCGGTGACCACATCGGCTTCAACCGGAGCTTCTTGCGCAAGCATGCGACCGAGGTTCTTCCGTGCGGCATGGACATTAATGCCCTGAATATTGCTGTCGGGCCGTGAGAAGTAAATGTATTCCATGCTGCAGATTGCCGGTTCGGTTCGTGTCGTAAAGAAGTCCGAGTGAAGGCCTTCATTGTCGATCACAATAATTTCCCCCGGCTTCACATCGCGCACATATTTTGCACCGATTAAATCAAAGGCGCAAGTCTCTGAAGCGACGACCCAAGCATCGCCAAGCTTTCCAAGCGAGAGCGGACGCAGGCCATGCGGATCAAGCGCAGCGATCATTTGATGCTCGGTCAGCATCGTCAGTGCATAGGCACCTTTGATGATCGAAAGTGCATGCTTGACACTTTCGAGAAAATTATCGGCATAATCGCGTTTAATTAAGTGCGCGATGACTTCAGTATCGGAAGTCGTCTGAAAAATACTGCCGCGCTCTTCCAGCTCGCCTTTCAACTTATGCGCATTGACGAGGTTCCCGTTGTGAGCCACGGACAAGGAATCTTTCTGCGAACGAAAAACAAGCGGCTGCACGTTGGCGTAGATGTTACCGCCCTGCGTCGAATAGCGGACATGCCCAATTGCGGCGAATCCCTTATCCAGCGCATCCAGCGTTTCATTATCAAAAACATCATTGACGAGCCCTAGCCCTTTATGATCGTAAAGCGCTTTACCATCGGTACTTGCAATACCGGCGCCTTCCTGACCACGGTGTTGCATGCTGTGCAGGCCATAATAAGCCAGTTTGGCTGCTTTCTCATGACCCCAAATACCAAAGACGGCACATTCTTCATTCAGTTCTTTGCCGACATAATGCATGACAGAGCCCCTCTCCATTCGTTTTCAAGTTCATTTCGATTCAGAGTAATGGTTGACGATGCAAAGGCTAAGTTCAGATTTTCGCTGCGCGTCACGCTGCCGACGAGCACGGCATCATCAATGAGCGCTTCAAAATCGTTCTTAGCAGCTTCAGGGACTGTAATTAAATAGCGAGACTGTGTTTCTGAGAAAAGTTCAACATCCGGATCTGTAGCAAAGCGAAGGTCGCAGCCGAATGCTGTGCCGAATACCGATTCCGCAAGTGCTGCTGCAAGTCCGCCTTCTGAAACATCATGGGCGGAAGCAACATAACCGGCTTTGATCGCTCCAAGCACTTTTTCCTGTCGGCTTTTTTCCAGATCAAGATCAAGTGCAGGCGCTTTTCCACTGGCTTCGCCGTCCGTCATGATTTGCAACGCGCTGCCGCCGAATTCGGGCTTCGCTTCGCCGATGACGTACACCGCGTCGCCTTCATTTTTGAAAGGAGCGGTCATCACATGATCCAAATCTTCAACGAGACCGACCATCCCAACAACTGGTGTCGGGTCGATGGCGCCGCGGTCCGTTTCATTGTACAAGGAAACGTTGCCGCTGATGACCGGCGTATTCAAGTATTCACAGGCTTTGGCCATCCCTTTAACCGATTCATCGATCTCCCAGAACACTTCCGGATTTTCCGGGCTGCCGAAGTTCAGGCAGTCGGTGATCGCAAGCGGACGTCCGCCTGAGCAGACGATGTTGCGTGCTGCTTCGGCCACGGCAATTTTGCCGCCAACGTTGGGATCAAGCGCAAGATACTTTGCATTGCAATCGGTCGTCATCGCTAAGCCCTTCTTCGTACCACGCACGCGAACGACTGCCGCGTCCGAACCCGGGGCAACAACCGTGTTCGTTTGTACCATGTAATCATATTGGCGTGTCACCCATTCTTTCGACGCAAGGGTTGGCTGACCAAGTAATTTTTTAATCGTAGCTGCGTAGTCCACAACTTGCGGCTTCCAGGCAGGCGTATTCTGATTGGCCGTATAACTTGCCGGAACCTTGGATGGCATATGACGAACAGGGGCCGACGCTAGTGAATCTGAAGGCACGTTGGCAACAATCTTGCCTTTGTGTTCCAGACGAAGCACTTCTTCTTCGATCACTTCGCCAACAGCCACAGCATGCAGTCCCCAGCGAGCGAAGATCTGCTTGATTTCTTCCTCGCTGCCTTTCTTAATGACGATCAGCATCCGTTCCTGAGACTCGGAGAGCATCATTTCATAAGGCGTCATTTCCGTTTCACGCTGCGGAATCAAGTCGAGATTCATGTGAATGCCAACGCCAGCTTTTGCGGCCATTTCACTTGCAGAAGAAACAAGTCCTGCCGCGCCCATATCTTGAATACCAACAAGGGCTTCATGTTTGGTCAGTTCAAGGCAAGCTTCAACCAGCAGTTTTTCCATGAATGGGTCGCCGACCTGAACGGCTGAACGCTTTTCATCGGATTTTTCAGAGAGCTCTTCGGAAGCAAACGTCGCACCGTTAATGCCGTCACGTCCGGTGCTTGCACCAACATACATCACGGTGTTGCCGATTCCGCGCGCCTGTCCGACTTGAATGTCGTCGTGACTCATAATACCGATGCACATCGCATTGACAAGCGGATTGCCATTGTAGCACGGATCGAATTGCAGCTCGCCGCCAACCGTCGGGATGCCGATGCAGTTGCCGTAGCCGGCAATCCCGCTGACGACCTCTTCAAAGATGTAGCGGACCCGAGAACTCTCCAATTCCCCAAAACGGAGCGAATCGAGCAGAGCCACCGGGCGTGCACCCATCGAGAACACGTCGCGGATGATGCCGCCAACACCGGTTGCAGCGCCTTGGTAGGGCTCGATTGCTGAAGGGTGATTGTGGCTTTCAATTTTAAACACAACCGCTTGACGGTCGCCAATGTCGACAATGCCGGCACCTTCACCGGGTCCTTGAAGAACGTGTTCACCGGTCGTTGGAAAATATTTCAGTACCGGTTTCGATGTCTTGTAGCTGCAGTGTTCCGACCACATCACGGCAAATAACCCGGTTTCTGTGTAATTCGGTTTGCGGCCGAGCAAATCGATAACCTTTTGGTATTCCTCTTCAGTCAGACCCATTGTCCGGTATACTTTTTCTTGTTCAATCTGCTCTGGTGTCGGTTCAAGATGTGTAAGCGGCATGTGTGGATTCCCTCCAATGTTTTAAAATCGACTGGAATAGGCGCAGACCGTCCTCGCTTCCAAGCAAGGCGTCTGCCGCGCGTTCCGGATGCGGCATCATGCCGAGCACGTTGCCGGTTTCATTGATGATGCCGGCGATATCGGCTCTTGAACCGTTTGGATTTTCGCCAGAGTAAGTAAATACGATCCGGTTCTGGTCTTCGAGTTCTTGAAGCGTTGCGTCATCGCAGTAGTAATTGCCTTCGCCGTGAGCAATTGGAATGCGAATGATTTCGTTTTGGTCATATTGGCTTGAAAATTGTGTTTGATTATTTTTAACTTGGAGATTGACCGTCTCACAAATAAATTTCAGGTTTTTATTCTTCAGCATTGCGCCCGGGAGCAATCCGGATTCAAGCAGAATCTGAAAGCCGTTGCAGACGCCAAGTACCGGCTTGCCTTCTTGCGCTGCCTTGACAACAGCCGGCATAATTCCGGCAAAGCGTGCAATAGCGCCGGAACGCAAGTAATCGCCATAGGAGAAGCCGCCCGGAATCATGACTGCGTCATAGCCGTCAAGGGAGGTTTCCGCATGCCACACATAGTCGACTTCTTCGCCTAGTCCGTCTTTGATCGCATAGTACATGTCTTGATCGCAGTTGGAGCCGGGGAAAACAATGACCGCGGTTTTCACGAATGAACCTCCTCCTCAATTTCATAGCGATAATTTTCAATAACGGTATTGGCGAGCAGCTTATCACAAATCGTATCCACTTCTTCAGCGACATTAGCCGAGTCATCGAGCTGCAATTCAATATATTTGCCGATGCGCACGTCCTGAACATTCTTGTAGTCCATGTTGTGCAGTGACTGCATAACCGCCTGACCTTGAGGATCAAGCACGCTTTCTTTCAATGTAATGAATACCTTCACCTTTTTCATTTGACATCCTCCAAGCGCTTTAGAAGTTTTTCATAGGTTTCCGGAAGATCGGCGATATTTCGGCGGAACACGTCTTTATCCAGCTTTTCATGCGTTTCTTTATCCCACAGGCGGCAGCTGTCCGGTGAAATTTCATCAGCCAGTACAATCGCGCCTGTTTCCTTTAGTTTGCCAAATTCCAGCTTAAAGTCGACAAGCAGAATGCCTGCTTCTGCAAAAAAGTTTTGCAGCGCGTCATTGATACTCAATGCTAGGCGACGAATTTCAACAAGTTCATCCTTCGTTGCGATTTCCATTGCCAGCGCATGGTCGCTGTTGATCATCGGATCGCCGAGTTCATCGCTTTTATAGTAAAATTCAATGATCGTGCGTCCGAGTGACTCGCCTTCATCGATGCCGAGCCGTTTGGAAAGGCTGCCGGCAACGACATTTCGAACAACAACTTCAATTGGAATAATGTTGACTGCTTTGACCAGCTGTTCATTCTCAGAAATCGTGTCTACGTAATGCGTCGGAACACCGTTTTTTTGCAGCATCTTGAAGATCTTCGTGCAAATGGCATTATTCAGGCGACCTTTGCCGTCAAACGACGCCTTTTTTTGACCGTTGAATGCGGTTGCGTCATTCTTGTAGAAAACCCGCAGGACATTCGGATCATCCGTTGTGAACATTTGTTTGGCTTTTCCTTCATATAAAAGCTGAGTCATGTTATTTTCCCCTTTTCGCTTTTCGTACGGATCCCTGCTTGGATCAGTCGTTCAAACCTAAACGTTCAAAGATGAAGTCAACATTTTTCAGGTGATAGGTTGCGTCAAAACACGCATCAATCTCTGCTTGCGACAGTTGGCCAGTAATCCGTGTATCGGCTTCCACGATTTGCTTAAACGGTGTTTCCGTCTCCCATGATTTCATCGCATTCGGCTGCACAATGTCATAGGCTGCTTCGCGGCTCATCCCTTTTTCAATCAATGCCAGCAGGACATGCTGCGAGAAGATCAAGCCAAAGGTGCGTTTCATGTTCCGTTTCATGTTTTCCGGGAAAACGGTCAGCTTTTCCAGAATGTTGGAGAAGCGATTCAGCATGTAGTCGAGCCCAATCGTTGCGTCCGGCAGGATGATGCGTTCTGCTGAGGAGTGAGAGATGTCGCGTTCATGCCAAAGCGGCACATCATCATAGGCAGTCGTCATGTAGCCGCGAATCACGCGAGCAAGTCCGCACATATTTTCTGAACCGATCGGGTTGCGTTTGTGCGGCATTGCCGACGAACCTTTTTGCCCTTTAGCGAAATACTCTTCAACTTCGCGCACTTCCGAACGTTGCAGGCCGCGGACTTCAACCGCGAATTTTTCAATCGAAGTCGCAATTAAGGCAAGAACGGACATGTAATGGGCATGGCGGTCACGCTGCAGTACCTGTGTTGAGATCGGCGCCGGTTTGATGCCGAGATGTTCGCACACATACGTTTCAACACGCGGGTCAATGTTCGCATAAGTGCCGACCGCACCGGACAGCTTGCCGAATTGTACTTCGTCCGCAGCACGTTTGAAACGGACGAGGTTGCGTTTCATTTCTTCATACCACAAAGCCATGACCAGACCAAATGTTGTCGGTTCCGCGTGGACGCCGTGCGTACGCCCCATCATAACCGTGTTCTTGTATTTTTTCGCTTTCTGACGAATCACTTCAATGAAGTGTTCGATATCTTTTAAAAGAATGTCGTTTGCTTGCTTGAGCAAGTAGCCTTGAGCCGTATCCACAACATCCGTTGAAGTTAAGCCATAGTGCACCCATTTCTTTTCTGCGCCAAGCGATTCAGAAACCGTTCGCGTGAAGGCAACAACATCATGACGCGTCTGCTGTTCGATTTCATGAATGCGTTCCACGGTAAATGTTGCGTTCTTTCTCAGCTTTTCAACGTCTTCTTTTGGAATTTCTCCGAGCTCGGACCAGCCTGCACAGGCAAGTATTTCTACTTCAAGCCATGCCCGATACCTGTTTTCTTCCGTCCAAATTGCGCCCATTTCCGGCCGCGTGTAGCGATCAATCATGAATGCCTACCTACTTCCTGTTCAATTTTCCATATCCCTATTTGTTCTGCTTTCTCTATTGCTTCATCCACCGTATCGCCGAGAATGGTGAGATGCCCCATCTTGCGACCGGTTTTCGCCGCATCTTTTCCATAGAGGTGAAGATGAGCGGAGGATAATTCACTGATTTTGTCTAAAACCGGCTGAACATGCTGGCCGAGAATGTTAACCATGATGACCGGTTTGAGCAACTGCGCGCTAGCAAGTGGTAACCCGCAAATCGCGCGGATATGCTGCTCAAATTGCGATGTCTCACAAGCATTAATTGAAAAATGCCCCGAGTTGTGCGGACGAGGCGCCGTCTCATTAACGTACACCCTGCCGTCCGTGCCGACAAACATTTCGACGGCAAGCGTGCCGACGAGATGAAGGGCTTCCGCAAGCCGGAGCGCATGTTGCGTCGCTTCTTCGCGGAGGTTATCGGATATTCTCGCCGGCACAAGGGTATGATGCAGGATATTATGACGATGTATATTCTCAGCAACCGGAAAAACCGAGGTTTCGCCGGTGGTGCTGCGTGCAACAATAACAGAGATTTCTTTTTCAAATGGAAGCCATTTCTCAAGTTCAAAAGGGGTTTTGCCAATGTAAGGCAGTGCTTCTTCTAAATCGGCTTTCGACTTTAAGACATATTGTCCCTTGCCGTCATAACCACCTTGGGTTGTTTTCAGAACCGATGGAAAACCGATTGTATCGATCGCTTCTTCTAATTCCTTGGTATTACGAACCGGCATGTAGGGGGCAACCGGTAAGCCTGCGCTTTGGATTGCCGCTTTCTCATTCAGCCTGTCCTTGGTTATTTCAAGCAAGTGGCCGCCTTGCGGAAGATAACTGTTCTCCTGCAGGTAGTCCACTGTCTTGACGTCGACATTTTCAAATTCATAGGTAACGACATCGGCGACGTCAGCCATTTTTTTGGCGGCATCCGGGTCGTCATAATCAGCGGTGATGACGCTGCCCGCAACTTGCGCGCAGGGACAATCTTCAACCGGGTCGAGAACAGCGATGCGATAGCCCATTTGTTTGGCGCTGATCGCCATCATTCGTCCTAATTGTCCGCCGCCGAGAATACCAATGGTTTGTCCCGGCAGGATTGTTTTCTGATTCATTCCAGCTCACTCCCTTTTGCTTTATCAGCAAGAGATTCCCGATAAGCTTCGAGCCGATTCTTCAGGTTTTCATCAAAGGCGGAGAGGATTTGCGCGGCAAGCAGTCCGGCATTTTTCGCGCCTGAATCACCGATTGCAACCGTTGCAACCGGAATACCGGCCGGCATCTGAACAATGGACATTAACGAATCTATCCCGTTCAACGCCCGTGATTTAACCGGAACGCCGATGACCGGCAAGGTCGTTTTCGCTGCGGTCATGCCCGGCAAATGAGCTGCTCCGCCTGCACCGGCGATGATCACTTTCAATCCGCGTTCGCGCGCCGACGCTGCATATTCAAACATGAGATCAGGTGTGCGGTGCGCGGAGATCACTTTTTTTTCATAAGGAATATCCATCGCATCCAAAATGTCGCACGCGTTCTTCATTGTTTCCCAATCCGAACTGCTTCCCATAATCACGCCTACTACTGCTTGACTCACCATACTGCCTCCCAATAAATTCTGTTCAAAAAGTCAGGTGAAAGCGACAGCTCTTGCATGTTGCCGATCCTTCGCGACACAATTGAACCTAGTCAAAATCCAGACAATAAAAAGCCCAGAACAGCTGTTTTCCTGTACATGAAGAGAAAACAACCGTCTGGTCTCAGGCCGCGGGCAGCGGTCAAAACAAAACGTTACCATTTTCCCTTCATAGTCCGGCAATTTACGGTCGCCAGGTAGAAACAGTTGGGCCAAATTCCCAAAAATATATGAGGGTTCGTTTTTCATTTTCGACACTCTCATCATATCAGCACTATTCGCCGGATGTCAACCGGAATTATCGAACATTAAACAAGGGAAATGAATTTATTGTTCGCCTTTTCAAGGCATGCGTTTGCCCTCTAAGATACATTGTCGGCCAATACATTCAGGACCTGATGGAGTTTCGCGAAAGACTGGTTTCTCGATTCTTCTCACCGGCAGGTAGCCTTCCCGCTTCATTCGATCAAGGCATTGTGCCAAGCTCTCATGATCACCGACTGTAAACTGCTTTTTCAAAAAGAGGCTGTCCGAATGCTTTTCTTTGCGTTTGCGCATATTTTTCACCGCTTTGCTATGATCATTCATCACGTGCGCGCTTAAAAATTCACTGTCTTCAGTATACCAAGAGCTCGCAAGTTTCGACAGCAATCGGTCGCACGTATTTAGTGAAAATAAAAAGCGAGCGCTACCACACCTAAAGCAATGAGCGTCAATCCAACAACCCCGGTCACAGAATGGATAACATAGCTCGGAATCCGATCTAAGATTTTTCCTTCAATCGTCATCGCAATGCTTACTGATTCATCTTTCCCCTGTTCATGTTCAGCATCTTTGAGTAAAACATCTGCTTTTTTCCTCATAATAGCGTTCAGAAAAAAACTTGCACTCAGCACGAACAGACCAATGAGCCATAAAAGGATGGCAAGCAGAATCGCAGCCATGAGCAACACGTCCTTTATCTAAGGTTATGTTTAGCATGTGTAAGCTGCTGATTCGCTATGCAGTACTCATCATCAACACTTTGACCGGATGATGCGTGATGAAGACCGGATTACTCATCATAAAGACCGAATTATGCGCCACAACGACCGGATTCCAGGCAGAGAAACGTAAAAAAGCCCTCTCCAGTATTAGTGGAGAAGGCTCGATGCGCGCTTCGTTAAATCAGCGCGAAGAAAACGATAAAGACAAAGAACAAGAAATAAACAATTGGATGAATTTCTTTTGCACGTCCGGCAGCAACCATTGTAATCGGATAGATAATGAAGCCGAGTGCGATGCCGTCAGAAATACTGTAGGTCAGCGGCATACCGATCACGGTCAGGAATGCCGGTACAGCAATTTCAAATTCATCCCAAGGAATCTGTTTCAATGCGCTTGCCATCAGGACACCAACAATGATCAGCGCCGGTGCCGTTACTTGCGGAGTAACAACGGCCAGAAGCGGCGAGAACAACATACCAAACAGGAACAGAATCCCCGTTACTACCGCTGTGAATCCGGAACGTCCGCCGACAGCAATACCGGTTGATGATTCAATGTATGCAGAAGTCGGTGAGGTACCCAATACAGAACCCGCAAGCATTGAGGTTGAGTCGGCAAGCAATGCTTGACCGACACGCGGCATTTTATTATTTTTCATGAAGCCTGCTTGTTCAGCAAGTCCGATCAGCGTTCCGGCCGTATCGAAGAATGTGACAAGCAAGAAGGTCAGAACAACAATCGCCAGCTGCATCGTGTTAATATCCGGAACATGCGTGATTGCTTGGCCGAATGTCGGTGCAAGACTTGGCGCAGGCGAGATGATCTGCGACGGCAGTGGGATCAATTTAAAGACAATCCCTGCGATCGAAGTCAGAACCATACCGATAAAAATTGCTCCCGGGACTTTGCGAACCATTAGAATAACCGTAACGATCAAACCGAAGATGGTCAGCCATGTTGTGCCGACGTTCAGCGGACCAAAAGCAACCGTTGTCGCCTTGTCGGCAACAATCAGACCGCCTTCATGAAGGCCGATGAATGCGATAAACAAGCCGATACCTGCAGCCATTGCAAGCTTCAAACTTTGCGGAATCGCATCAATAATAATCTCACGCAGTTTGAAAACCGTAATCAGAACAAAGATGATCGAAGCGATGAATACGCCGGCAAGCGCGGTTTGCCACGGAATCTTCATGCCGATGCAGACGGAATAAGCGAAGAATGCGTTCACGCCAAGCCCCGGTGCAATGGCAATCGGATACTTGGCAACAATCCCCATGATTAAGCAGCCTAGCGCGCTGGCAATGGCCGTTGCTGTAAATACCGCACCCTTGTCCATTCCAGAAGCACCAAGAACACTTGGATTGACAAATAGTATGTACGCCATTGAAATAAAAGTCGTTAAACCAGCAAGTGTTTCACGACGCAGCGTTGTGTTCAACTCGGAAAAATGAAAATAGCGAGATAACCAATTTTCGTTCACAATAATCCCCCTTAATGCTGTATTGTTGTCCTGAACCGACGTTCGTATTCTTCAATGCGCAGCCTTTTCCGTATCAAGGTCATAAGATCATAAGAAAATAAAAAAGCTTCAAGACTATTGAAGCAAAAGAATGAATGCAGAAAACCACACCCATTGAACAATCGATCCAACGTCTGGAACAAAACAAAACTATCTTTAACAGTGTTCATTATATCAGCATGGTTGTTCGCACGTCAACGAAATAACGAACACTTGGCATAATTATTATCCAAACGTTCGGAAATTGCCGATTTCTCTTAATGGTTCATGCGCGTTTCGCGCAGGTCACGAACGAACACTCACTCAGCGCACTGTTTGAACGCGCTGCCTACAAATCTGTCCCGCTATCTGCACCCCAAGTATGCAGCTGCGGGTGATCAATCGTCCACTGCTGTTTCTTCGGCCATTCCGATGCAGCCTGCTTGGTTATATAGTTGTCGGAGAGTCCACTTACAAGCCAATGTTTTTGGGTGGTGTCATAGATGAGGCGGAACGTGACGCCCCGGTTATAGGAAGCATCCTTCTGCGCTTTGCCTTTTTTTAATGTATAGCCGAATTTATAGGAAACAACCGTGTCCACGGAGACATTCCACTGATTCCCGTAATGTGTGATCGACAAACTGTTCGGATCGGCAAGCATGCCCAAATAAGCCGATTGTATGCCGAGCAGCTGATCTTTAAGTGCAGCGAATTCCCGTAGGCGGAGTGCAGACTGGGCCTTCGCGAACGTCACCGTTGCCGAGGGCAGCTTTTGCGGTGCATATTCCGAGGTCTCCCAATCCGATACTTCTGCATTGAACTGATTGATTCGGTCAAAGACTGCTTTTTGCAGCGGTTTGGCATGAGCCATCCACGCTTCGGAGTCAACGTGAAGCGACACATCCTGATCCCAAACTGAAATTTTTGCATGCTTTATAAATATGCCTAGATCATTGGTTAATTGCTGCTTTATTTTATAATTGCCTGGAAGAATCGGTCCATAACGGTTGCCCTTTCTAAGGATTCCGTGCTCCGAAGTAGTGAGCGCAAGCACTTCTCCTTCGCGCAGTCCGGACGTGGTGATTGATTGCGGTTCTACTTCTATTTTGTACTTTTTAAAGAAAAGGAACTGCTTGCCATCCTCAGAAAGCTGCAAGGCACCCTCTCCATCCGTTTTCTTTGCCGCTGCCTGTTCGGTCAGGCTTTGCGTCACTTGACGCGCCGCGCTTTTATTTGAATGCAAATAATCGAGCAGCGCCTGAGCGGATGCCTTTGTGATCGGCGCATTCTTATCCCCCGTTATGAGAAGCGGCTTCAACGCTGCCGCATCCTTTTCATCCACCGCCTGCTTGAAATCCTCAACCACATTTTTTGGAGATGTCTTGGTCCAGCCGATTCCGGCTGAAATCAAAAGTGCGAAGAATACCACACTGCTGCCTATGATGATCTTGATCCGTTTGTTCCACTCCATCGCCCTCACGTCTCCTCCCCTATTTTCTCATTCTATGCAGTTTTGGGCTGATCCAAGCCGTCTTTCACTTAAATTTTTCCCAGTCATTTGAAACGTCCCTTCATTCAAAAAATGAATGAGCAGCAGCAATCGAATGATTGCGCACTCGCCCTTGTTTCACCGATCCGTCGTTAGGTCAAAAAGGACAAACGGATCGATTCTATTTATCCGATTCATGACATAGAACTGACCGTAGACTTTTGTGAAGATTTTATGACAGGGGGTCGATGATCATTAAACGCAAGCTTCTTTTCATCCTCGGACTCGCGTTGCTTCTCGTCATTGCCGGGTGCGGCGGATCAGGTTCCAAAAAAGAAGAGGGCAAGACCAGTGTCGCCACATTGAAGGTCAAAAGCGGTGAATTCATTACGATGAACAGCCAGGAAAATACGGATGACAGCGCACTTCTCGCTTTGCAGATCAGCATCACCAACAACTCAGACAAATCGCTCGACCTCTTGAGCGATGACTTCTCGCTTTATGATTCAAACGATGAGAAGGTATCGGTCGATGAAGCCATTTACGACGCGCCTGATGACTTCAAAATGCTGAATACAGATGGTTTGGCAAAAGGGAAAACGGTAACCGGATACCTCCCGTTCCGGGTTGCGAAAAACAAGTCCTATGAGCTGCATTATCAGCCGAGCGTCTATGAGGACAGCAAACAGGCGGATGAAATTGTCGTGAAAATCAATACGAAAAATTATAAAGATCATAGCGGGGAAGCAAAAGATGCGCTGGATGCATACGTACAAACCGTTTTCTTTGCGAAAGACGTCAGTAACTATTCAAAATGGGTTGCAAACGACGCTGCCAAAGAAAAACAACGCTTGAAAGAACTCTTTATTAAGAATATGGGCAGCACGCTGGATGATCAGCTTTCCAATCAGCAAAAAAATCAAATTTACACCGATTTTATTGCGGCAAATCGTGAGAAAGGCAGCGTTACTTTGAAAGTCAACACCGCTTTTCCAAATTCGGCGGTTGTCGAAGTCACGCCCAAAGTCTTGTATCTTGATGATATGTACGATGAGGTTCAAGATCTGAAGGATCAATTTATCGATGACAACCGCGGCGCATATTCCGATTACAATGCTGCGATGAAAGGCTGGTACGCATACGTTGCCAAAAATTTTGGCGAAGTTTTCAAAAACAACGAAGCGCGTACCTCAGACAATGCTTACAAAATCAACCTGAAGAAGCAAGGCGATAAATGGGCCGTTGATTCAGAAAAGCGTAGCAACAACTATGACTATGAAGACCTTCTCAGCGAAATGACCGGCGGATATTAATGAAGCGATTTGCAGCACGACCAGAAACCGGATTGCGCAAACGATCCGGTTTCTGAATACGAAGCATATGGACAACATCGATTGCCAATCGCTGCCTTGAGCAAAAATTGCCCCATCCCGTCTACTTCCACGCGATCTCCTCAATCAATCGATTCAAATTGAGCGCTTCTTAATCAAAATTCCGAATGGCCGGTACAAACAAAATAAGTGCAGCAGCACCTACACTCAAACTGCTCATCAAGGTTATCGCTCCAATTCCGCCAAGCACGCCAGCCAGCCAACCGGTAACGAAATAACCGATCGGTAAAAGCGCAAAAGATCCGACCATATCAATGCTAGCAACACGTCCAAAGACCTCAGGGGAAACGAGTTCCTGCATACTTGTCTCCCATATTAAACCGAAAATCATGACCCCTGCCCCTTCTACGATCATGAATAAAACAAACAAGAATGAATGGTGCGCAAAAGGCATTAGCCATAGCGCGAGTCCTGCAATTAGAACGCCACTATAACCGATCATGCCACGATGCCGCCATTGTTTTCGCATGCCGAACAAGAATGCTGCTGCAATAGAGCCGAACGCTGCTCCTGACATGGTTAACCCATACATATAATTGGGTAAATGCGCATGGACTTTGATCAGCCATGGCACGAGCACCGTAATCATACCGGATAAGCAGATATTGGCAAAGCTGAAAAAGACAATCGTTACCCATAGCCATGTATTCTTTTTAATAACTTGAATCCCTGCAAAACATTCATGAACAAACGTTTCCTTCCGGGTCTTCGTTTTTTCAACACTGCCCGCTTGGGCTAAAAACATGAGGCAAAAAAATGAGAGAAAAAATGTGCATGCGTCAATGCCGAAGCCAAGTGTAGCCGATGCAAAACTGACGATCAGCCCACCAATCGACGGTCCGATAAGACGCAGCAACTGTTCACTGAATTGGTTGAGCGCATTGGCTGCGTTGCGAATATCCGGGACAAATAGCCTTGCTCTCATCGCCGCAAAAGCGGGTTGAAAAAGGCCGTTCATTAAGCCCATCCCAGCCATAATCACGATTAAAACCGGAAGGGACAATCGTCCGAGTATGCCGAGCGTCATTAAACCCATCATGAGCAGAAACCGAATCAGATCTGCAATCTGCATGATTCTTATGCGATTGAAACGATCGACAATGACCCCGGATACCGGAAGGATTAAAACCACCGGAATCATATAGGCTGCCATGATCGTTCCCATTGCCATTGGGGAATCGGTCAGTTCATAAACGAATAAGGGTAAAATCACATTGGTAATCGCGGATCCGAACGTTGACAGAGCGTTGCCGATCCATAAACTGCGAAACGCTTTGGATACCGCCAATGGTCTAAAAAATTCCGGGTATTTTTGTTTCTTTATCAATTGGTTTTGAGGCATAGGATCACATCCAGAATAATATTGTTATACGTACAAAAATATTTGCACGTTAATCCAAAAAAAATACTTACTGATCTTGCGTAGGAAAGAATGAGAGGCTGGTATAAAACGTTTTCGTCTTTTCTTGTGTGCTTCGGTTGCTTTTGCTCTGCATATACGTATAAATAGCTTTAATTTTTTGCTCGACAACTTTTGCTTCATGATCCGTTAGACGTGCTTGAAAAGGAATAAATAGAAATTTACGCGCCTGAAGATCAGAACGTGCGATATTCTTGCGCAGCGCTTCCAATGCGCAAAATGCATTTTCCTTAAGCACATTATCCAAATCGGGAACAGTCTCCCCGTTGAGTAGCGATGCAACCTTCTCTAACGAAATGTTTTCAGCAATTGGCTGATAAAACTTTTGCTGGATCCCGTTCTTTAGCTCCGTTCTCACAACTCTGATTAATCCGACACGTTCCAATTCTGTTAAGTGATAACGCACTTTGGAAGGCGCCATATGTAATTCTTCCGAAAGGATTTTCCCTGTCTTCTCATGATCCGATAAGGACCATATGATTTTAACCCTTAACGGATCGCTAAGCACTTTTAGCTGATCAAGATTAGAGAGATAAAAAACATCCTCCATTTTCATTCGCCCTCCTTGATCCCAACGCGCAATTTTTTTTGCACGTTCAATAAAATTATAATACGTAATGTGTATGAAAAATGCAACTTGTTTTTTTGATTGGGAAAGATGATAAAAACATTTTTCTTTTCAAAAGCATGGGCGAAACTTCAGTTGACCCGATCATCCGTTTTCCTAGCTATGAATGGTCTTATCCCACGACCACGAGGATTAATCCCCAAAGGCATTTGACTGCTCCCCCACGAAAGCCCGCTTTTTCATTTAAGGAAGCGGGAGCGGGTTTTCGTGTCTAAAAAGGTAAAGTGTAGAATGAATCGACAAGATTAAATAGAAACAGGAAAGCGGACCTTTTCGGGGGACTGCTTTCCTGTTTTCTTTCACTTTTTCGCATACACATTTTACCACGTTAAAGCATATATGCTTTACATCGCGTCATTTACAGCAGCGCAAGGATTCGATACACTAGCTGTGGGATTTTCAAATGTATGAATAAAGAAAAAAGGATTTCGAAACGACTAAGGATGATCATCACTCGAAAAATAGATGGAGGTTGAACGACGATGAAGCTATTCATGTATGGTGTTCAGGCCCATGAAAAGGAAATCATCCGCGCGTGGGCAGATGCGCATGCCATTGACATTGAAACAACCGCAGATTTTCTCTCGGAAAAAACGGTGGATCGAGCCAAAGGTTATGACGGTATCTGCATCCAGCAGCCGGTTCCATTAGGCGCTGCAAAGCTCTATGCCGCACTAAAAAGCTATGGCATCAAGCAGATTGCGACACGAACAGCAGGCTACGATATGATTGATCTTCAAGAAGCAGAAAGAAATGAATTGATCGTCACCAATGTCCCGGCCTATTCGCCGTATGCAGTGGCAGAACTCGCCGTCACCCAAGCGATGCAGCTCGTGCGTCATGTCTCGCAATTCCAAAAAAGGATCGCGGACAACGATTTTCGTTGGGACGGTTTAATGTCCCGGGAAATACGCTCAATGACTGTCGGCATCGTCGGTACCGGCCGCATTGGCGTGACAGCTGCTCAGCTCTTTAAAGGGCTCGGTGCTAAAATCATTGGTTTCGACCAGTATCCGAACGACCGCTTAAAGGATTTAATTGAGTATCGTTCGTCACTCGAAGAGGTACTCAAAGAAGCGGACATCGTATCGCTGCACACCCCGCTCTTTGATTCGACGCGCCATATGATCAATGCGCGCACGCTTAAATTAATGAAAAAAAGTGCTTATCTGATCAACATTGCACGCGGCGCACTCATTGATACCGAAGCCTTGATCGATGCACTGGAAAGCGGCGAAATTGCCGGTGCAGCACTGGATACCTTTGAAAATGAGACGGTCATCAACAAGAAATTAAGCGGACAATCGCTTAATGATCCGCTTTTAGAAAAACTGATCGCCATGGACCAAGTGCTCTTAACCCCGCATGTCGGCTTTTTCACCGAAACGGCAATACGCAACATCGTTGACGGCGCATTAAACAGTGTCCTTGAGGTTTTGCAAACCGGGACCAGCAAAAACCGTGTGAAGCCGGCTGTCACTCAATAAGTTTTTGAGAAAAACGAGGCTAAGTGTGATCCATAAACAGGGTTGAATACACTCCCGCTTGCTCGCTTGCCGCGGGCGGATGAGCCAAATAGCAACACGCAGAAAAGGGCCATGACCCTTCACAGTCATGACCCTTTTTCTTTATTCAGAATCGCTTTTCAGCAAGCCGCGCAAGCTCATTTTCAGCATAGCCAAGAATTGATTAATGATGGGTTTTAGCTCTTCAACCGTTGAATCAGGATGGGTTTGCGAGTACGCCATCGCGCGTGTCATATAGTAAGTGTAATGCGACTCGAACACTGCCTGAAGAACATCAGCATCAACATCTTCTTTAAGATCCAGATTAGTCACGATTTTTTTAAAAAACTTCGGTGCAACAGATGTGAGTTCCCTTAGCAACCGTGTCATTTTATCGGAAAGCTCTTTTGGCGGACGTGTAAACGCCGCCATCAGCATCTGATAAACATCCGGGTAGTCATGGAAGAATTGAAATTCCAAGGTACAGTAGTGCTTGAGCTTTTCGATCAAGTCGCCATCAAAGTTCCACTGCGTATAGTTGAGCTCTGTTTCCGATATCTCGAGTGCGTAGTTGACACTCGCTTCAAAAAGCTTTTCTTTCGATTCATAATAGTGAAAGATCAACCCTTTTGAGACCATTGAGGCTTTTGCGATCTGATTCGTCGATGCACGGTCGAATCCTTTAACCGCAAACTCGTGAATGGCCGCGGTCAAAATGGCTTTTTCTTTCGATTCCTCCATTTATACGTTCAAATCCTTCCTTCGGTAGATCCAGAACGTGAGCAATCCCGCCACAACAATCACAACAAGATCGATCACAATATAATTCCACTCAATCCCGCTTTTAAAGATCGTGCTCGGCAGCGCGGCGTCAACAGGTGAAGCGTAGAGCAACCCTTTGAAATCATTATTCATTTTTCCGACAACGCCAAGGATAAACGTAAGAAAAACAAGACCAAGAGACAGCGATGTCGCCGATTTATTCGAAGACAAAAAGGCGGAGAGCAGAAAGCCAACCGATAAAAAGGTCAAGCCCATCACCCATCCGGCAAAAGTCAGCTGTGTAAATCCGTCAAAGAGATCGGAGACCGAAGCTCCCGTTTCCTTAAACATCAAGCAGACAAGATAAGCGATCGCCATCGATACTAACCAGTATAAAGTATAGAGAACTGTGTTGGCGAGCATTTTTTCACCCACAATAGCGATCCGTGAAATCGGCTGGGAGAACAGATAGCTGATCGTTCCTTCCGATTCTTCGCGCGACAGTGCATTGGTGCCCAGCATCGCAGCAAAAATTCCGGTTGCAAGCATCACGTATTGGTACTCATAGCCAAAATAGCCTTTTATCGTGGTCAGCATGCCCAAATCAGACAGGTTGAATGCTTTCATCATATCCTTAGGCATCGCTTTCATCTGGTCAAGCCCCATATCCTTCATTGCCGGGAATAAGGAAACGAGGCCTAATGTCAAAATACCGACGACAATCATCCAAATGAGCAGTGTTTTGCAATGCGTTTTGCATTCCAGTCGAAAAAGTGTCATAACCGTTCACCCTCCTGACGTTCGTACATCGCCATAAATTGTTCTTCCAAATCACGATTTGCAACCGTCACATCGTCAAGCTGCGGAGACAAATTGGATAACGTCGAAAAAAGTTGTGCCATATTGCCTTCATACGCAAAGCGTGCTTCGTGATCTGTTTTTTTCACGCATGTTGCGCCGATCTTTTCCATCACGGCAATCGGAAGCTGGTCGGCTTTTACTGTAATGACCTTTACGTTTTGGTTAACCTGGGTCAGATCCTCGACCCCGATCAGCTTACCGCTGCGGATAAAGGCGATCCTCGAGCAGTAATCCTCAACTTCTTTTAGATTGTGGCTCGACAGGAAAATGGTGACACCCTGTTCCTGCTTTTCTTTGAGCACTCGGAACAAGCGTGCATGGATCAGTGGGTCAAGTCCGTTCGTCGGTTCATCCATAATGATCAATTCCGGATGATGGATCAATGCGCAAACGAGCGCTACTTTTTTCTTATTGCCCAGCGACAGATCGCCGAATTTCTTCTGTGGATCAATTTGGAAAAGATCACAATACCGTTTCAGCTCGGCCGAATCGCCTTTCATGTGGTGAAAATCCAGCGTGTAGCAGAACAAATCGCGCACGCGGAGCTGCGGATAGAAACGTACATCGCTCGGCACATAGCCGATTTGTTTCTTCACATCCAAATCATGCTCCGGCACATTTTTTCCCAGCAGTTTAATTTTACCGCCACTGCTTTTAATAAAATTCAGCATCATATTCATCGTTGTTGATTTCCCCGCACCATTCGGTCCGATAAATCCAAAAAATTCCCCTTTTTCTACCGTGAACGAAACATCATTCACGGCGACAAACTTGCCAAACCGTTTGCTGATATGACTCAGTTCAATAACCGGCATGTTTGTGTACCTCCCTTTTAGACCTGCGTGATTCTTTTACCTTGTGCACGCGCGTTGACCAATTGGTCAATGACACTATACCATGTGTTGACCAGATGGTCAATCCCCGATCGAATCGTTCAAATTTTAGCAATCGCACGCAGCAAACTGCGCCTAAAGACCGCAAATGGAACAGGATCGATTTTACAGTATAGCCTTTGCTGCATGCTGCATAATAAAAAACGATTAGGGGGGATAATCAAATGGCAAAACCGGATGATCGTTCGGATAATTGGGGAAAAATTGCACACAACATCGGCAATACACTGCAGAACATCAACGAAACTGAGGATTACCTCAAGGCACACGGCGATAAAGTAAGCGAAGAAGAAAAACGCCAGCTGCTTGAAAAGAATCAGCGCCGCGTGGAAAGTGTCCACGGACTCCGCGAAGAAATTAAAGATGAAGCACGATTTAGCAAAACCCATTAACGTGAAAAGAAGGTGCCGCAACGTCTCGATTGACGATGCAGCGCCTTCTTTCATGGTCTGATGTGCTCAAATTTTTGTTTCAACGGCTTTCGTTTCAATTGAAAAGCCAAGATCTTCAATCATTTGATAATCTTTTGTCGTATCCTGACCTTTTGTCGTCAGATAGTCACCGATGAAAATCGAATTGGCGATATAAAGACCGAGATTTTGCGACGAACGCAGATTTACTTCGCGCCCACCGGCAATACGAATTTCCTTTGTTGGATTAATAAACCGAAAAACCGCTAAAATCTTTAAGCATCGATTTGGATTCAGTTCATCCATGTTTTCCAGTTTCGTACCCGGAATCGGATTCAAAAAGTTAATTGGAATGGAATCGGCATCCAGTTCCTTTAAAGCATAAGCCATGTCGATAATATCGGCGTCTGTTTCACCCATGCCGCAAATCACTCCGGAACATGGCGAAATTTTGGCGTTTTTCACTGCCTTAATCGTTGCGACACGATCCTGATAATGATGTGTGGTCGCAATTTGGTCATAGTGAGAAGCGTTCGTATTCAGGTTGTGATTAAAGCGATCCACACCCGCCGCTTTTAACGCTTTGGCCTGCTCCCCATTAATCAAGCCAAGACACGCACAAATTTTAATAGGCATTTCCTTTTTGATCTTTTTGACTGCCGAGCAGACAGTGCGCACTTCGCGCGGCGAAGCCTTTCGTCCGCTCATGACAATGCAATAGGTTCCGATCTGATTCTCATAGGCCTGTCTTGCTCCTTGAACAATCACATCCTCGCTCACCAATGGATAGGCGTCGATTGACGTTTCGGCGTAAATCGATTGGGAACAATAGGCACAATTTTCGGCACAGCGGCCGCTTTTCGCATTAATAATCAGATTTAATTTCATCGCCGTTCCATAATAATGTCTGCGCAATTGGTATGCCCCGTAGACAAGATCCAGTGTTTCATCATCTGCGACCCGGAGCATTTCCTGCGCTTCGCTGCGTGTACAGGCGTAACCGCCAATCACACGCTGCGCAAGATGATACCATTTCACAACGATCCCTCCCCGATTTTATACAAGTTTCGATTTTTTTAGAAAGGGCAGTCTTTGCTTTAGCCGACACGCAACGACAGCTGCCGCCCCGGCTTTTACAAGATCAAGCAATAGCAGCGGCAAATTGCTTTCCGCTACACCAAGAAGCGGCAAGTGATTATAGAAAGCAAACCACGGGACGCCGACGAAATAAATAATCAAAATACCGGCGAGAATCGCCAGATAGTAGCGAAACAGCGCCCATTTCTTTGTGTTTATGTAATCCGTAATCAGACCAATGACAAAGGTGGCAAGCGGCCATGCGAGAATATAGCCTCCAGTTGGTCCAAGCAAAACCCCTAATCCCCCGCGATATCCGGAAAGTACTGGAACTCCTGCCGCTGCAAGTGCTATAAAAACGAGCATCGCAATAAGCCCTTTTCTAGCTCCTAAGATACTGCCGACCAGCATCACACCGATCATTTGAAACGTAAAAGGAACAGGAATAAATGGAATAACTAGGGTTGGCAGTGCGCCAAAAGCAATCATCACGGCGACGAACAGTGAAACTAAGGTAATCGATCGCGTTTTCAAGAATAGCCCTCCTTTTCGTTAACCAAAAATAATTTTAGGTTTACATTCGTTATATGTCAACCATATCTTTAAAAAAGTTAACATTTAGGGTGATAAGAAAAACCGGGCAAAAAGCGCTCGGTCCTTACTTCCGCCTTCCATTCGGGCTTTGTTCATCACCTTGTGCACAAACGACACTCCAGCTGCTCGCTTGCCGCGGGCGCACCGCGAGCTGCTGCGCGTCGTTGTGTGGCGCTTTCCGATTCTGCCAAGGCGATCCTGTACGCAGACTCCCATGCTCACCTTTATTAAGCAGCTCCTTTTCAGATCCACTAAAGATAAGCCTCTAGGCGTAGAGGAAATTACAGCTTCAGCTGATTTTGGATCGGCACCGTCTCATGTAAAGTAGGTATAGAAACTCTTTTGAAAGGAATGGCCAGCTTGTACGCCTACATCCTCTTGACCCACGCAAAAACACTGCCTTCTGCTTTAATTAAATTATGGACCGGAGATGCGTACACACACGCAGCGCTTGCACTCGATACACCGCAACATATGTACAGTTTCGGCCGTAAAGGCAAGTATAATTTTCTTAACGGAGGGTTTACAGAAAACGAGCTAAAGGATCAGCCTGCCGACCTGCGGCTGATGATTCTGCGTTTAACGATCTCTCCAGCACAGCATCGGCAACTTGCATGTTTGATTCGCAGTTTCCGCAACCGTAGAAATCAGCTGCACTACAATTTTTCAGGGATCCTCGGTCTGATGCTGCAAAAAGAAATACACAGCCAAGATCGCTTCTTTTGCTCACAATTTGTGGCGGCTGTGTTGGCTGAATGCGGAATTTGTGCGTTCCCCAAACCGTGCTGTTTCATCAAACCAGCGGATTTTGCGCAGATTGACGAAGCAAACGTGCTGTTTGAAGGCTTAATCAGTGATTATTTCGCTATGTCCCAAGACCTATTGGATGGAGATGTTACTCTGCAAATGATGCAGCCCCGTACAGTTTCCCCGTTATACTAAGGTTATCTCAAATATACTTCACCATACGGTATTCAGCGACAAAGCCGTGATCCTCCTTCATCGCATCAGGATCTTCGCCAATGATCGTAAAGCCCATCTTTTTGTAGGCACGTATCGCCGGTTCATTATGGGTCATCACATACAGATAAATTTTGCTAATCCCCTGTTTTTTCACCTGTTCAATGATGTAATTAATGATTCGTTTGGAGAGCCGTTGTCCGCGGTATTCATCGGAAACATAGACACTGGTCAAATTTGCGCGGTGCTCCATCTTCGGCAGTTTTTCTCGATCAAGTGAAGCAATGGCAACCAGTTTCTCGCCATCAAAGCCGCCGACCGTCATGACATGTTTCTTGGACAAGTCGTCGCGGATCTGGCTGATTGTCTTGCTGCGTTCCGTATCAAAATCTGAGGCGAAGGCCTCCGGATTCTTTATTAATGCTTCCAGTCTTAGTTTTTGATATTGCTCTGCATCTTCAGCAGTTAATACTCGGAAAGTGACCATAACCGTTCCTCCACTATACAATGTCGCGGTTATTATGCGCTTATCCCGACCGTTTCATGAGCTGAATCTCGGAGAACTCACTCTCAGCCGCGCTGAACGTGTTCGATTGTCTTGTTTATCAACCACTTTGGTGATTTTATCAGTCAGTTCGACAAGTTTATCAACCACTTTGGTGATTTTATCAGTCACTTTAGCGTTTTTATCAGTCACTTTGACAAATTTATCGACCAGTTTGCTTTTTCATCGAGTATTTCCTCCGATAAGTAGTAGATTCTCGATTTTTTATTTCCATCAAAATGGAGAGCCGTGCGATGAAGTAACCGTCTTGTCGTTGATTCAGAGCCTAGGTTGAGAAAATCGCGGCATTGGCTGTTTGTGATCGCCGGTCCATAGATAAGAAAATAATCCCGCAGTGCAGTTAGATACGCGAACCGGGCGTGATGGTCACACGCCCTGCAAATCCAGCGTTGTTTCACCTTTTCCACCGGCGTCGCTCCGCAGTTAGGGCACTGCACACCTTTTTTAATCTGTTCCGATTGAATCTTGAACGTTTTGAATGGCTGAATCATTTTCTTCTGATGCGCAGCGAGAAGATTTGCCGCGATCTTATCCAATTCACCTGCAGAAAGGTGCGCTTCGGTAAATTGCTTATTGATTTTAAGTAATTCCGATTTAAGATTCGCTCTGCGCACAATTTTCTTGATTTGATCATTATTCAAATCTGTGACTTGGATCTGCGCCGCCGAAGCGATCACAACGCGATTCCGTATCGGCAAGAACACGCCGCGTTTGCTCAACCACTGACGAAGCGAATCCGTTAAATGATTCGCCTGCGAAATTGGATCATCATAAATATCGAGAGTATCATCCAATTCACGAATGAGCTGAAGCATCGCTGTATCGAAAGTCAGCTTACCAATGATATTCTTCACTTCTAGAATTAGTGCGAAACGTTCACAAAGGGCAAGAAAATCAATCTGAAAATAATGGATCCCGTCGTATAATCGGAGATTGTGAAAAATGCGGAAGTCTTCTTCGGGGAGGTAGCAAAGCGGGTAACTCATCGACCGTTCACCGCGATAGCCGGCGATTGCTCGCTTATAAAGCGAGCGGATATCCTCGTGCGCGGCACATGGATTCAACCTTCGAACAAGTGCTTCGTACTGAAGCACATGGAACGGTACTTGGATTGGTTTTACGTACACACCATCGCCTCTCTTTCATTAATAAAAAGGTTCGACAACGCCATGCGTAATTCCTTTTTTCGGGAACCGCGCGGCAAAATCAGTCCTCCAAAATTAAATTCAGGCTTTCCCTGCATCCCGCAATGATCTCCTCGTTCTGTTGATCGAGCCCATAAACAAACAGCGCAACAGTTGTAAATGCCGCCTTCCAGCGCGCTAATGCTTTTGTCCGCTCACTGACATCTCCATAAACAGAAAAAAATTCAGCACGTGCACAGCTTGGCAAAAAACTGTAAACAAGCGGCAAGTCGATCGCTGGATTGCCAATATGGACGTCGCCCCAATCAATCACTCCGCTCACCCGGTGCTGCGCGTCGATCACGATGTTGCGGCTATGCAAGTCTCCATGAACCAAGCAATGCTTCTGTGAGGGAGCGATTACCCCGGCAACGTAACGCCGTAGCGCATCTGTGGAACGATACGCGGCGCGCGTTTACCAAATAGACCGTCTTGTCGTAACCCTTGCCCAGATCAGCAATTTTTGCCGGTGCCAGCTCAGGAAACTGTACCTCAATCAGCTCCTTAGCCTTCTCCTTGGAAACCACATAGTCTGGATCCCAACTGTTCGCCATCGTGATCCACCTCCTATTTTATGCGTTCATTTTTGACCCTCGTCACCACGCATCTTCGGGCACGCAGCACCACTTATCGCGCTCTTCGCTTCATCACGATCGTCAAAACAACCATCACCAACCCAAGCGCCATCCCCATTGCTCCAAAACTCACCGTAAAACGCAACTGTTCAATCAGCCATCCGGACAAGGGAAACAGAACAATCATCGCTACGCTGAACAACATGCTCGAAACGCTAAGCAGCGTCGCACGGCTTGAGGACGGGATCAGCGCATTAAAGTAATTGCTGAAGATTGGCTGGCTGACCGAAACAAGCGTGTTCAGCGTAATAAAGCAACCGATCAGGAGTGGCAGTTGATTCACAAATGTAAGGATCAGCAACCCGCAAAGCAGCGCAGAGAAATATAGAATTAAGTTCGCTTGCCCGGCCCATCGTTCAATCTGCGGCGAGATTTTCGCGCCAATAATTTGGAACACGGCGGATGCGATCATCAGCAAGCTGATCTGATATCCTTTGAATCCGTACCCATCCACAAGCGACTGAAAATAAAAATAATAGGTTGCCGCAACCCCTTCAAACAGCGCGAAAAAAAGCATTAGAAAACGCAGCTGCCCATTTTCTTTTAAGAAAAGCGCCGCGTTCTTCAAAATCGCAAAATAGCTGGTCACTTTTTCCTCTTTTCGCTGCGATTTTCTCGGTTCTCTCATCATCAAGACCGACAGAATCGCCAGCATCGAGATGGCAATCTGAATCCAGTAGACACCTTCAAAATAGGCAGTGACGAACCAGCCGGCGACAAAAATCCCCAATGTATCCGCCAATTCATAAAGCGCATTAACATTCGCCGAAACCTTGATGTAGCGCTTTTCTTGATTCAAACAGCGCAGTGATTCGTAAACCAATGCGTCGGTTGTGCCCGAATTTAGATTGTACGACCACGCTGAAATAATAAAGCCAACGGCAAACCAAAGAAAGTCATGAGAAAAAATCAAAATGATGCTGCTGATCATCGCGCAGACGCGTCCAAGAATCAGTACCGCCCGGTAGCTTAAACGATCCGCAAGTGCACCGCTTGGTACTTCAAAAAGAAAACTGCTGACATGAAAGATACTCTCGAGCAGCCCAACTTCAACTAAAGACATCCCGCGATGGGTCAGGTAAAGCACCCACAGTGCCGTCACACCGAAGAACGAGCAAAAATTGTAGATATAATTATAGCGAATATTATGATTAAAGCTTCTGACAAACATCGAAATCTACTCCATTCACTGCAACCGATACTAAGATTCAAAGAAGTATGGCCGGATCATCCTACAGTTAAAATTAGATCAACTTCCCCATCGTACCAAAGATGGGACAATGAGTTTCGGTCTTACCAATGGATGCCACACATAACACGGTAAATGAATCGGCAAGATTATATCTCCGAATTGATACACCATGAGAAGGACAATAATTGTCCCAATGATAAAAATGATCTGTTCTTTAAAACTTTAATAGATTTTTTTGGTTTTCTACTCAATTACCATTATACAAGACTCGGGGAGGTACTTCCTTTTTGCATTTTGAAACCCTTGGAGCACAAGAGCAAAGAAATATGAAATTCATTCAATAATTAGAAGGGTTTAGATTAGTTTATTGTTTACATCATTAGCCCTACCAGCAATGATTCTTACTCCAGTAAATGTCACACATGCCACAGAGACCAACAGTCGTAGATAAAGGCGAACCACCAAAAATCTTAGATCCATCTAATATTCAAACTACAGGAGCTGTAAAAATTACTGTATCCCCTTCCCTGTTACAATCTAATAAAGGAGCAAACATTGACATCAGTCCATTAATATCTGATCCGGGTGGTTGGCAATCCAGAGGGAAATATAAGGGATACGCATATACCACATAGGGTGTGCTGTATTATACACCAAGCGGTAGTGCAAATTGGCGATCTGCAGGTGGAAATTTCAAAGTTGAGTTCACCAACGTTAAAAATAGTTTTACAGTTCAACTAAGGGAATATGATGGTACCGATAATCAAGATGAATTTGTTAGTCATTCAGTAAGGGTTACCGGAAATGGATCAATTAGCTGGCATGATATCTCTAAATATGTAGATGGTAGCAATAATGAGGCGGAGTTTTACATTGCAACATACGATGCAGCTCCAAGTTAGGCTAGTTTCTATGCTGAAGGACTTGATTGAAAAAATAACAAATTGAAGTAGAGAATTAGCAGGAGTACTTCCGCAGGACGCGGTGACTTCTGCGTTGTGCACAGGACGTACCTTCACAGGATGTGATGACTTTCGCATTGCATACAGGACGTATGCGTCCTTAGCGAAAGTTCCTTTTAAAATTAGTGAAAGTTCCTTTTGCTCTGTATGTGGTTTTGAACCATCAAGTTTGTGCCTGTGAGACACTCCCTCTGCTCGCATCAACAGGGCGTGACCGCGGGCAAAGTTATTTTACAAGTCGTAATTACGTAAGTCATGAGGAATGGCTAGACCTTTGGCGCAAAGCAACGCGAATGACTGGCGTGACTGAAAAAGGAACGGATGAGATCACGCAAGTAAATATTCAAAAAGTGAAGAACAGCCGAGCGCCATTAGAAATGTCGAAGTATGTGAGCAAGGATTTGGTTGACATTGATGTGGACGAGCGTGTCTTTGACTATTATTATGGCGCGCTGAAGGGTCGCCGTTTGATTGGCTATAATGGTGTGTTCCTCGAGTATTCAAAGAAATTTGACGCGGATGAATTGGACGAGTTCAAAAAGCAGGACACCAATATTTATGTTTTGTTCTGTACATCGAGCTGGATAAAAGGCAGCTATACAGAGCATTATTCCGAGATGTCGGCTGAACAAATCAAGCAGTGGAATAGCGGTCATAAGACGGTCAAAAATTAAAGGCGTAAACGGTGAGCCTGCGCTTGCGCAAACAGGGGCGCTAATGAGCGCCTGCACAAGTGCAAACACCGCATAGATATTGGATTTTGTACTAATGGGGGGAGCTGATGGAATGGCATTGACTGAGGAAGAAGAAAAGAAGGAATTGCGGCGTGCGCAGAGTGCTTTTCGGACGGCGAAAACGTATGTGAATCGGTACGGTGAACCTGAAGGATTGCAAGAATTGAAATCGCTCATAGAGGAAAAGCTTGGGGAGGCGCCGGCAATAAAAGAAGAAGTTCCAAAAGAAGAACAGCTTTTAAAACAGGAACTACATAGTGTGCGCCAGGAACTGGCGGCGGTGCGTGATGCGCAGCAAATGGCAGCGGAAAAAGCGTCTAAAGTCGCGGCAGAACTGGCGGCGATGCGTAAAACGCAGCTTGATCAAAGCAAAAAAATAGGGGATGCATCTGAAGTTCCGGTTGTGGTTTTTGGTGGAATTGTAGTGACGGTGGTAATTGCAGTAGTGTTTTTCATTAAATCCTTTTTTTGAATAGGGAAAATAAAAAAGAGCTATGTCTTCGTTAAGTGAAGGAGCTCTTTTTTATTTTGCATTCTATTGGTAGTATATTTGGTTTTACTTTGTTTAGGTGCAAGAATCTATGATTGCTGTTATTCCAAAGAAAGATAATAATGCGTCTCTAAGTTGAGGACTAGCTTTTTTTGCCGCTTTAGCTGTTGCCTTTTTCCATGCAGTTGTTTTGCTTCTGTAGCGTTTCTTGTAAACATTGTAGTATTGAATTGATTTTTTAACGAAAGTTGTTACTCCTCCAAGGGCTTTTAGTGCTTTTTTTATTTTTAGTAGTTTGGCAGGAGCCCATGCTAAACCTACTAGTGCTGCTCCTACTGCACTTACGCAACCAAGAACTGATTTAACTTGGTATTTTCCACTACTTTCGAGATTTGAGTTTATTACTGCAAGTGTAGCAGGATCTTTAATGTTGCTTTTAAACCATTCTAGTATTGCTTCATGACCTTGGTTAACTACGGATTTTGGTATGTTCTCAATGGCTTTTAGGGCTTCTTCACTGGAGGATAGGTTGGGAAGTTCTTCTGAGATGGTTTGATTCTTAGCGAAATTGGATTGTGTTGTTTCAGATTTCGCTTGAGCTTGATTTGGGCTGGTTGCTAATCCGATGATGGCGAACAATAGCGTGGAAATAATTATCCAAATAGCTATGTTCTTTTTGGTTATTACGTAGTTCATTGTTGTGTGGGACCTCCTTTTATGTGTAAGATTATTTATAATTGTACGTCTATTGGTAGCATATTTCCATATTATTGTTATATATTTCTAAATTTAAGGAGTTGATAAAAATGAAATTTATTCATGAAAAGTATGAGCTTATCTGGTGGATTTCTACTATGCTGGCATTTTTATTCATTTTGATTGATAGTTTTATATTTAGAAGTGGATATCTCTCGTTCGTAGTATTTGTGATATTTGCAGTATTTATGAGTGTTGTTGGAGTCATCAATAAAAAATATAAAGAATAAGTGAACATTGGATGTGTTTATCTAAAATGAGAAAAAAATATATTTTTATTGTTGCTGCAGTTTTGTTTTTTATCTTAGTTGTGGGCGGTATTGCTTATTTAAAATATATGAATTCAGATATGGTTAAAGGTTCTAATTCGAAAAAATTTTATCTTAGGAATCAACCATATGTTGGTAGTAAAAATGCGAAAAATATTATTGTTGAATTTTCGGATTATCGTTGTCCGTGGTGTAAAAAGTTTCAACAAGAGATTTATCCAAAAATCAAAAAGGATCTTGTAGATACGGGTAAGACGAAATTTTATTATGTTAACTTTACAGTGTTAGGGCCAAATTCTGCTAAGGCGGCGAATGCAGCTTACTACATATATCAAAAGTACCCTCGATCTTTTTTCGCTTTCCATGACGCGCTATTTAAAGCTCAGGGGGATGAAAAAAAGAATTGGGTAACAAATGATTTGCTTGCTAAGAAAGCAGAACAAACAGTTCCAAATTTAGATCGGAAAGAGCTTTTATCAGTAATTAATTCAGATAAGTATAAAGATCAGATTAAAAATATAGATAGTGATGTGATAAAAATTGGGGTGAAACAAACACCGACTTTGATGGTCAATAATAAAGTTGTAGAAAATCCCTACGATTATGAAAAAATAAAAGCTTTGATACATTAGATGGAGTGGAAAAAAAACCGACCCTTTGCATGAGCATTGGGAAGGCTTTTTTTTAGCTCCAAGGGGCGTAGTCGGCAGGGTTTCGCCTTGCCGAAGGCAAGCCCGGCTTTGCCGGGAGAGCCTCGCAGAGCGCAATCTTCACGTAGTGAAGTATATTGCGCTATACTTTACATGGAAGTTTTCCGAAAAACAAGTGAGGTGCACGCTCATGGCTTTTGTGGTTTGTCACATGACTAAGTACGCTTCCGGAAATCTTGGGGGACTGCAAAGGCATAACCAGCGAGAGACGGAAAATCATGCGAATAAGGATATTAAAACAGAGTTGTCGTATTTGAACTATGACTTGATCAATACAGGGAAAATATCTTACCCGAAGAAAATAAATGATCGAATTGCTGAAGGCGTAGAAACGAATCGGGCAATTCGAAAAGATGCGGTGCGGGTTTGTGGTTTTATTGTAAGTGCGAGCCCTGAACTGTTTAAGGATAAGGCAGAAAATGAAACACGATCTTATTTTGAAAAGGCGACTGGGTTTTTTAAGAATCGGTATGGTGCTGAAAATGTGGTCTATGCTCAGGTACATATGGACGAGACCACGCCACATATGCATTTGGGCGTGGTGCCGATCACGGAAGATCATAAATTATCTGCAAAGCGAATTTTCAACCGTAAGGAACTTCAAAACTTGCAGAAAAATCTGCCTGATTATATGCAGAAACAGGGCTTTGTGGTTCAGAAAGGGCAGTCTAAAAATAAGCATTTAGATGAATTGGAATACAAGGCACAAAGGGCAGAAGAACGGGCGAAACAGGCACAGTCACAGGCTGCCGAAACGGAAAAGATATTGGCTGAAAAACAGAAGAGCCTTGTAGAAACGAAAAAAACAGTGGATTCGCTGATTGCCACAGGTGGGCAGAAAGTAGAAGAAGCCAAGAAGGCAACAAAGGTACTTGCGCAGCGTGCGGCACAAGAGATTCAGCTGAAAGCACACCATATGGAATTGACACAGTCGGCATGGACGCTTTCCGGTAAAATCGAAGAAGCGACAGAAACACTTGGGGAATTGGAATTGACGGTGAGTCTTGAAGAGGAAAAATTGAAGAGTGTTAGAGCTGCAGCTGACAAAAATAAGCTGTTTGAATATCACATTGATAATATTCCAGTTGAGATAAAGAAAAGTGGAATCCTCAGAAACGGGCCTGAGAGCGTCGTACTCGAACGAAAGCATTGGGAAGAGTTAAAACACAGGCCAAAGCAAGTATAGCTTATAGAGAACGTTCTGAGAGCTTTGAAAAGGAAAATGGAACGCTATGGGAAAGAAATGAGTGGTACCAACAAGACAACTTTCTTTACCCTGTAAAAAAAAGCGCTGCTGAATCCGTTTGGATTCAAGCAGCACTTTTTCACACACACATCACTATAGAACATTTTGGCTCCATCTCCGATCGATACGGAAAATCTTCCAAATGAGATAGGAAATGAGCCAGACTGCAAGAAAGAGGAAAATTAAACCGTAACCCATCCAATTTAAGTCGATCGCCTGCACCCAATTCCAGAAGCCGCCTTGGAGGTGGAACTGCTCACTGACTACCTGACTGAGTTCAATGCTGCCGATCAGCAAAGCAGCCAGCACCGAGATCGCTGTAACCGTTAAATTGTAATAGACTTTGCGGACCGGTGTATCCAATGCCCAACGATACGCACGTGTCATCATGACCGAATCCGTGGTATCCATCACATTCATCCCGGCCGCAAAAAGAAGCGGCAACGCAAGAACGGCGGCAATAGACATATGCGCACGCGCGGATTCTGCAGACAATGCAAGCAGACTGATTTCCGTTGCCGTGTCAAAGCCAAGGCCGAACAGGAAGCCGAGCGGCAGCACATGCCAGCTTTGACTAATAAAAGCAAAGAGCGGCCGAAACATGCGCGATAAAAAGCCGCGCGACTGAAGCAGCTGATCAAATTGTTTTTGATCAAACGCGTGCTGCTTTAAGCGAAGAAACAGTTTCTGCAAATCAATTAAGATAAATAGATTAATGAAAGCAATGACTAACAGAAAACTTCCGGACACGGTCGCACCGATGACGCCGCCAACATGTGAAAGAAGCGGCAAATGCTGCTGCGCCCAGTGCACCGAAAAAGCAAGTGCAGCAGCCATCAGAAACACAACGGAAGAATGGCCGAGCGAGAAGTAAAAACCAACGCCCATTGAATTCTGATTTTGCTGCATTAATTTACGCACCGTATTGTCAATTGCGGCAATATGATCGGCATCAAAGGCATGACGCAGCCCAAGCGTATAGGCAACCATTCCGAGCCCAAGGATAAATGGATTTGTTCTTGCCGCGAAGATAAGCAGACTGAATCCAAGCAGATGAAGCAACAGGGATCCAATGTAGTAAGGCAAACTTTTTTTTAACACATCAATTCTTCCTTTCATGCCTGGCAGCTTTCTGCGCAAGTTCTGTGCTTACTTGCGCGCCGCATCAGGACTTTTTTTCTACTTTTAAGCATGCGACATGCTAAGAAAAACCGGGCAAAAAGCACCTGGTCCTTAACCTCCAGCCATGTGTGATGGATTCGTGTCTTTTCGGTGCTGAATCATCGCTTCGATTACTCGCTTGCCGCGGGCGCACCGCGAGCCTCCTCAGACAAACAGAAATCTGCGGGGTCTCGCTGGCACGCATCAACTAAGCGCGATCCCGCAGGCGCCAGAGCCCCTCCGCTTTGATTCTTGGCCAAGACACTGGTCTATTGGTTTGAAGACGGGGCAAAATCCTATACTTTCTTATCCTGTTAGAAAAAACGGCGGCTCTTTCCAGATTCGAAAAAGTCGCCGTTCTTTTCTGCGTACACGCTATTGGTGATCGCTCAGGAAACAAACGCCTTGCGTTCTTCCTCGGACAGCGTTTCGTTCATACGACCACTGCGAAAACCGCTGAGGTCGAGCGTGACATAACGGAATCCAAACTCGGTTAATTTGGCGCTTACTTCACCGCTGCGCTCAAGCAAGTCACCCAAGCGTTCTGCCGGCACCTCAACACGGGCAATTTCTCCGTGATAGCGAACGCGCACAACCGGGAAACCGAGGTCACGAAGATAGGCTTCCGACGCCATCACTTGATCAATCTTCTCCGGCGTCAGCGTTGTGCCGTAAGGGAAGCGCGAAGATACGGAGCAGGAGGAAACTTTGTTCCAGTTCGTCAAGCCAATTCCTTTCGCCAATGCACGCACATCGGTTTTATAGAAACCGGCTTCTTGAAGCACACTGCGTGCCCCCGCCTCTGTGCGCGCGCGAAGGCCCGGACGGAAGTCGCTGTTGTCATCCATGATCATGCCGTCAAGAACATAATTAAAGCCTTGTTCCTGCGCAATCACGTTCATCTGTGCATAGAAACATTTTTTAGCATAGTACCAGCTGTCCGGCGTATTATGCTTAATGTGTTCATCAGCAAGATAATTCAGCTGAGTCCCCATCACCTCAGCACCAAGAGCTTTCGCTAAAGCAACTGCTTTTTCATATTCTTCATCGGTAAACAGTTCTGAATTGGCGACAACCGCCAACACACGATCCTTGCCCAGCGTATCCAAAGCCATTTTCAAAACCAGTGTGCTGTCAATTCCTCCGGAAAAGCCAACAACAACACGATCCATTTTCTTCAAAAGATCAGTCAACATTTGTGTTTTTTCAGTTAACGTATGCATGAATTTCTACCTTCTTTTTTATTTTCATTGTATTGATCACAGCCTGGTCATAGTCCAAGAAATCCGCGTGCAAACAGCGCGGCACAAGCAGCGCCAAGAAATGGCGCAATACCCGGTACAAGGATTCCGTATTGCCAATCATTATCCGCCTTGCCGCCAGGAATCGGCAGCATGGCGTGCGCAATACGCGGGCCCATGTCTCGAGCAAGGTTCATCGCAAATCCGGTCGGACCGCCCATGCCCATACCGATCGCCCAGACAAGCAAGCCCACGCCGATCGGCAGCAGCGCCGGGGCTTTCGTCGTTGCACCCGCAATCGCCAAGATTGCCGTAATAAAAATGAACGTATCAATGAATTCGACAAAGAAATTACGCGGCAAATTTCGAACGTTCGGATTGGTTGAGAAAATATTTCGGATTGCCACACGATTAATCGATTCAGACGCCTTAAACTGGTCATAATAAGCGATGAAGACAAAAATCGAACCGAAAACACCGCCAAGAACCTCTGCAAGACTAATCGGAATCACGTTGGCCCATGGAATATTGCCCAGAATCGCTTGAGCCAGCGTCATTGCCGGATTGATGTTAACTGCGCCAAAGATGAATAAGGAAACGGTAATCCCAAATCCCCACGTTGTAATGGCAAAAATGTGGCCGGAATGTTGGTACTTTGATGTATTGAGCACCTCGCAGCAGTGCACACCGACGCCAAAGACAATCATTAATGCTGTTCCCAAAAATTCGGCCAATAACTGATGAATCACAAATTTCTCCTCCAAACACTTTTCTTTTTGTCAGCTGTTCAGAAGCCGGTTTACCTCTTGTTTCACCGTCTCCAGAGAAGTCCCGTATTCGCGTGCAGCTTTTGCGCAATCGTCATATTCGGCCATTTGTTTGACAAGATCGCCATGGCTTGCAACTTTTACACGAATCGGACCAAACCTTGTTTCTACTGTTTTGAAGTGACGTTTCATAATCACCCGCTGCATCCGCTGATAGCGAACGCCAATAGTACGGGTGTGTTTCATGAGCATGCTCGCAAAACGATCACGTTCTGCAGGGGCGCAGAGTACCGAGAGTTTTATTGCCGGACGATTTTTCTTCATGAAAATCGGTGTAAAAAAGACATCAAACGCGCCTGCTTCCAAGAGCAGATCCATCGCAAAACCAAAGGACTCGCCATCCTCATCATCAAGATTGGCTTCAATCAGCAGTACCGAATCTTGGTCGCTGCTGACCGTTTGCATGCTTTTTTTCTCATCAAAAAGAAGGACGCGCAGTGCATTGAATGCGCCGGTATCCCGCTTGCCGAAGCCATACCCGCTTTTGAGCAGAACCTGCGCTTCCGGGATCGGTCCGAATTGGCGAACCAACGCTTTCACCAGTCCCATTCCCGTTGGCGTAATAAGCTCGGTTTGGATGTCTGTGCGCTGCTTAATCGGAATATTAGTCCCGATACGCATCTGTATCACCGCAGGCACCGGCACCGGCATTTCCCCATGCGCCACGTGAATAAAACCGGATCCGTCGGTCAGCTCGGAGGCACGCACCTCATCAACCTTAAGCAGATCAAGCGCGACGAAACAGCCGACAATATCAACAATCGAGTCCAACGCGCCAACCTCATGAAAATGGACCGCTTCCAGCGGCATGTGATGCACGGCTGCTTCCGCTTTGGCAATTTCGGTAAAAACAGCAAGCGACTGCTGTTTGATTTTTTCCGACAATGTGCTGGCGGCAATCAACGCAGCGATATCGCTCAGATGACGTACCGCATCCTGGTGGTGATGCTCATGATGCGGGTCGTGGTGGCTCTCGATAAAACCATGATCCTTCTCATGAGTCAATTGAACGTCGAAACGGGTTCCATAGATGCTGCTTTTAGACAGCCGTTCCACGTGAAGCTGATAACCGTCGACATTCAATTTAGCAAGCTCCGCCTTAAACTGGTCAAAATCAACACCAAGGTCGATCAGCGCCCCGATGAACATATCGCCGCTGATCCCGGAAAAGGCATCTAAATAAAGTGTTTTCATCATTTTCCTCCCTATCGGCTGTCCGTTCCGTCATAAATGATTGATCATGCTGGCAGAATAGGCGGCGCCAAATCCATTATCAATATTGACAACGGTAATGCCCGACGCGCAGCTGTTCAGCATCGTCAGCAGCGCCGTTACGCCTTTTAAATTTGTGCCATAGCCGACACTGGTCGGCACGGCAATCAGCGGCTTATCGATCAACCCGCCGACAACACTGGCAAGGGCGCCTTCCATGCCGGCAATGCAGATCACAACCTTGGCGCCGCGAATAACATCCAAACGTGCGAACAGCCGATGAATCCCTGCCACGCCGACATCATAAACACGTGCCACACGATTTCCGTATGCTTCTGCGGTCACTGCCGCCTCTTCAGCGATCGGAATATCGGAGGTACCTGCCGTTACAATGGCGATATAGCTACGCGTCTGTTTTACCTCTGCGCGATTGATCAGCGCGCAACGCGCCGCTTTATAGTAGACCGCATCGGGTACTGCTTTTTTGATTGCTTTAAACTTATCTGAGGAAAGGCGGGTGCATAAAATGTTGACCGTTTGCTTGCGCATCGCCTGAATGATGCCAATGATCTGCTCCGCCGTCTTCCCCTCACCGTAAACCACTTCCGGGTAACCGTTGCGCTGCTCTCGCGAAAGATCCACCTTAGCAAATCCGAGATCGGCAAAGGTATTTCCCTGCAACGCTTGTTCCATTTCTCCATGCTCGGGCTTCGAGCAGTCGGCCTCATTGAACGTGTCTCGTTCCATTTTTGTCCCCCTTTCCTCGTTAAATAAGTAAGCAACCGATTAACGCACAATAACACCTAAACCATCGGGGATCGCAACAATCTTGGCATCCTTGCCTTCACGTTCGTACGCCATCTCTAACGCTTGATCGAGCGACGTTGCAAGCGACATATGCATGTCCGTGATCAAATTCGCCTCGACCAGATCGGAAACCATGATGACATGATGATGAACCAAAATTCGTGCCAAGATCTGCGCGGTCCATTGATCCGGAATCGTTTTCAACTTCGGGGTATTAATGGCACGATCCAAGAATGCTTTCGGATCGGACACATCGGCAAGATTGTGATAAAAACCTTCGCCGCCGTGCCCATCCCGACAACCGGCAACCATGATGATCGTCCCGCCTTCTTTATTGGTTGCCTCGGCAGCCGTCATGCCCTTAACGGCTTGATAGATGTTTTGGTCAAGCGGATACCCGCCGTTCGTCGAGATCGCGATGTCGCAGTCAATTTTTTTTACACGCGATAACTCTTGCAGAAATTCACAGCCTTTTTGATGTGCCGCTTCCATATCTCCGGCAAACGATCCGATGATTTTCTTCTCTTCATCGAGCACAACATTGACAATAAAAGCAAGTTTTGCCTTGCGCGCTGCATACACCATATCCTCATGAATCGGGTTGTGATGCAGGTTACCGGTACGTGCTTTATCAGAATTAATAAATGGACCGGAATGGTTGGCCATAATCGTCTTGTAGGAAGCAATTCCCGGAAGCACCGATTTACGGCCGCCGGAAAATCCAGCAAAGAAATGCGATTCAATAAATCCTTCCGAAAGCAGTAAATCGGCTTCAGCAGCTACTTTGTTGATGATGCATTCACCGCCCGACGGAAGCTGGCCGATCTTGACCATCGACGCATCATCAGTCGAAATGTGCATCACGATTTCTTCTTCATCCACGATTTTTTGTCCATATTTGTTAACGAGTTCCTCGCGTGTCGACGGGCGATGAAAACCGGTGGCAACGAGAATACGAATGCGGGCATCCGGAGCGGCTTCACGCAAACGCCGCAAAAGAATTGGTGTGATGATGTGTGAAGGCACCGGACGCGTGTGATCGGAACTAATCATGACAATATTTTTCTTACCCTTGGCCAACGCTTCTAGCGACAGCGAACCGATCGGGTGGTCGAGCGACTCTTCAACGATTGCATGTTCAGATTGATCGGTGTGATAGGTTGCCGCTTCAGAGACTAATTTTCCAGCAAAGTTTTTGTCAGGCAAATCAGCAACAAGCGTTGTTTTGTCATAAGGCAGTTCAATACGAACCATAAATCAACAGCTCTCTTTTTAATTTTTTTCTGTCAGTCAAAAAGAATGAAAGACTCAAGACGCTACTTAGTATTAGAAAAAATAAGGCTGCACATGCACGCGAAAACCGGTTCTGCCAAACTTTTTCATGCACCATCTGTTATAAATCAAAACAAAAAGGTTGTCGGTTCCGTTTGCTATCATCAAAAAATGTTAACAAATGTTTCCTTTATTTGTGATATATATTAGCTGAAATGGCGTTAAAATAGGAATATAGATAACATTTGTATCCGTAATCCGTGCAGATCCTTCCCGATAGGAATGAAAAGATCAATGGTATTGAGTGAAATCGAATATTTAATTAATTTTCTGGATGCGTATAACGTGCCGACAATTAACAAAAGTCGACACACCTACTTGACCTATCACGGTCTTGAAGAGCGTTATACCTATGTTTTAAAGAAGGGTATTATAAAGAACAGCATCATTTTGCAGGATGGACGCGAATTCAACTTATCGTATATCGCAAAGCCTGATGTCATCTCACTGCTGCGCGACGAAGTTTCCAAGTTTACCGAACAGCCATTTAATGTGCGTGTCGAATCCGATGAAGCAACCTTCTATCAAATCGACCGCGTGACGTTTTGGAACTATGTAAATGCCAATCAAGAGTTGCAAAACTATGTGAAAAGCTATTATCGTAAAAAATTATCGGAGAATATCTTCCGTTTGCAGCGGATGATGATGAATGGCAAAAAAGGAGCGGTTTGCGCCTTTATTTACAGTCTTATCGACTTATTCGGGCGCAAAATTCGAGAAGGGATGCTGATTGATTTCATTGTCACCAACGATGATATCGCCGGATTCTGCGGAATCAGTGCGCGCAGCAGCGTGAACCGTATGATCAGTGAACTTCGAAACGACGGTGCGCTGATGATCAAGAATCGACGGTTTATCATTACCGATATTAGCTATCTGCTCGATCATATTGCCAATTAACGGCTGTATAAAAACGCTCAATGATTAGAGAAAGAGGATGTCACAAAAGTCTATGACTATGCGACATCCTTCTTTGCTTTGCAGCTGCATAAGGACACAAAATGAAGGTGTGGACTGCTCGCTAAGCTAGCCGATATAAACCATGCTTGGAAGGCGCTGAATTTGACGAAGCTAATCGAGTATCATTAGAGTAAGTAATAGATAAGCACCATAATTATTGCCTGCATGCCCGTCATGTCAGATGATCAAACAGTAAAAGGAGTTGCTTTCGAGAAAATGAGTCTGGATGATCATGCGGCCACGCCAATGTCAGATAGTGCCAATGGATCGCTTAAAGCGGAAAACACCCGACTAGCAAATCTGATCTATACTCATTCTTCGCATGATGGGACCTATGCCGCGCGGATCCCCGGGTTATATGTCAATCGCTATTCGCGAATTGAAGCCACAGATTATGTGCATACCATTTATTCGCCTACTGTCGGCATTGCCGCGCAGGGTAAAAAAATCATAACCGTCGGAAAGGATGTCTATGAATACGCAGGGTCACGTATTTTTATTGCTCCCGTTGCCTTACCGGTTGCAATGAAAACCATTTTGGCCAGCCCTACCGAACCGTTCTTGGGCGTAGGGCTATATCTCGACCCGCAAAGGATCGCGGCGTTGGTGCCGAAAGTATATCCGCAGGGCTTGCCAATGATTCGTAATCGGCGTGCGGGTTATGTCATGGATGCTGATTTGGCTCTGATTAATGCCATGGCAAGACTGGTCGATTGTCTCTCGAGTCCCGGCGATGATCATTTAATTGCCCCGCTCATCACGGATGAGATTTTCATTCGACTTCTTCGCAGCCCCATTGGTGTTTACGTTGCTGAGACCGTTTTTGCGGAATCCAGCGTGCAGCGGGTTGTGAAAGCAATTGACTGGCTCCAGAACAACTTCTCCCAGCCATTTAAAATCGCTGATTTGGCAGAGATGGTCCATTTGAGCGAATCCTCTTTCCGTGAGCATTTTAAGTCCGTCACCGCGATGAGTCCCTTACAATACCGCAATGTACTGCGTCTTCAAGAAGCCAGGCGGCTGATGTTATCCAATCAAATGGATGCGACGACTGCATGCCGGATTGTGGGATATGCGAGCGATTCCCAATTCAGTCGAGAATACAGTCGCTTCTTTGGAAGCCCGCCAAACAGAGATATCGCCAGATGGCGCCAAGAAAGACGGAATTTAAACTGATCAGGATGCCTCGTCGCCTTTTTTCATATCTCCGCTGCTTCAAGGCTTCGCGCTTTTTTGAACAGGTTCCGTTGAATCGGGCAATGACTCAATCAGAACACGCAAACATCCAAGTAAACCCTCTTCTATAATTAGGTTAACCATGAGCCGACCGTGCACTTCGCTGACGGCACTGCGCATGGTTCAAACCACCCAATTATACTGCTTATAAGGAGGTTTTTCATATGCGTGTTTTTGTTACGGGAGCGACCGGATTCATCGGATTGGCGGTTGTTCGTGAACTCATGGATGCTGGCCATCATGTTGTCGGCCTTGTTCGTTCCGAAGAAGCTGCCAAAAGGCTTATTGCCCTTGGTGCAAAGGCTCACCAGGGTTCAATCGAAGACCTGGAAAGCTTGCGCAGCGGTGCTGCCGCTGCAGATTGCGTCATTCACACAGCCTTCTTCCACAAGTTCTCTCATGCACGACTGTCAACACGCCTGCGAATCGTGCTTGGTGGAACCCCCCGTCAGGCGCCATCGCGATTCATGGCGGCAGCTGTCGAAACGGACCGACGTGCCATTGAGACATTGGGCACCGCGCTTTCCGGCCGCGACCGCCCTCTTGTTGTCGCTATGCCGACACTGACCCTCACCCCTAATAAACTCGGAACGGAGGACAATGCGGCTGACCCTAATTCCGCTGGAAAATTACGCGTCCCGTCGGAAAAAACGACGTTAGCGTTAGCCGATCGAGGCGTTCGCTCCTCAATTGTTCGTATCCCTCCACTTGTACACGGCGATGGCGATACGCATGGGTTCGTCCCGAGCCTGATCGGCATCGCTCGCAAGAAAGGCATTTCAGCCTACATTGGAACTGGAGCCAACCGTTGGCCCGCTGTGCATCACCTCGATGTGGCACATCTTTTTTGTCTCGCTTTGGAAAAGGCTCCGGCAGGGTCGCGGTTTCACGCGGTTGCCGATGAGGGCGTGCCCTTTCGTGATATCGCCGTCGCCCTTGGCCAACATCTCAAGCTACCGGTAAAAAGCATAGACGCGAAAAAGGCAAGTTCGCATTTCGGATGGCTGGGCAACTTCGCATCGGTCGACAACCCTGTATCAAGCGTATTAACCCATGAGCGCTTGGGGTGGCGCCCCGTGCATCCTTCTCTAATTGAAGACATTAATCAAGGTTATTATTTTCAGAGATAATAGCCTTTGCTGCACGTATTCTGACCTTTGTGCTGATCGGACCACTTTTCAAGTATCCCTTTCGCTTCCAAAAACAAAGCGCTTCCCGTTGATTGGGAAGCGCTTTGTTCATTCTATGATCTTTAGATTTCTGTGCCGACACCTTCGTATGCGTCATCGAGGATCTGCTTCAATTCGCTGATCAGAGGTTCTTTCGGATTGGTGCCTGTGCATTGATCTTCATAGGCGAGTTCAGCAAGTTTATCGACCGATTCATCAAAATGTTTCTTGTCGACGCCATTGGCTTTCAGACTCAGGTTTACGTCACAGTCATGGGCCAGTTTAATAAACGCTTTGACGAAGCTTTCTTTCAATTCTTCCGTTGTGTTCCCCTCGAAGCCTAAGAAACGAGCAATGGTCGCATAATCTTCATCCGCAGTGAAGCGGCTGTATTTCGGCCAGATCGCCAATTTTTTCGGGATTTTGGCGTTATAACGGACAACAGGAGCAAAAGCAATTGCAATGGCCAGACCATGTGGCAGCCCGAACTCTCCGCCTAGTTTATGAGCCAGTGAGTGGTTAATGCCCAGAAAAGCATTGGCAAACGCCATACCGGCAATCGTTGATGCATTATGCATATTCTCACGTGCCGTTTGATCGCCGGCAAATGACGCGCGCAGATTATCAAAAACAAGTTTGATTGCCTGCAGCGACCAACCGCGTGTATAATCACTCGCATAAACCGATACATACGATTCAACAGCATGGGTCAAGACATCAAGTCCCGTCCAAGCCACGGTTCGTTTCGGCAGCGTTTCCACGAACTGCGGATCGACAATCGCAATATCCGGCTGCATCGCATAGTCCGTAATTGGGTATTTAACATGGGTTTTGGAATCGGTGATGACGGCATACGGGGTTACCTCCGAACCGGTCCCCGATGTTGTCGGAATCCCGATATATTTTACCTTTTTGAGTTCCGGCACTTTATAGGTCCGTTTGCGAATATCGTGGAATTTCTGTTTTGCACCGACGAATGAAGCATCCGGACGTTCATAAAACAACCACATGCCCTTTGCAGCATCCATCGCAGAACCACCGCCGAGCGCAATAATCGTATCCGGTTGAAATTGTTTCATTGCAGCGACACCGCGATCGACGGTGTCGGTCGTCGGATCCGGTTCAACCTGTGAGAAGATTTCAATTGCCGGTTTGTCGCTGCGCGTGTTCAGCATCGCAACCACACGATCGGCATAACCGAATTTGACCATCCCTGGATCACAGACGAGGAAAACACGTTTCATTCCGGTCATTTCTTTTAAATAGCGTAATGAATGGCGTTCAAAATAGATTTTCGGCGGCAATTTAACCCACTGCATGTTGTTGCGGCGTTTGGCAACAACCTTGATGTTGAGCAGATCGAAATCGGAAACGTTGTGCGAAATTGAGTTCTGACCGTAAGAACCTGTGCCAAGCGTGAGCGATGGAACCATGTTATTGTACATATTGCCAATGCCGCCGAGCGCAGATGGCGAGTTCACAATAATGCGGCATGCATTCATTTTCAAGCTGTACTGTTTTATCAATTCCTGATCCTTGGTATGGATGGCCGCCGTATGGCCCGCGCCGCCGAAGTCAAGCAACGCTTTGGCGATTTTAAAGGCATCCACGTGATCCTTCGCTTTGTACATCGAAAGCACTGGGGATAGTTTTTCACGAGACAGTGGGTAATCAGGGCCCACTCCATCGATCTCTGCAATCAAAACCTTTGTTTCTTTCGGCACTTTGATACCGGCAAGCTGGGCAATTTTAAAGGCAGATTTTCCGGCAATCGGACCACGTACGCTGCCGCGTTTTGGATCCATCATCGCTTCGCCGAGTGCGTCATTGTCCTTTTTATCAAGAACAACACTGCCCAGCCGTTTGAACTCAGCCTTAACTGCTTCGTAAATGGCTTCGTCAACAACCACACTGTTTTCCGATGCACAGATCATGCCGTTATCGAACGTCTTGGAAAGCGTGATATCATTCACCGCTTGCTTGATGTCCGCGGTTTTCTCAATGTACGCCGGTCCGTTTCCCGGTCCAACGCCGAGTGCCGGTTTGCCGGTCGAGTACGCTGCTTTCACCATGCCTGGACCGCCGGTGGCCAGCACCGTCGCGACATCCGGATGATTCATTAATGCCCCGGTTGCTTGAATACTTGGCTTTTCGATCCATTGAATCGCGTTTTCCGGCGCGCCCGCTTCAACTGCTGCTTTTGTGATAATTTTTGCGGTTTCCACGCACGCTTTCTGAGCCTGGGGGTGAAACCCGAAAATAATTGTATTTCGCGTTTTCAGCGCAATCAGCGCCTTGAAGACAACGGTCGAGGTCGGGTTGGTAACCGGTGTAACCCCAGCAATGATCCCCACCGGTTCAGCGATTTTCACAATCTGCTCCTGATCATTCTCTTCAATAACACCCACCGTTTTGTCATGGCGAATTTTATTCCAAATGTATTCACTGGCGTAAATATTTTTCACCGCTTTATCTTCAACAACGCCGCGTCCTGTTTCTTCCACAGCCATTTTTGCCAGTTTCATATGATTATCCAAAGCAGCGATGGCCATTGCTTCGCAAACTTTATCAACGCTCGCTTGGTCAAAATCGGCAAGTGTCTTCAGCGCGGTTTTCGATTTTTGAACCAAACCGTCAATATAGGTCTTGATCGACTCCAGCTCCGCTTCCTCATTTTGAGATTGTGCAGCTCCTGTCTTTTGATCTTGATTTTTTTGATTTTCCTTAACCGCCTTTAACATAACAAATCGCTCCTTTATTGTGAATTATTTCACTTAAAACTATGAACCTCTTACAGATTCATGCGATTGAATGCGCTTTCTGAAAACGTTTTCTTTCAATACACTTATCATAGCCCTTCGCGCATAAAATTTCAATAGTTCTTTAGAAAATTTTTTCTTGCCGGATGGATTATTGTGAAAACGTTTGCTTTATCTAAAAAACGCAAGCTTTATCCCAACGATGGTGCTTGAGAAAGCCCATTCCTTCTGCACCTGATTCACATCCTATGCGCGCACGCTGACCTTATTCCCATCAAAGAAAAAAACAACCTCTGATCATGAGGCTGTCCATTACTGTTCTGTCATTCACTTTTTCAATTTGAGTGTTTGTGCGGTTTCCGTTTGGATTTTATCCGCAAGAACCGGATCATCCGCAAGCTGAATTCCGTAAGAAGGAATCATCTGCTTGATTTTCCCTTGCCAAAGCTTCATCTGATCAGGAAAACATCGCGTAAGAACATCAAGCATGACGAAAACGGCGGTCGATGCGCCCGGTGAAGCGCCAAGCAAAGCAGCGAGCGATCCATCGGCGCTGCTGACGACTTCTGTACCGAATTGCAGCGTGCCCTTTCCGCCTATATCCGTGTCCTTGATCACCTGCACGCGCTGGCCGGCAACACGAACCGACCAATCCTCATTTTTGGCATTCGGAATAAACGCGCGCAATGCCTCCATGCGCTTTTCATTGGATAACATGAGCTGTTGTATCAAGTATTTCGTTAATTTTCTTTGTTTCACACCGGCTGCCAGCATCGTCAGTACATTGTTTGCGTTCACGGAACGGATGAGGTCAAAATAAGAACCGGTTTTCAGAAATTTCGGCGAGAATCCGGCAAACGGACCAAATAACAAGGACTGCTTACCATCGATATCGCGCGTATCCAGATGAGGGACTGACATCGGCGGTGCACCGATCTTCGCTTTGCCGTAGACCTTCGCATGATGCTTGCATACGACCTCGGGATTATGGCAAACCATGAACAGACCACTGACCGGGAAACCGCCAATATGTCTTGATTCCGGTAGCCCGGTTTTCTGCAGCAACGGCAGACTCCCACCTCCGCCCCCAATGAAAACAAACGGCGCCTCATGGTCTTCGCATTCTCCAGTTTTAAGATTGCGCACGCGAACTCTCCATGAGTTGTCATCAACACGCATTATATTCTCAACTTGATGCATGTCGTGAACCGTTACTTGTTCTCGTTCCTGAAGCTGCGCAAACAGCATCCGAGTCAATGCGCCGAAGTTGACATCCGTCCCTGACTCAATCCGCGTGGCGGCGACCGGCGGATCCGCTATACGGCCGTCCATCACCAACGGCATCCATTCCTGCAGTTTTTTAGGATCATCGGAAAATTGCATGCCTTGAAACAGCGGATGCTGAGACAATGCTGCAAAACGTTTCTTCAGGAACAGCACATTTTCCTCACCTTCTACAAAACTCATGTGCGGAATGGGCTGGATAAAGTCCTGTGGATGACGGATCCTGTTCCTTGTTACAAGGTACGACCAAAACTGACGTGAAAGCTGGAATTTTTCATTAACTGCAACCGCTTTTCTTATGTCGATCGTTCCATCTGCTTTTTCCGGTGTATAGTTCAATTCGCATAGCGCTGAATGGCCGGTGCCTGCATTATTCCATTCGTTCGAACTCTCTTTACCTGGAGCGTCAAGTTTCTCAAAAATACTCATCTTCCATTCTGGAGCGAGTTCTTTAAGCAACGTCCCCAGTGTCGCGCTCATGATCCCGGCGCCGATTAAAATCACATCTGTTTTACCCATTGCGACCTTCCCCAAATTTTTTTCACTGCTCATTACGTTTCAATTCATTCCATTATAATTGTCTGGGGCACTTACAGCCAATTCTAATCAATCGGGAAAAGGAGCGGTTCTCAAGGCAGAAGAATGGTCAAACATTTATATTCTGAATATACCGTAGCGAATCAGCAGTAACCGATCACTCCGTATGAATGGTTATGATCACCGAGAAAGAATTTGATGAATATGCATTTTCAAATCAGGCAAGACCTCTTCTTCAAACCATGGATTTTTTTTCATCCAAATGTTGTTGCGCGGTGACGGGTGCACGAGCGGAAAATAGTTAGGTAGATAATTACGATAATGCTTAACAACCTGAGTCAGCGTTTGTTTTGAACCCGTCTTTAGGTAGTACCGCTGGGCATATGAGCCGACAAGCAACGTTAACTTCACGTCCGGCATAGCCTTAATTAATTGCTGATGCCATTGAGAAGCAAAGTCAGCTCGCGGTGGTAGATCTCCATGTTTCCCTTTGCCTGGGAAATAAAAATCCATCGGGAGAACCGCAATTTTTCCAGAATGATAAAAAGTATCATCCGATACCCCCATCCACTCTCTCAAACGAATGCCACTTGGATCATTCCAGATAATCATTGTCTTCTGTGCCTTTTCACCGGGGGCCTGACCGATAATGAGTATCTTTGCCGACGAAGCAGCATAGTAGAGTGGTTCGATCTTCTTGCGCGTGAACTGAATATTGTCAGGATCCGCTTTTATACGATTAAAAATAGCTTTTAATGTATCCATTCGATTATCTCCATACATGCTGGCCACTTTTTTATAACTGCCATTAATGATTTTGTGAATCACTTGAGCCTATTCTTCTTTGCTGATCATGTCCGCACTACAAGCGATGCATGATCCCTCGTGACGAGTCTGAGGTGACAACCATCCATGATCTTTATAAAGCACTCAATCATGTACGCTGATGATTCACCCACGTATTTTAGACTGAGTTAACCGCTCATACTTATCCTTCAATACGGATACTTCGCTCTCGTCACAGGAGACAAAATGTCCGGGAATGATTTGGCGCAGCCTCTTCTTCGATACCGATCCTGTCTTTTGACGATCCGGTTGAAAAATCAATCTTTTTTTATGCTGCTCGCGAAGTGGAACTGCTTGCGGGATCGCCGAAATCAATGCCTCTGTATAGGGGTGGAGCGGACAATGATACAGGTCATCTGCCTGCGCCAATTCGACGATCTTGCCCGCGTACATCACACCGATCCGATCACTTATATACTTGACCATGGAAAGGTCATGAGCGATGAATAAAAGTGTGAGTCCACGTTCTTTTTGTAACTTCTTTAATAAGTTAACAATTTGGGCTTGAATTGAAACATCCAGAGCTGAGATGGGTTCATCCGCAATGATTAGCTCCGGTTGAACAGCAAGTGCCCGAGCGATACCCACGCGCTGACGCTGGCCACCAGACCTGTAATTAGGCTGCCTTTCACTAAAGCGATTTATCGTTTTCATTTACTGCTCTTGCTGCACAGAAGCAGTGCTGTTCAAAAGCAGAACACGCGTAACGTTACGAAGCCGTCTCAATGGGCAAACGGTTTATCACTTCCATAAAATCGCTGAGTGTATCCTTCCAAGTAACCGCTGTTAAATGTGCTTGGGCATGCTGCACCGTATTCGTGATCCGTTCCGGACTGTGAATCGCATCGTGGAGCGTTTGAAAAAGGCTTGTTTCATCAAGGTGGCAGAACAGCGCGCAATCCTCCGGTATGAAGCTCAACCCCGTACCTTCATAAAAGTCAATGACCGGCAAACCGCTGCTCATCATTTCATAAGGGACAAGCGAAAAGTTCGTCATCGACGGAGCAATACCAAAATCCGCGCGAAGAAACCGTTCATACATCTCTTTTTTCGTCAGCTTGCCGAGGTTCTTGCCATTAATAAATTGTTTGGATTGATCGGTGCCGAAATACGCAATATTGAGCTGAATACCATGTTTCTGCGCGATTCGCGCACAATTGCTCAACACAATTTGGATGCTGATCGGTGCTCGGCGCGGACTGCTCCATTTTGTATAAGCCGCAATGGTGAATACGCTTTTATTCTTATACTCCGAAAATTCCCTCGGCTGAAATGGATACCGACCCGCATCGACCGGAAAACGAATCACATCAAGCGGGCTGCGCACGTGGCAATTTTTTTTAATCATTTCAGCACACCATGGTCCAAGCGAAATCATGTGCAGCCCTAATTCATAAGTCTTCTTCGCAAGGTAAGAGCGGTCGCCATACGCATAAAAATAGGGTTCATAATCCTGAACAAAATACATCTTATATCCCGGCTTATCTTTAAAAACATAAACCGACTCCCAAAGTGTCCCAAGCCAAATATCCGACTGATGATGCGCCAAAGCGCTCATATCCAGGCAGGTGCCCTGATAACCGGAATAATTGAACCCAGCATTGATCTCCATCGCTTCCCGTGATTGCGCGACATAACTCAAATAGTAGACCTGAAAGCCGCGTTTGCTCAATTCCGTCCCTAAATGCAGCATCGTCGTTTGCCCACCGTCATAAGGAATAATTCCGGTTGTCACAAAGGTAATCGAGCGAGGCTCTTTCGGCAGTTCTTGCTTTACCTGCCTGAAGTTAAAATACTGAATAATGTCATCATAGTCATGGATGTCTCCCTGTTGAATGTCCTGAAATGCTGTGGCAACAGGTTTCACTTGACCGTCACTCCTCCGAATTGGATAAATTTTCGTTCATTTTCACATCCTCCCTTTAATTATAGCACTGACCTTGCGTGCTCATGTCTAATCATGCAAGCAGGAGCCTGCCGATAGAGCATTGAAACACTCCAAAACTGTTTTGCTGATGAGAAAAGCTAGGCAAAAAGCGCCCGGTGCTGAATCGTCGCTTCGGTTACTCGCTTGCCGTGGGCAGTCCAAGAGCCTCCTCAGGCAGGCGTCTGCGGGGTCTCGCATCTGCGCGTTGATGCACTGTCTTTTTCATGGCCAATAAACACGCTTATCCTGCAAAAAAACATGCGGCCTGCGCATGTTTTTTACTATTCCTGTCATTAGCAGCAGGCATCTGCCAAAGGTTCTTGCTCCGTGTAAGGTTAAACGGATCTTCCCTTGGACCATTGAATCCCTTCACTTAAATGCTTAATGCTTTGTTGAGATGCGTTTTCAATTGTTCCGCATAAGCTGCTGCATCAGGATGCTTGATGACATCATGAAAGGAAATGCTTGGCAGCCGTGTTAATCCGACAAACGCCTGCGTGAAGTGAAAATCGGCAAGCACGTCATCAACGGTACGGCCGTTGAAAAATGAGGAAGGGTCGGCAAATACGTCCTTTGGCGCGTTCCAAGTGGTGGAAACCAAGTAGCGTTTCCCATGCAACAGTCCTCCGCGTCCGTATTCCGGGGCGCTGGAATAAAACGTGTCGTGCTGGTAAACCTCTTCAATATACCGTTTTAAAACGGCGGGTGCAGCAAACCAATAAATCGGAAACTGAAAGAGAATAACATCTGCCTGCTGCCACTTGCGCGCTTCTTCTGCAGTCTCGTATCCGTCCGCCACGCGCGTTGTCTCTACGGTGAACCCTTCTTCTTTCAAATGACTTGCAGCTGTATCCGCTAGAAATGTGTTCAACGCGCCCTTAGCAGAACCATAGCGCGTATCTCTACCGTTAATAATCAGAACCGTCTGCTTGGACATATCGATTCCTCCTTTGGGAAAACTTGTCCTTAAACTCATTATATCTCGTTCACTCATTCAAAAATAGTAAATGATTGGTCCATTTTCGGTGGAAATAATTCTGCATCTTCGCCTCATCGTCCAAGTCAAGAATAACAAAATCTAATCGAACATCCTTAAGCGTCCTAAATGCCTCAAATTCGCTCTTTTTAATGATTCCTTTAAACAGATAATGGTCAATTCCATCAAAACTTGGTTTTCCAAATTCAATTAACGCATGAATTATCCTTTGATTTGTACGATGCATGATCCGATAACGCAGCGGTTTTCGACGAAGGGATAAGGAGCCATATTTATAAGTCACGTTCTTGTTCACCGATAATTGATTGGATTGGGCCAATTCATCCTTCAGCTTTTCATACTCATCTTTTACGGCTTTTAAACGACTTCGATTTTGGCTTATTCTTATCGCCGCATCGTGCAGCGTCACATTCACTTCAGGTGTTCGCTCACCCTTTGTCAGTTCCTGCCCCGCTCGATTAAAAGAGGGCTTAACATAATATTCTGGAGTTAAGTGGTACGGTTCAAATAAGTCCAGCAGTTTCTGGTCTTTGTTCAAATTTCGACTGGTCAGTATCGTCAGTTTCTGGAGTAATCCGAGATTATACAGATATTCATTGAGTCCAGGATAATCGTATTGATAAATTTTTTTAGGAATGAACTTCGCAACCAAATGATTGCCAATCTCGTACCTTCTTGATTCACTGCTGCTGAGACAGCCACGCACACGGTCGCGAAGTGTCCGCCCTTCCTTTTCAAGTTCTTTTAACCGTTTATACGAACCGGATTCGACAAATGCTTCCATTAATTGTTCCGCATCCCCTCTGTTTGAAGAGAGGGCTTTATTTTTACTTAAATGAGAACAGGCCATAACGCAAATGCCCCCTTATAAACAGGATTCAGTCCCTATTGCCCGTTGATTTCAATCCCGATAACGACAGCTTATTTTGCAACGCTACCCGTGCATTTTGACAGGCCATCTGTACAAGATTCTTTTTTGTGCCACGTTGGGGATGGATCAAACGGATGCCCAGAAATTCTTGGATCGTTTTTTCATCATCCAATTCCGGCATTAAGATTTCTTTTGGCTTGATCTGGTGATTTCCCAAATAAAATTGTCCCAGATAAGCACGAATACTCGTTTCCGGCTCAGCATACACGGGAAAGAATGAAGCTGCGCGTTGCATTAATTTACCACAGCGAATATGGAAAACCTGCACGCATAGCCAGCTTTCTTGAAAAGCGTAACCGAACACATCGCGATCGACGAAATCGAGGGTATTGATGCTCTGCTTGTCCATCGTCGCTTCAATACAAGAGATCAAATCATGGAGCTCCTGGGCCTTCTCAAAGTCTAACCGATCCGATGCCTCCCGCATCTCCTCCTTTAATTTTCGCGCGACCGCTCTGAACCCGCCATTAAAAAAATGAACGATTTTACGCGTCACTTGGCGATATTCTTCTTCGCTCACTTCTCTGGCACAACACCCGATGCATCGGCCGATCTGGTAATAGAGACATGGCCGCTGGGCAGAAAGTGGGCAGCGCCTTAATGGGTAGAGACGATCCAGCAGTGCTTTCGTTTCATTGGCAGCACTTACATTGGGAAAAGGGCCGAAATACCTTCCCTGATCTTTGCTCACCTGTCGCGTAATGATGAGCCTGGGATGGCGCTCATCCGTTATTTTTATATAGGGATAGCTTTTATCATCTTTCAGCAAGATGTTGTATTTAGGATGATAGTTTTTAATTAAATTATTTTCAAGAATGAGTGCGTCAACATCAGAGGCAGTCACAATAAACGTAAAATTAGCAATTTGACTCACTAATTTCTCCGTCTTTGGATTATGTTTGCCGATGAAGTACGAGCGCACGCGTCTCTTTAAGATCTTTGCTTTTCCAACATAAATGACCGTACCGCGATGATCCTCCATCAGATAACAGCCGGGCTGTTTCGGAAGCAAGGAAAGTTTATCTCGAATCGCCGGATTCATCTCGTTCACCTCCGCGTTTCATCATCTGTTGGTTGAATCAGCACCTATTGAGTAGGCGTTATACTCTGGTTAATCGGTCAAAATTAATGGGCCGGTTCACTCAGAAATCAGTGATCACTCCTGCACCATGTGCGCGGATCAGCCTAGTGAATGCTTCGGCGCAGCCCGCTCCAGAACGGATCATGATCAGAATCCCGAAACGAGCCATGGCGCCGCATATAAGACCATAAATAATATCCCGTAACCCACGCCCCAGCGGTGAAGCAGACCGGAAAAAAGTCCGATCAGCACGACACCGCCGATATTCATCCAACCCGCATCCATATACGCAAGCAGGAGAACGAAAGCGCAAAACAAGCCGAGGATTGCTTCGTGGGGAATCCGTTTGAATACAAAGGCACAAATTGATTGCGCATATTTGATTGCCAGTGTATACGTGACAATCAGGGCAACGCCGGCACCAATCACTGTCGCCAAAATGAAATCGGTCTGCGAAAGGATATGGTGCATATTGTGCGTTGCGGTAAAGACCGGCGGTGCGTCAAACAGCGCATGAGCAGGACCTATGGCAACTGGAGACAGAGGCATGCCTAAGGCGATCAACGGGATCAGTGTCCCGGAAAGGTAGGTCGCGTTTGCCAGTGCATTCATCGTTGTAATGGCAAGCACCGACCGATCAACCGGATCTTGCGTCCGTTTTGAAAAGAGTTCGCCAAACAGCGTCGTCATCCCGACCGGGCTAAGAATAAAAGTGAAACAGCTGATCAGTGACGCTCCGGCACTTGTCAGCCATTCCTGTTTTTTCAACGCGCGAAACGGATTGAGCGATTTCCATTTGAAGGGTACTTTCTGAAGGGTAATCCTGCGCGGTTGATCACACTTCAGGCGTTCTCTTTTCTCTTTATTCAGCAACTCAAACAGTGTCAGAATAACCGGTCCAATCGTTATGCCGAGAAAGAATGAGATGAACACCGTTGATCCTCTCGGTACAATGCCGATGCCCCAATAGAGATAGCGCAGCCCTTCAATGAGCAGTGTGAATGGGAGAATCGAAGCAAGCGCCAGTAACTTATTCTTACTCAGCAAGGCAAGTAAAACAGCGCCGGCAAAGAAGAGCGGGTCAGCGTACGCTTTAATTGCTTCGGCAAGCGGGATCAGACTTCGTGCAAGCAGCAGACTGACCGGAACACTGACCAGTACGCCGATCAGCGAACCCGCGGCCATTTTGCGCAGCGACCGGTCAGCCATCCCTTTTCGTTTAAGCAACTGCGCATGGTCAACAAGTGGGCTCGCCATGACACCGCCGGGAATCCCGGCAATGGCGGCGGGTACCGCATCCATCAGGTTATTGGCAATCACAGCAGAAATAAAAAAGCAGAGGACAATGACGGGTTGAACACCGGTGAGCACCAAGATCAGCGTGACGGGGACCAGAACGGCCGTTTCGTCCGTTCCCGGGATGATGCCAATAATTGTATATAAAAGTGCAGCCGCAACAGCTGCAGCGATCATTTCTGCTAAGAGGACAAGGTCCATCCATTATTCCTCACTTTCCGTCTCTTCAAACATGCGTTTCGGTTTAATGAAGAGTGAGCAAATTATAAACCCGACAACCGCTCCGACTAAGCCAAACAAGAGCGGCATCGGCGCGTGATTTGGTGCAGCAAAATAGCCGCCTAACGTTGTGATGCTGTTGATCGCAATCGCGAGGATAAGATCCTTGATCCGGACGACATCCTCCCAAATTTCAATCATTTCCGAATCCTTTTTTGAACGTGCAGTCATAGGCAGCCATTCTCCTTTCTGATTCAGGACCAACAACAAGCGCCGTGCATATAAGCGCGTATCCTTTTCACGTAGCTGAACGACTAGCCAGCGCCTCGGGCCGTGGTCCTCTTAGACGTGCCCATTCGAAAGGGGCACCGCTCAGGATCAGACTCTTGTTCCGAAGTGCCTGTACATTTGAGCAGCCGAGGAGCAGCATAATCTGATTCATCTGTTCTTTCCATTCGTCAATCTGGGCAACCAGCCCATCCTTACCTTCCGCGAGTGCGGTATGAAGAAAGGTTCCTGAAATACCGACCGCACGTGCCCCAAGTGCAAGAGCTTTCAGAACATCCAGCGGATTGCGCACCCCTCCGGACGCAAAGAAGACCGTCTGATCAATATAAGGCTGCGCTTCAAGCATCGAGATGACCGTCGATTGCCCCCAGTCTTGCAAGTAGTCAAATCGTGCCCGCTCCCGGCGAAGATTCTCAATCGTGATAAAATTTACTCCTCCGTTACCGGCAACATCAATGGCCGCAGCACCTGCATCGATCAACTTCTGATATGTTGCCCGGCTCATCCCGAACCCCACTTCTTTCACGACAACAGGAACCTCAACAGCGCGGACAATCCGTTCCAGATTTTTCAGCCATGAAGAAAAGTCGCGATCACCTTCAGGCATTACGATTTCTTGCGGGGCATTTAAATGCACTTGCAGCCCATTCGCTTCCAGCATATCGACTGCACGTATCGCTTGTTCCCCATCGAGTTCAGCACCGATATTTGCAAAAATAAATCCATCCGGATTGGCACGGCGCAGCACCTGAAAAGTGTCGCGCAATCCCGGGTCTCTTAAGGCCGCCTTCTGCGAGCCGGATGCAACCGCAAGCCCCGTTTCTGCCGCTGCTTGTGCCAGACATTCATTGATCTTCTTTGTCTTCTGGCTTCCCCCAGTCATCCCATTGATAAAAAAAGGAACTGGCCAACTGCCGAACGGCAGATCCGTTGTATAAGTCACCTGCTTAAGACTCATTTCCGGCAGCGCGTCATGTATAAATTTCACAGAATCAAAATCATTCGTATGCTTCTGGTGGGTTTCCTGAAATAGCCGAACATGCTGATCTTTACGCGATTCCATCTCACGATCCTTCTTCCTTTTGACTCTCTCTGTCAACTACGTGCAGATCAAGCGGAGTAATTTCCTGTGCTTTCCATTCTTCGATGAGCGCCTTCTGATCGGTCTCCTGGTTAGCAAGAACGATGCCGCAGTCGCCTCCGCCGGCCCCCGATGCTTTTGCTGCGCCCCGATGCTTTTCGGCAATGCTGCAGAGCTGATGCAGTTTATCGGTTTCAATGAAGATCCCGCACAGCTTGGCTAATTGAGCAAGAATCCTGCGATTTTCGCGAATCCCTTCCAAAATTAACACTGGCTGCTGGTTTAAAAAACCGGCGATCATTTTTTCTACGCAGGCTTTGCTTTGCTTCAAAAAGTGCTGGTAACCTTTTTCCTTACCACGTCTTGCTTTTTCCACTCGATCAATGTGCTTGGCGGTTGAGGCAGGCGTTCCTGTCCAGCCGACAATGAGATGCAGATCCGCTGGCAGAACAAGCGGCTGAATCGATAGCTTCGGCCAATCCGTCTTGAGCAGTTCAAGCCAATCCTTTCCTGAAGAAATGAACGGTGCCAGCCATTCACGGTCAAATGAGGTGTAGGCAATCCAACCACCGTAAACAGCGGCAGCTATATCCCCGCATGATCCGTTCCCTTGAACCGCAAGATGGGCAAGGGCGGCCAGTTTGAATACGATTTGTTGATCAATCGTCACATCATAGAAAGCAAGGATTGCCTTCGTGCAGGCAACCGTCACAGCAGCACTGGAACCCAATCCGTATTTTCTGCCATCTTTTCTTGTCAGATCACTGCTCACGGACAGTTGATAAACGCCAAGTTGTTTTCCGAGCGATTGTATGTACCGCTCGGTTCGTTCGATTGCCGATAAGACAAATCGGAACGGAGAAACATCACCCTCCGTGTTCCATTGGTTCGTTGCACTGCGTCTCAAGTTGAGCGTTGCATGTGCCCATTGAATTTGACCATGTGTTTCCTTTCTTTCAATGGTTACAGTGACGGATTTGTCGATTGCAGCAATGATGGCAGGATAGCCCGGCTCAACAACCGCATACTCTCCCGCTATATAAAGTTTTCCAGGTGCACATTGTACGCCATGCAATTTGTGAATGTCTCCTTCATTGAATAGGGTTCTCCAAATAGTCAACGCCAGGTCCTGGCCGGGCAACGGTCAGGGATTCTGAAGGGAAAAATTCAGATAGATCTTCGAGAATCCGACCGACCTGTGCTTCCGAGCAAAGCAGTTTGACATTTGGGCCGGCATCCATCGTAAAATAGCATGGTATGCCTTGTTTGCGCAGATGAGCGGCGCGCCGCATTACGGTCATTGTTCCTTCTTCCCAGTATGTAAAGGGAGGATCCGCTGCCAGCATAGCCGCATGCATCTTCAGTGCATTTGCTTCAGCAATTTTGCCGACCATGTCCAAATCGTGTTTGCGAATCGCCGGTTCAATTCTGGCAAGATCCCTTTCCGCCTCTTTGATCCAAACCGGATAAAAGGATGACGTCTTGACGGTTCGCCTCATTCCTTCGCGACTGGAAATCTTTTTGGGCTGCTTGTTCACAGCAACGGACAAGAGGCAAATTGGCCACTCTGCCGGATCAACCGGAACCGCATAAGAACTCGCATCATCGGTTCCTTTCATCCACTTAACAAAACCGCCGTAAATCGAACGCGAAGCCGAGCCCGAACCGCGACGCGCAAGCCGAGAGAGCGCAGCTCCCGAGCAGTCCATGCCATAGGCACGCGCTGCTGCGGCTGAAAGCGCGGCAAAACCGGAGGCAGAAGACGCAAAACCAGAGGCCACCGGAACATGATTTTTGGTTACAATTCGAGCAAACCTGTGCCTTCCCGATTTTTCACGAACAAGATTCATAAAACGGCTGATTTTTGCAGCGGAAGCGCCGCATAAAGGCACGCCATCCATCATCACTTCATCTTCGTGCAGCCCTTGCAGCGGCTCAACACTTGTTTCCGTATAGAAAGTATTGAGCGTAAGCGACAAACTACTGTTCATCGGCAGAATAAGCTGCTCATCCTTCTTCCCCCAATACTTGATCAAAGCAATATTTGTATACGCGCGTGCAGCAGCATACAATCCACTCACTCTCCTTCTTTCTTATTCAGCTCAGTCCAAGAGCCCGGCATTGACTGGAAGATCTCTGCCCCGAAGCGGCTGAATCCAAGTCTTAGACGCGCCGGCACCGATTAACTTATTCGCTAGATCATGCGCCTTGCGCACATCCTTTACCAGTGCAATCATGCAGCCGCCGCATCCCCCGCCAGTCATCTTCGCTCCAATCGCCCCATCTTTCATCGCTGCTGCAACTAAACGATCCAAAGAAGGATGACTGACGCCCAGCTCTTTGAGAAGACGATGTGCTTCCAGCAAAATGGAACCCAAGACTTCTTCTTCGGCTGTCTCCAACGCTTCTCTTGCGTTTGAGGTAAGTACACCTAATTGGTTTACTTTCCACTGGAGCGATGCACTTTGCAGCAAACGTTGTTTTAAGGCGGTGACTGCACGTTTCGTCTGGCCTTTTATCCCGCTATCGGCAATGACCAAACAACCGCGCAGCTTATGGTGAATCCATTCCATTCCTTTTCCTTTCATAAAGAAAATCGGACGAGTACTGCTGGCCGCAGCCGCATCGAGACCGCTCGGATTTCCATGAAAATAGTTTTCAGAAACGCCGACGAGCTTGAGCAGCACCTTCCGCTCAAGCGGTGTTTCAAAATAGTTGAATAAACTGCGGATCACCGATATCGCAACGGCAGCGCTTGAACCCATGCCGCGCGCTGCAGGTATTGTACTGTTAATTGTGAGCGTTAGATCTTTTTCAGGCTGCTTTAAAACGTGCAGTGCTGCCGGAATAATCGTTCTGAGTCCGGCAATCTGATCCGTTCCATCACTCAAAATGCCATTATAGAAGCTGCATTGCAGCCTCAGCGGTCCGAGACAGCGGGTTGTTTGTGTCACTGCATGCATGACCGGAACAGGCAGAGCAATCGCCGGTTCTCCGTAAACAACCGAGTGTTCGCCAATCAGAATAATTTTACTGCTGCTCACGCCAATCCCAGTTTCGTGGTCTCTCATTATTGTTTCCTCATCTTCCACTAAAGTCTGCCGTATTTATCAAGAAACACTGCCAATGGATCCCGAATACGAAAATTTCTTCTACCGATGCAGTTAGAAAACTAGGAGCAAAGGCCCTTTCATTAATCAGAATCACGCCGCTTTCGCTTTCAAGACCCGTACTTATTTAAGCATGGGTTGAATCTCAAGCGACTATTCTCCACCTACACATTTTATTGATAACGATTCTCAATTTCAAGAATAAGCTCATCTTTTATTTTCGCAGCCATCAATTCCTATTAGAAAAACCGTGACGCCTCCATTCCTCACTCATCAGAAAAAAACCTTGTCGCCCGCACGGTTAATGTGCAGATAAAGGGTCTATTGGGTATCTTTTCACAAAGTGACAATTATGTGACACTATATTTTACTGAATTGATGCATCCAAAGGCTGTCACACCAAAAATCCGATAACCATGCAGGATTGAACCGAACAAGCTGATAATACTATATATTGATTAAATGATTGACTTTAATACGATATCTAGTTACGATGAGCAGGAAACATCGTCGAGAGGAGTAAAATAATGCAGATTAAGTTATCAGATGCTTACATACAAAAGATAAAGTCGGACGTTCAGCCACACTGGGGCGAACTCGGATGGGTCACCTATAAAAGAACCTATGCCCGCTGGATTGAGCCGTTTGGCCGCTACGAAGAATGGGACGAAACAGTAAGGCGGGTGGTTGAAGGCAATATAAATCTGGATCCGAGACTCCATACGGATCCGGTATCCGAAGCAACCGTCCATGAACTTGGAAAAGAAGCCGAGCGCTTATTTAAACTTATTTACAGCCTTGCCTCCACCCCATCAGGACGCAACCTTTGGATCTCCGGTACGGACTATCAGCAGCGTGTCGGCGATGCATTGAATAATTGCTGGTTTATTGCGATTCGTCCCCAAGCCTATGGGGACAGTCATATCGTTCCTTTCTATCTGAAGAAAGAGCAGCCGGCCGTATCCATGCCCTTCTCCTTCCTGTTTGACGAATTAATGAAAGGCGGTGGTGTCGGTTTCTCCGTTTCCAGAGCAAATATTCGTCAAATCCCTCCGGTGACGCGTCACGTGAAACTTGATATTCTGATCAGTAAAGAAAATGGCGATTACGCAGCAGCACTTGAGGCGGGCGCGCAAGATGCCGATACCTGGTATAAGGATCATGACCGCACAGCTTGTCTCTGCTACCAAACGCCGGATACACGCGAAGGATGGGTGGAATCGAATGCCCTGCTCATTGATGCCCACTTCTCGTCGATGATTGACCATGCATCACATGTGGTCATCGATGTCAGCGCGATTCGTGAAAAAGGGAAAAAAATTAAAGGATTCGGCGGTGTAGCCGCAGGTCCTGTTCCGTTCATCGAAATGCTGGGCGCAGTAAACCGTGTGCTGAATCAGGCAAACGGGAAATCGCTCACATCCGTGGACTGTACGGACATCTGCAATTTAATCGGCAAAAATGTCGTTGCCGGCAATGTGCGCCGCAGTGCAGAAATTGCCCTTGGTGATCCGGACGACCAAGCCTTCGTCACGATGAAACAGGATCAGGAACAATTAATGGATCATCGCTGGGCCTCAAACAACAGTGTGCTGGTCACCCCTGACTTTAATCACTACGATGCGGTTGCCGAGGCGATTGCCAAAAATGGAGAACCGGGTATCGTCAATCTGGACAACATCCGCAACTACGGGCGGTTTGCAGACGGTCGTCAGCCAGGCATCGACGCTGATGCAGAAGGAACCAACCCCTGCGGCGAAATCTCATTAGGAAACGGCGAACCCTGCAACTTATTTGAAGTCTTCCCCGGGATTGCAGAAGAGATGGGCTGGTCGATGGAAGAAGTCTTCAGTCTTGCCGTCCGCTATGCCAAACGCGTCACGTTCTCGCACTATGATTGGCAATGCTCAAGAACAATTATCGAGAAAAACCGGCGTATCGGCATCTCAATGAGCGGCATCCAAGACTGGGTACTCAAACGATTTGGCGAACGTCTCATCAGCGGCTTTGTGGATGCTCAAGATCCAGAAAGCGGAACCTTGTATCAAAAGCCAATTTTTAATGAGCAAGCGGCACAACGTGTTGATGCCTTTTATCAAATGGTCGTCAAAGCCGATCAACAGTATTCCCAGACACTCGGCTGCAGTCCATCAATCAAACACACGACCGTCAAGCCATCCGGAACGGTCTCAAAGCTTGTCGGGATATCCGAAGGGATGCACTTTAGTTTTGATAAATACTTGATTCAACGCATCCGTTTTCAGGACAGTGATCCTTTGCTGCCTGTGCTGCAACAAGCCGGCTATACGATCGAAAAAGATGTATACTCTGAGAATACGATGGTCGTCGAATTCCCGGTCAAAGCCGGCAGTGCCGATCATCAAGGCTTTGTATCCGCAAATGATGTATCGATCGGCGAACAGTTTGCGACGCAGCTGTTTCTGCAAACCTACTGGGCCGACAACTCGGTCAGCTGCACCATTACGTTTCATATAGAGGAAGCTTCAAAGATTGCCGGTCTGCTTCAGCAATACCGAACACGGTGCAAGTCAACCTCGCTGCTTCCCTACAGCGGACACGGCTTCGCTCAGGCACCAAAAGAGCCAATCAGTAAAGAAAAGTATCTTGAGCGCAAAGCCAAAATTCGTGCGGATGTTGCTGAACTCTATCAAACGCTCCGTCTCAAGGAACAGAAAGACCTTGAAATCGTCGGTCAAAGCGACTGCGTCGGTGGCGCTTGTCCTGTAAAATAAGTGACCTGGAGGGTATCTTGATGCTGGCCATTCATAAAATGACACTGCTCGCTTTGCTGACTGCAGCCGCGGTCGCCGGCCGACTTGCGATTCACGGAGTAAATATCCAACCGGCAACACTCATCATCATTCTGACCGGATGGTTTTTTGGCTGGAAAATGGGGGCTGCGGAAGGGTTGTTAACCGCGCTGGTCTCCGATCTGTTTCTCGGTCTCGGTTACTGGACACTTTTTCACCTTGTCGCGTGGGGATTGATCGGACTCCTGTCCGCGCTGCTTCCACAGAAGCGGTGGCTCTATTTCTTATGGCTGGTCGTGAGCGGATTAGTGTTTGGTATGATCATGGCCTTGTCCTATTTTGTTTTCACCCAAAATCCCTTAACGGTCGTCGGTCTATGGATCAGCGGACTGCCTTTTGATCTCTATCACGCGGCAGGCAATCTCATTTTCGGTTTGTTTTCTCCGCTTTTGTTCAAAGTCTTCGCAGCTGAAGCCCGTAAATTGAACAAACAGACCCGTTAAGCAAACACCCTACACGAAGAGGAGACAAAACTAATGAAAACCATTTATCGCGTCATCATTGCGCTACTTGCAGCCGCCGTATTATTTGGTGCAGGCTTTTGGGCCGGGCATCAGACGGCGCAGAACGCTGCAGCAAACCCAGCCGCACATGCGGCTCAAACTGCTGCTCCAAGCGCTTTTATCAGTATTAAGAACGGTTCCCATGTACAAGAAGGCAAAATCGCATTTTCAAAAAACGAAACCGTCTTTAGCCTGCTTCAAAAATTCAGTAAAAAACAGCATCTCGAAATGAGCAGCAGCGGCAGTGGCAAAATGGTCTATGTGACAAGCTTAAACAACAAAAAAGCCTCAAAGAACGCCGGCTGGCTGTTCACCGTTAACGGCAAACAGCCCAATGTCGGCGCTGGTGCCGTAAAGGTTCAAAAAAATGATCAGATCGTCTGGTACTATAGCAAGTTTTAAAGACTTTAGAACTGAAGCAATGCTGACGAAAGAAGTGAAAAACCATGGCAATTTATACGCGAACGGGTGACAAGGGGCAGACAAGCATCATTGGCGGTCGGCGGGATAAGGACGACATTCGAATCGAGGCCTATGGAACGGTTGACGAAACCAATAGTTTTGTCGGGTTGGCCATTGCCCAGCTTGATCCCGCCCTATTTCAGGATCTTTTGGATGACTTGGAGAAGATTCAACATGAATTGTTTGACTGCGGCAGCGATCTGGCAAGCGTGATTAAGGAACGACCGAACAAATTACACCAAGAAATGGTCGATTGGCTGGAGAAGCGGATCGATGCGTTAACCGATGAAGCGCCGAACATTGAACGCTTTATTCTTCCTGGAGGGACTGCCGCATCTGCCTCGCTCCACATCGCCCGCACCGTGGCACGGCGAGCCGAGCGATGCATCGCAGGTCTTATGAAGCAGGATCAGGCACTGTCCTCTCTACCCTTGCGCTATATCAACCGTCTCTCTGATTACTTTTTTGCCGCTGCACGCGTTGCCAACTTTCGGCTCCATGTAAAGGATGTTGACTATGTTCGAAGTGCTCGCGTCTTTCGGGGGAATAAGCATGATACTAAGAAATAAGTGCAGCGTTAATCCGTCTCATAAAGGCTGGTGTCACCATGCGTCGCTTAGCTAATTTCTTAAATGCAGATGGCATCAATTTGAAGCGAACCTTAGTCAATGTGAGCCATTGCCGCAATTGCGGCAGAGCGTTGAATGTCTATAAAATGCGCATGATCGGCGGGCCGCGAAAAGGTTCATGGACGACGATCACCGAGCCTTGTGACTGCTCGTTTTCTCAGCAAGCGCTACAAGAGGCCGACAGAATCAAGCGTGAACGCTTTTACGAACTGTCGACGATCAACGATGCCTTAAAACAGGCGACATTAAAAAATTTTTCCGCTCAGAATGCGTCACAGATCCATGCCGTTGAACATGCCGTTGAATTTGTTGAAAAAATAGGAGAAAATAAGCCGGCGAGAATGTTCTATTATGGCAAACCCGGCCTCGGAAAATCGCATTTAGCCGTGGGGATCAGTAAACTGCTTGACCAAAAATATCATAAAACATGCTTATTTATCGATGTTCCAGCTCTAAAGCTCATCTTTAAATCAACCTGGACGAAGGAGAGTACGCTCACTGAACGCGATCTGATGACCTTCATCGCCGATGCCGATCTGCTCATTCTGGATGACGTTGGTGCAGAAGGGATTACTCCATGGTCGAAGGAGCTCATGTTCGCCATACTCAATGCGCGATTATCGAAAAGTCTGCTGGTGACGACAAATCGATCAATCTCAGAACTCGATCTCGATTACGGTCCTAAAATTATCGACCGTTTTCTAGAGAATATGTCCAAAGCGGATCTTGTACACTTAGACGGTGACTACAGCCATCGTCTTGCACGCTTTATCGAGGATGATGAACAGTAAAAAGAAATAACGGCGTCGGCTTTGATTCATTAACTTTGGCCTGACGGGCACTCCAGCTGCTCGCATCAACAGAGCGCGACCGCGGGCGATCCAGGAGCCTCCTCGACTGATCCTGTAAGGGTTGCGGGGTCTCCTCCGGCTCGCGATCAACGGGAACGCTCCGCAGGAGTCTCGCATCTTCGCGCTTAATCCCAAAATAGACGTTTTTTAAGGGTGTCTCAAAAGTCAATTGACTTTTGAGACACCCTCTTTTTGATTGATCAGACATAGCGGCGCTTCAAGCTCTTCCGAATCAAGCAGTGTCACTTTTGCCGCTCAAATCTTTGTTCGTCAATAACTTAAATTTGCGCAATAAAGTTTCTGGCGTCGTACCCTGAGAAGCGTCGTCCAAAATGAAGATGCTTGTGGCGCAAAATAAGACAGTTATTCCCAAGGTTTCTCAAGCGTCAGTCCTGCAGTAAATTCTTTCGTTTGCTGTTTGCGTTTTTTCCGACTCTGATAACGGTTTTCTGCACTTTCAAAAAGGAACTGTTCCTCCTCGGTTTCAGGAATTACTTTAGGAACTAAAGTCGGCTTTCCATAGTCATCAAGTGCTACGAAAGTTAAAAAGCACGTCGTGCATAATTGACGTACACCGGTTTTAAGATTTTCATCAATAATTTTCACAAATACTTCCATCGAGGTGTTGTGACTCCATGTCACAAATGCCTCTAAGCAAACTGACGAACCCGCATAGATCGGTCGCAGAAAATCAACCGAATCAATAGAAGCAGTTACAACGAGCCTGCGCGAATGGCGAGTGGCAGCCGTTAAAGAAATATTATCCACATGCATCATCAGTTTTCCACCGAAAAATGTGCCATGGTTATTTGTATCGTTTGGTAAAACGTGAATTGAGGTCACTGAAAATGATTCTCTGGCCTTTTTCGATTCCATCGTTGTCCTCCTTCATCGACCCTTCTGAGTTCATACTGAAAATCCTCTGTTTTCGCAACAGACGGTTCGTGATTTGAATTTATTATTTATGATTGGGTTTGGCTTTGATAACAATATATTGGTCGCTTTTCGCCGGTTTCGATTCGACGATATATCTGCCGTCCCTTTCAATCCATGGTGGTGTATGCTTGCAATATAAATGCAGTTCTAGAAAGGGAGTCTGGGATATAAAGGGCTTTAACGCCTGTTTTGACGTGACTTCTGGAAATCTCTTCTGAAGTTTGATCAAATCTAAAAAATAGACATCTTTATTTTCAGTCGGTACCGGTACTGCTTTTTTCAAAATTTCTTTCTTAACCGCATTGTCGCTTTCAATGGAATGGATTTCTCGGATGATTGCTTCAAACTGTTCATCCGAGAGTTGATTTACCTGAAAAACATGAAACCCGGCTTTGTCAAAAACGACATAAGGAATTCCGCTAATCTCTTTCCCGACAAGAATTTTGCAATCATAAATCAAAGGAAGTAGCTCCTCAACATACTTTCTTTGTGCCCGAATAGAGCGCGGCTGTTGATTATTCATTTTTATTTTTCTGTTAATCACCCATCTTTTTTCGATCTTTTCATAAACAATCAATTGATCGGCCATTTTAAATGGGCACAGTCCGTTTTCCGATGAAAACACTACGAGCTTAGCCATTGTTACCCTCCCCCTGCTTCATGCCTAGCTTAGCTGCTTGTCCCTAGCTTCCTCTTGTCAAAATAAAGGTGTCGCTTATGATTGCCTGCAGAAGTGATTACCATGAAATAAATGTAATTATCAGTCAATTAAAAGCAGGAAAATAGCTGATGTGAACACGCAACTCTATAACAAACGCGTGATTTTCAGAAACTTTTTTTGGATGTCTTCTGCTCTTTCAATAGACACACCAAAATTAAAGATCGGCCGAGCAATGCGTATCAGCTGTAAAAAATCACAGTTCCCCGTCCTCTCACCGATCCCCAGTAATGTTGTATCTGCATAGTCGCAGGAGGAACCCTTTAAGGATTCAATTGTATTGGCTAATGCCATTCCCAAATCGTTATGCCCATGAAACCCAAACTTCGGCTGAGGCTTTGCAGACACCGACAATCGTTCAAATTTATGTCTGCATAAAGACGGGGTCGCTGTGCCAACTGTGTCCGAGAGTCGAATTCTTCTAATATTAAAATCCAGTAAAATATTGATAATCTCATCACTAGCGTTGCATGAATTTTAAGAGAATATTCGGAAATTATATTTTTTCTGCCAAAACTAAAAAAGTTAATGTCCACCTAAAAGGTGACTCGATCCATTTTACAGTTTTATCCAGTTAATCAGTGTCAAGGTGTCGACAGCCTTTAAAGGTGCCCTTAGGTTACTCGTTTCCGTTTCTCCATTTGAAAACGAATACGGCGGAACCATTGCTCACAGGATTTCCAAAGCACAGCTTTGAACCATCGGGTCAGTTGAAGAACTGAACGCGTTGTTTCAAGTTTCTGCTGAATCAAAACGAATAGACTGTAATGAATCAATGCCAAAAGTAGTTGATTTTGGACAGCCGTCTCACTTTGTCCATAAAACGTTCGAATCCGTACATGTTGTTTCAGCCATTTGAAGAAAAGTTCGATGGCCCATCGATGGCGATAGACATCACTGATTTCTGTCGCCGACAAGTCAAAGCGATTGGTGATGATCCGGATGTTCTTACCCTGATCGTCTTTAGCCACGATTAGACGGAAGGCATTTTCCGTTTGGTTTTGAACGCCGCCCAGCAGGATCATTTGATCCGATAAAATAGAACTTTTCTCGGGTACTTTATAGTCGTGCAGGACATGGATTACGGCGTTCTTTTTTAAACGGGAAGCAAAGAACATCCCCTCTTCTGAAAAACGATCAAAGGCCTGGTAGTCCACATAGCCTCGATCAAAGACATACATGGCTTCTTTCTCGTCAACGAGCACATCGAGTTGCGAGCGGATATTGACTTGAGCTGATGTAAGGACTGCTTTTTCCGGAAACACTTGCCCTTTTCCCATAAAGACAAGGCGAAGGTGCAGCTTGACACCGGCTTTGGTTTTGCGAAAGTGAGCCCATGGATATCGCTGAGCATTCAGGGGTATCGTCGTCGAATCCACAACCTTAAGCCGTTCATCAATTTTGGGCGCTCGTTTGCCTTTAATTTTGGCGACGAGATCAAGAAAGATCGTCATCAACAGTTGAGGGTCAACCGAGTTATTTTTTCTTGAGAGTTGTGAGGCGCTGATCGACGAAAGACCCGTTGCTTTCTGAAGCTCTTCACCTAAGACACAGTCCGAAATCGAACGCAGACTGTCTTCTTTCTGAAGATGAGCATACAGAAAAAGGGTCATATAGGCCTTTGTCGTCAGCTTTTTCACATACTTGTCACCGCCGGTTTGTCCGAGTGTTTCGTCAAGCTGTTTAAAATCTATCTGATTTAACCATTGCGAAAATGAAGAGAGATGTGTATTCTTATCCATGCGTAAATCCTTTTCTTTGGATTTGGATAGAATCACCTATCCTTCCATTGTAAAGGATTTTTTTGTTGGCTAACCACCTTAAATCCGAACATTCCTAGTATTTTGAATCATCAGCTTTAATTACTGCAACGCTAGTGATGAAAAGTAAATACATTTTGTTGTTTGTTAACAAATTTTTCATAAGTTTTAAATTATTTATAATTGTTACAATTTTCAGCGTAGTAATTTATAACTATTGTTTATGGCCTGTTAAGTAAACGCTATTGGTTTGAAGTGAAGCTTACTTCAACATCATGTTTTGCAGGATTTTCATCTTTCAATCAACCTGAATGAAGGATGGCGATCTAATGAGGTTCTGTACCGATGCCGATCAATTCGTTCTGGATGGGTGTAGGTGCGGAGGGGATACGCCATGGACGAAGGAGCTCATGTTCGCCATCCTTAATGCGCGATTATCAAAAGGTCTGCTGGTGACAACAAATGGATTAATCTCAGTACTGTCTCAATTATGGTTCTCAAATTATCAACCATTTTCTAGATAATATGTCCCGGGATAATCTTATGCGATTAGAAGGCAATTGCAGTCCTCAACTAGCAAGCCTTATCGAGAATGATTCATAAGAGAGAAGCAGCGACCAGTGCTCATATACATTTATCTACTTACAAGAAAAACCAGGCAAAATACGCCCGGTCCTTACTTCCACAGGATGTGATGACTTCCGCGTTGTGCACACGACGTGCACGCCTTTATCGGTTACTCGCTGGCACGCATCAACTAGGCGCGATCCCGCAGGCGCCAGAGTACCTCCGTTTTGATTCTTAGCCAAGACACTGGTCTATTGGTTGAAGAAGGGGCAGAATCATAAACTTTCTTTACCTGTCAAAAAGTCCCGTCAGCTTTTCCTGACGGGACTTTCTAATTGATGACATAACGCGCTTCAAGTTCTTCCGGATCAAGCAAGGTCACTGTTTGCTTCTCGCGATGAATCAACGCTTTATCCTTTAATAACTTAAATTTACGGGACAACGTTTCTGGGGTCGTTCCCAAGAACCCCGCTAATTCCTTCATTTTCACAGGTAAATCGAAGGTCAGGGAACCCTTTGCCTTCGCTAAATCCAGCAGATAGACCGCTAATCGCGTTTCTACAGCTTCCATGAGTAAAAATTTTGACTGGTTCTCCGCAGAAACCAGTTTTTCTGCATTCGTCTCTAATAATTTCAGACTGATCTGAGGATACGTCAGCAGCAGCTTCCGGAAGTCCTGGTGAGCCAGTGTGCATACCACCGTTTCTTGAAGCGCTTCGCCAAATGAGCTGTCGTTTTCTGTACCGAATAATGCCGTTTCGCCTTCATACCCACCCGGTTCGACAACGCGCAGAAGCTGCTCGCGACCAGAGCCGGAAATCTGATAGACTTTCATGCGTCCTTTGGCTACGATGGTCAACTGCTTCTGATCATACGGTTTGAAGATCTGTTCCGCTTTCTTATAGACATGACGTTTGGTCAGTTGATCAATTTTTTCTAAATCAGATTCGTCCAAATGATTGAACAGAGGGACCAAGATCAGACAGCTATGCTTCCCCATCATTCAAACCTCCATTAATTAATCATCATCATCATCGTCTTCTTCTAATCCCTCTCGAGGAGCATGACCTAAGAACGCCTGTAACTCACGGATCTTGCAATTATTCCAGCCTAATTGCTGCACCAGAAACGCTTGAAGTACCGGTTTATCCTCTTTTTCAGCTAATTTAATCGCGCGCGTGATAAACAGATTTTGCGTATCAAAGTCTTTCACTGCAGCCACAAGCCATTCTTTAGCAGAGAGATACTTGAATTTCCCATGCTCCTCCAACATACTGTAACGGTTGAACTCCTCAGTTGTTGTCGGAATCACTTCGCTTTCATCTAACAACACTTGTGCAAGCTCGTCAAATAACCTGATTTCTGTTTGGATCGCCTGGCTGAAGAATTCCTTTAAAAATGGAGTTTCGGATCCTTTGGCATAAGAAACGGCCTGAGCCAGCTTTTCCTGATGAATCTTCAGATTGGCTAAAATATGACCGGTCATCGCTCCGGCGGTCGGGATGTGGTGATCTTTCTCCGACTGAGAAACTTCTGCTTCATACAACGCATCGATTGACATACGCGTTCCTCCTCTGAATTTATGATCCTTAAGATTCCTTTACTTTTACCGATTCGACTTCATAACCGAGTTTCGACACGATCTGCGCAACCGCTTTGGCTGAGATCTTATCTGGATCGATTTCTGCTTTAACCTTGCTGGAATTAAACAAGACTTTCGACTTTAGAATGCCTTCCTGATGCGCAAGGCCGGTTTCAATTTTTTGCAGACATGACGGACAGGTCAGCGCCTCTAATTGTAAAATCACTTTTGTCATCTTGAACGCCCCTTTCTTTTCTTTACATTTTCAGTTTAAAGCGATTCGTTCATTAATAAATTGACAGGTATCAACTTTTAGAAATAAGAGCTAAGTGTTATGCAGCATGCTTCGTGTGGTAGCTTAACAAACGCATCCCGTTCAGGATGACCACTAAAATGCTGACTTCATGGACGAACATGCCGCTCGCCATATAAATATAGCCAAAGATCAGACCGATCAATAAGAAAGCAACGGTAGCAATGGCAATAACAATATTTTCTTTCATATTTTTTACCGTTTTCTTCGTTAATCCATAAGCATGGACAAGCTCGGTAAATCTGGATTTCATCAAAACAATGTCTGAGGTTTCCACCGCAACATCGGTCCCGCTGCCCATGGCAATGCCGATATGTGCCGAGGCAAGGGATGGGCTGTCATTGACGCCATCCCCGATGAAAGCAACCGTATGCCCCGCCTTCTTCAACTTTTCTACATAACCCACTTTATCTTCCGGCAACAGCTCTGCATGAACTTCATCAATACCAAGTTGCTGGCTAATCGCCTGCGCGGTCCGCACATTGTCACCCGTCAGCATAACCATTCTTTTGATGCCCATTGCTTTTAACGCTGCTAAAGCTGCTTTAACCCCGTCTCTTGGCGTATCGGCGATACCAAGCATAAGCGCCAGTTGCTGATCGACCGCAACTAAAACGGTGGATATTCCTTTCTCTTCCATCTCAGTTAATTTTCGTTCCTGTTCCTGGTTCAGTCGAACCCCGGCTTCAGTTAACAGGTTACGATTACCAACCAGGACGGTCTGATTTTCCACAACTGCCCGGATTCCCTTACCCTTAACCACTTTGGTTTGCGTCACCTTCAGATGACTGTACTCAATAGCGTGCGCCTCGGCATAGGCTAAGATCGCCCGACCAAGTGGGTGATCGGATTCCTTTTCAATAGCAGCTGTATAGGCTAATCCACGTTGCTGACCAGGCATGGCCTTCATTTCTACGAGCTCAGTCTGTCCTTTCGTTAGCGTGCCCGTTTTGTCAAAGACTAACGTATCCACCTTACTGAACGTATTCATGATCTCGCCGCCTTTGATCAGAACGCCGCGTTTTGCGCCATTACCGATACCGGCGACATTGGATACCGGAGCACCGATCACTAAGGCCCCCGGGCAACCCAGGACTAAGATTGTGATGGCCAGACGGATGTCCTGCGTGATCCCCCAGACAATTATTCCCAATAAGAGAACGGCTGGCGTATAGTAGCGGGCAAAATGATCAATAAACTTTTCCGCATGTGATTTCGTATCCTGAGCTTCTTCAATCAATTCAATGATCTTACCGAATGTGGTATCCTCACCCACACGAGTTGCCTTAATGCGTAACGTTCCATTGTCTAAAAGAGTCCCGGCGAAAACGGTCGCGCCGACCGACTTATCAACAACCCGCGATTCGCCCGTGACACTGGCTTCATTCAGATAGCCGTGACCTGAGGTGATCACCCCATCCACCGGGACCTGTGCACCCGTCTTCACTAAGAGCTCATCACCCGCATTGACTTCATCACTATCCGTTTCCTGCACCTGACCATTCTCTTGATAAACCCAAGCTTTCGTCGGAGCCATTTCAGTCAGGGTTTTAATTGAGTTGCGCGTTTTCTGCAAGGTTTTCTGCTCCAGATAACTCCCGAACAAAAACAGAAAGACAACGATCGCCGATTCGTTATATTCACCAATGAAAAGGGCACCGATCACAGCGATACTGACTAACAATTCGATACTGATGACCTTTACGCTCAAGGCCTGCCATGCATGAATCAAAACCGGTAAAAAGCCGACAAGTGTAGCCGCGATAAAGGTCGCCGTATAACCTAATTCCCAATGAAAAAGTCCTTTACTTAAAAAGCCGAGGACAATCAAAGCACCGGTCAAATAGGTGATGTGTTGGTTATGCTTCTGTACCCATTTCTGGACGTTCATACAGCCTCCCCCTCCTTTTTATAACTCAAGGATAAACGGAGACGAAGAATTTAAAATTGACCGCTGTCAAGAAGTAACGATTTATTGTAGCATCAATGATTCGATTTCATTGCTGAAGTTCGTGCGGCTAAGGTTCCTTTTTGGTATGGGAAGACTTTATTGAAGCTAAAAGATGCGCTATGATTGAATCAATGATTTTTAAACGAAGATGCAAGAAGCGGATGATTGACCGCAATGTACAAAGCAAAACAAGGCTGATTGACGGATTGCAAAATCGATAAAGTGGGTGATGACATGAACATTGACGTATTGCAGCACGTTCCCTTTGAAGGACTCGCATCTATTGAAGAATGGGGCAACGATAATGGCCATACCTTTCGCATGCATAAGCTCTATGAAAATCCCTCAATACCCCGGATCGATGATCTTGAATTTCTGATCCTACTCGGCGGACCAATGAGTGCAAATGATCAGGATCAACAATGGATTGACGAAGAGCGCAGATTAATCAGAAAGACCATTTCCGAAAATAAGCCTGTATTTGGCGTCTGTTTAGGCGCTCAACAGATTGCTAAAGCATTAGGAGCCGCTGTTATTCAAGGCGATAAAGAAGTAGGCTGGCATCCAATACGTTCCGTTTCTTCAAGGTTACCGTTTATACCAGAGGAATTGACTGTTTTTCATTGGCATGGCGAGCAATTTGAACTTCCCGATAGAGCGGAACGATTAGTGAGCAGCGCGGCATGTGAAAACCAGGGATTTATCTACAGTGAAAAAGTGATTGGCTTGCAATTTCATCTGGAAATGACCCCTAATCGTATTCAGGGATTACTCACCCATGACGGAGATTATATTGATCACTCACAATTCGTGCAAAGCGCTGAAGAAATAACCGACTTTGGTATTCCTGAACAAAACAAAACGGTTTTATTTAAACTCCTAGACTACTTAGTGAAGAACAAATAAATTTAAAAGGAGCTACTCCTCATTGAAGTAACTCCTCAAAAAGCCAATAGGATAAACGCTAAAAACAACAGCTAAAAACGAATGATAGAAATCCTGTAGCCATTCAGGATTTTTTATTTTCCATCAATTCATTTAGCGATACCATTTCAAGTAATCCTTGTGCTGCTTCACTCCCCTTATTCCCACTCTTAGTCCCTGCACGTTCGATCGCCTGTTCAATCGTTTCCGTGGTCAGTACGCCAAACATGACGGGTATATCTGAATTTAATTCGATTTGCGCTACGCCTTTGGCTACTTCATTACTTACGAGTTCATAATGTGTGGTTGCGCCTCGAATAACAGCCCCTAAAGTAATGACCCCATCATATTTTTGAGTAGCGACTACTTTTTTGGTAATAAACGGTAATTCAAAGGCACCGGGTACCCAGTAAACATCGATGTTCTTCGCGTCAACGCCGTGTCTTATCAAATTATCCTTAGCACCTGCAAGTAATTTTGATGTAATCAATTCATTAAAACGAGCAATGGTAATGGCGACCTTTACATGTTCTCCTTGATATTTTCCTTCATAAACCGTCATGATTTAATCCCCTTTTCGAGTGATAACATGTGATGGAACTTTTCTTGCTTCGTCTTTAAATAATGCTTATTTTCTTGATAAACCGTTGTTTCGAGTGGTACACGTTCGACAATTTCAATATGATGTTGCTGTAGCTCTGCTATCTTTTCAGGATTATTGGTGAGTAACTTAATTTTTGAAACCCCTTCGTTTTTTAATAGCCATGCCGCTTGCGCATAGTGTCTTTCATCAGGTAAGAATCCTAAAGCAACGTTCGCTTCATAAGTATCCATACCTGCTTCTTGAAGTTTGTATGCTTTTAGCTTATTCCGTAGGCCAATCCCCCTGCCTTCTTGACGTAAATATAAAATGGCACCTATTTTCGCTTCAGCAATTTGCTTCATTGCCTGATCTAATTGTTCGCCGCAGTCACAGCGATGCGAACCAAATACATCTCCAGTCAAACATTCTGAATGCACGCGAATCAACGGGGGCTCCTTGCTCTTCTTTAAATCGCCCATTGATAGGACCAATTGTTCTTTTCCTTCATGGTCAAGGTAGAGCGATAATTTAAAATCACCGTATTTAGTAGGTAATTGGACTGTGACATCGGCGCTCTTCTTTTGATGGGTTAAATAGTCGCTTAACTCGGCAATGGTTATAAAATCGAGTTGCCATTTCCGAGCCAACGCTTTTAAGTCGGCCGTTCTCGCCATTTTGCCATCTTCTTTTAGAATTTCACAAATATAAGCGGACTCTTCATGAGCCAGTCTTGCTAAATCAACCGCCGCTTCCGTGTGGCCTCTTCTTTTCAAAACGCCTGCATTTTCAGCAATTAGCGGAAAGATATGTCCCGGCCGTAAAAAATCGCTTGGCTCACTGTTCGGATCAGCGAGCGCCTTTATCGTTTTCGCTCGGTCAAATGCTGAAATGCCTGTAGTCGTTTCTTTATGATCGACACTAATTGTAAAAGCTGTTCCAAAAGCATCGGAATTTTCAGCCGTCATCGCATGTAAATCTAACCGTTGTGCAATCTTCTTTGTTACAGGTACACAGAGTAAGCCCCGAGCGTTTTTGGTCATAAAATTAACCGCTTCGGGGGTCACTTTACTTGATAGCCCGATTAGATCGCCTTCAGCTTCTCTATTGTCATCATCAGCAACAATAATTAATTGCCCTGCTTTTAACGCTTCAACCGCATGTAGGATCTTTTCTTCACGCATGATACCCTTCCTCGTTTAAATGAATCGTTGTTCTCAATAATGACTTCACATATTTACCGACGACATCGGTCTCCAAATTGACATAATCCCCTTTTACTAAACGATCAAAATTCGTATTTTCTAAAGAATGTGGGATCAAAGCTACAGCGAATGTTCCCGGTTTGACATCATCAACCGTCAGGCTCGTGCCATTGACAGCAATTGAGCCTTGTGGAACAATTTCACCTTTTAGTTCTGGTGGATAATAAAAGGTTAATTTAAGTGAGTTTTCGTACTTCATTTTTTGAATTAATCGAGTGGTTTGATCAACATGCCCAGAGACGATATGCCCTTCAAACCGGTCATTTGGAGACATTGCGCGCTCTAAATTGACTAAAGTGCCTTCTTTCATTTGCGAAAAAGTCGTTTTCTGAAAGGTTACCGGCATAACGTCAACGGAAAAGCAATCCTTTTCAACAGTGGTTGCCGTTAAGCAAACACCGTTTATTGCCATGCTATCGCCAACTTTGAAACCCTTTAATCGATCCGTATCTTCTACAGATACCGTCAACGTGATGTGATGTTGCTGCTTATTCACCCGTTTTATTTTCCCGACCGTTTGAATTAACCCTGTAAACATTTACTTCACCCTCTCACTGACAATTCGTAAATCCTCACCAATACGTTCGATACTTTTGAATGTCAAATTATTTTCATGATCGATCATTCCATTGCCGGAAAAGGCGGATAAACCGGTACCGCCAATTAACTTAGGCGCGAGATAAGTAATCACTTCTTCATAGCAATGCGCTTGCAAAAAGGTGTGATGAATCTGCGCGCCGCCTTCAACATAGATGGATTGCACCCCTTGCTGTCCAATATCATCCACAATCTTTGGTATTGAGAAATCATCGGTTTGGATAATTTTCACATGATCGGGTGCCTTTTCTTGTAATGCACTTCTCGTAAAAATCCAAATTGGCTCTGGATGCTCAAATAATTTAAACGCTTCAAAATGCAGCGTCTTCCCGCTTCTGTCTACGATTATTCGAATGGGTGGATAATCACTGTTTCCACTGGGTAATAAGATGGGATTGTCTGCTAAAACCGTGCCACTTCCGACTAGAATCGCTTGATAGCCTAATCGCTCTTCATGCACAAATCGATTCGCCCGTTTACCGGTAATCGCCGTTCTTTCACCTGGTTTAGCTGCTATTTTTCCATCTAAACTAAGGGCTTGTTTCAACACAATATACGGTTTTTTATGTCGATAGAAATAGTTATAGTGCTTATTTAGTGATTCAGCTTCACTCGTGAGACAATTCATTTTCACGTCAATTTGATGGGCTTTTAAGATTGCTGCGCCTTTATGAGCAACAATCGGATTAGGATCAAGTTGGCCAATGACCACGCGCTTAATCCCACTGTCAATGATCGCTTGCACACACGGCGGCTGTTTGCCGTAATGTGTACAAGGTTCTAAAGTGACATATAAAGTTGAATCGTGCAGTTCTTCGGGGTGAGCACAATGGTCAATGGCCATTCTTTCCGCATGTTTTTCACCAAATCTCGCATGATAGCCGGTTGCAATAATGCGATTATTTTTCACAATAACGGCACCCACTCGTGGATTTCTATATGTGTTTCGACCACCTTTTTCAGCCAGCTCAATTGCTTTTTTCATGAACCGTTCATCCAATTGCACGTCCCCCTTTCTTTAAAAAGATACAAAAAGCCCCGTAGTAACCTACGGGGCAACACAAAATAGACTTAGTTTTATTATTATCTAACTAGACCATAGCAAAAAAGATACAATCCTCGTTAGAATTGCAATAATACTAAATTCTTCTCCCATCCAGACTTTAACTGTCGGTTCTAGACTCTCACTAGATCCACCGCAAAATTGCGGGTCACGGACTTTAAGCTTACTTGCTTATTACCGTCGGTCGGGAATTACACCCTGCCCCGAAGAATATATTCAACTTTACTTGTAATACTAAATCATTACATTTGATCTGTCTACTTTTTCGTTTTTTCAATGATTTATTTAAAATTCAGAAAACCTGTTTTACCGATTGCCATTTTCAGTTATGATGGAGTAAGAATAAGCGATGAACCGAATGAATTCATCATCAAAACCCCTTTTCTTGATACCATGCGATTTCGTTTTTATAAGATGGAACTGGGCAAAATGAACTGGCACGCATTTATGCACAGCAACAATCCTGCAAGTGCCGCTTTGATGAGTAAAATGAATTATAAAAAGAAAGAACGTGTAGCCGTTCGGCTTGCCTTTCTCAGGCAGATGGCCGGTTTGCAGCTTGATGAAGCACGCAGCAGCATGATCAACGGTTTTTTTGAAACCTATTTAAATCTGAGTGAAAATGAGGTGGATCAACTCATGAAAGAAGTCCATGCATTACCGAAAGATGAGCGAGAACAAGTCATCAAATGGCCGAATTCATTCTATGATCGCGGATTGAAGAAAGGTAAAACTGAAGGCAAAATAGAAGCTCGAAAAGAGATGGCGCTGCGTATGCTTCAAAAGAAAATAGACCTCCACACCATCGCCGAATTAACCGGGTTATCAATAGAAGAGCTCATCAAGATGAATAAATAAGCACAAAATAATGAACAGGCATCATTCTAAGAAGTGATGCCTGTTCAGCTGCGGATTCGGTAAAAGAGTAGCAATCCCAAAACTTTCCATCTATTGATCGTCTCCCACATAGGTGATAAATTCGGAAAAATTCATGTTGCTTCAGATGCATATAAAGACCGGAACCCTGTTTTATGTTCTTTGATGGAATACAGTCTAAACGTGTAGGCTTTTTTCTGGATCATGGGCTCACCCACCTGCTTAGGAAATCCTTTTATACACAAATCATAGTGCGAACGCTTATTCTAGTCAATCGTGATTATTGCCAATGGTAACGAGACACTAAAGAAAGCGATTCATCTTACCGCTTAGCTTCTCGCAAAGCTTGAAGCGGGGAATTCTCGCCAAAATCGTGTTAAACAGAGTCGTTTTAATGACGACATTTTCACTTCGTCATTTTCCCATTCGACGCATCATTTTCCACATGCCAAAGCGCCAAAGGGACGGATGATTTCTTGCAATCCGTACCGCAATTCTATCTGTTAATGAATGATAATACCTTCTTGAGGGATTTGAATCCGTCGCAGCTTTATAGAAAATTTTTGCTAAATCATCAGACGTTGCCGATGCTTGAAAAGAAAATAAAAGCTTCTTGATCGCCAGCACGAGTTTCCTATAGGGTGAGTCTGCTTTTAAATTCTTTTCCGCTTTTTGCATTGCTATGTCTCCCCACTCAGACTGAGTAGCTCCCGGTTGAATCACAATGCTCCGGAGACCAAATTGTCTGATTTCCATATCGAGTACATCTGACCATATCCCCAGCGCTGCTTTAGTCGCATGGTACCATCCACCAAGAGGCATATAAACATTTTCTCCAACCGACGTCACATTGATCATCCGTCCAAATTGTTGCTTCCGCATCAGCGGCAAGACCAGCTTAGACAATTCACCGGCCGCAAATAAATTGACATCAAATTGATATTTGGCATTTTCAAGGTTAACTTCTTCCAGTGGACCGTACTCTCCATAACCTGCATTATTGATCAATACATCGACTCGGCCTTGTTCTTTTATTGCCGTCTCGACAAAATTTTGATTTGATTCATTGTCTGTAACGTCCAACGGGAGGACATGAATGCCGAGTTCATTCAGATCTTTCATACGTTGCGTTCGTCTGGCACCTGCATAAACGACCCAACCGTGATCATGAAAATATTTAGCACTTGCATACCCCATACCTGACGATGCGCCTGTAATTAATACCACTCTTTTTTCATTTTGCATGATTATGGCTCCTATCAAGACCGAACGTTCGGTCTTTTTATATTTTATTAAAAAGCGCATTTCTGCGCTCCCGTCAATCTTTAACGCCTTTTCATTGCATTCAGCACCATACAAATGATCGAATCCAGTTCCGAATCTGTCATTGTCCCATTGATCTCTGCCATTTTCATAGGTAAAGAAAAGAAAGTCGCGTACACATAGGCCGGTGCCTGAACAAACTCCGGATTTCCAACTATTTCTTCAAAAGCCCTGTAAATAGGCGCAGCCGTCGTTTCGGCATATTGGTGCGCCTCTTCGCTGACTACACTCGGATTGGTTTGAACCGCCTCCATAAATTTCGCTTCTTTAGGATAACGCTGATAGCGCTGAACAAAGTGGCGAATGAATGCGCCGATGCGTTCATCTAAATCCGGATGCTTCGCTTCAACTTCGGCAATACCTTCGTCCATCAAATCCTTTACGTACATATAGGTTTTGGAAAGTAGCTCCTCTTTATCTTTAAAATAGACATAGACCGTTGACTTGGATATTCCTGCTGCCGCAGCAATTTTGCTGATCGACAAATTGACCAGATCATTCGTTGAAGTCAGACTTAGAACTGCATGAAGAATCATTTGTAATTTATTTTTATCTTTATTTTTCATACAGCAATGGTAACCGAACGGTCGGTCGCTGTCAATTGTTTTTAACTCCACCCTCACATGCGTTCTCCATAAATCAATCGATGCAGCCTCTAATAGAGGTGAATAAACTTTTAATGGAAGAACACTTCTGTTAATGTAATGATCATCATGGGCGAGCAGAGGATTAATTCGAACTTCTGAATTCAAACAAGGGGTTTTTTCATGATGAAATCCGTCTGTTCCTCGTCACCCATATAAAAGGAATGGGCTCCATTTTGTACAAAACCAAATTTCTTATAAAAGGCAATTGCCTTCTCATTCTTTTCCCAAACACCTAGCCAGACCATTGTTTTATTTTGAATGCGGGCCATCTCCAGCGCTTGATTAATGAGATACTTTCCAAGTCCTTTTCTTTGAAACGTGCGTCTAATATAAATCCGCTCTATTTCAAGTGATTCATCGCCCATTTTTTCAGACTGAGCATCATTAACATTTATCTTCAAATAACCAGCAAGGTCTTTATTGAGATAGATGAAAAAGAACTCTGAAGAGGGGTCAGACATTTCTTTTTCCAGCTGTTTCACATTAAATGCTTCTTCTAAATAGGCTTTCATCGTTTCCGGAGAATTCTGCTCCCTAAATGTCTGGTCAAAAGTTTCAATACTTATTTCTTGGAGTATTGGTAAGTCTTCACGGCAGCACTTGCTAATCCTTATAGTCATTTTAAAATGGCACTCCTTTTATCGATCAATAATTTCTTTTGTTTCCCTTTTTTACAAATTCCCAATCTTTTTCTACATTTTTTCTAACTCTTTGAAGAAGATAAAAAATCGTTTCTGTTTCTTCTCCGGAAAGTCCCGCTAATGCAACGCTATTCGAATAATCATTTTCTCTTTTAATAAAAGGAAATACCTTTTTCCCTTTTTCTGTGAGAAAGAGTTTTTTTATTTTTTTGTTATGTTCATCATCTTTTTTTTCAATAAAACCCTTCATTTCAAGTTTTTGAATGGCACGAGCTGCTGTTGTTCGATCCACTTTGATCATCTCAGCTAACTTTTCTTGAATGATTCCCGGGTTTTCACCTATTCGCACAAGGTACAAATACTGCCCTTTTGTCAGTTCATATTCTTTAAATTCTATATTGCTTATCGAATCTAGTGCCCGGGCAATCATTCCAACTTCACGGAGAATTTCCTTCATCATTAACTCCTTCACAAATATTTTTATTGCATATGCAACAACTATGATATATATTAAATTTAAACTAATTTTATTGCATTTACAACAAAAACATTGATCAAGAGGAAGTGGCAAAATAAAGTGAAATATGCTTTTTATGTACTAGGCATTTTACTATTAACTCTTGGTATTTCTTTCACGATACAATCGGACCTCGGAACTTCACCCTTTGATGCACTTTTGGTAGGCCTATCTATAAATGTAGGGTTTACTGTAGGAAGTTGGGAAATTATACTTGCTTTACTATTAATAAGTTGTAATTCATTATTAAAAAGACAAAGGCCAGAATTTTTAGGGTTGTTAACATCACTTATAACAGGAATCGGTATTGATCTGTGGCTTTTTTTATTGCACTTTTTTGTAACACCTGAACAATGGTACAGCAAAGCGGTTTATTTTGGAATCGGCTTAGTTGTTATCGGATTAGGAACGTCAATCTATTTACATACAAATTTCGCCCCGATTCCAGTTGACCGATTAACATTAATTATTCAAGAATTAACGAGAACAAATATATTTTTTTCAAGGACGCTCATTTACGTCCTATTTTTGATCATCGCAGTCATTTTAAATGGACCCATTGGTGTTGGAACTCTATTAACGGTTTGTTTAGGGGGACCCCTACTCAATTACTTCATGTCACTAACTAAAAAAGTATTTGGCCGCTTACAAATAGACCGCCATCTTGAGCGTGCTCAATAAACAGTGGAATGTTCAGGGTACAGCCAAGTCTTGGGCAAAGCCAAAGACTTCGTTTGACAATTCAAGAGTATAAAAAATAGAGATTAGGAGATGGAAAAATGAACAAACCTTTTTTACCTTTCAGTGTCGCTATGATTACACCTTTTTCGACGAATGGCGATCTCTATTTAAAAGGAATTCCCCCTTTAATCGAATACTATAAGAAGCAGGGCGTTCCTGCATTATTGATTAGCGGATCTACCGGCGAGCAGCATTCAATGACTTATGAAGAACGCGCAGCTTTATTCAGCGAAGTAAAAAAAGAAGCAAAAGATGACCTGATCTTATATGGCGGTGTCGCTGCTGTTCGAACAAAGGATGCAATGGCCCTAGCTGTTTCTGCGGAGAAATCGGGACTCGATAGTATCATGCTGGGCTTCCCTCCTTATTTACGCATTAGCCAACAAGAAGCGATCACTTATGTGGAAAAGATTTGCCATACAACGACATTGCCAATCATGCTTTACAACAATCCTCCACGAACAGGATTCGATCTGCATCTGGAAACACTCTTCAAGTTGATTGACAAAAACCCACAAATCGTTGCATTCAAACAGGCGGGCAATCCCAATACTGTACCCCATATCAAAAAACAACTGGGTAAGGCATTCATGGTCTTATCCGGAGATGATTTGTCGCTTATTAAAAATCATCAGTTAGGATTTGACGGCATTACAAGTATTATAGGAAATATATTTCCAAATGAAATCCAGTTCATGATCAAAGCGATTCATGAAGGAAAAACTGAGGCCGGAGAAAAACAGCTGACTAAACTTTTACCCTATATCCATTCAATCATGGAAATGGGAACCTTGCGTTCAGTTAAATATCTTTTTGAAAAGCAAAAGATTGATGTCGGAATCTGCCGTGAACCCCTTTCCGTTTTAAGTGAAGAAGAGAAAAAGATTATTGACCAAGCTTTTTCAAAGTAACAAAATACAATTACGAAACACCTGTACGAATCACTACGTTCGCACAGGCCTTTTCCAATTGATAAAAGTTTTTCTGGATAGGAGAAATGTGCAACAAAGAATATGGTCCTCGTAAGTGTCAGTATAAAAAAGGAAAGAAAAGTAATTTGCCTTGTTTCTAACAAGCTGCTTGGAAAGGGCACTATTTATGAGGCCACTCTCTGGAAGAGATTCCCTAGGGAACCCTATCATCTTTAACAGTTTTTATTCATCACAATAAACGCCGTGAAATAGGCATTATTGCTTAATTTGTATTTGTCTTTATCCCCACTCGTTTGCTATGAACGGAGTTAAAGAGCAAAAAGTTGGTTTATTGGGGCTTTGATGAGTTAAATATACTTAAATAAGGTTTGATAAATAGGAGGCCTCGTCCCGCAATCTTACCGGTTTTACAAATTACTGGATCCTTTTCCCTTTTCCAGCAAGGACTTTATATTGTAATGAAAGATGCTAGGTGCACCATATGATGCGTATTGTGCGGGGATTCAGCAACCATTCGTAAATCATCGGCAGCCGTGGGGGTAGCGAACGCGTCAAAAACAACTGTTTGATCCCCGCATTTGACCACGAGCCAGTTCCAGGTATAGAAAGCGCTGCCCAGACACCATCATCAAGCGGAGTCAACGAAAAATATTTAGCTTTAGGAAGGGATTCATTAAATACGGTCAAATATAGTCAATTCCTTTGACTATTCTTAGATACGGATTTTTAAACCTCTTTCTTGCTTATGATGACTTGTTCTTCCCTATTACTGAAACTACGATTCAATCAATCCCACCAACTTTCCGAATACCTTTTCAAGTAATCGAATAATTGTTTATGTTCTTCTTCAAAAAGATCATCAGCTTCTGTCCCGCACTGACGAAATAATTTTAATTGTATCGTATTTATACTCTGTGTAACATCATAATTTCCATCTTTATTTGGTTGATCAGCAACATGCATAATTTCATTAGCATCAATAGCTGGATATTTTGTATAGTAGTCATACTTGTTAAGTGTTTCTTCAAGGTAATTATTCTTCCACAACCTATGTGCCAGATTTGCCGCATATTCTATTTGTTCAGCTATTTCTTCTGAGTTTGTTGAATGACCCTCTCTTCTTTGCATATTGGCCATATTTTGTAGCTTTTTCCATAATAGCTTATAAAGATATGCATTGTCATAATCTCTATCTGTCCATATTACGGGAAACCATTTGATTAAATTTGTTACTCCATTCTTTATTGAGTAATAAATATTAGACACCCTAATTCCCCCTCTTGTCCTTCTAGATCAAGATTTTATATGTACTCAGTTCTATGGTTTCAACGAATTGTGTAAATGTGTGTATTGATTTGCCATCCAACAGCCAATTCAGCTGTCGTCGCGTAATTTTTAAAGAAGGCGAGGAATCGTCAGCCTTTGGCCATGCAAAGGCTCCTTTCTCCAGACGCTTATAATAAAGCCAAAAGCCGTTATATTCCCAATGCAAGATTTTTAACTTGTCCCGCTTACGATTACAGAACACAAATAGGCAGGAGGAAAAAGGATTAAGATGAAAGCCTTCCTGTACGATAACGGACAACCCATCAATCGACTTTCTCAGGTCCGTAGGACCTTTGGCTAAATACACTTGCTCAATGATCGAATCCCGAATCATAGCGTTCGCAACACACGAACCACATCAGCCAACAGATCCGGATCGAACCCGGCGTGGACCTCGATCCTTGAAACTCCAAGATGGACAAAAAGACTCTCTTGTTTCTGTGCACGATCAAAATCCATGGTCATCCATGAATGCGTTGAAGGTGTCGCTGGCATCAATCTTAGCTTACGTCGCCAATATCGAAATTGACTGAGTGAAATTCCTTGTGTCGAACACCATTCTTTGCCGTTCTGTTCACTTTTCTCAAAATCTTTCATGCGCTCTTGCCAAAGATTTTGTAACTCGATACGCGTCATGGATCATCCTCCAGATCATTTGATAGAGGCATTATCGCATGCTTGACTGATCAAGAGAAGGTGTCCATTATTTGACGCTTACGTTAAAAATTAAAATGAGCTTTCATTATTTCGATTGTCAACTTGACAGGGTACAGATCATTGTGAATAGGTGTGGGTTATTTTTATAATTCTAAATGCAAAAAATCTGAATCTCAAAAAAATTGCCATTCAAAAAGGTCACAAATGTTTTTCAAATATTATTTTTCTTCGCTTAAGAGTGGAGCGCGCTTAATAAGAAAAACTGCGAATAAATACATTAATAACGATAATGCCAACGTGATGCCAATCATCTGAAAATTAATATTTCCAAAAACAACCGACCTCATAGCATTTAATTGATAGGTTAAAGGATTAAGATGGGATAGAACGAGTATATAAATTGGAGCATGATCTAAACTATAAAAAGTTGGTGCTGTAAAAGATATTGGCAAATACAACACACTCAATAAGATATCCCTCTGCTGATAATTTTTAACCATTAATGAAATAATAATCCCTAATGAGGTCCAAAATATAAGACATATTAAAGAAAAAAATACAATTATAATGAAACTATAAAAGCTTATGCTATTTTGAATAGCTACTGATAGACTATACACAATCAACACCTGAATAAAAACTGAAATTAACGGAAAAGTGGACATCCCAATTACATAGTATTTTGGACGAATTCCATTAAATAATTTTATAGGTAATAATCCCCATCTTTTATCAATAACAGTTCTGTACACCGCTTGAGACATTTGTGAAATTATCAATATACCAAAAATTCCTATGGTCGTATATTGAATATAATTTACGTTTTGCCCCTGATACTCAAAATTATCCATTGATTGTTTAATACCAACAGTAAGAAAAAGAAAATAAAAAATAGGCGTCAAAACCTTAGAATATAATATATTTTTATTATTCCAAAATGCCTTCATTTCTATTAAAACTACTATAAAAAATCCACGTAAACCCAATTGTCGATTGTTTCTAAATTCATTTGGTGTCATTTCCCCGCCCTCTCTCTTTGAGTCTCTAAGAAAATATCTCTGAGAGACGGTTTTTTTTCTTGAATACTATTTATTTGTACGACAGATGCTAAACAATCCCATATTGAATTAATCGAAGTCTGCTTGCTTAATTTTATCTCAAGAGGTTTCCAATTTACGATATCTACGCATCTTTCTTTCAAAGACTGTATGGAATCATCAGTCAATTTACCATTAAAATTAATCGTTAATATTTTCAAATTTTGACTGTTACTTAAAAAATGAGACATGTCTCCGAAAAATTTAATTTTGCCACTAACTATAAATATAATTTTTGTACAAAATGATTCAAGTAGATCCAGATCATGTGACGAAATGACTATAGATTTGTTATCTTTTGATAACTCTTTTAAATAATTGAGTAAAGTTGTTGAGGCACTTACGTCTAACCCAGTCGTTGGTTCGTCAAGAACTAAAAATTTTGGTTTATGAACTATATGTATATTGCCATCGCAAAAGCCCAGTTATGCCATGTTTTTGGGACACTTAGGACATAAACGAGGGACATGTGTGCCATGCGAGGGA